>NZ_VULQ01000009.1 GCF_009696575.1 Anaerococcus porci | reverse complement strand
ATCAAACCTCTTTAAACACCTTAGATGAAGGCTTTGAAGATGCTTTTTCCTATTTATCTAATGGAGTAATTCATAGTAGACTTAAATCAACCAATTGCTTAGAAAGACTAAACGAAGAAGTTAGAAGATGTGAAAAAGTGATTAGAATATTTCCAAATCAAGAATCGGCTATTAGACTAATAGGAGCAATCCTCATTGATATCAATGAGGATTGGATAACATCTTCTAAATTGTATATTAAAATGAAATAGTAAATATTGGACTAGGATAATTTACACAATATTTTGGACTTGACTTTAATCTCCCTTATTAAGTTGTGGTTAATTTAATTGTAAGGTAAATGATTAAATATGTCTTTTTTATTACAGACCAAAAATTAAGAATATAGTTCAATTTTATATTTTTTGCTATGAATTTATTTTTATAATCTTTGAAATTCTTGGGACTATGATTGCAGCTAAGAGAATTTTTACTAAGTCTGGAACAATAAAAGGAATCATTCCAATTGTAAATACTTTTGATATACTTATTGTAGTTCCCATTATTTTATTTAAAATAAAATACATATAAGGAAGTCCTATCAAATATAAAATAATTTCTGAAATGATAAGAGCTGATACAATCTTTATAAAACTTTTTTCTCCTTTAGTAAACTTAGAAATAAATACTGCACAAATAACGAATGCAATTAAAAATCCAAAACTTGGTTTTAAAAATGACTGTATACCCCCGCTAAATCCAGCAAAAATTGGAAATCCCAGCAATCCAAGTAGTAGATAGATAAAAACTGTGAGTCCAGCGTAAAAAGGTGTTAATAAAAGTCCAGTCATAAATATAAAAAAGCTTTGTAGAGTAATTGGAACAGGACCTACAGGAATTGATATAAAAGCACCTACAGCTATAAGCGCTACTAAAAGTGCTATTTTTGTTATGTCTTTTGTTTTAAATTTCATTTATAACCTCCAAGAAATATATTATACAATGTTATGGAAAGTGTCAAAGTAAAGATAAATATTTTTACTATGCTAAAGTTTTAAAATAAGCAAGGATATTATCGACAGGAAGTATATATTATTAAATATAGATAATATCTATTGATTGAGCTTTATTTGACCATTTGGTAAAATATTATATAAATAATGCATGAGTTAATAAATATAAGAATAATATATATAGTATATTAAAGTAAAAATTATTAGGACTATTGTAATAATCCTAGCATAAATTTAAAATATCTCTCTACTGATTATTATAGTGAAAGGATTATAGAATGCAGCTTAAAGAAAAAGTATTTTTTTTAATAAAAAATGATACTAACTCATTTATATCAGGGCAAACAATTGCTGATAAATTAAATATTTCAATATCTAAAGTTAAAGAAATAGTAAATTTAATTAAAGAAGATGGATACATTATTAATTATAGTGAAAAAGGATATAGAATTAAAAATGAAAATAGAGTTTTATCAGAAGAAATAAGGAAAAATTTGCAAAAAGATTTGCATGGAATTGAAATAAATTGCTTTAAAGAAATTGATTCTACGAACGATGAAGCAAAGAAAAATGGCAAAAATCATTTTTCTATCTTTGTTGCACCAAAACAAAGTGATGGGAAAGGAAGGTGTGGTAGAAAATTTGAATCTCCTGGAGGACTATATTTTTCTATTTTTCTTAAAAAAGATGAACTTGTTTTTGCAGATATTTTAACAATTAGAGCTGTAGTAGCTGTAGTTAGAGTTTTAAAAAATATAGGTCTTGAAGTAGGAGTTAAATGGGTAAATGATGTTTTTATTGATAATAAAAAAGTTTGTGGAATTTTAACAGAGTCGCTCATAAATATGTACGGTGATATTACAGATATAGTGGTTGGAATTGGAATTAACATAGGTACGGATCAAAGCAAATTTTCAAAAGAAGTTAGAAGTGTTGCTGGTGTAATTGGAGATGGAATAGATAAAAATTTAATAGTAGCAAAGATTTTAAATGAACTATCGGATATATTTAAAATAGAAAGAGGGATAATAATAGATGAGTATAAGAGCTATTTAATTGTTTTAAATAAGAAAATATATTATAGTATTGATGGTTCAATCAAAGAGGGACTTGCATTGGATATTGATGAAAATGGATCGCTTGTAATATTAGAAAATGAAAAAATCAGAAAATTAAGCTATGGAGATGTGTCTATAAAATTATGATTTTGATAAATAAAATATTACTTTCATCTTTAAGGCAATTAAAAATAAAGTTTTACTAATAAATTAAAAAATCTATAATAAATTGGAATATTAATCTTTTTATTAGGATATATGTAATCGATAATAAGTCGATGCATATATCCTTTTTTATTAATCATCTATAAATTTAGGATATTAATTGAAAATTTCAAATAGTTATAATTAACTTAGAAAAAGAATAAAAAAAATTATATAAAAAAACTTAAATAATTGACAAAAGAGAATTAATACTATAAAATGATTAAGTAAAAATTTTTAACTAATTGGAGGAATAAAATGAATTTAGAAAATTTAAAAAATATAATTGCTAGTAACTTTGGAATTGACAAGGAAGAAATTAAGATGGAATCAAATCTAAAAGATGATCTAGGTCTAGATTCTCTAGATGCAGTTGAATTAACAATGGCGATAGAAGAAGAAACAGGAAAGGAAATTCCTGATGATGCATTTGAAAAAATAGCTACTATAGAAGATCTAATATGTTATTTGAATAAATAATATGGAAAAGTATTTAGAAATTACAGAAAAACTTATTAAGTCTTTGGAAGATTCATCACTTGATGTTCTTGAATTTAAATTGGATAATTTTTCTTTGAAAATTGGAAAAAATTCATTTTTTGAAAATAACTTACAAGAAAGTGTTAAAGAAAATAACAAGAATTTTGAAGCTAAAAAGGTAATCAATGATGCAAAAGTAGAAAAGAAAGAAATAGTAAAAGAAGAAAAAAATATAAAGATTTTGAAGGCTCCAGTTCTTGGAGTTTTTTACTCTTCTAAAAGTCCAGAGGCAGATCCCTTTGTAAAAATAGGGGATAAGGTAAAAAAAGGAAGCACCTTATGTATTATTGAGGCAATGAAGATGATGAATGAAATAAAAGCTCCTTATGATTGTAGGATTGTTGATTGTCTTGTATCCAATGAAGACTTTGTTGAATATGATGCTGAAATTTTTAAATTGGAGCAATTATGATCAAGAAAGTTTTGATTGCAAATCGTGGTGAGTGTGCATTATCCATTTTAAGAAGTGCTAGAGAGTTAGGTATTGAAAGTTTAGTTATTTATTCAAAAGCCGATGCAAATCAATCTTATATTTATTTAGCTGATGAAGCAGTTTGTATAGGAGATAAGTTTTCTAAGGATACTTATTTAAATATGGATGCGATTATATCTTGTGCAAAAGAAAAGAATTGTGATGCAATTCATCCGGGATATGGGTTTTTATCAGAATCTCATGAATTTGCTAAAATGGTCAGGGATGAAGGGATTATTTTTATAGGTCCAAGTCCAGATGTAATAGAATTAATGAGTGATAAAATTCAAGCCAAAAAACTTATGGAAAAGATTGGAGTTCCTGTTGCAAAGGGAATTCCACTTAATAAGCAAAGTGAGGAAGAAATATTAAAAATTTGTGAAGAAATTGGCTATCCTATACTCCTAAAAGCCAGAAGTGGTGGTGGAGGAAAGGGAATGAGAAGAGTTGATTCTGCTGAGGAAATTTTTCATGCTATTAATTTAGCTAAGGCTGAAGCAAAAGCTTCTTTTGGTGATGAAAAAATATTTATCGAAAAACTTATTGAGCAACCAAGGCATATTGAAGTACAAATTTTATCAGATGGAGATAAAGCTATACATTTGTTTGAAAGAGAATGTAGTTTGCAAAGAAATAATCAAAAACTTTTAGAAGAAGCCCCTTGTGATTTTATATCTAATCAATTAAGAGCAAAGCTTTATAAAGCAAGCCTAGAGTGTGTGAAAGTTACTAAATACACTGGTGCAGGAACTATTGAATTTCTAGTTGATAATGATGAGAATTTTTATTTTTGCGAGATGAATACAAGACTTCAAGTCGAGCATGCAGTAACAGAAATGATTACTGGAATTGATATTATTAAGGAACAATTTAAAATTGCTTCAGGTATTGGTCTTTCAATAAATCAAGAAGATGTAAAGTGTTTTGGACATTCAATTGAGGTTAGGATAAATTCAGTTGACCCATTAAATAACTTTATGCCATCAAGTGGAAAAATAAATTTTTTATTTACACCTGGAGGAATGGGTACAAGGTTTGAATCAGCTATCTATAAAGGATTTGATATTCCTATCTACTATGATTCTATGATTGGAAAAATAATAGTAAAGGATAATAAAAGGTTAAACTCAATAAAAAAACTTAGGAGAGCTATAGAAGAAACTATGATTGAGGGAATAGAGACAAATCTAGGGTTTATGTATACACTTTTATTTGATGTAGATTTTTTAAAAGGCAGAATCCATACAAATTATATTAAAGATAAGGAAGAAGTCTTAATAAATAAAATGAAAGAGGTAGCTAAAATTGTCCAAGAAAGATCTTAAAAATAGAAAGACTTTATTATACACAATAAAAAAACTTAGCAAGCTTGCCAAGGATTTTTCAACAAAAAAAAACAATGAAAAAATATTTGTTTGTAAAAAATGTGGGAAGGCAAATCATTTAGAAGACTTGAAAAAAAATTTATTTATTTGCTCACAATGTTCTTCATATTTTCCCTTAACTGGTATAGACAGATTTGATATGCTCCTAGATAAGGGATATAGGGTAATTGATTATAATTCAAAAAAAACCAACCCTATAAATTTTCCAAATTATAGAAATAAGAAAGAGGATGAAAAAACCGAAGCTGTAAAAATTGCAAGAGGTAAAATTTTGGGAAATTCAGTTTTAGTGGCTTCACTTATTAATACATATATGTTAGGCAGTCTTGGCACTTATGTTGGAGAAGAAATAACAAAAATGATAGAAGAAGCAGAGAAAAAGCAACTACCTATTGTAATTATTTCTTTAAGTGGAGGAGCTAGAATGCAAGAGGGGATTTTTTCTTTAATGCAAATGGCAAAGATTAGTTCAGCACTTTATTCTTTTGGAGAAAAAGGTGGACTTTACATAAGTCTTCTAACTAATCCTACTATGGGAGGAGTTAGTGCAAGCTTTGCAGCTCAAGGAGATTATAACATTGGAGAGCCTGGTGCCTTAATAGGATTTGCTGGTCCAAGAGTAATAAAGGAAACACTTCGTGAAAAGATACCAGATAATTTTCAAAAAGCAGAAAATCTTGAAAATTTCGGATTCTTAGACATGATTATTGAGAGAAAAAATCAAAGAGAAATAATCGGAAAAATTTTAAGGATGCATAGGAGTAAATATGGACGCTTATGAAAGAGTTATAAATGCTAGGTCTAAAGATAGAAGTGTATCTAAGGAGGTTATAGAAGATTTATTCGATGATTATTATTATATAAAAGGAGATAGGGCTTTTGGAGATACACACTCAATAATTGGTGGAGTAGGAGAGCTTGAAAATTATACAATGACCTTTATAGGTATACAAAAAGGTAAGAGTATGGAGGAGGCTATACAAACAAATTTTGGAATGCCTGAACCTCATGCATATAGAAAGGCCATAAGGTTAATGAAAGCAGCTGAAAAATTCAAAAGGCCAGTAGTTAATTTTATTGATACACCAGGTGCCTATCCAGGTGTTAGAGCAGAGGAAAAGGGACAGCATCAACTTATTGCTGATTGTCTTATTACTATGGCTGGCTTAAAAGTTCCTAGTTTTGCATTTATAATCGGTGAGGGTGGTTCAGGAGGTGCATTAGCTCTTGCTCTTGCAAATAAAATTTATATGGGGGATGGAGCTGTTTTTTCAATTCTTTCACCTGAAGGATTTTCCTCAATTTTATATAAAAGTAAGTCAAAGGCGAGAGAATCTGCTCAACTAATGCGATTAACTTCACATGATTTACTTGAAGATGGAATTATTGATGGGATTGTAAAGGAAGATAGGAATAAAATCTCAATTTCAGATTTAAAGAAAATTATTTTGGGGGATTTAAGGTATTATTCAAAATTTTCCTCAAATGAAATTGTTAGAGATAGGCATGATAAATTTAGAAAGATAGGTGTTAAGTGGGTTTAGAATTTATAGAAGCTCATAAGTTTGATATAGAAAAATTTGTAGAAAATGATTATTTCGAAAATAATCTAGACACAAGTTCAGAGTGGATTGAAAAAAGGACGGGGATATTTACTAGACAATTTTCAGATTATGGAGTTGATGAAATGGCATTAAATTTAGTCAAGAAATTTAAAAATAATATGGAAAATCTAGACTTAATAATTTGTGCATCTTTTTCTTCTAAAAGAAGAATGCCATCAATTTCTAACCTAGTAAGAGAAGAGCTTAAGAATAATCCCCACTGTCTTTGTTTAGATATAAATCTTGCTTGCAGTGGATTCGTTGCAGCTTTACTTATGGCAGAGTCATACCTTTTAGAGGGAAGAAGAGCTTATATCTTTGCAAGTGAAAAGATTTCTGACTTTATGGATATGGAAGATAGAAAGACAGCCATACTTTTTGGAGATGGAGCAGGAGGAGTTTTGGTAGAAAAAAATAATAAGCTATGGGAGGCTGACGTAGCATCTTTTCCAAATGAAAATTCTTTGAATTTAGGTGAAAACTCTAAAATCACTATGGATGGGAAAAAAGTTTATAGGTTTGCAATTGAAGAAGTTTTAAATTCTATAAAAAGACTTTTAGATAAAAATAAATTTACAGGAAAAGATATAGATAAGATGATTTTACATCAAGCAAATAAGAGAATAATCAATCATGTTGTAGAAAAAATCGGAATGGAAAAAAGCAATTGTCTATCAAATTTACAAAAATATGGAAATACGTCTGCTGCATCTATTCCTCTTGTTCTTGCAGAAAACTTTGCTTCTATTAAAGAAGGCGAAAAAATAATCTTTTCTGGTTTCGGTGCAGGTCTTTCTGTTGTAAGTGTTTTGATGGAGTGGTGAAATGGATTTAAAAAAATTACTTGATATAAAGTATCCGATTATACAAGGTGGAATGGCACATATTGCAAATGGAGAATTTGCTGGAGCAGTTTCAAGTGCTGGTGGTTTAGGTATTATTGGTTCTGGAGGAATGGATAGCAATTCTCTAAGAGAAAATATAAGAGCATTGAGAAAAATAACAGACAAGCCTTTTGGGGTTAATTTGATGATGCTTAGACCAGACATTGATAAGCTAGTTAAAGTTGTTTTAGAAGAAGATGTAAATATAATAACAGTTGGAGCAGGAAGTTATGAAAAGTATGCTGATGATTTCGAAAATAAAAAAATTAAGGTTCTACAGCTAATATCATCACCAATTCAAATAAAAAGATATGAGGCTCTTGAACCCTTTGCATTTATAGCAGAAGGCTTGGAAGCTGGAGGGCATATTGGACAAATGACAACTATGACCCTTATTCCTCAAGCTATAGCACAGACTAAAAGACCAGTTATAGCAGCAGGAGGTATAGCCTCTGGACGAGAAATTTTTGCAGCAGAAGTTTTAGGAGCAAGTGGAGTACAAATCGGTACAGGATTTTTATTTACTAAGGAATGTCCAATTCATGAAAATTATAAAAACAAATTATTAAAATCTAATTCATCAAAAGTAACTGTAATTGGGAATATAAATGGAATACCTATGCGAGTCTTAAAAAATAAGATGACAAGAGAATATCAAAGGCTTGAAAGAAATAATTCTCTTTTAGAACTTGAAAATTTCACCATTGGTAGACTTAGGAAAGCTGTTGTTGAAGGGGATGTAGAAAATGGATCTGTAATGACTGGCTTATCTATTGGCTCCTTTAATTCGGTGATATCTGTAAAAGAATATATTGAAAAATTAATGAGTGAATACCGAGAAATAAAAGATGAATATAAAAATAAAAAATAAATATATAAATATACCAATTATTCAAGGAGCTATGGCAATTGGTATGTCAAATAAAAGCTTAGTAGCAGCAGTAGCAAATAGAGCTGGGATAGGCACTTTATCAATGGTAAATCCTGGTTATGCACAGGAAGATTTTATGAAAAATCCATTTGAGGCAAATAAGAGAGCCTTTATAGAAGATTTAAAATTTGCAAGGGAAAAGTCGAATGGTAGAGGTCTCATACTGACAAATTTAATGCATGTTGTAGAAAGATTTAATGAATATTTAGAGTTTTTAAATAGTACAGATGTTGATGGTGTAGTTGTAGGAGCAGGACTCCCCCTTGAATTGCCAAAATATATTTCAGAAGAAAAAATAATAGGCCCTATTGTATCATCAGAAAGAGCATTAAAGATTATTATGAAGAAGTGGGTGAAGTACAAAAGAAAACCTGATTTAATAATTTTGGAAGGACCTAAAGCTGGTGGTCATCTTGGATTTAAAAGAGAGGATTTGAAAATAAATATTCTAGATGAGTTGAAAAAAATTATTAAATTAAGTGAAGAAATTCCAGTCTTTGTTGGAGGAGGCTTTGGTAGTCCACAAGCTATGAAAAAAGCTTTAAAAATGGGAGCTAGTGGAGTTCAAATAGGAACAGGATTTTTGTTTACAGAAGAATCAGGTATGCCAAAATCTACAAAAGAAAAACTTCTAAAAGAAATAAATAATGGAAATCTTAAAAATGTTATATTAGAAAGTCCTGTTGGACTACTTGCAAGAGGTATAGAAAACAAACTTGTTAAAAGAATGAAATCAGAAAAAATTCCACCTAAGCGTTGTATTTCATGTATTAAAACTTGCAAAAGAAAAGATACAAATTATTGTATAAGCGAGGCTCTTATAAATGCTGTAAAAGGGGATATAGATAATGGATTATTTTTTGCAGGAACTGATATAGAAAATATTGAAAAAGTTAGGTCTGTAGATGATTATATAGACTGGTTACTGGAGGAAAAATGACTAAAATAGGGGTGGTTTTTGGAGGGCAAGGTTCTCAATATGAAAATATGGGAAAAGTTTTTTTAAATCATTCAAAAACCAAATATATATATGAAGAAATTTCTGAGTATAAAAAGATTATTTTAAATGGAGATCTAGAAGAATTATCAAGGACTGAAAATCTTCAACCTATAATGCTTGCATTTCAAATATCTGCACTAGAATTTTTAAAAAAGAATGAGAATATAGCTGCAACTTGCGGCTTAAGTCTTGGAGAATATGCAAGTCTAGTATTGGCGGGTTCTTTGCCATATAAAGATGCACTTTCTCTTGTCAAAATAAGAGGAAGTCTTATGCAAGATGAAAGTCAAAAATATGATACTAAGATGCTTGCAATTTTGAATAAAAATGAAGATGAAGTTAAAAATCTTATTATTAATTTTTCTTATCCTGATGAAATCCATATTTCAAATATAAATAGTCCAAAGCAAGTTGTAGTTGCTGGAGATACAAAAAAAATAGACTTTTTTAAAGAATACATGACTGAAAGAAAAATACGAGCCATTGAAATGAAAGTAAGTGGTGCCTTTCACACAAGCTTTATGGAAAATGCTGGAAAAAAATATTTTGAAAAGTTAAAAGAAATAAAATTTGAAAAACCTAAGATAGATTATTATTTAAATCTAACAGGGAAAAAATATAGTGAAGAAGATTTAAGAATTGTTTTATCAAAACATATATATAATCCTGTGAGACTTTTTGATGATATAAAAAATATGATAGATTCTGGAGTGGATAAGATTGTAGAAATCGGTCCGGGTAGTGTGATTTCTAATATAATTAGAAAAAACTTCAAAGAAGTTCAAGTGATTTCTCTAAAAAACGAAGAAGAAATAATTAAGGGGTAATGATGAATAATAAAAAATATGCTCTAATAACAGGGGCTAGTGGGGGTATTGGAAGTGCTATTGCAAGAAAGCTTGCAAGTGATTATAATTTAATCCTCCATACAAGAAGTAAGAAAGATAAGATAGATAAATTAAAAAAAGAATTAGATACAGAAGTTATTTGTATAAGTGCAGACCTATCTAATTTTGAAGATTGTCAGAAAGTTTTTAATATATGTAAAGAAGAAAATCTTGATGTAGAAGTACTAGTAAATAATGCAGGTATGACTTTGGATAATGTAATTTTTAGAATGAAAGAAGAGGACTTTGTAAAAGTAATAGAAACAAATTTATATTCGGTTTTTTATCTCTCCAAATTATTTGCAAGGACAATGATGAAGAAAAAAAGCGGGAGAATAATAAATATTGCCTCTATAAGTGGAATTAGAGGCAATGTTGGACAAACAAATTACAGTGCCTCAAAAGCTGGAATCATTGGTTTTACTAAGTCACTTGCCAAAGAACTTGCTACAAAAAATATTTTGGTAAATGCAGTAGCACCTGGTTTTATAGATACAGAAATGACAAATAATTTAAATGATGCAGTTAAGGAAGAAATTTTAAGAGATATTCCCTTAAAAAGATATGGGAAAGCTGAAGATGTAGCTGGATTAGTTTATTTTTTATCAGGAAAAGACTCGTCATACATAACTGGTCAAGTTATTTCAGTTGATGGAGGAATGAATATATGAGAGTTGTAGTTACAGGTTTTGGTGCTTTAACACCAATAGGTTCAACGAAAGAAGAACTTATAAAATCTATGAGTGATGGAAGATGTGCTATTGACGAAATCACGCGTTATCCAATAGAAAATAGAGAAGTTACTCTTGCAGCTGAACTTAAAAATTATAAAGAAGATAAAGAATTTTCAAGAAAAGAAATAAATAGATTGGATAAGGTAAATCAATATGCCATCTTAGCTGCAAAAAATGCTATGAAAGATTCAAAACTTTCAAAAGAAGAAATAGAAAATAAAAGAGTTGGAGTTTATATAAGTTCAGGGATTGGTGGAATAAGAACTATTGAGGAAGATTATGTAAGGGGAATGAATAGGGGATTTGATAAGTTAAGTCCTTACTTTATCCCAAAGGCAATAATAAATTCAGTAGGTGCAAATGTTGCAATAGAACTAGGAGCACATGGTTCTTGTATATCTATGGTAACTGCTTGTGCATCATCTACAAATGCAATAGGGGAAGCTTATAGGGCAATAAAAGATGGTTACGAAGAAATTATCTTTGCCGGAGGAAGTGAGGCATCGATTACCGAACTTGGCATTGGTGGATTTACATCTATGAAAGCTCTTAGCACTTCTAAGGATAAAAATAGGGCATCAATTCCTTTTGATAAGGATAGGAACGGATTTGTAATGGGAGAGGGTGCTGGTGTTTTGGTTTTAGAAAGTTTGGATTCAGCTTTAAAAAGAGGAGCAAATATAATTGCAGAATTAGTTGGTTATGGAGTAAATTGTGATGCTTATCACATAACATCACCATCACCTGATGCAAAGTTTGCAACAAAAGCAATTGCAGATGCTATAAAAGATGCGGGAATAAGTGCAGATGAAATAGATTATATAAATGCCCACGGAACTTCAACATTTTTAAATGATAAACTTGAAACTCTTGCAATAAAAAATATATTTGGAGATAGAAAAATTAAAGTATCTTCATCAAAATCTCAAATGGGACATCTACTAGGTGGTTCTGGTGCTGTTGAATCAATACTTTCGATTTTAGCAATGAATGAAGGATTTTTACCCCCATTAATAAATTTTAAAAATAGAGATTTAGAATGTGATCTTAACTTTGCTTTAGAAGCAGAAGAATATCCTATAAATTATTTTCTCAAAAACTCACTTGGATTTGGGGGACATAATGCAGCCCTAATTTTTAAGAGGTATTAATATGGAAATAAATTTTGATCAATTAAAAGAAATCTTACCACATTCTTATCCTTTTATAATGATTGACAAGATTGTTGAAATAGACAATAATAAATATGCAAAGGGAATTAAATCAGTATCTGGTGGAGAATATTATTTTCAAGGACATTTCCAACAGGAGGCCATAATGCCTGGGGTTCTTCAAATAGAAGCAGTTGCTCAAGTTGGAGCAGTAGCACTTTTAAGAGAAAATCCTAAAAGGCTTGCTTTGCTTGGTGGAATAAAAAATGCACGATTTTATAAGCCAGTAAAACCAGGAGATTATTTGGAAATAACTTGTGAGATGATGAAAATAGTAAAAAATCTCGGTATTGGAAAGGGTAATATTATAAGAGATGGGGAAATTGTAATGACTTGTGAAATATCCTTTGCTTTGAAATAGGAGGAAAAATGTATAATAATTTGGAAAAAATATTTGATGAAGTATATGAAAAATTTAAGTTGAATTTATATAAAAATATGTTTGCCAACTTACAGGATAGGGAGGCAACATTGACAGCAACTGAAACTTTTACCATTGAAGTTATACATGCACTAAATAGACCAAGGGTAAGTGATGTTACTGAATTTCTTGAATGCTCTCATCCAAATATTGCTTATAAAATATCTGCTTTAATAAAAAAGGGCTATCTTAAAAAAATTCAATCCGAAGAAGACAGAAGAGAATATTATCTAGAATGTACAGAAAAATTTTATGAGTATTATAATATGAAAAATTCTTATATAGAGTTGGTCTTAGATAGACTGAGAAAAAGAGTTGATAAAAAAGACATAGAAACCATGGAAAAAATTCTTGAAATTATGAGTGATGAACTTATGCCGGAAGTAACTAAATTTATAAATTCTAGGAAAAATGAAGATTCTAATGGAAAAGAATCATAAGATTCTACTACTGAGTCTTAATAATTTGAAAAATAAAATAGGTTTTTAAAAATGTTATAATCAAGAGTTTTTAAGATTTTAAAGTAATCCTAAAGGCTCTTTTTTATTAAAAAATATACTTTTAAAACTATTTTAAAGGATTTTCCAGCTTATATATAAAATATTAGATTAGAATTTAAAAGCTAATATAGTATTTATAAAAATATTAATAAGAGTAGATGATTTTTAAAATTTATAAGGAGAGTTTATGAAATTTGCATATATCATTATGGGTCCTTTTGATCCAATTGTTGATAGAAAGTGTATAGGAAAAAATAATAATGCACAAATTATTGGAGTAAGAAATTTAGAGATGGCAAAAGATATAGCCATTAAATTAAAAAAAGAAGATATTGATGTAATTGAGCTTTGTGGGGCATTTGAAGAAAGAGGAGCAAAAGAGATTATTAAGGCTACTAATAATGAAATCCCTATAGGGTTTGTATCTCATTTTAAGGAACAAGATGATATGTTTAAGAAGTTATTTGGGTAAATAGAAATATGTAAAAAGTGCCAAGAGGCACCTTCTTTATTATATTTATAATATATGTTTTCCGCCATCAAGTCTAAGACCCCATCCCATCATATGTGCTGATACTTCACTTGCTAGATATAAGGCTGCATTTGCTACTTCTTCTGGCTTTGCATATCTTTTATCATATGATGCTTCTGCAAAGAATCTTTCAGCTTCTTCTGGAGTTTTACTATCACCAAATGTATTTTTCTCTATTCTTCTCATCATATCAGTGTCTACTGCAGATGGTGCGATATAATTTGCATGAATTCCACTTCCGCCTACTTCTGTAGCTAAGGTCTTAACAAGGGCTGCTACTGCGTGCTTGCTTGCTACATAGGCTCCCATTCCTGGACTTCCTACGTAAGATCCTTCTGATCCAAGAACTACAACAGAACCTTTTTTATTTTCTAACATATAAGGAATGGCATATTTCATAGAATATAAAACACCATACACATTTATAGAAAATACTTTGTCATAATTTTCTTTTGTTGAATCTTTTATCTCTTGGTAGTCTCCATTGTTTCCAGCATTTGATACTAGGGAATAAAGAGTGCCAAAATCTTTAACTACTTGATCTGTTACCCTTTTTACTTCTTCTTCATTTGTTATATCTAATACATAACCACGAACCTTATCTTCTGGTGGATTTCCCAATTCTTCTATTAGTTTATCTACCTTTTCTTTTCTAGTAGATGTAAGGGCAAGTTTTGCACCTTCTTTATAAAAAGCCTTTGTTATAGCCCTACCTATTCCACCTGTTGATCCTGTTATGAGTACTACCTTATCTTTTAAATTTAAATCCATAATTATCCTTTCTTTAATTTAATAAGCTTACATTTATATTTTACTCTAAAAGATAATTTCTAATAATATTCTTTACTTTGATAAATCAAAAAAAAGAATAGGCTTTTAAATTATTTAAATTTCAATTGTTGTTTTATTCCTTTTATGATAATATTATATTAAGGTGAGATTTTTGTTAAAATCTTGTAAATTGAATATTATTAAATGGAGGAATTATGCAATTATCGACATTATCGTCTTTGCAATGGAATCTGATTGCAGGAGGGCTTGCAATATTTTTATTTGGTATCAACCTTATGGGAGATGCCCTTACTAATTTTGCTGGACCAAAATTGAGGGGATATGTAGAAAAGTACACATCTAATCCAATCAAAGGAGTATTGGTGGGAGTACTTATTACTGGTTTAATTCAATCTTCATCAGCAACTACAGTTATCGCCATAAGCTTTGTTAGGGCAGGTGTAATGAGTCTTGAGCAAGCTATTGGTGTCATTTTGGGTGCCAACATAGGTACAACTGTGACTGCCATTTTGATTGGTTTTAACCTAGACTACTTATCCTATTTTATATGCCTTATAGGTGTAATCGTGTTTTTATTTTCTAAAAAAAGGAAGGGAAAATATATTGGAGAAATTCTTGTTGGTTTTGGACTTTTATTTATAGGTCTAAAGATGATGGGAGATAGCCTAGCAGAACTTAAGAACATCCCTGGCTTTGAAGATATAGTTACATCTTTAGGAAGAAATCCACTTATAGCGGTTATAGTAGGTGCTTTACTGACAGCACTTATCCAATCATCATCAGCCTTTATTGGTATTGTCCAATCTCTTTATGCATCTGGGGCAATAGGGCTTAGCTTATCGCTTGGGTTTTTATTTGGTGCCAATATTGGTACTTGTATAACAGGAGTTCTTGCTTCTTTGGGTGGTTCTTTATCTGCTAAAAGAACAAGTTTGTTTCATGTACTTTTCAATGTGTTGGTATCAATCATATTTTTAATATTGTTGGTGCCTTACCAAGGATTTGTAACTTTTGTATCTGATAAGTTTTCGCTTAATCCAATGATGACTATAGCAGTGGCACATTTTAGCTTTAACTTTGTTGGTATGATTTTATTCTTACCAATTATTAGGCAAGTATCAAGGGTACTTCATAAAATTATACCTGGTAAGGATTCAATCTTTTCTGATGTTAAGGATATTGAACTTGAAGAAAGTTTAATTAATACCTTTCCAGCTGCAGCCTTAGACCAGGCCAAGTCTGCTATTATTAAGGAAAGTAAGATAGCTCTTGAAACTATTAAGGCTACTCGTAAATATCTAAATAGTGGAGATAAAAATGACCTTTCCACTGCAAATCAAGCAGAAGCCTTAGTAAATGAGATGGATACTAAGATTCAAAAATATATACTTGATATATCTAAGTCGAATTTAGTAAGTGAGCTTGAAGGTGAAATACATAACTACTTACAAGTACAAATAAATGTGGAAAGAGTCTCAGATCTTGCTCAAAATTTGGGAGAGTATTTTGACGAAATAAATGAGGCCAATGAAAAATATAATGAGGAAGCTTTAGAGGATTTAAATAAGATATATGACTTGGTTATAAACAACTATGTTAATTCAATAGAAGTATTTGAGTCGGAAGATTCAGCACTTTATGAAAAACTAAAAGAGGATGAAGCTAACCTTGATCTTCTTGAGCAAAACTTAAGGAAATCACATTATAAAAGACTTAGAAATGGTGAGAATCTAACTACAGTTGCAAGCTCTGTATTTGTCGATATAGCTTCAACTATTGAAAGAATTGGAGATCATGCTTTTAATATTGCCCGTTTAACAGTAGATCCTGTAAAGGTTCATAGTGAGTATGAAAAACAAATAGTAAAATTGCATGAAGAATAAGATTAAAGCTTTCGTATATTTGCGAAAGCTTTTAATTTTATAAATCAAATTTATTATTTTACAATCTATTGCATTTAATTATAATATATTGGGTATAAAAATAAAAGATAAATATACGAGAAAGTAGTATTGATAGAGAAATAATAAGGGGAATTTTAAATAATAATTTTATCTATCTATGGTAAAAATATTAAAATAGCAGTTTTATTAGCTTTATTTAGGGTGTTTTTTAGTATATAAAAAGGAGTTTTCATGTTAGAAGTTAAGAATTTTACCAAAAAATATAAAAATGGAAAGCTTGCTGTAGATAATATTTCATTTACTGTAAAAAATGGGGAAATTTTTGGATTTTTAGGACCAAATGGTGCAGGAAAGTCAACTACAATAAAAGCCATAGTAGGGCTTATAAAAAAGAGTAGTGGTGATATTACTATAGATAATATTATGATTGAAGATAATCCTTTATTATATAAGTCTAAATTCTCATATCTTGCTGACAATCCTTTGCTATTTGAAAAATATAATGGAATTTCATACATAAACTTTGTTGCAGATATATATGGCGTAAGTAAAGAAGATAGGGACAGAAGACTCAACAAATATCTTGATTATTTTAATATAAGAGAGTCTATGGTAGATGATATTTCATCTTACTCCCATGGAATGAAGCAAAGACTTGCCATAATAGCAAGTCTAATCCATAATCCAGATCTTTTAATATTGGATGAACCAATGGTAGGACTTGATCCTAAATCATCATTTAATCTTAAAAAGATTATGAGGGATAGGGCAGATAGGGGCAAGATGGTTTTCTTTTCAACCCATATGATGGAGGTTGCTGAAAATATTTGTGACAGGATTGCAATAATATCAGAAGGAAAAATTGTGGCAATGGGAAGCCTAGATGACATTAAAGAGAATCTTTCTGAAGATAAGTCCCTTGAAGAGATGTTTTTGGAGCTTACAGATGTTAAATAAAAGATTTAGACAATTATTTATTAAAAATTTCAGAGAAGAAAATCTCAAATACCTACCAAATACCAAGGTCTACGGATATCCTAATGACTATGTGTTAAGAATACTCTTGATATTAGTAATTTACGGTTTTTATCTAGGGGTAGGGTTTTCTATCTTTATGTTTTTAGCCTTCGTTTACCTTAAAAATGGAGATGAGTTTTCATATTTTATGTCATCATCTCTTGTAATAAGTTTCTTTGCCCTTATTTTAAGTATAAATGACCTGATTACTGACTATAGTAGGAGTAAGGAGATTACTATACTAAGAACTATGCCTATTAAGGAGAGTGAGATTTACCTATCTAAATTTTTTGCTAAAATTTTATCAAGTTTTGAAGTTTTCTTATTTTATATATTAATGGGTATAGTTTATTTCTATATAGACGGATTTAAAGCCATAAGACTTATAGGATATGTAATAAATTTTCTTCCTATGATTGTTATACCAATTCTACTTATGTCCCTTATTATCATGATTATAATGAGATTTTCAAATATAAGGTCTTATTCTAATATATTCAAATTCATAGGCTATGGTATAAGTTTATTACTTATAGGTTTTGTCTATTTTTACGCTTTCAGGTCAAATAGTGGAGATGCATTTTCAAAAATAGGAAAAATTTTTATATCATCTGATAGCATTCTTTCATATTTATTTATCCATACAAGGATATATGCAAAAAGTTTAAACGCTTCTTTTATAAGCTTTATAGGCTATAGCCTAGTTTTATACCTTTATTTTGCTATTTTGATTTTTATAAGTGAAAAGATTTCCTCAAAAATATACTTAGATTCATTTTCTGAATTGAGACAGAAGAAAAGACATAAAAAGCAAGGCTTGGTTAAAAGTTCACAAAATTCGAAAATTATAGCAATATGTAGAAAAGATTTCAAATCTCTAATAAGCACTCCAGTATATGTTTATCCTGTTTTATCTTCTATGATAATTTTTACTATATTTTGGGGATTTGGAGCAAGTGGATTTCTAGATATGATAAAAACACTTGATTTTTCGAATAAGGATTTATATTTAATCTTTATTATTGGCGGATTTGTCTTTAGATATTTTATATCGGCTAATGATGTAGCTATAAATTCGTCTTTATCAAGGGAAGGAGAGGGGCTTTATCAAACATTAACTTATCCGATTGCCCCAAGGGATAATGTTCTAGGAAGGCTTATTTCTATAAATTTATTAAATACCATTTTAAACATAGGTTTATGTATTATTTTATCTTTGCTTACTAAAGTAGATTTTTTGGCAAGTTTATCCTTATTTATAGGATTTACTTTAGCAAGTCTTCTTTCATCAATGCAGGGAATTTTGATGGACTCTAAGTCTGTTAATATCCACTGGGAAAGAGAGAAAGATTTGACTAGGGGTTCATCAGCAAATATAGGATATTATCTTGCAAGTGGTATTATACTTTTAATAGTAGGTGTATTTAGTTTTTTAATATATAATTTAACTAATATCTATGTTGCATTTTTATTTATATTTATTCTTATAATTTTAGTTATTAAGTTTCTTTATATGGCTTGTATAAGGTCATATAGAAATGGATTTTATGATGTATAAATAGATGAAAAAAGACTGCCAAATCATGATATGGGCAGTCTTTTTGAAATTCAAATCTATTTAATTTTAGTACCAACCATTGTTATTCCAGAATGCTAGAGCATTATCCCAAGAACCGTATCTTTGAGCTACATATTGGTCTGCTACTCTTTCTTGGTTAGCTGCTGAATAGTCTCCATTTAAGTATGAAGATGAAAGTTGGTATCTTCCTATATATTGTCCGTTTCTAGCATTGTATGATCCACCTGATTCTCTCTGAGCTATGATTTCTTTAGCTGATGAGCTTGATCCTTGGTAGTTTTGAGCAGGAGCTTCATAGTGAGTTTGTGCTGGGGCTTCATAGTGAGTTTGGTTTGAAGATTGATAATTTTGAGCTGGTGCTTGATAAGAAGTTTCTTGTGTATAATTATTATTAGCTACAACCACTTGTGGCTTATTGGCATTTGCAAAACTTTCTGGAAGATCTAAAAGTGATTCATGTATGTATCCTTCTTTTCCTTCAAACACTACTTTAACAAATCCATTGTTTGCATATGAGATAACTTCTACTACGTCATCTTTTTTTAGTACTTGATATACTTCTGATTCTAAGTGATCATCTTTTCTGAAGTTAGCTGGGTTTATTACCTTTGCTTCTTCAACTACGTTAAACCAGTAGCTTCCTACATAAGCTTCTTTATCATCATATTTGATTTTTAACCAACCATTTTGATTATCAATAACTTCATAAGCTTTATCATTATCTATAAGTCCTATAACGTTATTAGCTTCCTTAGCTTCACTTCTTACATTTACTGCAGCTGCCTTATCGGAATTTTTAACAGCCTTTGAAGCTTCTGCCTTATTTGTTGCTGTGAAGATTGTCGGTAGAACTAAAGCAGCTACTAGTCCATATTTTTTTATTTTTGTCATAATGATTACTCTCCTTAATATTGTTTTTAATTTATTTGTAACTATTTTCTAGTTATTTTTGATTAAATTTATTTTTTTGTAACATTAGTTACAAAATAATTACAACTTATCATTTACAAGGCATATAATATATCAAGATTGTGTAGAAAATATGTGGAAATATATAAAATTTAGAAAAATTATCATTTTTTTATCTTATTTGTTATAATATTAGATAATTAAGTTAGAAGGAAGGTCTAAATGAACTTTATAAAAGCAGAAGAATTTACTGATTCTACTCTTGTTGAGTTGATTTCAGATGATAAATATAATGAAGAACTTGCCAAAAGAGCTGATAAGGTTAGAAAAGCAATTTATGGAAGTGATGTTTATGTAAGAGGTCTTATTGAATTTTCTAATTATTGTAAAAATGATTGCTACTATTGTGGAATAAGACGTTCAAATAAAAATATAGAAAGATATAGGCTTGATTTTGATGAGCTTATAATGTGTGCTAAAATAGGTTACAAATTAGGTTATAGAACTTTTGTCCTTCAAGGCGGGGAGGATATGGCTTATAAGGATGATGATATATGTAGGATAGTTGAAGAGATTAAAAAAATACATTCAGATTGTGCTATAACCCTTTCTCTTGGAGAAAGAAGTAAAAATTCTTATAGAGCCTTTTATAATGCAGGAGCTGATAGGTATCTATTAAGGGAAGAAACTTCAAATAGACAGCATTATTATAAAATCCATCCTAGTGAGATGTCCTTTGAAAATAGGAGACAGTGTTTATTTGACTTAAAGGAAATAGGATTTCAAGTTGGTGGAGGATTTATGGTAGGTTCACCTTACCAAGAAGATGAAGATCTTGTTAAAGATTTAAGATTTTTACAAGAACTTGAGCCAGATATGGTGGGCATAGGTCCTTATATTTCTCAACATGATACCCCATTTAAGGATATGGAAAATGGGTCATATAAAAAGACATTAAGGCTTGTTTCAATACTTAGGCTTATGTTTCCATATTGCTTAATACCAGCTACTACTGCTCTAGGGACTATTAATCCTTTTGGTAGGGAAGAAGGACTTAGGGCAGGTGCAAATGTCCTTATGCCAAATCTTTCACCTACTTCATATAGAGAACTTTATTCTCTATATGATAATAAGATTTGTACTGGGGATGAGGCTGCTGAATGTAGGTCATGTCTAGAGTTAAGAGTTAAAAAAGCAGGCTATAATATAGTTACAGCTAGAGGAGATGTTTCAAAAACTAAAAGATTTTATGTAGAAAAAAGAGGCTTATGCAAATTAAATTAATCTTTACTAAATCATTACAAGTTTCTCTAAGATAATTTGACCTTGATGAGCTGGAAAGCTTGTTCACAAAATTGTCTTTGGGTAACTTATAATGATGCAAGATATAATTGTTATTTGCAAGTGCCTCTTTTTAAATCTTTATTTGTTTTTCCATTTTATTTTCAAAGTATGAAATATGGCCAAATCCCAAGTCTTTTAGGTGTTTTATAGTTTCGTCTATCATATATCCGCATGTATCAGGAGTATGGGAGTCTGATCCTAGTGTTATAATATCTCCTCCCATAAGCTTATACTTTTTTAGGATATTATCCTTTGGATTGGCATGCGGAAGATTATTTCTAAAACCCGCAGTATTTACTTCAATACCCCTATTTGTATCTATTAATTCTTTTAGTAGTTTTTCAATTAAATCTTCATATAATTCATATTTTGGTATTAAAGACTTATCATTTATATACCTATCTATGTAGTCTATGTGACCTAAAACTGAAAAGTCTTTAATAGCTTTTACACTATCAATCATATAAGAGTAGTATTTTCTAAAAGAATTAATAGGATCTTTTTCTATAATCTTTCTTTGTCCCCATACATCCACAAACTCAACTGCATGAATCGAGCCTATTATAAAATCAAAAGGATTATCCTTTATTATTTTATTGATAATATCTTTATTTTCATAGGCTATACCTATCTCAACACCGGTTAGTATTTTTATGTCTTTTTTGTATTTTTCCCTTAAATGATTAATGGTAGAAAAATAATCATCAAGGTCAAAGGTCATATCATCGGCGTTTTTTTGGCAATATTTATCTATATGGTCTGTGAAAGCCATAATCTTAATATTATTATTAATACATGATTTTATATTTTCTTCTGGATTAGTATGTGAATCGAAAGAAAACTTGCAGTGCATATGTAAGTCTTGCATATTATTCCTTTCCTTATTTTATATAATAATATCATACTAGTTTTAAATATTATATAAAGTCCGTAAATATAATTACAAAAATACTTTGAAATTTGTTATAATAAGGATAATAAAGTTAAACAGGAGATAGTAATGAAGAAAAAAAACATTCTAGGCTTAGGACTTGGCCTTCTAATGTTAACAAGCCCTATTAATCCAATTGAAAAAAATTATAAAAATATAGCTTTTGCCGGAGATATGACAACAAGCGAAGAAAATACTTATGATTCTATTATAAGCGAAATTGAAGACTTTAAAAAAAGTGAGATATATAAAAACTTAAATGAAAAAGTCAAAAAAGATTTTGATGATTTAATAGGAAATTTAAATGAAGAAAACTTTACTCAAGAATCTTATAATAAGATTAGTGAAAAAATTTCAGAAATAAAGTTAGCTGAATATAAGAAACTTTATAAAGAAATAAAGACAATGATAAAGGGGAATTTATCAGATAAGCTAAAAAATAATTTTAATGAAATAAAAGAATCTTATGATTCTGTACAAGAATATAATCAAAATTATAATAATTTGAATATTTTAAAAGATAAAATAAATGCCTACAATAAAGAACTTGCTCTTGATAGAAATATCTTAAAAGAAGGAATTGAAAAAAATAAAAATCTTGATTTAGCTGATGAGAAAAAAGTTTTAGATAATGAAGATTCTAATCTTGATTCAGTTAATGAAGCTATAAAATCTATTAATAAAAAAGTAGATGATTTTAATGAAAAAGTAAGGAAAAAGGCAAAAGAAGAAAAAGAAAAATTAGCAAAAGAAATTGAAGATGCTATCAAAAATCACGAAGAAGTAAAAAAAGATATAGTTTATAAAAAATCAAGTAAAGAAGCCAAAGATAAATTGGAGAAGGCTTTTAATGAATTAAAAAATAGCCAAATAGCTTTAAAAGAAGGTAAGGAAGAGGATTTTGGAAAAATTATAGATAAGTATAATGAGCTTGTCAATAATCTTGATGGTAAAATATTTATTGATGAACTTAATGCCCTTATTAAGTATTTTAATGAAAATCAAGACAAGATAAAAGATGAAGAAAAGAAAGCAAAACTTTCTAAAGAACTTAATTCTGTAGTTGATGATGATCAATTTGATAGTGAAAAATTAAAGGATCTTGAAAAAAGAATAAAAGATGCAGTAAATGAAAAACCTGGTTACTTAGAACAAGAAACACCTAAAAGAGTTACAGTATCTAGATCCAAAAATCCAGTTGTGAAGAAAAGTCGTTCTTTTGTAAGGACAGGAATTGGATCAATTGCTAAAGTGGCTGGAGTTTTAGTTCTTGCAGCAGGTGGATACTTATATTTAAAGAAAAAGAAATGATTTGAATTTTTCTTTAATTATTTAAGCATAAGTCTTAATTTAATTCTAGCAATATAATAATCTTTTATAAAAAAACTGTTGAAAGAATTTTTCTAACAACAGTTTTTTATTAATTTATTTTTTAAATCTATGATAAAAAGCTTGAGTTTGTTTAGAAACTAGCCTCATAATAATCCTATTTCAAAAAACTTAACTTTATTATAATAAGATTTAATGAAAATTTTACTATCAATATTATTGGAAAACATCATAAGGGTGTTTGTTACTTAAGCTTAATAAGATAGGTATATTTATAAAAATCTCCCTTTTAGTTTTATTCTAAAAAGGAGATTTGAGATATTTATAATAATTTATTTGCCTAAATTTTTGTTCTATCAAATATTTCTAGAAGTTCTTCAAGAACTAGAATTCTTTCTCTGATTTTTTCACCTTCATCTGTATCTTTTATAAGCATTCTAGGAATTAATTTTTCAGTTTCATAAATTTTTGGGGTATAGGAGCCCATATTATCCCTTATATTTTTATAAGATACATGTTCTGCAAGTGCTATGTGGTGAGAGTTATACATTAGAGTATAGCCAGCTATGCCTGTCTTTTTTTGGTAAGGCTTTGATATGCCACCATCTATTACATAAAGCTTACCATTTGCTCTTACAGGTTTTTTGCCTTCCTTTACTTTTACTGGAACGTGACCATTTATAATTCTTCTTCTTTGGTCTTTTAAATTAAATTCATCAAGAATCATATTACAAATATCTTCTTTTTTATTTAAATCATAATATGGATTCATCTCTTCTTTTTTAAGTTCTTTATCATCAACTAAAAGATTTTCAAAGTAAGAATATTGACTTTTACCAAATAAAGGGGATTTTTTGCCACATACTAGATACCAAACTATGTCTTTTGCATATTGTTTTTCTTCAGATTCTGGTAAGAAATAGGCATCTCTTGCAAGCTTATCAAATAAATCCATCAACTCTTTTCCCTTATAGGCTTTTCCTTTGATTTTTATTTCTTGGAAAGAACCGTCAGGATTTAAAGGTATGCAACCATGGAAAAGAAGAGAGCCGTTAGATATTTTATACATAGAACCATTGTTATACATAAACTTAATGTGTTCATTTAGGAGGATATTTTTGGAGAACTCTTTTTGCAATATGTCTATTATGAATTTTTCTTCTAAGCTGAGCTTGAGAGGATCTTTTTTATCTATAGTAGGAAAGTTTTTATCTAAAAGTTCTACACCCTTGTAGGTCATTTTAGTGAAATCAATGTGTTTTAAGAAATTTCTATCATCCATATGAAATTCAGGATTTCTTTCTAAAAGTTTACCATCAAGCTTAAATCTTATGACACTCATAGCCTTATACATCTTGGCTGCTACATCCTTATTTACTTTATCATAGATATTTTCTTCAAATATTCTTGGCATAAATCTCTCACATGGGTCATCTCTATAAGTTTTCATAGAAAACTCATAAAGTGGTCTGAGATTTATTCCATAACCTTCTTCAACAAAATCAAAGTTATTATATGAGATTGCATTGCAAAGACATGCTGCTACCAAGGCCTTGTTTCCAGAACATGCTCCCATCCAAGCTATATCATGGTTTCCCCATTGTATGTCTACATTAGGAAAAGTTAAAAGTTCATCCATAATAATATTAGGTTCAGGCCCCCTGTCGTAAATATCTCCAACTATATGAAGGCTATCTACAGAAACTCTTTGGATTAGTGATGATAATACTATTATAAAATCATCAGCAGCCTTATATTTTATTATATTTTCAATTATTTTTTCATAGTATAATTTCTTATTAAATTCAGAATCATTAGTATATAAAAGTTCATCTATAATTTCCTTATAATTTGTAGGAAACTTATTTTTAACTGTATCTTTTGGATACTTTGTTGATACAAACCTAAAAAGATTAACTAACCTATGAATATTAATTGTGTACCAATCATCATCTATCAAATTTTCTTCTTTAAGTCTAACAAGTTCTCTTTCTGGATTATAGATAAGGTTTGCAAGATCATCTTGGTCCTTTTTTACTAGGGTATCTCCAAAGTATTGGCTAGTCTTATCTCTTATATTTCCAGCAGCAGATCTTAGAAGGTGAATAAAGGCCTTGGCCTCGCCATGAAGATCCGAGAAAAAATACTCAGTTCCCTTTGGTAGGTAAAGTTTTGCCTTAAGACCTATAATTTCATCGACTAAGTGGGTTTTTGTTGGGTAACTTTCTTTAAGTAGATTTAAATACTTTTCATTCATATGAATACCTTTCCTTAATATTTTTTACTATTCAAAAAAGGGACTGTTGCAAAACCATGAATTTCTATCATTCCATCATTACAAATTACTCATAGACAATTTGAGAATAGCCTACCAGCTCATGAAGGCCAAATTGTCGTGGAGGAGCTTGTAATGATGGAATAACGATTAATTCATTCTGCAACAGCCCCCTCTTGCTTCCTTTTTTGTTAATTTGACATCTTTTAGT
Organism: Anaerococcus porci; assembly: GCF_009696575.1. GTDB lineage: Bacteria > Bacillota > Clostridia > Tissierellales > Peptoniphilaceae > Anaerococcus > Anaerococcus porci. Next base: position 69,701 of record NZ_VULQ01000009.1, on the reverse strand, counting down.
TAACAACTATATATTAAAAACTTAAGTGCTTTTTTAATTTTATATACTAAAATATTTCGCTTTCATCTTTAAATATTTCTTGTGTTTTTTGATGTTGTTACTTCTTCATTTTTTTCTTCTGAATCTTTTTTAATTGTGTTATTATTAATAATTTCTACTTCTTTATTATCTATATTTTCTTTATCTTCATTGTCAATCTTAGAATTGTATAAATCACCTTCATTTTCATAATATTCAATACTTTTTTCATGAAGTCCAAGCATAGATCCTATAATAAGGAAGATATTGAAAATATAAGAGATTATGAATATCCTATCTCTAAAAAATACATGTCCAATAACACTGGTAAATAAGAGGAAGAATCCAGCAAACATATTAGATGGGAAATGTTTCTTATCTTTTATTGAAGAAAATATCCTATTTGTTAAAAGACTTATTAGGATAAATAAGCAAAATAGCAATATAAAAAAGATGGGTTTTATAAGGCTTAGAGAAATATTTGAAAATCCTAATAAATCAAATATGGAAAATATGTACTTTCTATCAACAAATAATGAAAAAAGAGTAGAAAGTATTAGACCTATACTAATCAATAAATAGTAAAATCCAGATATCCTCAATAAAATATTACTTAGTTTTTTCATCCTTACCTCCTTTTGCATTAATTATACCACAAAAAGCATGTACTTAATCTTTATTTTTATTTGAGTTATTTTATCGTATAATTATATAATATAAAGAAAGGAGTTTTTATGGATTTTGATAAAGTAATAGATAAGAGATGTTCAACTAGACTATTTACTGATGAAATAATTGACAGAAAAGATTTAGAGGCCATTGTAAATGCGGGAACTAAGGCACCAGTTGGTAAGGGACTTTATGCAAATATGGCTATTACAGTAATTACAAATAAAGAATACATAGGTGAGATTTTAGAAGAAGCTAGGGAAGTAGCTAATAATTATAAGGCAAATCCTATTTATTCTGCACCATATCTTATAATTGTATCAGCCAAAAAAGGTCATGAAACTAGGCTTGAAGATACAGCATGTATAATAGAGAATATGAGTCTTAAGGCAACTGATCTTGATATAGGCTCATGCTATATAAGAGGAATGTTTGAAAAATTTGATAAGAAGGCAAGATTTATTGAAAAATTAGGAGTAAAAGAGGATTTTTATCCTGTCCATGGTCTTATTCTCGGAAAAACTAATGAAGAAATAAAGGGAAAGAAACATCATATAGACGTAAATTATATAGATTAGTTTAGAAATTTGTTTGACAACGCTCTAAAATACAATATAATATAAAAAATTATTAAAAAAGGTTTTATAAGTTTAAGAAAATCTCCTGGATTATTTGACATGTGCTAGCATGGAGTGATATAATAAGCAATTGCTAGAATTCTAATTTAGCGAGATTTTTTTATTTATGTAAGGAGGGCTTTTTTCTTTTTGCAAAGCTTTAAATTTACATAAAAAAGTCTAGTTAAGCAGTCGGCTTAAGAGTATTATGAAGGAGTAATTTATAGTGCAATATCATAAAGAGTTATTTGGTAAAACTGAACGTGTTAGCTTTTCTAAATTTCCTCAAGTTCTTGATTTGCCAAACTTATTAAAGGTCCAAAAGGACTCTTATAAGTGGTTTATTGAAGAGGGCTTAGGAGAAATTTTAGAAGATATTTCCCCAATCGAAGATTATAATGGCAATTTAATACTTGAATTTGTTGGATATGATTTTGACGATGAGACAAAGTATACAGTTGAAGAGTCAAAATATAAGGATACAACTTATTCTAGAGACCTTAAGGTAAGAGCTAGGCTTATCAATAAGGAAACCGAAGAAGTTAAGGAACAAGAAGTATTTATGGGGGATTTCCCTATGATGACAGACTCAGCTACTTTTGTAATAAATGGTGCAGAAAGAGTTATAGTAAGTCAGCTTGTTAGGTCTCCTGGAGTATATTATGCATCAGAGCTTGATAAATCAGGAAACAATATGTACTCTTCAACAGTTATTCCTAATAGGGGAGCATGGATTGAGTTTGATACAGACGCATCCCACACTGTAAATGTTAGATTAGATCGTACAAGAAAACTCCCAGCAACAACTCTTGTTCGTGCGCTATTATTTGATACAGATGAAGAAATAATAGAAGCCTTGGGAGATACAGAACACTTAAGAAATACGCTCGAAAAAGAAAATTCAGAGTCAAGTGAGGAAGCCTTAATTGAAATTTATAAAAAATTAAAGCCAGGGGATCCTGCTAGTCTTGAGTCTGCTCAAAATTTAATAAATAATCTTTTATTTGATGATAGAAGATATGATCTTGCTAAAGTAGGTAGGTACAAATACAACAAGAAGCTTGCACTAAATGAAAGGCTAATAGACCAAGTAGCTGCAAGTGACGTTATAGATGATGAAACAGGTGAACTTTTTGTTAAGGCAGGAGAAAGAATTAATAGACAAACTGCTTTAGATATTGAGGCAAGTGGTATAAATGTTGTTGATATCATTGTCAAACAAGAAAATGGTGAAGATAAAGAGCTAAGGATTTGTGGAAACCATTTTGTTTATCTTGATTCATTTGAAGAATTAAAAGATGTTGACCTATCTAATGTAGAATTATCAGAAAAAGTTTATTATCCAGTAATGAGAGAAATTTTAGATAATAACGAAGATAAAAAAGACATCTTAAATGAAATTGAAAAGAGAAAGAAAGAATTATGTCCTAAAAATATAGTTAAAAGTGATATTCTTGCTGCTGTAAATTATCAATTTAACCTATTTGAAGGTATTGGTAATGTTGATGATATAGACCATCTAGGCAATAGAAGAGTAAGAGGAGTAGGTGAGCTTTTACAAAATCAATTTAGAATAGGTCTTGCACGTATGGAAAGAGTTGTTAGAGAAAGAATGACAACTCAAGATCCAGATCTTGCAACACCACAAGGACTTATAAATATTAAACCTGTAACAGCAGTTATAAAGGAATTCTTTGGTTCAAGTCAGCTTTCACAATTTATGGATCAAACAAATCCAATGAGTGAGCTTACACATAAAAGAAGACTTTCAGCTTTAGGACCAGGTGGACTTTCAAGAGATAGGGCAGGAGTTGAAGTAAGAGATGTACATGATTCCCACTATGGAAGAATATGTCCAATAGAAACTCCAGAAGGACCAAATATAGGACTTATAACTTCCCTTACAACTTATGCAAGAATTAACAAATATGGTTTTATAGAAACTCCTTATAGAAAAGTCGGAAAAGATGGTTATGTAACAGATCAAATAGATTACCTAACAGCTGATGTTGAAGATAATTACATCATAGCTCAAGCTAATGAGCCACTAGATGATGAGGGAAGATTCATTAACGATCGTGTATCAGGTCGTGGTATAAATGGTGAGAATGATATTTATCCAAGAGAAACAATAGAATATATGGATGTTTCTCCACAACAGATTGTATCAGTAGGAGCAAGTTTAATACCATTTTTGGAAAATGATGACTCTACTCGTGCTCTAATGGGTGCTAACATGCAAAGACAAGCAGTTCCTTTAATAAAGACACAAGCACCAATAGTTGCAACAGGTATAGAACATAGGGCTGCAAAAGACTCAGGCGTTTGTGTAGTAAGTAAAAATGCTGGTGAAGTAGTATATGTTGGAGATGAAAAAATCAGGGTTAAAAGAGACTCTGATGGAGAAATAGATTATTATAGACTTCTTAAATTTAGACGTGCTAACCAAGGTACAACTATTAACCAAAGGCCAATAGTTAAACTTGGAGAACATGTAGAAGAAAATGAAATCCTTGCTGATGGACCATCTACAGAAAATGGTGAGCTTGCCTTAGGTAAGAATATTCTTATAGCTTTTACAACATGGGAAGGATATAACTACGAGGATGCTATGCTTTTAAATGAAGAGCTAGTAATGGATGATGTCCTAACATCAGTTCACATAGAAGAGCATGAATGTGAAGCCCGTGAGACAAAACTTGGCGCTGAAGAGATCACAAAAGACATTCCAAATGTTGGTGATGACATGAAGAAAAACCTTGATGAAAATGGGGTTATTAGGATAGGTGCCGAAGTTAAAAGTGGAGATATACTTGTAGGTAAGGTATCTCCAAAAGGAGAGACAGAACTTTCACCTGAAGAAAGACTTTTAAGAGCAATCTTTGGAGAGAAAGCTCGTGAAGTTCGTGATACTTCACTAATAGTCCCTCATGGAGAAAATGGTATTGTAGTTGATGTAAAAGAATACAACAAAAAAGATGGAGATGAACTTTCACCAGGAGTAAATAAGGTAATAAGAGTTTATGTAGCAACCAAAAGAAAGATTATGGTTGGTGATAAGATGTGTGGTAGACACGGTAACAAGGGTGTTGTTTCAAGGATTATGCCAAGAGAAGATATGCCTTTCTTACCAGATGGTACGCCTATCCAAATCTGCTTAAATCCACTAGGTATCCCATCACGTATGAATATAGGACAAGTTTTGGAAGTTCATATGGGTCTTGCTGCAAGAACTATGGGATGGAAGATAGCAACTCCTGTATTCGATGGAGCTATGGATACAGAAATAGAGGAAGTATTAGAAGAAGCACAAAAGATTGCTCCATATGTAAACAAAACAGGGAAAATTAGACTTCGTGATGGAAGAACAGGTGAAGAATTTGAAAATCCAGTAACAGTTGGAGTTATGTATATGCTTAAACTTCACCACATGGTAGAAGAAAAAATCCACGCAAGAAGTATAGGACCATATTCACTAGTAACCCAACAACCTCTAGGTGGTAAGGCACAATTTGGTGGACAAAGATTTGGAGAGATGGAAGTATGGGCTTTAGAGGCATACGGAGCAAGTCATACCCTCCAAGAAATTCTTACAGTAAAATCAGATGATGTTACAGGAAGAGTTAAGACATATGAAGCAATTGTCAAAGGAGAAAATGTTCCAGAACCAGGTACACCTGAATCATTTAAGGTGCTTGTAAAAGAACTCCAATCTCTAGCTTTGGATGTTGAGCTTTTAGATGAAAATGGAGAAGTAATAGAAATTAAAGAAAATATAGATGAGCAAGATAAGTTCTCACAAGTGGAAAAGATTGATGCTGCAAAGATTAGAAATCAATCTAAAAAACTTGCAGGACTTGCTTCAAAGGCAAAATCTGAAAATGATGAGGAAGTTTCAGAAACTGAGACTAAAGATGCCAAAGATTCTACAAGTCAAGGTTTAACAGAGTAAGGGGGGTTTTTTGTCAGAATTACAAGAATTTGGTGCTATGAGGATGAAAATAGCATCTCCTGAAAAAATTAGATCATGGTCTCATGGTGAGGTTAAAAAGCCAGAAACTATCAATTATAGAACACTAAAACCTGAAAAAGATGGCCTGTTCTGCGAGAAGATTTTTGGACCTACAAAAGACTATGAATGCTCTTGTGGTAAGTACAAGAGAATAAGATACAAGGGCGTTGTTTGTGAAAAATGTGGCGTTGAAGTAACAAAATCTAAGGTAAGACGTGAAAGAATGGGACATATAGAACTTGCTGCCCCAGTAAGCCATATTTGGTTTTTCAAGGGAATACCTTCAAAAATGGGTCTTTTACTTGATATGAGCCCAAGAGTTCTAGAAAAGATTCTTTACTTTGCATCATATGTAGTAATCAATCCTGGTGAAACTGAATATTATGAAAAACAAGAATTATCAGAAGCTGAATACTCAGAAGCTCTTGATAATTATCCAGATGATACAGAATTTCAAGCTGAAATGGGAGCAGATGCTGTTAAGAAACTTCTAGCTAAGATGGATCTTAAAAAAGAATATGATTCCTTATTGAAAGAACTTGAAGATGCTAAGGGACAAAAGAAAATAAGAATATCAAGAAGACTTGAAGTGGTAGATGCCTTTCTAACAAGTGGTAACAAACCAGAATGGATGATTCTTGATGTGCTTCCAGTCATGCCACCAGAGCTAAGACCAATGGTCCAACTTGAAGGTGGAAGATTTGCAACAAGTGACTTAAATGACCTTTACAGAAGAGTTATAAATAGAAATAATCGTCTAAAAAGACTACTTGATATTGGAGCTCCAGAAATAATTGTAAGAAATGAAAAGAGAATGCTTCAAGAAGCAGTTGATGCTCTAATAGACAATGGTAGAAGAGGTCGTGCTGTAACAGGAGCTTCAAATAGAAATATGAAGTCTCTATCTGATTTACTTAAGGGTAAAAGTGGTAGATTTAGACAAAATCTTCTTGGTAAAAGGGTTGACTATTCAGGTAGATCTGTAATAGTAGTAGGACCAAATCTTAAATTTAACCAATGTGGCCTACCTCAAGAGATGGCTCTTGAATTATTTAAGCCATTTATTATGAATAAGGTTGTAGAAAATGAAATGGCTCACAATCTTAAATCTGCAAAGAAAATGGTGGAGAAGAAGGATCCAAGAGTTTATGAAATCTTAGAAGAAGTTATAAAAGATCATCCAGTACTTCTAAATCGTGCCCCTACACTCCACAGGCTTGGTATCCAAGCATTTGAACCAGTACTTGTAGAAGGTAAGGCAATTAAGCTTCATCCACTTGCTTGTCCTGCTTTTAATGCGGACTTTGACGGTGACCAAATGGCTATTCATTTACCTTTATCAAATGAGGCACAAATAGAAGCAAGACTTTTAATGATGTCTACAAATAATATCCTAGGTCTTAAAGATGGTAAGGCGATTACAACACCATCCCAAGATATGGTACTTGGAGCGTATTACCTAACAACAATAAAGGAAGGCGCAAAGGGAGAGGGAATGACCTTTGCAGACATTTCAGAGATGAAAAAAGCCTTACTTAACCACAATGTAACCCTACAAACAAAAGTTGGAGTTAGGATAAAAAAAGATAAAAATGACCCAGGAAAGATTGTAAATTCATCAGTAGGTAGATTTATCTATAATGAAGGAATTCCACAAGATTTAGGTTATGTAAATAGAAAAGAAGATCCTTATTCTCTTGAAATTGATCAAGTTACCTCATCAGGTGTGTTAAAAGATATAGTAGATCGTTGCTTTAGAAAGCATGGAAATATAAAGACTGCATCAGTTCTTGACTACATTAAGTCTACAGGGTATAAGTATTCAACCCTATCAGGACTTACAGTTTCAATGTCAGACGTTACAATTCCTCATCAAAAATGGGATATAGTATCAAAGGCTGATCAAGAAGTTGATAAGTATGAAAAACTTTATAGACGTGGTTTTATAACAGACAATGAAAGATACGAAAAAGTTATAGACATATGGAGAGAGGCAACAGATGACGTTACAGCTGCCCTTCTAGATGAACTTAAATCTGATAACAACATTAAGATATTTGCTGACTCTGGTGCCCGTGGTTCTACAAACCAAATCAGACAGTTAGGCGGTATGCGTGGTCTTATGTCAAGGGCTGATGGTAAGATTATAGAAATTCCTATAAAGGCTAACTTTAGGGAAGGTCTTTCAGTACAAGAGTACTTTATCTCAACCCATGGTTCACGTAAGGGACTTACAGATACAGCCTTAAGAACTGCAGACTCAGGTTACTTAACCAGAAGAATGGTAGACATATCTCAAGATGTTATAGTTACAGAAGAAGACTGTGGTACAGATGGATATGTAGTGGCTCATGAGTTTAAAGATGGTAATGAGCTTATAGAAAACCTATATACAAGAATAGTAGGACGTACATCTTTTGAGGAGATAAAAGATAGCGAAGGCGAAACAATTGTAGCTAAAAATCAAATTATTGATGAAGAAAGAGCAGAAAAAATTGTAGCTGAAGGTATCAAAGAAGTTAAATTACGTTCAGTACTAGAATGTAAGTCAAAACATGGAGTATGTGAAAAATGCTATGGTAGAAATCTAGCAACAGGTAAGAAAGTGAATATAGGTGAAGCTGTAGGAATTATAGCTGCCCAATCAATTGGTGAGCCTGGTACACAACTTACAATGAGAACATTCCACTCTGGAGGTATAGCAGGTGTTGGAATTACTCAAGGTCTTCCAAGAGTTGAAGAGTTATTTGAAGCAAGAAAACCAAAGGGACTTGCATTCATAGCTGAAAACTCAGGTACAGTATCACTTATTAAAAACGAAAAGAAAACAGATGTAGAAATACTTTCAGAAGATGGTTATTCTAAAAAATACAATATACCATATGGTGCAAGACTTCTAGTTGGAGAAGGAGACGTTGTAGAAAAGGGACAACAACTTACAGAAGGTTCTCTTGATCCACATGATGTACTAAAAGTATTAGGCAAAATCGGTGTTCAAGACTACATCACTAAAGAAGTACAAAAAGTATATAGGCTTCAAGGTGTAGAAATTGATGATAGACATATAGAAGTAATAACTAAGCAAATGCTTAAAAAAGTAAAAATAGAAGAAGCAGGAGATACAGACTTCTTGCCAGGTTCATTACAAGAGATAAGAGATGTTCGTATTGTAAATGAAGAGATGGAAAAAGAAGGCAAGAAAAAAGCTGAATACAGCCAAGAGCTTCTAGGAATAACCAAAGCATCACTTGCAACAGAATCATGGTTATCAGCAGCATCCTTCCAAGAAACAACAAGAGTTCTTACAGATGCTTCAATCAAGGGCAAGGTTGATGACTTGAAGGGACTAAAAGAAAATATAATCATAGGAAAGTTGATACCAGCAGGTACAGGTATGAAAGTTTACAATGACTTTGATATAGACTATGAAAATAAGGATTTAGAAGATGCTCAAATAGCTTTGAATATAGAAGAAGTAAAAAAAGCAGAGGCTGAAACTGAACAAAATCAATAATTAAGAAAAAATACTATGGACTAGTAATTTGCTCCATAGTATTTTTATTTTGTATTCTTTAGACCTAAATAATAAAATACTTGCTATTGATTGTTAAATAAAAATTTAAAAGAATAAAGGAGAAATAATGAGTATAAAATATATATGTGCATATATCAATATATAGTATATATTTAATTAATACATTAAATAAATACATTTAATTGACACGAAAAATAAATTATGATATCTTTAATCTAAGAAAGGATTCATACATGAACTGACTAATATAAGAAATAGATTAAAGGAGAAAATCTTATGAAAAAAATTAAAAATTTATTTTCGATTTTTATGATAACGTTTTTGTTTCTTATGATGGGGACTTCTTTGGCAGAAAATACTGGCGACACATCTTGATCTTTTAATTTTGGAAGGAAAAATTTTAATCTTTATACTCCTTCTAGGGAAAAACAAGATGCATCTCCTATATACTTTTATGTAAATAATATAAGTGGGGATACTTTAAAAGCAAGGGCCTTAGCTGGAAATAAACAAGTTACATCTTATGCACCTGTATATTATATAAATAAGGGAGGAAAGTACTGTATTTCTAGCAATATACATGAAGATGGTTACAGAACAGCCCTAGTGCATGGATCTAAATATAGTACATTTTCTACACTATCAGCATCTGGATTATGGTCTCCTGATTCTTGGTCCTGTGGTTGGTAAAATTTAAGTTAATACTAAGTCAGTTCATGTATTAATATATTTTTATGAAAAAGAAATTTACTCTTATATTAATTTTAATAGTGATTATATTTTCATCATGTAGTAATGATGACTATCAGAATGAAAAAAACCAAAATATAGAAAAAAGTTTATCTAATATGGACAAAGAGGATGCTGAGCTTTTAGAAAATATCTATAAAGCAAATCCCAAACAAGCTTTATATTACAAAACTTATTATGAAGATGGAAGTTTATTATCAGAAAACATGAATGTAAATTGGGATGATAAAAATATTTCTTATATGAAAAATTATTATCATCCTAATAAACCAATTGAAATAGTTTATCTTTTTAAAGGAAATAAAGCCTTATATATAAATATAATAGAAAATAAATTTTATAGAGGGAAAATTTCTGATGATTCTGATTTTGTAAAGGGTTTGAGTCGCAAGTACCCTGATATTTCAAATTTATATGATAATTTAATGGATAATAATATAAGTTCTATAAAAAAAGAAGATGATGGGATAAGAATTGATTTGTCTGATGGAACTTATAGGATTTATAATAGTGATTTTATAATGACAAAAGCAAGCACTATTAGTGAAGGTGCACAAAATACCATAATTTTAGATAGAAAAGATTCTAATTTGGATAAATTATATGAAGATTATGAAAATATGATATCTTCAATGCAAGAAGTTGAAAGCTTGGAGGATATAAAATAATGAAAAAGAAGATTCTTATATCTTTAGGTTTTATAGTTTTAATTTTTTCATATATTTTTCTTTATCAAAGGGCTAATGCAGGATATCCAAGCAAGTCTAAGATAGAGGAATATTCTTACAAAGATAATATTGATTTAGGAGATATTGAAGTAAAAATATATAATAGAAAGATAGAAAATTTTGGAGGTAGGAAAGCTCTTCGTGTAGATATTGAATATATGAATCAAAAAAATGATATGAATATAGTACAATTAGGATATGCATTTAGTTTATATCAGGATTTTTCTTCATGTATAGTTCAGAATATAAGAGAATCTGAAAAGCAAGAACTTATATTCGAACCGACTTATAATTTAAAAGATTTAAACATAAAAAAGGGAGAGAAGAAAAGGTATGCTTTTTATTACTGGATAGAAGATAAGGGTGATTATAAGAATGCCTTATTAATAAGTATCAATACTTACTTAGATCAATATAAAAAAGAATATAAAAAAGGAAATCTATACTATAAGACAATTGACCTAGGAGATGTTTATGATTAAAGAAAGTTTTTATAGATTTTTTAAAAGAAAAAGGTTTTTCTTTACTATTTTCATAATAATTTTAATAAATTTAGTGGATATTTTACCTAGAAGAAAAGCTATAATTTTTAATGATAAGCTTATAGTACAATCATCTTTTCTTGAAAATATTATGATAAATGGTTCTCTTGGTAACGCTATTATCATGTTTGTTTTTTTATCTTTTATTTTAGCAAGTTTACCTATGGCAGATTCCTTTGTTGAAGATAGGGAAAGTGGTATATACAAGACATATATGCTTAAAATAACAGATAAGGAATATACAGTCAAAAAATTTTTGATAAATTTTGTATATGCAGGTTTAAGTGTTAGCCTAGTTTTACTTATAAATATTGCAGTATGGCTTTTACTAAGACCAAGCCTACCTATAACTTACTATAATACTACATTCAACAATGATTTATTTTTGATAAAGCTCATAGTAAAGAGTCCTTTGCTTTTTTATTTAGCTAGTATATTTATAGATTTTATTATAGGAGGAATTATAGGCTCTTTTGCTATGTTCTTAAATGATATATTTAAGTCTAAATATCTTGGAATAGGCGGGGTTTTTATACTTGATATAATATTGGATTTACTAATGTCTATATTGAGAAGTAGGTTCGAGATTTTTAACAACTTTTTGAGTTTGAGCTCTTTTCTTAATGGGGTAATAATAAAACATAGTTTTTCAAGTTTTATATATCCTTTGCTTTTATTTTTAATATCTTGCCTTTACTTTTTAATTTTTAAGAAAAATAAGGAAATAATATGAGTGGATTTTTTAGAGAAATAGACTTGCTTTTAAAAAAAAGCAAAAAAATTATGATTTTTATGGGAATTTATCTAATTTTATTAATTCTTATAACATTTGGGGCTTTTAATGAAACTCCACCTATAGAAGTTTTTATTGAGCAGGCATTTAAAGATAATGGAAATTTTATTGATTTCAATAATTTCATACTTCCAATTTCATTTTTTGTAATACATTTTGTACCAGTCTTTGGAATATCTGAAATATTTTACAAGGATCACATAGAATTCGGAACTTATATAATGCCTAAATTTAAAAGCAAAAGACAATATTTTCTTGGGAAAATTTTAGGAGCAAGTATATTCAATGTATTTATTGGCTTGTTGTTTTTTTCAATAATTTTATTATATCTTTCTTTACAAGGTAAAAATGATCTATATCTTATGAAAGGTTTTGTGAGAGTTGCTATTTTCTATATATTAGAAAATATTTTATTTACTAATATGATTTTTATGATAGCCTTATTTACAAAATATTTATTTGCATTGTCTGTATTTATAATAAATCTCCTTATTGCAATCCTATCTAACGTAAGATTTATCCTAGGGCAAGGATCACTTATTATGAAGCAAGATTTTTATGGAGGAGAATTCGACTTAAAAGTAAATTTGCTGTTTATCTTAATTTACTTTATAATTATTATTTTATTATTATATTTTTTGCCAAAATATTATGATTACTATGGGAGGGAAGAATGATAAAAGTTACTAAAGCTTTTAAAAAGATTGGATCAAATCAAGTATTAAGTGAAATAAATCTAGAACTTGAATCAGCAAAAGTATATGGTTTTCAAGGGGAGAATGGTTCAGGAAAAACAATGTTATTTAGGGCGATTTGTGGTTTTATTAGACTAGATAGTGGTTGTATAGAAATTGATGATTTAATAATTGATGGAAATGCGATTTATAATGATATAGGATTGCTTTTAGAAAATCCGTCCTTTATAGATGAACTTTCAGGTTTTAACAATTTAGCAATGATAGCATCAATAAGAAAAATTGCCGACAAAAATAGAATAATAGAAGTCTTGGATAAAGTTGGTTTAAAACATGCTATGAATAAAAATTATAAGACTTATTCACTTGGGATGAAACAAAGATTAGGACTTGCAAATGTAATATTAGAAGATCCAAAGATATTAATATTTGATGAACCAACTATAGCTTTAGACCAAAAAGGAGTGGATTCTTTAATAGATATAATAAAAGAAGAAAAAGAAAAAGGAAAAACAATATTAGTATCTTCTCATGAAAAAAATATAATAGAAGAGCTTTGTGATAAGATTTTTTTTATGGAAAATGGTAGCTTAAGTGAAATTAGTTAAGAAATTTTAATTGTTTAAAGTTTTATATAAATTGTGAAATACTAGATGGATAATTTTTGTATTAGCCCTAGATTATTGAAGTAAATATGAAAATTGTTAAAAAATATAAATTAATAATAGCAATACATGATATATTGTTTTTTATAATTTCAATGTTATTAAAGGTTGTAAAGTCCAAAATCTTGCATAAAATTACTAGTCCAATATCTACTATTTCATTCTAATATATAATTTATAAGATATAATCCAATCCTCATTGATATAAATGAGGATTTCGCCTATTAGTTTAATATCTGATTCTTCATTAGCGAATATTTTTATTGCTTTTTCAAGTCTTCTAATTTCTTTAGTCTTTCTAAAGAAATTATCAATTCAAGTCTATTATTAATCATATCATTTATCAATTATGGAAAAAACATCTTATCTATAATTTTCTCTTGACTTTATATAAACTAATTCTACAAGTAAATATGGATACTTTATTATACTTAGGTCATTATTTCTCCATAGCTTAACCTCTTTTTCAAGATATTTAGCTAGTGATGATACAAATAATTTAGAATATGTTATTGTACATATATTCTCTATTACTTTAGATGCTTTCCTAGTAGATACTCTTTGGATGTACATTTCTAATATAGTAATAGCAGTGTTTTTTAATTTTTCTGGTATCATTCAAAGACTTTTGTGGAGAATTTTCCATATAATTTTAACTTACGAGTTAATTAAAATTTGAATATCTTCCTGATTAATTGAAAAATGTAATTGAGTCATTTGATACCTCCTAGTTTATTTTTTTAGTTAAAAACATTGTACTAGTTAAGCTTTCAAATGACATTTTCTTTTGACACAATTATATGGACTTTATCTATATTGCTTTGACATAGATAGAAAAACGTTTTACAATTATAAATAAATTAATATATATATGCTAAAATAATAATAAAGATGTGTATTTTTAGCTTTATATTTTGAAGTTAAGAGTTTTATATTTTTTATTTTAAAAGCTTTAAGTTTTAGCTAAAAAAAGGATTATATGAAAACAATTAAGGGAAATTTTATATTTGATAAAGAAGAAAATAAAGAAAAGATTGATGAATTTAAGAAATTTATTGAAAAAAATAAGGACAGAAAAGGACCATTGATGCCAATTTTGCAAGAAGGTCAAAATGTTTTTGGATATTTGCCAGAAGAAATATTAAAGCTTATTTCAAGTAAACTAAATATTCCTTTGGCTGAGATTTATGGAGTGGCTACCTTTTATTCGCAATTTACATTTATACCTAAGGGAAAAACAGATATACATATATGCCTTGGAACTGCTTGTTATGTAAAGGGTGGGGCAGATATTTTAGAGGAGTTTGAAAAAAGACTTAATATAAAAAAAGGGGAGACAACAGAAGATAGAAAATTCTCAATATCTGAAACAAGGTGTTTAGGAGATTGTGGGAAGGCTCCTGTTGTTGAGATTAATGGTAAGCAGCTTGCTCACTTTACTAAAGAAGATGTTAAAAAAGTTTTGGAAAAATATAAGTAGGCGATAAAAATGATTGATTTAAAATATCTTAGAAATATAAAAGAAAATACAGAAATAAGTCATCCAGAAAATTTAGATAAAAAAGATGATATTCAAGTTAAAATAGCCTTAAGAAATTTAGGAGTTATAGATTCTAAAAATATTGATGAGTACATAGCAAGAGATGGTTATTTTGCCCTTTATAAGGTGCTAAAAGAGATGAGTCAACAAGAAGTTATTGATATTATAAAGGATTCAAAGCTTAGAGGCAGGGGTGGAGCAGGTTTTCCAACGGGTCGCAAGTGGCAAACTGCCTTTGATTATGATGTTGATAAAAAATATATTATTTGTAATGCCGATGAGGGAGACCCTGGTGCCTATATGGATAGGTCCATACTTGAGTATGATCCACATTCAGTAATAGAGGCTATGATTATAGCAGGATATGCAATTGGTAGTGATGAAGGATTTATATACGTAAGGGCAGAATATCCAAAAGCTGTTAAAAGTCTTAATTATGCTATAAAAGAGGCTAGTGAGAAGGGCTTTTTAGGTGAAAATATTATGGATTCTGGATTTAATTTTACTATAGAACTTAGGTTAGGTTCAGGAGCTTTTGTATGTGGAGAATCAACTGCTCTTATGGAGTCGATAGAAGGTAAAAGAGGGATGCCAAGGGTTAAGATTCACAGAACAGCTTTTAAGGGCTTGTGGCAAAAACCTACCGTAATTAATAATGTTGAAACCTTAGCAAATGTTTGCCAAATTATTTTAAATGGCTCGGACTGGTACAGAAGTATTGGTACAGAAAAATCTCCAGGAACCAAGGTATTTTCTTTAGTAGGAGATGTAAAAAAAAGTGGCCTAATAGAGGTAAGTATGGGAACTAGCCTAAGAGAGATTATATATGATTTAGGCGGAGGAATAGAAAATGATAAAAAGCTTAAAGCTGTACAAACTGGAGGCCCATCTGGAGGCTGCATACCAGCTAAATTCCTAGACAAGTCGGTTGACTATGAGACGCTTAAAGAACTAGATTCCATAATGGGCTCTGGTGGAATGGTAGTTATGGATGAGGATACCTGTATGGTTGATATAGCAAGATTTTTTTTGGAATTTACATGTGATGAATCTTGTGGTAAATGTGTCCCTTGTCGAGAAGGCACTAAAAGAATTCTAGAAATACTCGAAAGAATAGTTAATGGTGATGGAAGAAGTGAAGATATAGACAAATTAATGGAACTTTGTGAATTAACTACAGAAACTTCTCTTTGTGGCTTGGGTAAATCAGCAGCTTTTCCTGTAATTTCAACGTTGAAATATTTTAAAAATGAATACATTGATCATATAAAAAATAAACATTGTACTGCTGGTACATGTAAGAATCTTATACATTTTAGTATAAAAAATAATTGTGTAGGATGTGGGACTTGTAAGAGAAATTGTCCGGTTTCATGTATTAGTGGAAGTAAAAAAGAAATTCATAAAATAGATCAAGAAAAGTGTATTAAGTGTGGTACTTGTCTAGATGTATGTCCAATCAAGCCAAAAGCTGTAGCTAAAGGGTGATTTTATGTGTTATGTAAGTATCAAAATAGATGGTAAAGAAATAAAAGCTCAAAAAGATAGCTTTGTTTTGGATGTTGCTAGAGAAAATGGCATTGAAATTCCAAGTTTGTGTTATGACCCAAGTCTTGAAAAGTTTGGTGGTTGTAGACTTTGTATAGTTGAAATTACAAATAATGGTTGGACAAAGATCGACACTTCATGTTCAACGAAAGTTAAAGATGGTATGGAGATTAAGACAAGTAGTAAAAATTTAATCAAGAAAAGAAAGGGCATTTTACAACTTTTATTAGATTCACATCCAAATGATTGCCTAACTTGTCAAAAGGCAGGGGAGTGTTTGCTTCAAAAATATGCTTATGATTATGATGTTAATTTTAGGGACATTGATGGAGAAAAAAGAGAAAAATTTTATGACTTATCTAGTCCTTATATAATGAAGGATAATGCTAAATGTATTCTTTGTGGGAAGTGTGTATCAATTTGTGGACAAATAGAAGATAGGTCTATCTTATCTTTCGCAAATAGAGGATATGATACATATATTGCTTGTGATTTGGGAGAAGATTTTGCTCATTCATATTGTATATCTTGCAATAGGTGTGTTTCTATATGTCCAGTAGGAGCCTTAACAGATAAGAGGATATTAGGAAAAGTTAGAAGTTTTGATTCTGATAAAAAGACTGTTAAGTGTAAAGTTTGTGAGTTTGGATGTGATTTTGAAATTTATTCAAAAAATGGAAATAATATTGCGGTTATTGCCAAAAAACCAAGTGACGGAAGACCACTATGCCTTAAGGGAAGAATGATGACAGAACTTTTATACTTAGATAATCCTGATACACCTTATATAAAGACAAGTGGAGAATTTATTGAAAGTGATTGGATAACAGTAACAGGATTTAAAAATGTCTTTAAGAAAATTTCAAAATTAGAAAAGAAAAATGAAGGAGAATAATATGAGAGTCTATATAAACGATATAGAATACGAAATAGATAGGCCAATGACTATTCTTAACTTCTGTAAAAAACAAGGAATTGATATCCCAAGCCTATGTTATGATAAAAGAGTTTTACCAAATGGAGCTTGTAGGCTTTGTATTGTTGAAATAGAAGGCTACAAAAATCCTGTCACTTCTTGTTCGGAGAAATTGAAAGATGGAATGAAAATTTATACCCATAGTGAAAAGATAAAATCATTAAGAAGACAAATTCTAGATTTGCTATTTTCAAACCATCCAAATGATTGTTTAAATTGTGATAAGTCAGGTAAGTGTAAATTACAAGATTATTGCTATGAGTATGGAATAGTAAGTGCAACTTTTAAAAATAAAGAAAGTAATTTACCCATAGATAGGACAAACAAATTTTTCACCTATGACCCAAATAAGTGTGTAAAATGTGGTATATGCGTAAGTATTTGCAATAATCTTCAAAATAGTCAAGCCATTAGTTTTACAGGTAGGGGATTTGATTTAATTGTAGAAACGCCATTTAATAAGGGATTTGGAAATAGCGATTGTGTATCTTGTGGAAATTGCGTTTCAGCATGTCCTGTGGGAGCCTTAAATCCTAAAAAGAAATATATAGAGGATAAATTTAGGTATTGGGAAGTTAAAAGGACTCAAACTACTTGCTCATATTGTGGAGTAGGATGCCAGATGAATTTACTTAGTAAGGACAATCGTATAGTAGAAATTGAACCTATAAATACCATACCAAATGATGGATTATTATGTGTAAAAGGTAAATTTGCATATAGATTTATAAATCATACAGATAGACTTACTAAGCCACTTATAAAAAGAAATGGTAAATTTGTTCAAGCTAGCTGGCAAGAAGCCTATAGGCTTATAAAAGAAAAATACTCTAAAATTATGAAAGAAAATGGACCAGATGCTTTCGGAGGTTTTTCATCAGCAAGGTGTACTAATGAAGAAAATTACCTCTTTCAGAAATTTGTAAGAACAGTTTTTAAAACAAATAACGTTGACCACTGTGCAAGACTTTGCCATGCATCTACAGTCGCAGGACTTGCTAATACATTAGGCAGTGGAGCTATGACAAACTCAATAGAAGAGATAGATGGAACTGATGCTTTTATGATAATAGGAACAAATACAACTGAAAATCATCCTGTTATAGGGAGCAAGATAAAAAGAAGGGTTAAAAATGGAGCAAAACTAATAGTTATAGATCCTCGAGAAATTGAACTTGCTAAATATGCAGATGTCTTTTTAAAAATAAAACCTGGCAGCAATATAGCAGTTTTAAACGGTATTATGAATGTAATTTTGAAAGAAAATCTTCATGATATGGACTACATAAATGAAAGAACAGAAGGATTTGAAGAATTTAAAAGAACAATTGAAAAATACAAGCCAGATTTAGTTTCGAAAATTTGTGGTATTGATAAGAATGATTTAATAAAAGCTGCAAGAATATATGCCAAGGCCAATAAGGCAAGCCTATATTATTCAATGGGGATAACTCAACATTCAAGCGGAACAAATGGAGTTATGTCAACATCCAATTTACAGATGCTTACAGGAAATGTTGGATTTGAATCTACAGGGATTAATCCACTAAGAGGACAAAATAATGTTCAAGGAGCTTGTGATATGGGAGCTCTTCCTACAGACTATACAGGATATCAAAAAGTTTTTATAGATCCTGTAAGAGAGAGTATGGAAAGTTTTTGGAAAAGTAATCTTCCAAGCAAAAAGGGTCTTACTTTAACAGAAATGATAAATAGTGCTGGCAAGGGAGATATTAAATTTTTATATATAATGGGTGAAAATCCTATGATCTCAGATCCAGACTTAAAGCATGTTAAAAAGTCACTTGAAAACTTAGATTTTCTCCTCGTACAAGATATATTTTTAACAGAAACAGCAGAACTTGCAGATCTTGTCTTACCTGCCAGCTCTTTTGCAGAAAAAGATGGAACATTTACAAATACTGAAAGAAGGATTCAAAGAGTAAATAAGGCTATAAATCCTATTGGTCAGTCTAAAGCAGATTGGAAAATTATAATGGAGATATCAAATTTACTAGGATATGAAGAATATTATAATTCTCCTAGTGAAATTATGGATGAAATAGCTCTTTGCACCCCATCTTATAGTGGTATAAGTTACAAAAGATTAGAAAAAGAGTCTTTGCAATGGCCTTGTGTAGGCAAAGAACATCCAGGAACAAAGTATATGCACAAAAATACTATGGCAAGGGGAAAGGGGCTTTTTAAAGCTATTGAATATGAGGAAAGTAAGGAATTACCAGATGAGGATTATCCATTAATTCTTACAACCGGTAGAATGCTTTATCAATATCATACAAGAACTATGACAGGGAAAATCGAAGGTTTAAATGAAATAGCAGGGAAATCTTATATAGAAATTTCTCCAAAGACTGCAAAAATTTATAATGTAGAAGATGGTGAAAAAATTAGGGTAAAGTCAAGGAGAGGATCTGTTGAATCTTTTGTAAAAATAACCGAAAAGGTAGAGCCTGGTGTAGTATTTATGCCATTTCATTATGCAGATGGACCTGCAAACCTACTAACAAATCCTGTTTTGGACCCTATAGCGAAAATACCTGAGTTAAAGGTATCAAGTGTTCTTATAGAAAAGATTGAAAGGAAATCTTATGTATAATTCTATAAAAGTAATAAATCTTGTCATGGCTATGGAATTGCATGGTTATAACTTTTGCAAAGATAATTCAATAAAAAGTAGAAATTTACAAACAAAAGCAATCTTTGAAAAATTATCCAAAATAGAGCTTGAGCATTATGAATATCTTAAGAAATTGCTTAAAAAATATAAGGATGGAGAAACTGTCAGTGAAGAATTGAATCTACCTGAAGATAAGGGAGAAATCTTTTTCGAAAAAAGAAAAGAAAGTGAGAATTTAGCTCAAAATCTTGAACAATCTATGATTCAAGATATGAATGTACTTCGTATGGATTATCTCATAGAAGAAGATTTTAGAGATTATTATAGTATGTCAAAAAAAGTGGAAGATGAACAATTAAGAGAAATTCTAAGTCATTTTGCTGGATGGGAAGATAATCATGCTAAGATTTTCAAGGATGAGTATGATAGGTTGATGGATAAGTATATGAATATTAGTTGGGGTGGTTAATGGATAAAAAAGAATTGACAGCTATCTTACTTTCTGGCGGAAAATCAACTAGAATGGGAAAAGATAAAAAAAAACTAAATTATAAAGGCTCATTCTTGATAGATACCATTGTAGAAAACTTAGCTAGATATTTTAATGAGATTGTAATAGTAAGTAATGAAGTAGACTTTTTTAAAGATAGGTATAATTCTTATGATAATAATATAATTATAAGGGAAGATATAATAAAAAATATAGGACCATGTGCTGGTTTGTATACAGGTCTTATTTCTTCATCGAATGAAGATAATTTTTTGATGGCTTGTGATATGCCTTATTTTAGTTGTCAATATTTAGAATATTTAGAAAATAAAGAATATAAGAAAGCCTTAGTATATGATAATGGAAAATATTTAGAGCCATTTTTTGCCTTATATAAAAAAGAATTGTTTGAAAATATAAAGATTTATTTAAATAAAGGTAGAAGAAGTATAAATGGATTTTTAAATGAAATTTCTGCATATACGGTTGAATATGAAGAAATTAAAAATATAGAAAATATAAATAAAGTTTTTAGAAATTTAAATTATCCTCAAGATTGGAAAAATTATTTAGAAGAAAATGGAAAAAGATTTGATTAGAAATTTTAAGATAGAAAAAATAAATAAAGATAAATCATTTTTTATGATAGATGAGGTTATAGTTGAAAAAGATCTTAATATTCATATAAAAGATGAGATTATAGCAAGGCTTTTAATAAGTCCAAAAGATATTGAAAATCTAACTATAGGTTATCTTTATAACTTAGGATATATAAGTTCAATTGATGATATAAATTGTATAAGGATAGAAGATAAAGATTCTTATGTAATTTTAAATACACAACTATCAAAAGAAATTGTTTATAATACAAAAATACTTAGAATCAAAAAAAATGACTTATTTAAACTTTCAAAAATCTTTCAAAATAAATCAGAAATTTTCAAACGTACGGGTGGAGCCCATTCTGTAGGTCTCATTAAAGATTGTAAAATAGTTAAATTTGTAGAAGATGTATCTAGGAGCAATGCAGTAGATAAACTTATAGGACATATTTTAAAAGAAAAGATAGATATAAGCGATAAATTTATTTTTACATCTTGTAGGGTGAATGAGCAAATAATAGAAAAAATAGAAAAAGTCGGTTTTTCTTTGATAGTATCTCAATCATCTCCTACAAGTAGGGCAGTTGAAATTGCAAGAAGTAAGGATATAAATTTAATAGGCTTTGCAAGAGGTGAAAGGTTTAATATCTACAATAAGAATAAAAATCTTATTGTAGAATAAAAATATTATGGATTTATTAGATGTAAAAACAATAAATGAAGCTGTTAACCTTCAAGTAAAAGTTATGGAAGAAATTCCATTAAAGAAAAAGATTTTACTTGAAACAAAAAATTCTTTAGGCTATATACTAGCTAGTGACTTAGTATCTAGAGATGATTTGCCTAGTTTTAGAAAATCAACTATGGATGGATATGCAATAAAATATAAGGATAGCCAAGGAGCTAGCGATACTATACCAACAATCTTAAGAATTGTTGAAGAGATAGAAATGGGATTTGAACCCAAGTGTAGGATAGAAAATGGAGAAGCTTCAAAAATCTATACTGGAGGAATGCTTCCTGAAGGGGCAGATTCAGTAATACCAATAGAATTTACAGAAAAATTTTCTAATGATTTAATTTCTATCAATAAGCCCATAGTCTTTATGGATAATGTTATAGATATAGGAGAAGATTCTAGCAAGGGAGATCTTTATCAGAGAAGTGGCAAAATTATAGATCCAGAAACTATAGCAATGGCTGCAAGCTTAGGTTATGATAAGATTGAGGTATATGATAAGATAAATTGCAAAATAATATCAACTGGAGATGAGATTCTTCCAGTATCATCTGAACTCTATCCAGCAAAGACTAGGGATATAAACTCTTATATGCTTTACTCATTGCTAAATTCTATGGGCATAAATGTAGTTTCTATGAAACATTTAAAAGATGATAAAGAGATTATTAGAAAAGAGCTTTTAGAAGATATTGATTTAATAATAGTATCTGGATCATCGTCAAAGGGAAAAAAAGATTTTATACCATTTATAGCAAAAGATTTAGAACCTGGTCTAATATATCATGGTGTTTCTATAAAACCAGGAAAACCAACAAGCCTTAGCTTAAATAATAAAACGATAATTCTAGGTTTACCTGGAAATCCAATAAGTGCTTATACAGTTTTTAAATGTGTATTTCAAAAGGCCTACAACAGATATTATAATATAGAAGATAGTCTTAAAATTAAATGCAGATTGGTTAGAAATATTCATGCTAAATCTGCCAAAACCTTGATTCAATTAGTAGACATAGAAAGAAGGGAGGATGAGCTTATCGCCATACCTATATTTGGATTTTCAAATAATATTTCCTTACTAAAGAAAGTTAGGGGATATATTTTAATTGATGAATACAGTGAAGGACTTAGGGAAAATGAATATGTGTGGGTAAGCCTTATTAAATGAGAAATATATATTTAGATACTCAGGAATTAGAAAAAGCTTTAAAGATTTTCCAAGAAAATATATTAAAATTTTTTTATAAACTAGAATCTGAAACTATAAGTTCAAAAGATGCATTTGGAAGAGTAAGTCGAAATGCAATTTATGCAAAATATTCATCTCCTGCCTATCATTCATCTGCTATGGATGGAGTAATGGTAAAAAGTGAGATGACCAAATATGCTAGAGAAAATAGACCATTATTTTTAAAAAATGAAGATTTTATATTTTGTAATACAGGTTCTGCCCTAGTAAAAGGTTATGATGCAGTGATAATGATTGAGGATGTAAAAATTGAAAAAGATGGAATTACTATAATGAAAGCAGTAAATCCTTGGGAGAATATAAGAATACAAGGGGAAGATGTTGTGGAAAAAGATCTCTTATTTACATCATTTCATAAGTTTTCATCGGTAGATCTTTCTGTTCTTATAGCAAGTGGAATAACTGAAGTTGAAGTATTAAAAAAAGTTAAACTAGCTATTATTCCATCTGGAAATGAAATAATTGGAGAAGAAGATGAGCTAAAAATTGGTAAAATTATAGAGTCAAACTCTGCCATGCTTATAAGCATGGCAAGGGAAAATGGAATTGATACATTGCTTTATCCAATAGTAAAAGATAATAAAGATGATATAAAAACAGTCTTAGAAAAAGCCTTAAATGAATGTGATTTTATAACACTTATTGCAGGAACTTCTGCAGGAAGTAAAGACTATGCAAGAGAAGTTTTGGAAGAAATGGGTGAAGTTTATGCCCATGGATTATCAATAAAACCAGGAAAGCCTGCAATATTGGGGAAAATAGGAGAAACACCTTTTGTAGGATTACCTGGTTATCCAGTATCAGCTCATATAATCTTTGATAAAATTGTGATTTCTACAATACTTAAAAAAATGAGAGTAAATATAGAAGATAAGCTAATATTAAAGGCTAAGCTTACTAGGCCAATTATATCATCTCTTAAAAATAGGGAATATATAAGGATAAAGATTGGGATAGTCGATGGAAAGCTCATAGCAACACCTCTAGATAGAAAAGCAGGAAGCCTATATTCCCTATCAGAATCTGATGGATATGTAATTATAGATAGAAATATTGAGGGTTATAATAGGGGAGATGTTGTAAATGTAAGTCTTCATAGACCTATTCCAAAAAACGTTTTAGAAAATAGGATAGTGTCAATAGGCTCACATGATATAGTTTTGGATGTGATAAATGATTTACTTGCTATAGAAAATAAAAATACAAGATTATCATCTTCTCATGTTGGATCACTTTCAGGTTTTAAGGCCTTAAGTGAAGGGGATTCATTAATAGCTCCTAGCCATCTTTTAGATAAGAATGGTACTTATAATAATGATGCTATAAAGTTATTTTTTAAAAATGAAAAGGTAGGAAAAATAAATGTGGTTGGTCGAAGGCAAGGTATATATGTAGAAAAGGGAAATCCTTTAGGTATAAAAACTATAGAAGATTTGCTTGATAAGACCATGATAAATAGGCAAAGGGGAGCTGGAACAAGACTTTTATTTGATTATTTATTGGATAAGAAAAATATAGATAAATATAAAATAAAGGGCTATGACAATGAAGTAACAACCCATCTTTCAGCAGCTCTTGCTGTAAAAAATAGGGACTGTGACTTTTCTATTGGAGTTGAGTCGGCTGCCATAAAAATGGACATTGACTTTATTTACTTAAAGGATGAAGAATATCAATTTATAGTAAAGGAAAAAAATTTGAAACTTAATTCAATTAAGGACATTATTGAAATCCTTAAATCAAAAAAATTCAAGGATACTATGGAAAAACTTGGAGGATACAATACTGATAAAAGTGGCTCTATAATAATATAAAGGTCTATAATGGGAGTTAAAATATTTTGTATATCAATTTAAAACTTATATAAGATAAAAATCAAACTTGACACAATATTAATTAGTTAAGTACAAGTGGATGCTAGCTATATTTTATAGTAAGCATTCATTTTTTTATTTCAGCTATTAAAGAATAAATATTATCTTTTTTAAAGTTTTTCATAGAAACTATATTTATTGTTTCCACTATATCTTCTATGTCATTTATGTTTACTGCAAATAAACAAATGCAAATAGAATCAATTATCTTTTTATTATATGAGTAATTGTCTGTTTTTTTCATTTTTTCCAGTGTTTTTATACCATATTTATCTTTTAAAAACTCCCTACCATTAGAAAGGTCAGCATATAATTTATCTCTTCTATCTGATGTTACTTTTTTTACGATATTATCTAAGCTATTAAGACTTAAATCCTTGAAATTGTAGATGTGATTTAGATGATTAAACGAGAATTCTATGCTTTTAGATAAGCCGAAAATATCTATACCATATTGGTTAAGTCTTTCTTTTATTTCTTTTAATTTATTCAAATCGCCTTTTAGATAAGAATCTTTTTTAGAAAATAGGTTACTAGATTCTTCTTTTTTACTCCTTGACTTACATGATATAAGACAGCCTTCACAAGGACTTGAAGATTTTTTATATAAATTTAAGTAGATGGATTTAAGTTTATTTTTTCTTATTGTAATTGATCTTAGATTTTTTTCATATAGAAAATTTGATAGATTTCTAGAGCATCCACGATACTTATCAACAATTAGCCTTGACAATTTATCTCCTCTTTTTGTAGAAGAAGTTATATAAATAGAAGATGTATCATTGCCATATGTATTTTTAAGGTAGGTGAAAGTATCATTATTACTGTTATCATTAGATATTTTATTAAATTTTATATCTGTACCATCTATATATAAGTCATATATTTTATCTGCCTTATTTAGTAGAATCAATGCGTCATAGGAGTTACTTTTTAAAAAATATGAAAAATCTCCTCCTATGCTAGCATATGATTTGATTTTAGAATTTTTTCCTTTACAAATTATATATTTACTAATTGGATTCTTATAGTTAATAAGAGCAGATGTAAAAATAGCCCAAAAATCTTTTACTTGCTTATTTTTATTTATCCAATAAAGACAAAGAGAAATACCTCCCATATAAAAATCACTTACTTGCTTATCTATATATTCAATTTTTTTCTTTTTTTCTTTCAAATCCAAGATTAATAATTTATATAAAGTCATACTTACCTCAAATTCTTTATTTCAAAATTTATTTTTTGTAGTTATAGAAGTTAATTCATTAAAATTGTTTTCATGATTGTACTTGATCTGTGAAAATATTAAAGGAGAATATTCACATTTTAAAAATATATTTATAAAATAACAAAATATCCCGAAATTTCAATATCTATTGACAATCACTAAAAATAATAATATCATATCAATATATAGATATCGTTTACCTAAGGAGGGTGATAAAAATGATGGAAAAGATTCAAAAGTTTGGAGGAGCGATGTTTACCCCAGTAATGTTATTTGCAGTATCTGCAGTACTTATTGGATTTGGAATATTGTTTACAAATGAACAAATATTAGGATCTATCGCAGCTGAGGGTACATTTTGGCGTGGTTTTTGGGATATGATTCTAAATGGTGGTTGGACAGTATTTAACCAATTGCCGCTATTATTTGCGGTTTCGTTACCTATTGGACTTGCTAGCAAACAAAATGCAAGAGCATGTATGGAATCGTTAGTTATATACTTAATTTTCAATTATTATGTAGCTTCAATACTTGGAACTTGGGGGAGTGTTTTTGGTGTAGATTATTCATTAGAAGCTGGAGCTGATACGGGGCTTGCAAGTGTTGCTAATATTAAAACTTTAGATATGGGTATGATGGGAGCCTTACTAATTTCAGGATTAGCAATTTTTCTACATAACAGATATTTTGACACAAGGCTTCCTGAATGGTTAGGTGTTTTTAGAGGTTCTGCTTTTGTAGTAGGACTTGGTTTTATAGTAATGATTCCAGTGGCAGTCCTTGCGTGTTTTATTTGGCCTAAGATTCAAATGATTATTACATCATTCCAAGGATTTGTAACAAATGCAGGTGGACTAGGTGTTTGGATATTTATCTTACTCGAAAGATTACTTATACCATTTGGACTCCACCACTTACTTTATGCACCAATTTATTATGATTCAGTATTGGTATCTGGTGGTATATATGCCGCGTGGGCAAAAGCTTTGCCAGAAATAGCAGCAAGTTCTAAACCACTTATAGAACTTGCACCATTTGCAGCCTTCACTTCAACAGGATGGTCAAAGTTATTTGGCTGTGTTGGTATAGCACTTGCCTTTTATAAGACAGCTAAACCTGAAAATAAAAAGAAAGTAGCAGGACTTTTAATACCGGTTACAATATCAGCTGTTATGTGTGGTGTTACAGAACCTATTGAGTATACATTCTTATTTATAGCTCCACCATTATTTATAGTTCATGCTATCTTAGCTGCATGTCTATCAACAATAATGTACTTCTTTGGAGTTATAGGAATATTCTCGGGAGGTGCCATAGAAATGGCGTCGCTTAACTGGATACCACTTATGGCTAACCATTGGCCAGCTTATGTTAAGATGTTAATAATAGGAATAGTAGCTATTGGAGTTTGGTATTTAGTATTTAAATTCTTAATTGAGAAGTTTGATTTTAAAACTCCAGGTAGGGAAGTTAAATCTGATATAAAACTTTATAATAAAAAAGACTATAGAGAAAAGAATACAAATAAAAAGTCTCAAGCTAACGAATTTCAAGTAATGGCTGATGAAATCCTAATAGGACTTGGTGGGGCAGAAAATATTAAAGATTTTACAAATTGCGTTACAAGACTAAGGGTAAATGTCAATGATCCAGAAAAAATAATGGAAAATGATTATTTTAAGGAAATAGGAACTTACGGAACAAGTAGAAATGGCAAATCAGTCCATGTTATAGTTGGGACAAATATTCAATATGTGGCAGATGAATTTGGAAAAATACTAGAAGAAAATTAAGGAGAGAAAAATGAAAAAATATGCTATAACTATTGCAGGTGGTGGATCTACATTTACACCGGGAATGATTCTAATGCTTATGGACAACCTTGATAGGTTTCCAATAAGAGCTATTAAGCTTTATGATAACGATAAAGAAAGACAGGATAAAATTGGTAATGCCTTTGATATATTCATGAGGGAAAGACATCCGGATATTGAATTTATCCACACCCTAGACCCTGAAGAAGCCTTTACTGATATTGATTTTGTTATGGCTCAAATAAGGGTTGGTAAGTATGAAATGAGATCAAAAGATGAGAAAATTCCTCCAAAATATGGTGTTATAGGGCAAGAAACTTGTGGGCCAGGTGGAATAGCTTACGGTCTTAGATCAATAGGCGGGGTTATAGAAATCCTTGATTATATGGAAAAATACTCACCAGATGCTTGGATGCTTAATTATTCAAATCCTGCAGCTATAGTTGCAGAAGCAACAAGAAGATTAAGACCTGACTCAAAGATTATAAATATATGTGACATGCCAATTGACTTAATGTATAAGATGGCAGATATGGTTGGATTAAGCCACTGGAAAGATCTCGACTTTTCATACTATGGACTTAACCACTTTGGTTGGTTTACAGATATAAGAGATCAAGAAGGAAATGACTTAATGCCACAAATTAAAGAACATGTTTCTAAAAATGGTTTTGCAGATGGAATAGGAACAGCTCAACATCTAGATGAATCATGGGTTGAAACATTTACAAAGGCAAAAGATGTATATGCCCTAGATCCAGAAACAATTCCAAATACTTACCTAAAATACTACCTATATCCAGACTTCGTAATGGAGCATACAGATATCAAGCACACCAGGGTAGATGAAGTTAAAGAAGGTAGAGAAAAAGAAGTATTTGGTCTATGTAATACTATTACCGAAAGAGGAACAGCAGAAGGTATAGACTTTGAAATAGACGCTCACGCATCATATATAGTAGACTTAGCTATAGCATTAGCTGAAAATACAAAAGAAGTATTCTTGCTAATAGTTCCAAATGATGGGGCAATTTCAAATTTTGATCCGACAGCTATGGTAGAAGTTCCATGTATTGTTGATAAAACTGGATATAAGAAAATTTGCCAAGGAAAAATTCCACAATTTCAAAAAGGTATGATGGAAGAGCAAGTATCTGTGGAAAAACTTGCAGTAGAAGCTTGGATTGAAGGATCTTACCAAAAATTATGGCAAGCACTTACACTTTCAAAGACAGTTCCAAGTGCAAAAGTTGCAAAGCTTATTTTAGATGACTTAATCAATGCTAATAAAGATTATTGGCCAGAGTTAAAATAATTAAATTTTTTGAAAATTAGAATAATATAGGAAATAAAAATCCTAGTAGCAGTATAATGTTACTAGGATTTTTTTGGAGGTTCCATGACAATAGAAAAATTGATAAGTAAAAATAAAAAAAAGCTAAGTCAAACTGACCTAACGATTGCAGAGTTTATATTAAATAATAGAGGGGTTTTAGACCAATCTATTAATGATTTGGCAAAACTATGCTTTACATCAAGGACAAGTGTACTAAGATTTTCTAAAAAACTAGGATTTAATGGATATAGTGAACTTAAATTTTATATCAATAAGGATAGAAATGCTGAAAGCATAGATGAAAGTAAAATTAAAGAAGACTTAAGTGAAATTTTTGAAAAACTTATTAATACTAACAATATCTTTATATACGGCAATGGACAATATGAAGAAGTTTTGTGTTCTTCCATTAAACTATATTTAAAAGATTTTGGTCAATTTTCAGAGAGTTATCAGGGAAGGGATGAACTATCAACCTTTAATAAGAAATTATTAGAAAATTCGACAATATTTGTAATAGATTTATCAAAAGATCAGTATGCTCTAGAGCTTTTGTCAATAATATCAAATATAGATTGTCTAAAGATTCTTATAAGCGATGGAATTAAGAATGCATTTCTTTGTGATTATTTTATAAATTTAGAAAAAATTCATGATAAGAGTTTAAATCTAATAACAAAAAATTTAGGGAAGATAGAAGATTTTTTTAAAAAATATAGAGAATTTAGGATAAGTAATGAAAGTTAGTGATTTAGTAAAAGAATCTTATGAAAATTTAGATAGTAAAGATATAGAACTATTTTCTTATATAACTCAAAATAAGGATGATTTTGTAGAAAAGAACTTAAAAGACTTTTCTAAAAATACAAAATTTTCAACAAGCTCTATAGTAAATTTAGCTAAAAAATTAGGACTTGATGGTTACTCAGAACTTAAGTATCTAATAAAGTGGGAAGATGGGAAAATTGTAGATTTTGATGAAAACGAAATAGAGTTTACCTATAATGACATTTTAATAAGTATGAATATGATTAAAAATAGAAATCTCGACTTTTTATTTGAAAATCTAGACAAGGCTGAAAACATATATGTAATTTATTCAGGCTTTATCCAAAGGAATCTTGCCCAAGAGCTTAAAAGAAATTTTCTTAATATAGGAAAAATTATAATTATCATTGATGCAAGAAGAGATATAGCCTTAATTAATGAGAATATAAAAGAAAAAGATATTATATTTGCCTTATCTTTTTCAGGAGATAATAAGCTAGTTATAAACTTTTTAAATAATATTAAGAAAAAAGTCTTTGTTGTATCAATTACAAAGCTTTCTAATAATAAACTTTCAAAGATATCTGATGTAAATTTAAACTTTATATCTCATGAGGTCTATAGGTATGAAAAAAACACATCCATATCTCCAGTAAGTCAATATTATGTTATTATAGATTTTTTAGTTCTTAAATATATCAATTATAAAAGTAAAAAAAATACTTCATAAAGTAAAATATTTGATAAATTAGAAAAATATGACTCTTTCTTTATAAATAATTATATGGACTATATCTTAGTAAATACCTTTATAAATAGCTATGATTAAGATTTTTTTAATAATTTATAGACATTCAAAAATCAATTATTAAGTTTTGTAAAATAAATAAAAAGAAATATTTTATTAAAGTGTTTCAAATATTTGACATTAGAGACATTAGATAGTAAAATTAATAAGGATTGGCATAAGGTCAGTCCTATTAATTATCATTAAAAAATTTAAAAGAAAAGGAGGTGCATTATGCCTACAATTAACCAACTTGTTAGAAAAGGTAGAAAGACAATTAAAGAAAAGTCAGCTACACCAGCTTTAGGTTACAACTTCAATACACTTAAAAGAAGACAAACTAAGGTTCAATCACCACAAAAACGTGGAGTTTGTACTTCAGTAAGAACAGTAACACCTAAAAAGCCTAACTCAGCTTTAAGAAAAGTTGCCAGAGTTAGACTTACAAATGGAGCAGAAGTTCTTTCTTATATACCAGGAATTGGACACAACCTTCAAGAACACTCAGTTGTACTTATAAGAGGAGGAAGAGTAAAAGACCTTCCAGGTGTTAGATACCATATTATAAGAGGTACTCTTGATACAGCAGGAGTAGAAGGAAGAAAACAAGGTAGATCTAAATACGGAGCTAAAAAAGGCGAATAATTAGTATTTAGATGTAGTGCATAATGTACTAAGCTTAAAATAAAGTATATGTGCACACAAACGGCTTTAAGGTCGTTTAAGGCCTTAGGGTCGAGTACTAAAGATATTACTAAATTGGTAAAGGAGGGAAGCAAAGTGTCAAGAAAAGGACATATACCAAAAAGAGAGGTAATGCCAGATGCTAAGTATAACGATAGAGTTGTAACAAAACTTATCAACAACGTTATGCTTGACGGTAAAAAAGGTGTTGCTACAAAAATAGTTTACGATGCTTTCGATATAGTTGGAGAAACTTCTGGAAATGATCCATTAGAAGTATTCTACCAAGCTTTAGAGAATGTTATGCCAACACTTGAAGTTAAAGCAAGAAGAATTGGTGGTGCAAACTATCAAGTTCCTATGGAAGTTAGACCAGAAAGAAGACAAACTTTAGGCTTAAGATGGTTAGTTAATTTCTCAAGAGCTCGTGGTGAAAAAACTATGGTTGAAAGATTATCTAAAGAAATCTTAGACGCATCAAATAATGCTGGTGCAAGTGTTAAACGTAAAGAAGAAATGCACAGAGCTGCAGAAGCTAATAAAGCTTTCGCACACTATAGATATTAGGGGGATCGATGGCAAGAGATGTCTCATTAAAAGAAACCAGAAATATAGGTATCATGGCTCATATCGATGCTGGTAAAACAACAGTAACAGAAAGAATGTTATTTTATACTGGTAAGATATATAAAATAGGTGATACTCACGATGGTACAGCAGTAATGGATTCCATGGAGCAAGAAAAGGAAAGAGGAATCACAATAGGATCTGCTGCTACAACATGTTACTGGAATAATCACAGAATTAACATCATAGATACACCAGGTCACGTTGACTTTACTGTAGAGGTTGAAAGATCTCTAAGGGTACTAGATGGTGCTGTTGCCTTATTTGATGCCAAAAGTGGTGTAGAACCACAATCAGAAACAGTTTGGAGACAAGCTGATAAATATGATATTCCAAGATTTTGTTTTATAAATAAGATGGATGCCACAGGTGCTGACTTTTTCATGTCTGTAGATACTATCAAAGAAAAGTTAAAAGCAAATGCTGTACCTATAGAAATACCTATAGGAGCAGAATCTGAATTTGAAGGTGTAGTTGACCTAGTAACAATGGAATCTGTAACATACAATACAGAAGATTTAGGAGCACACCCAATCAAAGGCGAAATCCCAGATAATTTGAAAGAAAAAGCAGAAGAGTACAGATCTAATCTTTTAGAAGAATTGTCAGAAATTGATGATACAATCATGATGAAATATCTAGAAGGTGAAGAAGTAACTGAAGATGAAATGAAAGCTGCTATAAGAAAGGGAACAATCGAAAAGAAAATATTCCCATGTCTATGTGGATCCGCATACAAAAATAAGGGTGTTCAAGCACTACTTGATGCAATAGTTGATTACATGCCAAGTCCACTTGATATTCCAGATGTCCAAGGTACAGATCCAAAAGATGAAGAAAAAGTTATTGAAAGACACCCTGGAGATGAAGAGCCTCTTTCTGCTTTAGCATTTAAAGTAGTAACTGATCCATATGTAGGTAAGTTAATTTATGTAAGAATCTATTCAGGAGTTATAGAATCAGGTTCATACATCTATAATGCAACAAAGGGTAAAAGAGAAAGAGTTGGAAGAATACTACAAATGCACTCTAACAAACAAGAGGAAATCGAAACAGGTTATTGTGGAGATATTGTAGCTCTTCTAGGACTTAAAAATACAACAACAGGAGATTCTTTATGTGTTCAAGATGATCCAATCATTCTTGAAAATATGGAATTTCCAGACCCAGTTATCTCGGTAGCCATTGAACCAAAAACAAGAGCTTCACAAGATAAGATGGCTTTAGGACTTCAAAAACTTGCTGAAGAAGATCCAACATTTGTTACTAAGACAGATGAAGAAACAGGACAAACAATAATTTCAGGAATGGGAGAATTACACCTTGAAATTATCGTAGATAGACTGCTTCGTGAATTTAAAGTAGAAGCAAATATAGGTAATCCACAAGTAGCATATAGAGAATCTATAACAGCTCCTGCAGAAGCACAAGGTAAATTTGTAAGACAATCTGGTGGTTCTGGTCAATATGGTGACGTTGTTCTTAGAATTATGCCTGGCGAAGAAGGCTCAGGAATTACATTTGAATCCAAAATTGTTGGAGGAGCAATTCCTAAAGAATATATTAAACCAGTTGAAGAAGGTGTTAGGGAAGCAGCTACTCAAGGTATACTTGGTGGATATCCAATGGTTGATATGCATGTAGAAGTATTTGATGGTTCATACCACGAAGTAGACTCATCAGAAGTAGCTTTCCACGTAGCAGGTTCTATGGCTCTTAAAAATGCAGTAGCTAAGGCTAAACCAATATTACTTGAACCAATGGAAAAAGTAGAAATTACAACACCTGATGAATACCTAGGAGATGTAATGGGAGATGTTTCATCAAGAAGAGGTAAGATTGATGGAATGAATCCTAAAGATGGAATCCATGTGCTAAATGCATTCATTCCACTTTCAGAAATGTTTGGATATGCAACAGACTTAAGAAGTAAAACTCAAGGTAGGGCAACATATTCAATGACATTTGACCACTATGCACAAGTACCTGAAAGTGTAAAAGAAGAAGTATTAAATAAATAAAACAAACAGGAGGATGAAATGAGTAAAGAAACATTTGAAAGAAGTAAACCACATATTAATATTGGTACAATAGGACACGTTGACCATGGTAAAACAACAACAACAGCAGCAATCACATTAGTATTAAATAAAAAATACGGAACAGGTGAATCAATTGATTATGATAAAATCGATAAAGCTCCAGAAGAGAGAGAAAGAGGAATCACAATCAACACATCTGTAGTAGAATATGAAACACCAAACAGACACTATGCACACATTGACGCACCAGGCCACGCTGACTACGTTAAAAACATGATAACAGGAGCAGCCCAAATGGACGGAGCAATCATAGTAGTATCAGCAGCAGACGGTCCAATGCCACAAACAAGAGAACACATTCTACTAGCAAGACAAGTTGGAGTACCAAAAATCGCAGTATTCTTAAACAAAGAAGACCAAGTAGATGATCCAGAATTAATCGAACTAGTAGAAATGGAAGTAAGAGATTTACTAAACGAATACGACTTCGACGGAGATGGAGCACCAGTAGTAGTAGGATCAGCATTAAAAGCAATCCAAGAAGGTGGAGAAGGACCATGGTCAGATAAAATCCTAAACTTAATGGAACAAGTAGATGAATACTTTGACATACCAGAAAGAGACAATGACCAACCATTCCTAATGCCAGTAGAAGACGTAATGACAATCTCAGGACGTGGAACAGTAGCAACAGGAAGAGTAGAAAGAGGAACCCTAAAACTAGGCTCAACAGTAGAAATTGTAGGATTAACTGACAAAACAAGAGAAGTAGTAGTAACAGGAATAGAAATGTTCCACAAATCACTAGAAGTAACAGAATCAGGAGATAACTGTGCGTTACTACTAAGAGGAGTTCAAAGAAACGAAATCCAAAGAGGGCAAGTAATAGCAGCACCAGGTTCAGTACACCCACACACAGAATTTGAAGGCCAAGTATACGTACTAACCAAAGAAGAAGGTGGACGTCATACACCATTCTTCTCAGGCTATAGACCACAATTCTTCTTTAGAACAACAGACGTAACAGGAGACATCCAATTAGAAGAAGGAACAGAAATGGTAATGCCAGGAGATAATGCAACATTCAAAATCACATTACAAAAACCAATAGCTCTTGAAGAAGGACTAAGATTCGCAGTAAGAGAAGGTGGAAGAACAGTTGCTTCAGGAGTTGTAACAAAAGTTATAGCTTAATTAAATAAGAATTAATATTTTGATTTATCCCAGGCCTTAGCCTGGGATTTTTTAAAGTACATAAATTTAAATAAGTTAATAATGATAAAATAGTAAATACCTAAATAAATTTATAAAAAAATGATATTTATAATATATGTAAATAAATTTCTAAAGAATATTAAAAGTATATTCTAAAATTTTAGGTATTAAGGAGTAATTATGAATGAAAAATTTAAGACATTAAAAAAGGTATTTAAAAATATATTTTTTATATCTGTGCTAATACTAATAGTTTTAGAATTTAGAAAAATCTCTAAGGAATTAAGTTTTGATGAAGTAAATAATATTTTTAGAAAACAGTCCTTCATATCACTAATTTTTATGGCAATTTACGGTATTTGTGCCAACCTTCCCCAAGTTTTATATGACTTTGTTTTTAATAAGGAGATAAATAGTGATTTAGATAAAAGATATATAGGAGAAACTGCTTTTACAATTAATAATTTTAATGATGTACTAGGTCTTGGAGGGCTCATTTCAATAGGTTTAAGAAAGACCTACTATGGCAAGGGAAGAAATTCATCTGAAATGATTGGAAAAATTATGAAGCTTTTAGTCTTTCTTCCTACTGGATTGGGGTTTTTCTCACTTTTGTCTTTAATTTCTTTACATTTTCATCCTAATGAAAAATTAGAAAATTATTATATTCTTCTTATAGGAGCAAGTTTATACTTACTATTTGTACTGGGTCTTTCAATTTTAAAAAAGATTGAATTTAGTAAGTCAAGTCAAATTAGTCTATTTTTGATCTCGATTTCTGAATGGTTTGGTGTAATGAGTTCCTTTGTAGTTATAGGACTTTTAATGGGGGTTAAATTTAATATATTTAAACTTGCTATACTTGTAGTAATTGCAAATATTATTGGATATATTTCTATGATTCCAGGTTCTATTGGGTCATTTGATTTGGTAATTCTTCTAGCATTATCAAGTCAAGGAATAGATGAGGAGCTGGCTTTCACATGGATTCTACTTTATAGGATATTTTATTACCTACTTCCATTTTTAATAGCATCTGGATTTTTTATTAAAAATTTAAGTAAAGTATTTAATATAAAAGATGAAAAATTTATAAGACGACTTACAAGAAATATCCTTATTATAGTAAATTCGGTTTTGATGTATGTGTTTGGTCTTTTTATGATTCTTGCTGCAACTCTTCCAAGTAAGGCCTATGGGTCAGGAATTATTGCAAGATTAAATCCTATAAAAGCATCTGCAATTTACCAGTTTCCATCAATTCTATTTGGTTTTATTTTTATAATTATGGCAAGGGCCTATATATCAAGGCAAAAAAAATCAAATATTCTAAATCCTATAGTATTATCCTTAGTCCTAATCTATACCTATCTTACAGGCTATAGCATATCTACTATGGTCTATATATTATTAATGCTTATTATTTGGATATTTACAAGAAAAGGTATGTATACAAAACAATTCCTCTATGCAAATGAAGATAGACTTGTTGATTTTATCCTAACCAATACTATGCTTATAATCTATGTTGGAGGCATACTAAAGTCAGGCTCCATAATTGATGCTTACATAGCTAAAAATAGTGACTTTGTGGTAGTACCTTTTGAGTATAATTTTATTTCTATAGTAGTAAGTATCTCATTAATTTATTTTGTTGTGTTTATTATAATAAAATATCTTCAAGGTAAAAAAATTATTATAGGTGAGGACTTTGATAGAGATAGATTTGTAAGTCTTTGTGAAAATAAAGGTGGATCAAAAGAAGCCTTTTTAGCCTTCTTAAATGATAAATATCTATATTGGTACAAGAAAGATGATGAAGACTTAGCATGCCTTCAATTTAGGAGAGTTTCAGACAAATTAATAGTAATGGGAGATCCCATTGGGGATAAAACTTTCTTTTTTAACCTATTAGATTCCTTTATTAATGAAGCAGATGATTATGGCTATAATATCGTCTTTTATGAGGTAAGTAAAGAAATCACTTTAAAGCTTCATGAATATGGATTTAATTTTATGAAATTTGGTGAATGTGCTAGAGTTGATCTAAGTAGCTTTAATTTAGATGGCAAGAAGAACAAGAATTTAAGGAAGTCTATAAATAAGCTAAATAGAGAAGGGTATGTATTTGAAATCTATGAAAAGCCACATAAGGGAAAATTCCTTCAACAACTAAAGAAGATTTCAGATTCATGGCTTGATGGTAAAAAAGAAAAGGGATTTTCTTTAGGCTTTTTTGATAGAACTTACCTTAATGAATCAGATATAGCCGTAGTTTATGATAGAGATAGAAACATTATAGCGTTTGCTAATCTTCCTTATGGAAATATTGAAAATTGGATGACTGTTGATTTAATGCGCTATAAGAAGGATGCAAATCCTGATGGGCTTATGGACTTTTTATTTATAAATATTTTTAACTATTGTAAGCAAAATGATATAGAATACTTTGACTTAGGAATGGCACCCTTATACAATGTTGGTGTTATGAGACATTCTTTTTTACAAGAAAAACTCGTTTATTTGATATTTAAATTTGGTGACTTTTTTTATTCCTTTGAGGGGTTAAAATCATATAAAGATAAGTATGCTACAAAATGGGATGAGAGATATCTTTCATATTCAAGAGGCTCTTCACTTTTCTTTTCAGCTCTTTCTTTAATGTATGCTTCAAATAGAAAGTAAAATTAATTTTACAAATTAAACTCTCATTAAGGGTAGATTTATTAAAAAGCAAATATAAAGGGGGATTTATGAACAAGGTTTTAGAAGTAAAAAACAAAATAAAAGAAATTACCGATAAAAATCAAATTAGTACTATATTTAAGGATAAGAAGACATCTGTAGACTTACTTATTGATTATAAGTCAGGAGAATATAGTGGACTTAGGATTTCAAAAGAGCTTGAAGGTGAGAGTATAGAAATAGACACTAAGTATTCATGGATAATAAATAATGACAAGCCGAGTGATTGGGTTGAGCTTGATCAAAATTCCAAAAACGCAATTGATGCTTATGCTATAAGCCATTTTGATTATGATGATATAGATGAGGATGATTTTAAAAACTTAAATAAATATTTAGAGAAGGATCTAAGTAATGAATATAAAGAAAATAGTAAAAAAATCTTAAAGAAAATAAAATCTGAATTAGAGATAATAAGAGATGGAAACTATCCTAATGATCTAATAAAGCTATTTACAAATAAGTTTGAAAAAATCAAGAAAAATAATGGATATAATCTAAAATACATAGATGATTCCATTTATATAAAGATAAATACAAAAAAAGAAAATATAAAAGTTAAAAATAATTATTCCTATGAAAAGAAAATTGATATCAATAATTTAGTTAAGGGATTTGATATTTCAAAGATAGAAGAATATCTAGAACAAAAAAGAAAGAAAAAAGAGTATAATGATAAAATGATGGATTTTGATGACTCTTTTGATATGTCAAGCATCCATGTTTCTAGATCTACTATGTCAAGTGATAAGAGGGATATTGACTTAGATAGAAAAGAAAGAACTAAGAATAAAAAATAGGGGGATATATGGAAAATCCAATAGTAAAATTTGAAATGGAAGATGGTAAAAGCTTTAGTGCAGAACTTTTTCCAGAAGTTGCAGAAAATACAGTTAATAATTTTATTTCTTTAGTAAAATCTGGTTTCTATGATGGTCTTATTTTTCACAGAGTGATAAAGGATTTTATGATTCAAGGTGGAGATCCTGAGGGAAGTGGTATGGGAGGACCTGGTTATTCAATTAAGGGGGAATTCTCCCACAATGGATATGAGAATAATCTAAAACATGATAAAGGAGTTTTATCGATGGCAAGATCTTTCATGCCAGATTCTGCTGGAAGCCAATTTTTTATAATGCATAAAAAATCTCCTCACTTAGATGGTGAATATGCTACCTTTGGAAAAGTTATTCAAGGTATTGAAGTAATAGATCAAATAGCAGAAGTTAAGACAGATATGAATGATAAACCTCTTGAAGATGTAAAAATAAAAAAAATCACAGTTGATACCAAGGATTATGATTATAAAGAAGTAGAAAAAATATAAGGCAAGAGACTTTTACAAAAAAATTGTAAAAGTCTCTTTTTTTTATAGAAATTTAAAATAATAAGGTATAATAAATTCGTTGACAATTTAAAATTATTGGAGGAATTATGACATTTAATGATTTATTGGCTGCTATAGGTGTTGTGATAAATGGTATACCACAAGCACTCTTGGGCCTATCTGTTGGTTTTGCTGCATTTCCTACATCTCTTGGATTTGCAATTGGAGTAATTGCTTGTCTTTTATTACAATCTCCTATACCTATATCCATGCAGGCTGAGACTATTGCCTTGGCAGGCTCTTATGGAAAGGATATAAGAGAAAGGCTTTCTGTTGTATTTTGGGCAGGAATTATAATGTCCATTTTAGGTATCACAGGAAGTTTAAATTTTATTGTAAATCTTGCAGGTGAATATGTACTTAACGGTATGATGGCAGGGGTTGGACTTATACTTGCAAAAATTGCTGTAGATGGGCTTAAGCTTGAAACTAAGATGGTAAGTTTAATATCAATATTAACAGCCTTATTTACTTATTTTATTTCAAATAGGGATTTGGTTTATACAATTATAGTATCAGTAACAATTTCATCTATTTATGCAAATGTAAAGAAAATGGAAATAGGTAAAAATTTAAAAAAAGAAGAGAGAAAATTATCCATAAAAAAACCTATAATGAACAAAGATATTTTAAGGGGTGCCTTATCATTGGCATGTCTTACAATAGGAGCTAATATTGCCTTTGGAAATATAACTGCATCTCTAGGAAGCTTTCAAGCAAATATTGATCATTTAACAATTTATTCAGGTCTTGCAGATTCTGTATCATCACTTTTTGGTGGTGCACCAGTAGAGGCAATAATTTCTGCAACAGGCGCAAGTGATAATCCTGTAAATAGTGGTGTTTTGATGATGGTGATTTTAGGTGTAATTATGTTTATGGGACTTTTACCAAAACTTGGAAAGTATGTTCCAGGTGAGTCTATTCATGGTTTTTTGTTTGTTTTAGGAGCATTAGTGACCGTACCAACAAATGCAAATCTTGCTTTTGCAGCAGGTGGTGATACAATACTTGTAGCAGGTATTGCAATGGCAACCACAGCTGCGAGTGATCCTTTTATGGGACTGTTGGCAGGAACTATTCTTAAATTTATAATTTTATAGGAGATAAGATGGAATATTATAACTTAGAAGTGTGTGGACTTAAAAGAAGACTACCTATAATTCAAATATCTGATAATCTTAAGATAGCATCTTTCGTGCTTCTTGGAGATTGTGAGCTTGCTACTAAGGCGGCTTATGAATTGAGTAAGAATCTTTCGTGTGATATTATTGTTACAGCCGAGGCTAAGGGTATAACTCTTGCTCATGAAATAGCAAAAAATCTTGGAATGAAAGATTTTATTGTAGCTAGAAAATCTAAAAAAGCTTACATGAATGAAACTATAGACGTTGATGTAGATTCTATAACTACTAAGAATATTCAGAAATTATACCTAGATAAAGAAGATTTAGATAAAATCAAAGGAAAAAGGGTGGCTTTAGTTGATGATGTAATATCAACAGGTAAGTCACTTGAGGCTTTGTCTAATTTAGTTACAAAGGCAGGAGGTAAGATAGTCAAAAAGCTTTCAATACTTGCTGAAGGTGATGCTAGCAAAAGAGATGATATTGTATATTTAGAAAAATTACCTCTATTTTATGTATAGTAAGAGACTTCCAAGATTTTCTTGGAAGTTTTTAATTTCAAAATTACATCTAACTAGATATAATATATATTATAGGAGATATTATGAATTATGAATTAAGAGCCTTTATTGGAATTTCCAGATTAAAAAACTCAATAGATAAAAGATCTAGTAAGCTTATGAGAGAATATGACTTAAGTCTTCCTCAGTTTGCGGTTATGGAAGCTCTTTATAGCAAAGGTGATATGTGTATTGGAGAAGTTAAAAAGAAGATTTTATCTACATCTGGCACTATGCCAATTATTGTTAGAAATTTAAAGAAAAAAGACTATATCTTTTCATACAAGGATAAGAAAGATAAGAGAAGAGAGATTCTTTCGTTGACAAAAAAAGGATATGAATTAATTAATGAAATTTTTCCAAGAAACCAAAAGATTATAGAAGATTCTTTCAATAATTTAAACTCTAATGAAATGAAAGACTTTGTAAAATTGTTAAAAAAGATAGATAATTTAAAAAACTTGCTATAAATAAAACAGCAAGTTTTTTAAATCATAATATTATATAAATATTTAGGATTAAAAAATAAAGTAAATATTAAAATAATATTAATATTAGAATAATTTTAATATTTTAACTTGTTTTATTTTAAATCATATGTTAAAATCTTATTTGTAATGATAATTACTTTCAATATTGATCGCGCGTGATAATATTAAAAATAATAATAGGATGGTAGAATATGAAAATAAAAAATATTATAGCAATATCAATACTTGCCTTTGTATTAACTGCTTGTGGACAAGGTCAGGGTGCAGATGTAGCAAGTAATAAAAATACTGATTTAGTAAGCAATGAAAAATCAAGTGATAATGTAAAAGAATCTAATGTAATTTCAAATGATAATTCAAATAAAGATAAAGAAAATGATACTGTAAAAATTAAGGATATTCATGGAGAAGTAGAAGTTAAGAAAAATCCAAAATCAGTAGTTTCTTTAGATAATAGAACTTTTGAGACACTTGAATCTTGGTCGGTTGAACTAAAGGCTGTACCAAAGGATGTTATGAAATCTGATAGTTCCTATGTTAAGGATGATAAGGTAGAAAACATTGGAAACCATAGAGAACCTAACCTTGAGGTACTAGCTGCTGTAAAACCTGATTTAGTAATAGTCGGTCAAAGATTTGCTCAATACTATGATCAAATAAAGGAATTACTTCCAGAAGCAACAATTATAGACTATTCTTATGATGTATCAGCAAAAGAAGGAAATTCTGGAGAAAATTTAATAAATGGCTTAAAAGAATCCACAGAAGGTTTGGGAAAAATATTTGGAAAAGAAGATGAAGCCAATGAATTAATTAAGAAATTAGATAAGTCTATTAAAGATGTTAAAGATAATTATAAGGATCAATCTGTAATGAGTCTTGTTGTAAGTGGAGGGGAGATAGGATTTGCTGCTCCTCATTCAGGAAGAGTATGGGGACCACTTTATGATATCTTTAACTTTAAACCTGCTTTAGAAGTGAAAGATTCATCATCAGATCATAAGGGAGATGATGTTTCAGTTGAGGCTATAGCAGAATCTAATCCAGATTATCTTTTAGTTTTAGATAGGGATGCGTCAATGGCAGATAAAGAAAATAAACCTGCTAAGGATGTTATAGAAGAATCTGAGGCACTAGCCAACACTAATGCTGTTAAAAATAAAAAGATTGTATATGCACCAAATGACACATATTTAAATGAGTCAATTCAAACCTTTACTAAAATTTTTGAATCACTTGCAGAAAGTTTTAAGTAATTTATGAAAATTAGAGTTAAGAAGAATAAAATTTTGACTCAGCCTTTTATACTAACTATAATACTGACAATTGCCTTAGGCATATTGTCAGTATTTACTGGAGCATATGATATAAGTGGAAATGAAGATGGACTTAGGATGATATTTATTACTAGAATACCTAGAACTATATCCCTTATGCTTACTGGTCTTGCTATGAGTATGTCAGGAATAGTAATGCAGCTTTTGACTCAAAATAAGTTTGTAGAACCTACAACTACTGGAACTATTGAGTGGGCAGGTCTTGGTATAATAGTATCTTTTCTAATCTTTAAGGCACCTTCTTTAACAATGAGAATGAGCTTTGCTATTATCTTTTCTTTTTTTGGTTCCATGGTATTTTTCTTATTTTTAAGAAAAATCAAACTAAAATCATCTCTCATTGTACCTATAATTGGGATAATGCTTGGTGCGGTAGTATCAAGTATTTCCACTTTTTTATCCCTAGTATTTAAGATGAGTCAGTCACTTGAAATTTGGTTTCAAGGCTCTTTCTCGTCAGTAGAAAGAGGAAGATATGAATACTTATATTTAATAATTTTAGTTTCAATACTTATCTTTATTCTAGCTGACAGACTTACTATAATAGGACTGGGAGAAGATATTTCAAAAAACTTAGGTCTTAACTATGAGCTGCTTTTACTTATTGGAACAAGCTTGGTTTCTTTATGTGTGGGTATAGTTTCATCAGTTATTGGAAATCTTCCATTTTTAGGGCTAGTAGTGCCAAATCTTGTATCAACCTTTAGGGGTGATGATTTAAAAACTAACCTTTGGTGGGTTGCTTTAATTGGAATGATAACAATATGTCTAGCAGATATCATTTCTAGGACTATTATTATGCCTTTTGAAGTTCCGGTTTCTTTGATTTTGGGAACATTTGGCTCATTTGTATTTATTGTTTTAATCTTATATAAAAGGAGGAAAAATGTATAATATTATAAGAAGTTCTTTTAAAAGTAAAAAAGATTTTAAAAATTATATGCTTATATTAACTTTTATGGTAATAATTTCTATATTGTTAAGCTTTTTATTGTTAAATTATAATAACCCAGTACCTATGGATTCTTCTTCGTATAAGATTATTGTTAAAAATAGGATGAATACAATAATTGCTATTACTATAGCTTCTGTTTGTCAAGCTCTTTCAACTATTAGTTTTCAGTCTATAACTAATAATAGGGTTATAACTCCATCACTCTTAGGATTTGAAGCTGTATATTCAACTATACATACAGCTATGATGTTCTTTTTTGGAGTAAGTGCATTTTTAGCTTTTAGAGATGTATCATCTTTTGTACTACAAATAGCTATAATGGTGGTTCTTTGCCTTCTTCTTTATGGATTTATGTTAAATGGTAAGTATGCAAATATTCACTATATGCTTTTGATTGGGGTTGTAATAGGAACAGGACTTAGATCACTTTCTGCTTTCATGAGAAGAATATTATCTCCATCAGAATTCGATATCTTGCAAGCTAAGCTTTTTGCATCAGTTTCAAAGTCAGACCCATCATATTTTAAGATAGCTATACCTATAGTGCTTATATCAAGTCTTATCTTATTTTTATATGCAAATAAGTTAAATGTTTTAAGCCTAGGAAAAGATATAGCTGTTAATCTTGGATTAAATTATAAAAGACTTGCTAACTTAATATTGATTTTAGTATCCATACTAATGTCAGTATCAACTGCCCTTGTAGGGCCAATGACATTTTTTGGATTCCTATCAGCAAGTATTACCTATGAAATATGTAAAAGTTTTGACCATAAGTATTTATTTATTATGGCAATACTTCTTGCTTTTTCAATCCTTAGTTTATCATATTTCTTAATGTTTCATGTATTTTCAGCTCAAGGAGTAGTAACTATAATAATAGAGTTATTTGGAGGACTTTTATTTTTATCTGTTATACTTAGAAAGGAATCCTTATGATAAAGATTAGTAGTTTAGAAAAACAATATTCAAGTAAGGTCAAAATTGGTCCTATAGATTTAGAAATTCCAAAAGGCTCTTTTACATCTATAGTAGGACCTAATGGAGCAGGTAAGTCTACTCTTTTACTTATGCTAGGAAGGCTCTTAGAGATGGATAAGGGAGATATTTTTATAGATGATTTTGATATTAAAAGAACACCATCAAATATTCTATCTAAAAATCTTGCAATTTTGAGACAAGAAAATCATTTTGTAACAAAAC
This sequence comes from Anaerococcus porci, assembly GCF_009696575.1. Lineage (GTDB taxonomy): Bacteria > Bacillota > Clostridia > Tissierellales > Peptoniphilaceae > Anaerococcus > Anaerococcus porci. Next base: position 24,715 of record NZ_VULQ01000009.1, on the reverse strand, counting down.
TTACTGTAAAGCAATTGGTATCTTTTGGAAGATTTCCCTATAGCAAGGGTAGGCTTAACGAAGAAGATGCAAAAATAGTAGATAAATATATATTATATCTTGGTTTATCTGAACTAAAGGACAGGTACCTAGATCAGCTTTCGGGAGGTCAAAGGCAAAGGGTGTATGTAGCAATGGTTTTAAGTCAAGAAACAAATTATATACTCTTAGATGAACCTTTAAATAATCTTGATATAAGACGTAGTGTTGAGATGTTAGAACATCTAAAAAATATAAGCAAAGATTTTAAAAAGACAATTGTTATGGTGATTCATGATATAAATTTTGCGGCTAAATATTCTGATTATATATGTTGTATGAAAGAAGGAAAGATTAAAGAATTTGGAAGACCAGAAGAGATAATGTGTAATAATAAATTATCTAAAATTTTTGATACGGATATTTCTATAATAAAAGGACCTTACGGACCTGTTGCATGCTATTAAAAAGAGCACTTGTATTATAAAAACAAGTGCTCTATTAATATCTTAAATCCTAAAAACATCAAGATTAGTCCACCTATAAGTTCTGAAATCTGCTTGCTTTTTGTACCTAATTTACTTCCTATATTAAATGCAAAAGATGATAGGATAAAGGTTGTTATCCCTATTATTAGACTTGCATTCACTATATTTACATCTAAAAAAACAAAAGATACACCAACAGCCATGGCATCTATACTTGTGGCAATACCCAATGAAATTAAATCTTTGAGGCTAAGCCCCTTATTTATTTCACAGCTTGGATCTCTTGATTCTCTTATCATTTGAAAACCTATTATAAATAATAAAACAAAAGCAACCCAATGGTCAACTGCCCTTATAGAATTAGCAAAGCTTGAAGCAAGTAAATACCCTAATACAGGCATAAAAGCTTGAAATATTCCAAAACATAAACCTATGGATAGGGTGTTTTTTAATTTAATTTCTTTAATTTGAAGACCCTGACATATACTAGCAGCAAAAGCATCCATGCTAAGGCCGAAAGCCAATACTAATATTGAAAATAGACTCATATATACTCCTTTTACTAACCCAAAAATTATACTATAAAATAAAATTTAAGCAAATTATTGATTTTCAAGCTCTATTATCTTATCTATTATAGCTTGCTCTGAAAGCTTGTCATAGGGATTAGAATCTATAAATATGTTAGGATTTGTTTTTTCAATTTCATTTATTTTACCTGAAGCAGTTAAACCTAATTCCTTTGGAAATCTAAGTACATAGCCTGAATTAGGTAGGTCAATTTGCATAGGATCAGAACCTATACCATCTCCACCAGTTTTTTCACCAACAAGTGTTGCAAGCTTTGTCTCACTACAAAATGATGCAAGCATTTCGGCTGAAGAATAAACTGAAGAGTCAACTAGAAGATAAATATTTCCCCTAAATTTTATAGAATCTTCACTTGGATTAATATTAGAAGTATAGTATTTATAATAATCAAATTTTGATAAGATTTCTTCTGTTTCATTTGAAAATTCAGTTTTACTTAAGAGCCTACTTACTCCTTCTTGATATTTTTCCTGACTTATAACTTTCTTGTTAAGTTTTCCATGTTTTATGAAATTATAATACTTACTTGTATATGGTTTATCTATAATTTGTGGAAGCAAGAATTCTTGCCAGTAATTTGAATCGCCTCCTCGGTTTCCTCTTATATCAAGAATTAAGGCCCTTTTATTTTTTAAGGTTTTTAAATAATTTTTAATAAGCTTTTGATCTTCATAGGCTTTGTCATAATTTATCATCTTATTTATTTTTATATAGCCTATATCTTCATTAATATTTTGAACCTTAACATTGTCATTTGAAGTTGATTTGATTGAGGAATTTCCCTTTAGATTGTAGATTTCATTTTCCTTAAAAGTTTGCTTATAATCATTATATTTTAGATAGTTATTTATTCTTTTATTAGTTAAGTTATACCTTTTTCTTACATTTTGTTTTTCATATATATGGCTTATGTCATGTCTCCAATTATATTCTGGGACTTTATAATAAGTTAGGTACATATCTAGAGCTTGGTTTTGGTCTATAAGCTGGGTATGGTCGTTATTTAATTCATAAAGAATTTTATTCATTCTAAGCCCAAAATCAATATCATTTTTTGACTTTCCTATATAATCTTTATATTCTTTCTTGTTAGCTAGCCAATCAATATTATAAATTTTTTTATTTATATCAAAGTAAGGATAATATTCTTTTAATGTATTATATACAAATTCAAAATCCTCCATATACTCTTTTTTATCTAATTCTCTTTTATCCCCTTCTTCAAGACTGGGTAAGTCTATTTGCTTGGGGTCATTTATACTTAGTTTTTTTAAGAATATAAAAATTAAAAGAGCTGAAATAAGAGTAAAAATAAAAAGTAATCTTTTTTTCATTATTCACCTCTATTTCATTATAGCAAATATATACTTTAATCTTATAATTTCCTAAGACTTATTAAATATGGTGGATTATTAACTTGGTTTAAAAAGTCGTATTTTATAACTTGATAGATTTTTTGATCAAGATTTTCCATAAATTCTTCTAAAAACTCTCCCTCAAGTCTTCCACTTTCATGACCTGGATAAACACAAATTATAATAAGTCCATTGTGATTTAAAAGTTTAAGAGATTTTTTTAAGGCTCTTATAACAGTCTTATAATTTGTTGTGATGGACTTATCTCCTCTTGGCAAATAGCCAAGATTAAATATAAAAAGGTCTATTTTTTCATATATATACTTATCTATATTATCATGACTATCTAGGATGAATTTAAAATTAGGACAGGAACCTATAAGATTTTTTGTATTTTCCATTGCCTTTTTTTGTATATCAAAAGAATAAAGCATTCTAGGATTAAGGTTTTTGAGTATAAATTCTGAATCTTTACCATTTCCTGCTGTCATATCACAAGCCCTTATATTTTTATCTATTCTTTCTTTTATAATAAGATGAGCTAATTTTACTGGGTTATTTATTTCAGTATAGGTCATGGTTTTTAATGTCCTTACCATTTATATTTTTAAAAAATCTAGAGTCGGCTTCTTCTTTCTTAATTTTTATACCCATTCTGTGCATCTCATTTAATTTAAATATCATTAGATTTACATTTACATTATAAAGTGAGGCAAGCTGGTTATAGGTATATCCTTGCTTAATATCTTCGATTAATTTATTTTCATCTAAAAGAAGATGAGCTGCAAAAATATTCGCACAAAGCTCCATTTCAGAATTTATATCAAAAAGTTCATATTCCATAAGATTAGAATCTTTGGCATAAGTCCTATGATAGATATCATGTCCTAGTTCATGGGCAAATACCATATTTTGTATTCTCTTATCTACAAAGGGATTATAAAAAACAAAGGAATTTCTTTTTATTATCTTATACATACCTAAAAGTTTTGTATTTTCTTTAAAGGCTAAAATGGTAACCCCTCTTTGTATTAAAATTTCTTTTGGATTTCTAGTATCATATTTTTTTATTATATTTTTAACATCTTTAAATATTTCATCGTAAAATGACATATCTCACCTAGTCTTTTTTTGACCATATTTCTTATTTTTACTTTTGGCTATATAGTAAGCTTCTTGTATAGAATCAAGGATAGCCTTTTTATCTGATTCATCGATTTCACCACCTGCCATAAGTCCTATTACCCCATCTACCATCTTTTTTGCATCAATTGCACCCTTATAGCCATACTTATCTCTTGCATCTAGGATAAAATCTTCTTCATCAGTTACAAGATAGTCATGGCTTGTATCTAAGACTTCAGCTAGTTTATCATATATTTTTCTATATCTTGGTTTTGATTCTCCTTTTTCATACCTAGATATGGTTTTAAGAGAAACACCAACAAGTTTTGATAGTTCTTCTTGGGTTAGTTTTTTATCTTCACGTAATTTTTTTAATTTATTTGGAAAACTCATATACACTCCTTAAAATAAATTAAAGTCTCAGACTATAAATGTCTAATTATTTTATAAAAGTCTTGATAAAAGACTTTTAATGTCCTAAACTTTAATCAAGCCATTTACTGTCTTAAGTATACAGTAAAAGTCTTTTAACATCAAGGAGAAGTTATGATAAGAACAATATTACATTCAGATATAAATTCATGTTATGCTTCAATAGAAGCAAAACTTAATCCAAGTCTTAAAAATAAGGCTATGGCAGTTGCGGGAGATCCTAAAAATAGGCATGGGATAATTCTTGCCAAAAGCCAAGAGGCAAAACTACTAGGAGTTAAGACAGGAGAAGATATTTGGCAGGCTAAACTTAAATGTCCAAATTTAATAATAGTCTCGCCTCATTATGAAAAATATCTTAAATTTTCTAGAAAAGTAAGAAAAATATATTATTCTTATACAAATAAGGTTGAAGCCTTTGGGCTTGATGAATGTTGGCTTGATTTGACAGAGAGTTATAAACTTTTTGGAAGTGGAGAGACTATAGCAAATAATATAAGAAAAAGAGTGAAAAAAGAATTAGGTATAACAGTAAGTGTTGGAGTAAGTTTCAATAAGATTTTTGCAAAACTTGGGTCGGATTAAAAAAAACCAGATTCAACTACTGTAATAAGTAATACTGTAATAAGTAAGGATAATTTTAAGTCTATAGTTTGGCCACTTGCTGTATATCGTATTATTGGGATAGGAGGAGCAACAGAAAGAAAAATTAATGGGGATAGGAATAGAAACTTTGGGAGATTTAGCAAATTCTGATCCTAAAATTTTAAAATCTCTTATAGGAATTAATGGAATTTATTTTTGGCAATATGCAAATGATAATAGGCCAGTTTTAGACTATAACTGTAAGAAAGTTATACAGACAATAGGAAACTCATCAACTCTTTATAGAAGATTTGTTTAGTGATGAGGAAGCATTTAATGTTTTTCAAATACTTTCCTTAGATGTTTCAAAAAGACCAAGAGAAGTTTCTCTTTCTGCTAAAGGAATTAAAATTTATATGAAGGATAGTAATTTAATTTCTTATGAATTTCAAAAGTCTTTTAAAAATCCGACCCAGTCATCTATAATTCTTTCTGAAGAAGGCCTTAAATTATTTAAGGAAAAGTATAAGTGGTCTTACCCTATAAGATCATTGGGAATTAGAGCTATTAATCTTATAGATGCAAGAATACCTGCTCAAATAGATATATTTTCAGATTATAAGAAGATTATAAAAAAAGAAAGAATAGATAAGGCTATTTATGATATAAGAAAAAAATATGATAGAAATATTGTAACTTTTGCCTCTTTAAAAGATTATAAGAAGTTTCCAAAGAATAAAACGGAGATAGTTACTTTACCAAATAGCAAAATGATTTAGAGCACTATATAGGATTACTGAAAATCAAATTTATAAAATATCTTTTAATTTAAAATAAAATATGATATGATAATTTTACATTCAAATAGGGGGGACTTATGGTATTTTTAAATAATATTTTTAAAAAGTTTACAAATATAATATTATTAGATAAGAAAAAAGAAAGACTAAAATTATCTAATGAATACCTATGCCCAAATGTAAATATGGATGTTATGATGTTTTTAGGGAAGCTAATTTTTGGCTTCCCTTTTCTTGTCTAAAGTTTAGGCAAAAAAGCTTACTATGGAGGAATTAATGAGAGCTTTAATATCTGTAACAGATAAAAAAAATATTGGAATGCTTGCCAAAGGCCTAAGCGACTTTGGTGTGGAAATTGTATCTACAGGTGGTACATACAAAAAAATTAGAGAATGTGGCATTGATGCAATTGAAATTGAAGAGATAACCAACTTTCCAGAAATTTTAGATGGCAGGGTTAAGACTTTATCACCTTATGTTCATGGTGGAATTCTTTATAAAAGAAATGATCAAAACCATAAAAATACTGTGAAAAAGAACAATATAAAGGATATAGATATAGTTGTTGTTAACCTATACAAATTTGAAGAAGCACTTAAAACTAATGACTCAGACAATATTATAGAAAATATTGATATAGGCGGACCCACTTTAATAAGGTCAGCTGCCAAAAATCATAAAGATGTAATAATTCTTACAGATCCTAATGATTATGAGGAATTTTTACAAAGATTAAATACTCAAAATTTTGATATAGAGTATAAAAGATATTTAGCTATGAAGGCTTATTCCTTAACAGCATATTATGATTCTGTGATTTCAAGATATTTTAAAGACTTAAGTAAAAAAGATTGTCAATATAAGACATATGGTTTAAGAAAAATTGAAGATTTAAGATATGGTGAAAATCCAAGCCAAAAAGCAGCTCTTTATGAGGATACCTATGCTAAAGGTCTTTTAAAAGATATAGAAATTTTACATGGTAAGTCAATGAGCTTTAATAATTATAATGATTTAAATGTTGCCCTAGAACTTTCTAAAGAGTTAGGAGAAAATTCTTGTGTAGCACTAAAGCATCAATCTCCATGTGGAGTAGCAATAGGAGAGGATGTATATGATGCGTATAAAAAGGCGTATGAAGCAGATTCTTTATCTATATTTGGAGGAATTGTTGTAATAAATGGAATAATTGATGAGAAAACTGCATCAAAGATGAGTGAGATATTCCTTGAAATAATTGCAGCTAATGACTTTACCAAAGAGGCTTTGGAAGTACTAGAAAGAAAGAAAAATGTTCGTCTTATAAAAGTTGATTTAAGCAAGGATACTACAACAGAAGATGTAAAATACTTAGATGGAAAAGTTCTAGTCCAAGATAAGGATAAAAAGGAAGATGATTTTGAAGTAGTTACAAAAAAATCTCCAGAAAAGTCCTGTATAAGTGATTTGAAATTTGCTATGACTGTAGTGAAATATGTCAAATCAAATGCTATAGTTATAGTTAAGGATGGGAAAACTTTAGGAGTAGGTTGTGGACAAACTTCTAGAATTTGGGCACTAGAATCCATTAAAAACAACCATCCAGATGTAGATTTTACTGATTCAATTATGTCATCTGATGCTTTTTTCCCATTTGATGATTGTGTTGAATATGCTCACAAAATTGGGGTGAAGTCAATTATCCAACCGGGTGGTTCTATAAGAGATAAAGATTCAATTGATAAGTGTAATGAATATGGAATATCTATGGTATTTACTAACAATAGACATTTTAGACATTAAGGGTTAAAAATGGAAAAATAAGTTAAAAGAGTTTATGTAAGAAAAAAAGATAGGTTTGATTCTAAGTCAAAGGAAGTAAAAAATGAAATAGAAAATCTATAAAAAATCAAGTTGGAAAAGCTTAATATTTACAATAGATATGATATTAAAATTTCAGATGATAAGCTGGATAAGGCTATAAATAATGTCCTATCTGAAAGAAGCCTAGATTATGTTTTTTACAAAAGATGAGGCTATTAAACTCGAAGATTCTTTTGAAAAAGCTTTTGGAGTTGAATACCTACCAGGACAATTTGACCAAAGAAGACAAGGAGTAATAGATACTTTGAATTTAGTCCTTGATGAACATATAGATTGCAAGACAGCTACAATATATGAATTTAGTGATATATCTGATGGTTTTATAAATTATAGCGATGAAGAAATTTCTAGGTTTTTGGAAAATAAATCTCTTGCCATGGACTTTGCTGATTTGAAAATGGTTATGGATTACTTTAAAAAAGAAAATAGGGACCCTAATGAAACAGAAATTAAAATCCTAGATACTTATTGGTCAGATCATTGTAGACATACTACTTTTAATACAAGTCTTGATATAGAATTTGAAACAAAAAGTCTTCTTGATAAGGCAATAAAAAAATCTTTTGATAAATATATGGAAATGAGAAAAGAGCTCAATATCAAAAATCCAATAATTTTAATGAGCTTTGGTATAATTCTTTCTAAATATATGAAAAGTAGGAATGAATTTGATGATCTGGAAATATCAAGTGAAATTAATGCTTGCTCGGTTTATGTAAAGGTGAGAGTAGAAAAAGATGGCAAAGAGGAACTTGAAGATTATCTTTTAATGTTTAAAAATGAAACTCACAACCATCCAACAGAGATAGAGCCTTTCGGTGGAATCTCAACCTGCCTTGGTGGAGCTATAAGAGATCCACTTTCTGGAGGAAGCTATGTTTATCAAGCTATGAGAATAACAGGAGCTGGGAATATACTTGAAAAAGTTGATGATACAATTGAAGGAAAACTTCCATAAAGAAAAATAACAAAACTTGCTACAAAAGGTTATTCATCATATGGTAACCAAATAGGTCTTGCTACTGGCTTTGTAAAGGAAATATTTCATGAAGGTTATAAGGCAAAAAGAATGGGAGCAAAACCAGGAGATGTTGTTTTATTGATTGGTGGAAGAACTGGAAGAGATGGTATAGGTGGAGCAACAGGTTCATCAAAATCTCATAAAGTTTCATCAATAAAAACAGAATCTGCCCAAGTGCAAAAGGGAAATGCTCCAGAAGAGAGAAAACTTCAAAGGCTATTTAGAAGAAGTGAAGTTTCAAGGCTTATAAAAAAATGTAATGACTTTGGTGTGGGTGGAGTATCTGTTGCTATTGGAGAGATCTTCAATGGAATGGATATTGATCTTTCTAGAGTTAAATTAAAATATGAAGGATTGAAGCCTTCTGAGATAGCTATAAGTGAATCTCAAGAAAGAATGGCTGTAGTAATAGATAAAAAATACATTAAAGAATTTGAACAATATTGTCTTGAAGAGAATGTAGAAAGCTCTTTAGTTGGCAAAGTAACTTACACAAATAGGATGAGAATGTTCTATAAAGATTTAAAGATTGCAGATATATCTTATGATTTCATAAATACTAATGGTGCAGATAGAAAGGCAAAAGTCCTTGTTGTAAGTGAATATATTCCTAAAAAAATAATAAAAAAGATGATCCTAAAAAGTTTTATGAAAAAGTATCTGACTTAAATATAACAAGTCAAAGAAATTTAATAGAAATCTTTGATTCTACTATAGGAAAGAATGCAGTATTGAAACCTTTAGGTGGAAAAAAACAATTAAATCCATCTCAAGCAATGGTTTCAAAAATTCCAGTAAAGGATGGAAAATCAAAAACCGTATCTATAATGAGTTATGGATTTAACCCCTATCTTTCAGAAAAAAGTCAATATCTTGGTGGTTATTATGCAGTAATAGAATCAATTGCAAAGCTTGTATCAGTAGGTAGTGATCTTAATAAGATAAGACTATCATTTCAAGAATATTATGAAAAGATGGATAATGAAAAAGCTTGGGCAAAGCCACTTAAGTCTTTACTAGGTGCTTTTGAAGTAACAAACTTCTTTAAAATACCACCAATTGGTGGAAAAGATTCTATGAGTGGAAGTTTTGAAGAATTAAAAGTACCACCAACCCTTATATCATTTGCAGTAACACATGAAGATATAGAAAATATAAAATCAAATGACCTTAAGGCTAAGGGAAAGCTAGGTATAATAAAAGCCCATACAAAGAAGATGGAAGCCTTGATTTAAATAAATATAAGAAAATATTAGAAAAGCTTATAAAAGTAATGAGAGAAGGCTCTATTATTACTACAATAAGTTTGGATAATAAGGATCTTTTGGCAAACATATATGAACAAGCTTTAGGAAATTCAAACTTCAGTTTAGAATATGATAATCTTTATAAAGCTATGTTTGGTTTATTTGTTGTGGAATATCTTGAAGATTTGGATTTTGTTGAAAATATTGGAGAATTTTCTAAAGACTTAATAGTAAATGGTGAAAAATTAAATGATAAAAAACTTAAAAATGATTAGTTACATTCTTTAGATGAAATATTTGCAGCAAAAGAAGAGATTGATCCAATTGATATAAAACAAAACAAGATGAATTTAAATCTAAAATCAAAGAAAACAGTGGATAAGGTTAAAGTATCAATACTTGCTGTAACAGGTACCAACTGTGAATGGGATACAATGGATGTATTTAGTGAAAATGGAGCAGAAGTTTCTATAAACTTATTTAGAAATAAGGATAGAAAAGATATAGATAATTCTATAGATAAACTTGCAGATTCAATTAGAAATTCACAAATTTTTGCTATTCCTGGGGGTTTCTATGGCTGATTAGCAAGATGGATCTGCAAAATTTTTAGCCAATATTATTAGAAATAAAAAAATTAAAGATGCTATTAATTATTTACTAGATGAGAATGATGCTCTTATAATAGGTATTTGCAATGGATTCCAAGCTCTTGTAAAACTGGACTTTTACCATATGGTAAGATAAAAGAAATTACAGAAGATGATCCATCTTTAACCTACAACACTAATAACAGGCATATTTCAAGATTTGTTGATACAAGAGTTATAAATAATCAAAGTCAATGGACAAGAGGCTTAAAATTAGATAAAATATATAAAATACCTATATCTCATGGAGAAGGTAGGTTTATAATAAATGAAGAAAAATATAAAGAACTGTTAAAAAATGGTCAAATATTTTCAGTATATGATATAAACCCAAATGGTTCAGATTATAATATAGAAGGAATCTTATCAAAAGATGGCAAAATATTAGGAAGAATGGGTCATTTAGAAAGATTAGATGATGATCTTTACAAGAATATTTATGAAAAAAATAATCAAGAATTATTTAAAATGCAGTAGAATATTTTAAGAAATAAGTTAGAAATATGGAGGATACATGAGAATAATTGGAGAAGGTTTAACATTTGATGATTTGCTACTAGTTCCAGGACCATCTGAAGTCCTACCAAATGAGGTAGATCTTAAAACAAATTTAACTAAAAAGATTAAGCTTAATATACCATTGATGTCAGCCTCAATGGATACAGTTACAGAGTCAAAAATGGCTATAGCAATGGCAAGACAAGGTGGTATTGGAATAATTCATAAAAATATGTCAATAGAAGAACAAGCCAAAGAAGTTGACAGAGTTAAAAGAAGTGAGCATGGTGTAATCACTGATCCTTTCTATCTAAAAGCTGAGAACTTGTTAAAAGATGCTCTTGAAATAATGTCAAACTATAAAATATCAGGTGTGCCTATAGTTGATGATGAAATGACCCTTAAGGGTATTTTGACAAATAGAGACGTAAGATTCCAAAATGACGTAAATGTTGTAATCGGAGACATAATGACCAAAGATAAATTAATTGTAGGTTATGAAGGAATTAGTATGGAAGAAGCTGTCAAAAAAATGGAATCTGGTAAGGTAGAAAAACTTCCTATCGTTGATGATAATTATAAATTAAAAGGACTTATAACTATAAAAGATATAGAAAAATCTAGGCAATATCCAAACTCTGCAAGAGATGACAAAGACAGGCTTTTAGTTGGCGCTGCAGTTGGAATAACTCGTGATATGATGGATAGGATTAGAGCTTTGACAGAGGCAAATGTTGATGTTGTTACTGTTGATACAGCTCATGGTCATTCAAAAGGAGTTCTTGAAGCTATAAAAAAGATTAAATTATCTTATCCAGATCTTCAAGTTATAGCTGGTAATGTAGCTACAGGAGATGCTACAAGAGATTTAATAAAAGCAGGAGTAGATGCAGTTAAGGTAGGTATAGGACCAGGTTCAATTTGTACAACTAGAGTTGTAACAGGTGTTGGTGTGCCACAGATTACTGCAATAATTGAATGTGTAAAAGCAGCTAAAGAATCAAATACACCAATAATTGCCGATGGTGGTATCAAATATTCTGGAGATATTACAAAGGCTTTAGCTTGTGGAGCTAGTGTAATAATGGCAGGTTCATTATTTGCAGGAACAGAAGAATCTCCGGGTGAGACAATAATGTTTGAAGGTAAACAATACAAAGAATATAGAGGCATGGGTTCACTTTCTGCTATGAAATCAGGCTCAAGTGATAGATATTTTCAAAATGATACCAAAAAATTTGTTCCAGAAGGAGTAGAGGGAAGGGTTGCTCTAAAGGGATTTGTAGGAGATGTAATCTATCAATTACTTGGAGGACTTCGTTCTGGTATGGGGTATGTTGGGGCTTCTAATTTAAATGAATTAGAAGAAAAATCTAAATTTATTAAGATTTCTCCTGCAACTCTTGTAGAAAATCATCCTCATGATATCCAAATTACAAGAGAATCACCGAATTATACAAAAAAATAAGAAATTAAAAATTAAGAAAAAAGATATCATCATAGCAAAAAATGATGATATCTTTTTTGTTTTGATATTGACCTAAAAATGAAAAATTGTTAACATGTATTAATTAATAGATAATAAAAAAGAAACTTTTTCGATAGTATAATTTACTTTTTAAACTTTAAAGAAAGAGATATGGAAATCAAAAGATATTACTATCAAAAGTAAATAAGATAAGAAGTAAAGATAGAGGGTGATATATATTGTTTAATCATTTATAAATATATTTTAATTATGTTTTTTATAATCTATTTAAAGAGAAAAATATTGATTAATTTTAGAAAAATATGATGTAAGTAATAAAGATAATTTTATATAGATAGTAAGTACTAGGAGGTTTTTATGGTTATTTCAATTTTGCAATTATTAATTACTTTTATATTGGCTTATTTATTTGGAAAAATTATTACAAAAATAAAGATGCCAGCAATATTGGGTTGGCTTATTGCAGGTATGATTTTAGGACCACATGCCTTGTCTCTAATGAATGAATCAATATTAGAGCAAACTTGGTATAAGGTCTTTATAAATATTTTGGAATGTACAGCTGGTTTAATGATTGGGACAGAACTGGTATTCAAGAGAATAAAAAAGTATGGAATATCAATTATTATTACAACATTAACACAGTCTTTGGGAACTTTTTTATTTGTATCTTTAATGTTTGCAATTATATTTTATATGACTAATATTCCTATATATCTGAGTATAATTTTTGGTGGAATTGCCTTAGCAACAGCACCAGCACCAGCCTTGTCTGTTGTTCGTGAATATGAAACAAATGAACCAGTAACTAGGACATTGATTCCAATGGCGGTTCTTGATGATATGGTAGGTGTGGTTGTTTTCTTTTCAGTTATGGCGTTTGTAATGAGCAATTTTTCACAAACTGGATTACCATCATATATTATAGTTTTGACTGTTTTACTTCCTGTAATAATAGGGATAGGGTGTGGATTATTATTTAGTCCTCTATTAAAGAAAAAAACAAATAGAAAAAATACACTTATAGTAATGATATTATCAATTATTTTAACTTCAATAATTGGCCTTTTCTTTAATTATTTTATTATGCCAAGACCTATGCTCAACTTTATGATAATTGGTATGGCGTTTTCTGCCACATTTTCAAATATGGTTCAAGAAGATAGGTTAGATCATATGATCTCATATTTTAATCCAATATTAGGAATAGCTCTTATATTTGTCATTCTTAATTTAGGGATGCCACTTGATTATGCCTTGATTACGGGAGCTGGATTGTATACTGTAATTTATATTCTTGCACGTGCCATTGGAAAATATTTTGGAGCATATTTTGGAGCGAGCATAACAAAATTACCTAATACGGTTAAAAAATATTTGGGTTTTACCTTATTACCACATTCAGGAGTTTCTTTAGTATTTACTGGTATAGCAGTTAATGCTTTAAAGAATCCAGCACCAGAAAGTGCAAAGATTCTACAAGGTACTATAGCAGCTGCAGCAGTAATTAATGAAATCATTGCAGTTTTAATGGCAAAAAAGGGTTTTGAATGGGCAAATGAATTAAATAATAAATCATTAACTAGTAGTAAAGATAATTCTGTAGTTATTACAATTAGTAGTAAATATGGAAGTGGAGGTTTAGAAATTGCACAAAAGCTTTCAAAAGAATTAAATATACCTTATTATGATAAAGACTATCTATATAAAAAACATATAGAATCAAATAATGAGCCTAGTAAAAGTTTGCAATTATTTCAAGATAGCCTTTCTCTCAGTACTATACAGTCAGCTATACAACAACAAGAATATCAATATGTTGAAAAAGAAATAATAGATTTAGCAAATAAAGAGGATTGTATTTTCCTAGGAAGAAACGCTGATGATATACTTAAAAATAAGGACAACTTAATAAAAGTTTTTATATTTGCAGATTTTCCAAGTAGGGTTGAAAGGGTAAAAGTCCAATATAAGATTAAGGGTAATATTAAAGAAGAGATGGAAAAAGTCGATGAAATGAGAAGTACATTTTATAATTACTATACTAAAAAAAGATTTGGAGATGCAAATAATTATAATATTTGCTTAGATAGTTCTTCTATAGGAATTAATAATTGTATAAGTATTATTAAAGATATTTATATGTCTAAAAAACGATAGAAATTAAATTTGTATTAGAATTTATTTATTTTAACTCATTCATTTTTTAGAATTAGGGTAAATATATAAAAAGTAAATAAGGGGGAAAGTTATGTTAGATATAACAAAATTAATTTTAAGCTACTATGATAAAAAAAACTTATCAATTGAAGAAATGTCAAGTCAACTCGATAAGGCCAAATTAGAAGTTATAGAAAATTTTATAGATGATGAATTATATGTAAAAAAGAAGAGCACAAAGATTGAACCCTTTAGCATTGATAAGATAGCTTTATCTGTTGAAAACGCAGCAAAAGAAGTAGAGTCACCACTTAATAGTTCTGATTTGGAAATTATAAAAGGTGATATAGAAAAGATAGTGAAAAAAGAATGGAAAAAAATTATATCAACTAAAACCATTAGAGCTTATGTAGAAGATATCCTAAAAAAAGATGGCTATACTAAGGTATATGAGTCATATAGAAATTATATGAAGAAACTAAATTAGGAGATTTTTAATAATCTAAAGTTTACTATCATAAAGTATAAAAATTTTTTGTATATAAATTCTATAATTAAGTTAATTAAAGATGAAAGTAATTTAATAGGAGTCTTATTGTAAAATCTAATAAAACTATACAAAGAATCAATTAAATATTATAAAATTAGAAATTAATTTAAATAATATGTGAATTTACTTAATATCAAAATAAGTTTAAATGTTTTATAAATTATTTAGTATAATATTTAATATTATAATTTATCTGTAGATTGCAATATTATGTATAAGGGGATGTTGCAAAATTATGAATTTCTATGTTCCACCATTACAAGTTACCCATAGATAATTGACAATAGCCTGACAGCCTATGGAGGTCAAATTGTCGTGGAGGGGTTTGTAATGATTAATTCATTTTGCAACAGCCCTTATAATATATTTATACTTATATATATCTTAGAAAGTTATATGTGTAAAAATGCGAACTCTCTTAATTATCTATCGGTAATCATTCTGATATAGCTATTACTTTATCAGGATTTAGAATCATATTTGGATCAAAAGCTTTTTTTATAGCTCTCATAAGTCTAATATTAACGTCACCTTCAAAATTTTTAAGATATTTTTTCTTTCCAAAACCTATACCATGTTCTCCAGAAATTTTACCACCCATTTCATAGGCTTTTTCATATATTATAGACATGAATTTGTCAACTTCTTCTTTAAATTGCTTAATCTTATCAACTTCATTTGAAAGAGTATATATATGAAGGTTCCCATCACCAGCATGACCAAATGACTTAACATCAAAGATATAAGATTTGCTCTCCTTATTGACAAAGTTAATATAATCAGCAATTTTTGTAACAGGAACTACAACATCACACTCATCTAATAGTTTGTATTGGCTTTCAATAGCTTCCAAAAAAGAATTCCTTGCAGCCCATGCATCTTTTATAGAGTTTGGAGTATCTGCGACTAAGACATCTATCGCTCCATTTTTGATTAGAATTTCTGCGGCTTGCTCTAGAGTATTATCGATTAAATCTTCATCATCACCATCAAAGCTTATAAGAAGATAGGCTCCAACATCAATACTATCAAGTTTTTTAGGAAAAGTTTCCTTTCCTATGTATTTTTCGCTAGCTATAATTATATCTCTTTCCATAAATTCAATAGCTTGTGGATTTAGGTTGTTTTGGAATAGCTTTGGAACGGTAGAGATACAATTGTTTAAGCTTTCAAAAGGCACAATTAAGCTAACAATATATTTTGGATTTGGTACAATTTTTAAGGTTAATTCTGTAATTATGGCAAGTGTACCTTCGCTTCCTACCATTAAATCTTTCAAAGAATATCCGGTAGATGATTTTGAAACAATAGATCCAAATTCTGTAATTTCTCCTGTTGGAAGAACAACTTCCATTTTTCTTACATAATCTCTGGTTGTACCATATTTTACTGCACGCATTCCTCCAGCATTCAAAGAAACATTCCCACCTAAGGTAGCAAATTTTTCACCTGGATCTGGTGGATAAAGATAGCCCTTATCAAGACAAGCTTTAGCTAAATCATTAAGTAAAACGCCTGGTTCTACCCTTACAATCATATTTTCTTCATCAAATTCTAGAATTTTATTCATAGATTGCATATTAATCATGATGCCATTTTTAATTGCCACGCCTGCTCCTGTAAGACCAGTTCCAGCACCTCTTGCAATGACAGGTATTTTTTCTTCATTACAGATTTTCATAATATTTGCTACATCCTCTTTGCAAGTAGCATCAACTAGACACTCGGGAATACCTTCTCCATATATTGGCATCTCATCATGAAAGAAGTCTTCGTTAACTTCATCTCCAACATAAACTGCTCCTTTGACTGCACTTTTAATTTTTTCAATAATATTGTCATTGATTTTGTTATAATCCATAAATCCTCCTACCTAATATAGATATGTAAATTTTGTATACTGATTATAACACTTGATAAAATAAAATTAAAGTTTTTACATAATTGTACTAAATGTTAGGAAAATAAAGAAATATATTACATGGGCAAATATAGATAAACAATGTTATTTTTCTTAATTATAAAAGGTAAAATTTTTAGAAAACTCTAAAGTAATCTAATAAAATAATAGCAAATAATAAAATAATATATAAAACATTTTCAGATTGATTTTTATATATTTGATAATAATTTGACTGATAAGGTATTTATGATATCATAATAATGAATTGGGTTTTGGATTTAGCTATCTATGACGTAATGTTAGTTAAAAAAAATACAGTAAATTCAAGTCATTTCTAAAAAACTTGATAAAATTTTAGCTTTTAGACTTGACAAGCTTGGTTACGATTGTTAATATAATAACATGAGTATTAAAATGTTTCTAGAGATTGCTTTCTTGATACTGAACGCAAAATAAGGAAAATTATTTAGGAGAAAACATGTATAAATTATCAGAAGAATATGAAGAAATGAGAGAGATGTTTCATAGCTTCGCTGAAGCAGAAGTAAAACCATTAGCACAAAAAGTTGACGAAGAACATATGTTTCCAGAAGAAACCATTAAAAAAATGCAAGAATTAGGTTTCTTTGGTATACCATTCGATGAAGAATATGGTGGACAAGGTGCAGATACACTTACATATATATTAGCAGTTGAAGAAATTTCAAAATATTGTGCTTCAACAGGTGTAATCCTTTCTGCTCACACATCATTATGTGCAGATTGCATTAATAAATTTGCAAATGATGAACAAAAGAAAAAATATCTTGCACCACTTGCAAGTGGAGAAAAATTAGGTGCATTTGGTCTTACAGAACCTAATGCAGGTACTGATGCATCAGGACAACAAACAGTTGCAAAGCTTGATGGTGATGAATATGTATTAAATGGAACAAAAATATTTATAACAAATGGTGGATATGCCGATGTTTATGTAATATTTGCTATGACAGATAAGGAACAAGGAACTAGAGGAATTTCTGCGTTCATAGTTGAAAAAGGAACAAAGGGATTTGACTTTGGTACTTTAGAAAACAAAATGGGAATCAATGGTTCATCTACAAGGGAATTAATCTTTCAAGATTGCAGAATACCAAAAGAAAATTTACTAGGAGAGCTTGGTAAAGGATTTAAGATAGCTATGGCTACTCTTGATGGTGGAAGAATTGGTATAGCAGCTCAAGCTTTAGGAATAGCAGAAGGTGCTTTAGAAAAAGCTGTTCAATATTCTAAAGAAAGAGAACAATTTGGACGTCCTTTAGCAAAATTCCAAAATACACAATTTAAATTAGCTGAAATGGCTATTGAAATAGAAGCAGCAAGAAACTTAGTTTATAATGCAGCTAAGTTAAAAGATGCTGGAGAAAGCTATACAGTAGCAGCTGCTGCAGCAAAACTTAAAGCATCTAGAACAGCATCATTTGTAGCTAATAGAGCAGTTCAAATTCTTGGTGGATATGGATATATCAAGGAATATGATGTTGAAAGAATGATGAGAGATGCCAAAATTACAGAAATCTATGAAGGTACTTCAGAAGTTATGCTGATGGTAGTATCAGGAGCACTTTTAAGATAATAGATTACACTGAATTTTAAATTAGGGGGAATGAAATGAATATTTTTGTATGTGCTAAACAAGTTCCAGATACTAATGAGATAAAAATTAATCCTGAAACTAACACATTAATTAGAAAGGGTGTGCCAAGTATTCTAAATACTTATGATGCTTTTGCACTAGAACAAGCATTGAGAATAAAGGATAAAGATCCTGAAAATGTTAAGATAGTTGTTGTATCTATGGGACCTAATCAAGCAGAATCAATGTTAAGAGATACATTAGCTGTTGGGGCTGATAAGGCTTACTTAGTTACAGATAGAAAATTTGGTGGCTCTGATACACTTGCTACAAGTTATATTATATCTGAAGCTTTAAAGGAAGTAGCTAAAAGAGAAGGTGACTATGATTTAATCTTCTGTGGTCTCCAAGCCATAGATGGTGATACAGCTCAAGTAGGACCTGAAATTGCTGAACATTTAGATCTTCCACAAGTAACTTATGGCTATACTGCAGAAGTTAATGACGAAGGTATTAAAGTTTTACAAGAAGTTGAAGGTGGAGCAAGAAATCTTCAAGTCAAAATGCCAGCTTTAGTAACATTTACTAAATACGGAGATGAAGAGCTTAGATATCCTAAAATCAAAAACAAAATGAAGGCTAAAAAAGCTACAATAGAAGAAATTACTTTTGAAGATCTTAAAGAAAATATTGATGAAACAGCAATAGGTCTTAATGGTTCACCAACAAGAGTTAAGAAATCTTATACACCTGAACAAAATAAAGCAGGAGAAATCTTCAATGAAGAAAATGCTAGTGATTCTGTAGATAAGTTAGTAAATGCTCTTGCAGATGCAAAACTTATTTAGGAGGATTTAGAAATGTCAGATAACAAAAATCTTTGGGTAATTGTTGAAACAAATCAAGAAGGAAAGGCTGTAAATGTAGGCCTTGAACTTATGAATCCAGGAAGAAGAATGGCTGATGCTATAGGCGAAAAACTTTATGCAGTTATAATTGGTTCTGGTGTTGATAAGGCAAAAGAAGAAGTTAAAGAATATGGTGTAGACGGAATTATCACAATTGATAATGAAGTTTATAAAGATTATAATACAGAAGTTTACACAGATGCAATTGAAAAATTAGTTAAAAAACATAATCCTAATATTATTTTAATTGGAGCTACAAACCTAGGAAGAGATTTAGGACCAAGAATAGCAGCAAGACTTCATACAGGTCTTACAGCAGACTGTACAGAACTTGATATAGATACAGAAACAAAGGATGTAAGATGGACAAGACCTGCCTTTGGTGGTAACCTTATGGCTATGATTTTATGTCCTGAACATAGACCACAAATGGGTACAGTAAGACCAGGAGTATTTAAAAAAGAGGCTGTTGGTGCAAAAGATGAAATTGATATTATAGATGAAGATATAACATTTGATGGGGAAGTAAGAACTAAAATACTTGATTTTATTCCTAGAGAAGAAGGAGAAGAAGTAGACTTAGTAGGAGCTGAATTTATAGTTTCTGGAGGTCGTGGATTAGGAGATCCTAAAAATTTCTCAATAATCAAAGACTTAGCTGATGCATTAGGTGGTACAGTTGGCTCAAGCCGTGCTGCAGTAGATGCTGGTTGGATTTCACACTCTCACCAAGTAGGACAATCAGGTAAAACTGTAGGACCTAGAATATATATAGCTGTAGGTATATCTGGAGCTATCCAACACTTGGCTGGAATTAATGCTGCTGATACTGTAATTGCTATTAATAAAGACCCAGAAGCTCCTATTTTTGCAAGAGCTGATTATGGTATAGTAGGGGATTTATTCGAAGTAGTTCCAAAACTTACAGAAGCAATTAATAAAAGAAAAGCTCAATAAATAATTAAATATTTTTTTCAATAATGGGTATATCTTTAAGGGTATCTCAAATGATTAAGGATGAGATCAATCTCATCCTTAAATTTTATTAAGATTAGGAGGAGTAAGATGGATTTTAGTAAACAATATAAAGAAAAGCTAATTAGTGCTGAAGACGCTGCTAAGCTTGTTAAGGATGGGGATGTTGTAGATTATTCTTGGGGTGTTATTACACCACATGATTTTGATGAAGCCTTTGCAAAGGAAATTACAAATCTAAATGATATCGTTGTCAGAGCAGGAGTAGAACTCGAACAGTTCAAAATATTTGATGCTGATCCAAACAATGAACACTTTGTTTATAATTCATGGCATTCACTTGGTATTTTAAGAAAATTAGTAAATGCAGGACGTGCTTTTTATGCACCAATAAAATACTCAGAACTTCCAAATTATTATAGAACATCTATAAGAAAATCAAATGTCTTTATAACTCAAGCAACACCAATAGATGATCATGGAAATTTCAACTTTGGTATTTCAGCATCACATTTACATGCAGCTATAGAAAACTCAGATGTAGTCATAGTTGAAGTAAATAAAAATGTACCAAGAGGACTAGGTGGTTTTGAAAATTATATAAATATAAAAGATGTTGATTATATAATAGAAGGCTCAAACCCAGCTATGAAAACAATACCTCAACCAACACCTAATGAACTTGATAAAAAGGTTGCAAAATTTGTAGTAGATGAATTAGTGGATGGAGCAACACTTCAAATTGGTATAGGAGGTCTTCCAACAGCTATAGGAAATGAAATAGCTAAGTCTGATCTTAAAGATTTAGGAGTACATACTGAAATGTATGTAGATAGTTTTGTTGAATTATCAAAAGCTGGAATTATAACAGGTAATAAGAAAAACATCGATAGGGGTAGGCAAGTTTATGCCTTTGCTGCAGGTAGCCAAGAATTATATGATTATATAGACAATAATGAAGAATTAATGGCAGCCCCAGTTGATTACTGTAATGGAATGAAACAAATATCTGCTTTAGATAATTTTATGTCAATAAATTCAGCTCTAGAAATTGATCTTAATGGTATGGTTTCAGCTGAAAGTTCTGGAACTAAACATATCTCAGGCTCAGGTGGAGCTTTAGATTTTATGCTTGGGGCATATAATTCTAAGGGAGGTAAATCATTTGTAACACTTCTTTCATCAAGAGTAGATAAGGAAGGTAAGAGACATTCAAACATAGTACCAACCTTAAAATTGGGAACACAACCTACAGGGACAAGAGCAAATACACATTATGTTGCTACAGAATATGGTATAGTTAATCTTAAAGGACAATCTTTATGGGAAAGAACTGAAAAATTGATATCAATTGCCCACCCAGATGTAAGAGATGAACTTATAAAAGAAGCTGAAAAAATGAAGATTTGGAGAAAATCTAACAAATAGTTAAAAAAAAATCAATATACCTTGTCAAAATAATAAAGTCATGTTATAATAATAATATAAGTTATTAATTTAACAAACAAATCGAAACTTTAATTAAAAAAAGGAGCAAATATGAAAATCGGAGTAATTGGTTCAGGAATTATGGGAGGCGGCATTGTTGAAGTATGTGCCAAATTCCATGAGGTTGTAGTAAGAGATATCAAAGATGAATTCTTAGAAAAGGCAAAAGCTAGAATCGAAAAAGACTATAGCAAACAAGTTTCTAAAGAAAGAATGAGCGAAGATGAAAAAGAAAAAGCTTTAAAAAACATCAGTTATACAACAGATATCAAAGACTTAGCTGAATGTGATGTAGTTATCGAAGCAGCTACAGAAAACCCAAGTCTTAAAAAAGATATTTTTAAAGAATTAGATGAAGTAGTAAAAGAAGGAGCAATTCTTGCATCTAATACATCATCTTTATCAATTACAGATATAGCAGCATCTACAAATAGACCTGAAAATGTCATTGGAATGCACTTCTTTAATCCAGTACCAGTGATGAAGCTTGTTGAAGTTATTAGAGGACTCCATACAAGTGATGA
The DNA here is from genome assembly GCF_009696575.1 of Anaerococcus porci. Classification (GTDB taxonomy): domain Bacteria; phylum Bacillota; class Clostridia; order Tissierellales; family Peptoniphilaceae; genus Anaerococcus; species Anaerococcus porci. The sequence continues at coordinate 2,430 of NZ_VULQ01000009.1, read as the reverse complement.
TACAAATGAAAAAATCTTTAAATTAGCAGAAGAACTAGGTAAACAACCTATTGAAGTTAAAGAAGGACCAGGATTTGTTGTAAACAGACTTCTTATTCCAATGATTAATGAGGGAATTGGAGTTTTATATGATGGTCTTGCAAGTGTAGAAGACATTGATAAGGGAATGCAACTTGGAGCAAATCATCCAATGGGACCTTTAGCTTTAGCCGATCTTATAGGACTTGATACATGTCTTGCTATAATGGAAGTATTATTTAATGAATTTGGTGATAGCAAATATCGTCCAAGTCCATTATTAAGACAAATGGTAAGGGCTGGAGATTTAGGTAGAAAAACTGGTAAAGGATTCTACGACTATTCAAAATAAGATAAGATAAAATAGTATAAGAATCTTGCTTATGGCAGTTACTTAGAGCATCGACAATTACTAATTATTGGTTTTGTCGATGCTTTTATTTGTAAAATATAAAATTATAAATATTTTTCAATGAATTCTAGATATGCAAATTATCTTAACCTAATCAATATGTTGGAATGTTAATATCACTAAATTATATATGAAATTAAGCCATAGACATATTTACAATCATTTAGATATTTAGAATAAAAACTCGATAATATCATTTAAATTCAGTTTCTTATTTTTGTTTATAATTTTTTATTTATTATATGATGCCTTGTTTAAAATATCTAGTTACTAAAAAAATAAGTAGAACTTGAAAATAGGTATAAAACTAATATAATACTGATATGATTATATTTATTTATATATAATTTTAAATATGGATTTATATTATAACATATTATTTACATTTTTCTGTAACATAATATAATAAAAGTTTAATTAAATACAAGGAGGAAATATGAGAAAAAGATATAATGGTTCTGGTGGATTTTCTAATTTTTTATCAGGCCTTATAGGAGCTATTTTGGGTGGATTTTTAGTTTTTACACTCTTAGGTAGCTCTATTAAAAATTCCAATAATACCATAAAGAGTAATAATAGCAATGAAAAAGAAAGTGTTGTAAATATATCACCTAGTGATGATATGACTATGGAAAGAGCAGTAGTCGAGAAATCTATAAATTCTGTTGTAGGTATTACAACCAAGACTAAGGCTACACAAAATACTATTTTTGGTCCTCAAACAGGTTATGTTGAAGGAGTAGGCTCAGGTTCCATAGTAACTAAAGATGGTTATATTTTAACTAATTCTCATGTTGTAGATGATGGCGACGCTGGTGAGATAAATGTATTATTATCAAACAATAAGACTCTTCCAGCTAAGCTTATTTGGAATGACACCACACTTGATCTTGCTGTTATAAAAGTTGAAGAGAATAATCTTCCGGCTATTGCCTTAGGAGATAGTGATAAGGTTAAGGTAGGAGATAGGTCAGTTGCTATAGGAAATCCTCTAGGACTTGAACTCCAATCTACAGTTACAAGTGGCATAATATCAGGTTTAAATAGAACAGTATCATTCCAAAATGGAGCCCAAATGGATGGATTGATGCAAACCGATGCAGCTATTAATTCAGGAAATTCAGGTGGTGCACTTTTAAACAATAAGGGTGAACTTATAGGAATAAATACAGCAAAGGCAGGTAATTCTGATGGTATAGGTTTTGCTATTCCTGTTAATCTTGCAAAAACTGTTATAGATGAGATTTCGAAAACTGGTAAATTTAACTCAGTATATCTTGGTATAACTGGTATAAATCTTGACCTTTTACTTAAATCCAACAATATTGATGAGAAAAAGGTTGGGAGAAGTGAAGGTGTATATATTCAATCAGTTTCCGATAACGCCAGTGATTATTTCCAAAAGGGTGATATTATAACTGCTATAGATGATAAAAAAGTTAAGGATATGTCATCACTTAAGAAAATTTTACTTAACTATAGGGTTGGAGATAGTGCGAATATTTCTGTTATTAGAAAAGGAAAAGAAGAAAAAATTGACTTCAAGTTCACCTTGGATTCATCAAGTCTTGATGAATATAAGGAAATAAAGCCTAAAGACAAAGAAAATAGTGAGAAAAATGAAGAAAATCAAGAGACACTTCCAGATTGGTTAAGACCTTAATAAAGACTCCTAGAAAGGCTGTCTGAATTAGGGATTAGAATGAAAACTTAATTAACTTAATAAGGAAACTTTAGGTCGAAAAATAAAAGGCTATGAGCATTCAAACTCATAGCCTTTTTGCTATTCAAAATAATATATCTAACAAGACCCTGGGGTCTGTAAATAGTTTTGTGTATCAACCTAAATCCTGATCAATGGGTAAGGGTTGATGGGTCTGTAAATAGTTTTGTGTATCAACCTAAATCCTGATCAATGGGTAAGGGTTGATACAATTTTTTATGTATCAATATCTGTCCATTCCTATAGGAATGGAGCTTATCTTAATTTTATACGAACT
>NZ_VULQ01000008.1 GCF_009696575.1 Anaerococcus porci | reverse complement strand
GAGACTGTGTAAAGTTTTGTGTATAGAAACCTCCTGATTAGGGTAAAGAAAAACTAACCAGGAGGAATTTTTATGCCAAGAAAAAAACAGAAACAAAGTTAAACAAAATATCTAAGATGTTAATTGAAGAATATCAGCCTCAAAGTGCACAAGATATTTAAGAAGCACTAAAAGATCTTTTAGGCGATACAATACAAGAGCTTTTAAAAGCAGAATTAGATAAGCATTTAGACTATGAATATGGTGAAAAACCACTTTCCATAAATACAAGAAATGGAGCAAGTAAAAAAACAGTTAGATCATCTTACGGAAACATAGAATTAAACATACCAAGAGATAGAGAAGGAACACTTGAACCACAATCATTAAAAAAATACGAAAAAGACATATCAAACATAGAAAATCAGATAAGATCAATGTATGCCAAAGGAATGACAACAAGAGACATATCAGGTCACATCAAAGATATCTATGGTTTTGGAATATCAGAAATAATGGTAAGTAAAATAACCAATAAAATACTACCAACCATAGAAGAGTGGCAAAATAAACCACTAGAAAAAATCTATCCTATGGTCTTCTTAGACGCCATACACTATCACGTAAGAGAAAACAACATAGTAGTCAAAAAAGCAGTATATATAGCCCTAGGCTACAATCTAGAAGGCTTTAAAGGAATACTAAGAATGTGGGTAGGAGAAAACGAATCAAGCAAATATTGGCTCTTAGTATTAAATCAGCTAAAAGAAAGAGGGATAGAAGATGTATTAATATTCTCAACAGACAACCTTCCAGGATTTAGCCAAGCCATAGAAGCAGTATACCCAAAAGCCGAAATCCAAAAATGCATAATCCACCAAATAAGAAACTCAACAAAATATGTATCCTACAAAGATATAAAAGAATTAATGAAAGACTTAAAAGCAGTATACAAGGCACCAACAGAAGAACTAGCTTTAACAAACCTAGGAATATTTGAAGAAAAATGGGATAAAAAATACCCAATGTGTGTAAGCTCTTGGAAAAATAACTGGACTTAAACTTCTCACATATTTCAAATACCCAGAAGGAATAAGAAAACTAATATATACAACAAACGTGATGGAAAACTTCAATAGACAACTGAGAAAAGTAACCAAAAATAAAACAATATTTCCAAATGACTACGCACTACAAAAAAGCTTGTACCTTGCAATGGTATATGCCTCAAGCAAATGGACAAGTAGAATTCGTGGCTGGGATCAAATCTTATCCCAATTATCAATATTTTTTGAAGGGAGGTTTTAAAAACAGGTAAAAAAACTATAAAATCAGCTGGAAATTTTCATGAAAATTTGACAGTTTATTCAGTTCGTATAAAATTAAAATAAGCTCCATCCTATAGGAATGGACAGAGATTGATACATAAAAAATTGTATCAACCCTTACCCTTTTATCAGGAGTCAGGTTGATACATAAAACTATTTACAGACCCGACCCTCTTATTAAAGAGTAAACTTTCTTAATTCTTTCATATTTTTTATAAGGATTTTTCCCTTATCTTCTAAATCTATGATTCCCATATCCTCAAGGTAAGATAATTTTCTAGACATGGTTTCTCTTGATATACCTGCGTATGAAGCAAGCTCTTGGCGCGTTATATTTGTATCAAGTAGAATAGTTCCATTAGCTTTAATCTTTCCATAGATTCCAATTAAATCAATTAATAGCTTTGCAACTTTCATATCAGCATTTATTACAATAAGTCTATCTATGAGTTTTTCACTTTTTCTTATTCTCTTATAAGATTGGTCTATAAGTCTTCTAAGAAAAATCTTGTTGTTTATAAGTACACTAAAGTCATATTTATCAAGCTCAATTATCTTGACATCACTTGTAGCAAGACCATGATATATATAATCTTCGTTTTTCAACATGTTGTGTCCTCCAACAAATTCACCTTTGCCATAAATATATAGAATTTGTTCGCGTCCATCTGATATTAGCATAAATATTTTTATAAAACCTTCATATATTACAAACATTTTTTCTGGCTTATCTCCAGGAGAGAAAACAGTTTCTCCTTTTTTATATTCTTTTATTTTAACATCTTTAGAAAGTCTATCAAGTTCTTTTTTTGTCAAAAAATTAAATAAGTCAATTTTTCCATAATCAAGGCTCATTTTATCACTTTTGCGTTTTTTCTTTTACGCTTTCCTTTCTATACAATTCTAGCAAAGAGTTAGCGTAAGATTCAAGTGACTTAGCTTTTTTCTTATCCATTGCTTCAACACCTTTTAGTTTATAGTCTTTTCCGATTTCCTCATATTTTTTTATTCCTAGGGTGTGGTAGGGTAGAATTTCAATTTTCTCTATATTTTTACTTATTGGATGAATGAATTTGACAAGGTTTTCCATATCTTCTTTGCTATCAGTAAAGCCTGGGACCATGACATGTCTTATCCAAATAGGGGTAAAGGAGTTTTTTATATAGTCTATAAATTTTAAAAGCTTATCATTTGAAAATCCAACCATTTCCTTGAAACCTAGGATGTTATAGTGTTTTATATCTAAAAGTATAAGGTCGACTTTATCTATTATTTCTTCGTAGTAATTACTATTTCCAATTCCTGATGTATCAAGACATACATGGATATTTTCTTTATGTAGACTATCTATCAATTTGATTAAGTCTTTTCCGTGAATAAGAGGTTCTCCACCTGAAATAGTTACACCGCCACCATTTTTGAAATAAGGCTTCATTCTTTTTGCTTTTTCTACAAGATAGTCTACACTTACTTCTTTACCCTTTAGTGTATTTTGGATGTCAGGATTATGACAGTAAATACAGTGAAGAGGACAACCTTGTAAGAAAAATATAGTTCTAATTCCTGGTCCATCAACAAGTCCCATAGTCTCTATAGAATGTAATCTTAGCATATTGTCCTCTCCTTATCTTTTATTTTAATATATTTAAGCTATATCGTGGAATGTCCTTTGAAGAACTTCTCTTTTTTGCTCATTTGTTAACCTATTAAATCTTACAGCATATCCTGAAACCCTAATAGTCAAGTTTGGATATTTTTCCGGATTATTGTAAGCATCCATCAATTTTTCTCTTTGAAGGACATTTACATTTAAATGAAAGGCATCTTGTCCAAAGTAGCCATCCATTATATTTACAAGATTTTCTACTCTTTGTTTATTTTCTTTACCTAAGGCATCTGGAACTATAGTAAAAGTATTTGAAATGCCATCTTCACAAACACACTCATATGGAAGTTTAGCTACAGAATTAAGAGATGCAAGTGCACCATTTTCATCACGTCCGTGCATTGGGTTTGCACCTGGGGCAAATGGTTCACCAACTTTTCTTCCATCTGGTGTGGAACCAGTTTTTTTACCATACATTACATTTGAAGTGATTGTAAGGGCAGATAGGGTATGGTGGGCGTTTTTATATGTTGGGTGTTTTTTAAGTTCATCTGAGAAATAGGATAAAATTTCTACAGCAATATCATCAACTCTTGAATCATCATTTCCATACTTAGGGAAGTCCCCAAAAGTCTCAAAGTCAACCGCTATACCATCTTTATCTCTTATTGGCTTAACTTTAGCATATTTTATGGCTGAAAGTGAGTCAGCAGCAATTGAAAGACCCGCAACTCCACACGCCATATTTATCTTGACTTTTGTATCTAAAAGACCCATTTGTCCAGCTTCATATGCGTACTTATCATGCATGAAGTGAATAGTATTTAAAGCTTTTATATACATTTTAGCAACTTCCGCTAAAACTTTCTTGTAGTTTTTCATTACCTTATCATAGTCAAGGTAATCATCTTCAATTTTTTCTACATCATCAAATACTTTTATAAATGATCCATCCTTATTTCTCTTCTTTTCATCAATTGAACCATTTATAGAGTAGAGGAGTGATTTAGCTAGATTTGCACGTGCTCCGAAAAATTGCATTTCTTTTCCAACTTCCATAGCAGATACACAGCATGCTATAGCATAGTCATCACCATACATATTTCTCATCAAATCATCATTTTCATATTGGATTGAATCTGTATTAATTGACATTTTTGAACAGTAATTTTTCCAAGCTTTTGGTAAATCTTTTGCCCAAAGTACAGTCATATTTGGTTCAGGAGATGGACCAAGATTTGTAAGGGTGTGAAGGAAGCGGAAGGCTGTTTTTGTAACAAGACTTCTCCCATCTAGTCCCATACCACCGATTGATTCTGTAACCCAAGTTGGGTCTCCACCAAACACTTCATCATATTCAGGTGTTCTTAAGTGTCTTACAAGTCTTAGTTTAATAACAAGTTGATCTATTAATTCTTGAGCTATCTTTTCATCAATTAGTCCTTTTTTCATATCTCTTTGGATATAACAGTCTATGAATGTAGTATTTCTGCCAAGGCTCATTGCAGCACCATTATTTTCTTTAACTGCAGCAAGATATCCAAAATATAGCCATTGAACAGCCTCTTTTGCATTCTCAGCTGGTCTTCTTATATCAAAACCATACTTATCTGCCATATTGATAATTTTACCTAAAGCCCTAATTTGTTCAGAAACTTCTTCCCTAAGTCTAATGGAAGCTTCTATATCTTCTTCACTTATAGGAAGTCTATCTAAGTCTTTTATCTTTTCTTCAATTAGTCTATCCATACCATATAGAGCTACTCTTCTATAATCACCGATTATTCTACCACGTCCATAGGCATCTGGAAGACCTGTTAAAAGTCCTACTGAACGAGCCTTTCTAATTTGCTTCGTATAAGCATCAAACACACCTTGGTTGTGAGTTTTTCTGAATTCTTTAAAAGTTTTTTCTAAAGTTTTATCCATACTTTGACCATAAGCATCTAGTGCTTGTTCAACCATCCTATATCCACCATATGGATTTACAATTCTTTTAAGAGCTTCATCTGTCTGAAGACCAAATATAACTTCATTTTCTTTATCAATGTAGCCTTCGTCATATCCATCTATTGTTGCAAATCTTGTAGTATCAGCATTTCTATAATTTTCAGTGACTTCTTTTTTAATCATTTCATCAACTATATGGTGAAGTTTTTTAGTTTTTTCACTCATACCTACTAAAAAAGATTCATCACCTTCGTAGGGGGTGTAATTTTCTTGGATAAAATTACGAACATTTATTTCGTCTTTCCAAATCTGACCCTTAAAATTTTCATATGCCTTCATTGTAGCCTCCTATAATTTATGTTAATTTAAATAGTTTCTTTATTTATATGTCAATTATATAAGGAAGGGGAGAGTTAAGTCAGTGATTTAAATCACATAATAAAAATTTTTATGAATTTATAATGAATTTTAGAGAGTAATAAAAAGTAGATGAAAATTGATTTTCATCTACTTTTTTATATTATTTTTTCCTAGGATTTTCTATAGCTGCTTGTGCTGCTGCAAGTTTTGCTATAGGAACTCTAAATGGTGAACAAGATACATAGTCAAGTCCTACTCCATATAGGTATTTAACTGTAGTTGGCTCTCCACCATGTTCTCCACATATACCTAAGTGAAGGTTAGGATTTGCTTTTTTGCCCTTTTCTACTGCAGTTTCTACTAAGAAACCAACACCCTTTTGATCTAGTACTTGGAATGGGTCTTTTGCAAAGATGTCCTTATCAAGGTATAAGTCTAAGAATTTACCAGCATCATCTCTTGAAAGTCCAAATGTCATTTGTGTAAGGTCATTTGTACCAAATGAGAAGAAGTCAGTTATTTCTCCAATTTCATCAGCTGTTATGGCAGCTCTTGGGATTTCAATCATTGTACCTAGTAGATAGTCGATTTTTTTACCTTTTTCTTCAAATACTTTTTCAATTTCATCTTTTACTTCTTCTTTTACATAAGAAAGTTCTTTTGCATCAGATGAAAGTGGAATCATTATTTCTGGAACAACTTTAATTCCATCTTCATGACAATGTAAAGCAGCTTGAATTATAGCTCTTGCTTGCATTCTTGAGATTTCTGGGTATCTTACCCCAAGTCTAAGTCCTCTAAATCCAAGCATTGGGTTTACTTCTTCAAGGTCTAATATCCTTTTCTTAACTTGAGCTATTTCCATATTTAAGTCTTCAGCTAGAGTTCTTATCTCTTCTTGTCCACGTGGTAAGAATTCGTGAAGAGGTGGATCTAATAGTCTTACTGTAACTGGTCTTTCACCCATGAGTGAGTAGATTTTATAGAAGTCATCTTCTTGCATTGGAAGAATTTTATCTAGGGCTTCTTTTCTAGTTTCTTTATTGTGAGCTAGAATCATCTTTCTTACTTGGAAGATTCTATCAGCTTTAAAGAACATATGTTCTGTCCTACATAAACCAATTCCCTCTGCTCCAAATTCGAGGGCTTGTTTAGCATCATTTGGTGTATCGGCATTTGTTCTAACTTTCATATCACGATACTTATCAACCCAACCCATAAATTCACCGAAGTCACCTTCAAGTTTTGGATTTTGTGTTTCAAGCTCTCCTAGATAGATATTTCCTGTAGAACCATCTATAGAGATTATGTTTTCATCTGTCAACTCTTTACCGTCAACTAATACAACTCTTTCATCTTCTATAACTTCTATATCATGGGCACCAGATACACAACATTTTCCCATACCTCTTGCAACTACGGCAGCATGGCTTGTCATACCACCCCTTGCAGTTAGTATTCCTGTAGCTGATACCATGCCTTCTAAGTCTTCAGGGCTTGTTTCTTCACGTACAAGAATTACATCAACACCCTTAGCAGCTCTTTCCTTAGCTTCTTTTGCTGTAAAGGCAATATAACCTACAGCAGCTCCTGGACTTGCTGCAAGACCTTTTGCAATTGGGGTATTTTCATCTATTGCTTTTTGAGATAGGGTAGGGTGAAGGATTCCATCTAAGTCCTTAGGATTTACCCTAAGAATTGCTTCTTTTTCATCGAGTAGACCTTCATGAACCATATCTACAGCAACTTTTACTGCAGCTTGAGCAGTTCTTTTACCATTTCTTGTTTGGAGTAGATATAATTTACCATCTTGTATAGTAAATTCCATATCTTGCATATCTTTGTAATGTTGTTCAAGTTTTTCGCTTGTGTCATAGAATTCTTGGTAGACATCAGGCATAGCTTCCTTTAAGGTGGCAATTTCTTTAGGTGTTCTAACTCCTGCTACTACGTCTTCACCTTGAGCATTTATTAAGTATTCACCAAATAGTTTGTTTTCACCTGTAGCTGGATTTCTTGAGAAAGCTACTCCTGTACCAGAATTATCACCCATATTACCAAATACCATTGATTGAACATTTACTGCGGTTCCCATAGAATCATCAATATCATTAAGTTTTCTATAAAGGATTGCTCTTTCGTTATTCCATGATGCAAATACTGCAGTTATTGACGCATCAAGCTGTTCTCTAGGATCTTGTGGGAAGTCTTCGCCTTTTAGAGTTTTATAAACTAACTTGTATTTTTCTACAACCTCTTTTAAATCTTCTGCTGTAAGGTCAGTATCTTCTTTTACACCATTTGCTCTTTTCTTGGCTGTAAGTACTTTTTCAAAATTATTTTTATCAATTCCCATAGCAACGTCTGCAAACATTTGTATAAATCTTCTATAAGAATCATAAGCAAATCTTTCGTTATTTGTTTTTTTGCTAAGGCCTATAACTGCATCATCATTTAAACCAAGGTTTAAGATTGTATCCATCATACCTGGCATTGAAACAGGAGCACCACTTCTTACTGATACTAATAATGGGTCTTCGGTAGAACCAAAGGTTTTCTTATTGTGTTCTTCAAGGTCTTTGATATGCCTTGTGATTTCATCTTTTAGACTGTCCCAAATCTTTTTATCTTCCTTATAAAATCTTGCACAAGCTTCTGTTGAAACTGTGAAACCATATGGTACATTGATGCCCATATTTGTCATTTCTGCTAGATTTGCGCCCTTACCACCAAGTAATGAGCGCATTGATTTGTCGCCCTCGTTAAAATTGTATACGTATTTTTCTGTCATTTTTTTCCCCTTTCGTATTCATTTAACGTATTAACTATGATATCAGAAGTTTCTTCTATTGACTTATTTGTAACATCTATAATTTTACAAGATAAGTCATCCATAATATCTTTAGCATATTTAAGTTCTTTTCTTATTTCATTAATATCTGAATACTTACTTTCACTGAAGATATTTAAACTTTTCAGTCTTTCTTCCCTAAGACTTTTTAACCTATTCTCATCTATAGTGAGACCAAAAATCTTATTTGAATCTATTTCAAATAATTCTCTAGGTAGGCTTGCCTTTAATAGTATAGGTATATTACATACCTTAAGACCCTTACTAGCAAGATAGATAGATAGGGGGGTCTTAGATGACCTAGAAACTCCAATAATAGCTATATCACAAGCTTTTAGTGATCTAAAATCCTTACCATCATCATATTTTATGGCAAAGTCAAAAGCATTCATAGTCTTAAAGTGAATGCTCTCATAAAGACTTTGGCTAGAGTACCTATTTTTAGGTTTTAGTTTGAGTTTTTTTGATAAATTCCTTATAGAATATCCAGTAATGTCTACATATGATATATTATTTAGCTCACAAAAGTTATTGATATACACATTCATCTGTGAATCTTGAAATGAGTGGTAGATGAAAAAGTTTTCATTAGTCTTTCTTATAAATTCTAAGTTATCTTTCAAAGAATCAATATCTCTTATATCAGGATATATATTTATAATAGTATCAACATCAAATTGACTAAGAGAAACTTTTACAATTTGCTCAGTTGCATATCCGCTAGTATCTGAAAGAATATTTATACTTAGCTTCATTAAGCTACCACCTCCTTACATTAGATTCTAATATAATTATAGCATTTTTTTATAAAAATCCAAGCATAATAATCGTTTTCTATTTTTATATATTTATACAAGCTTATATTTAAAGGCTTTTATTTTATCTTTTCCTTTTATTCGATATTTATGGTATTTTTTCTATTTATTCATAGAAAAGTATAAAAAAAGGAATAATATAAGAATATTGACATTTTTTTAAAGTAAAATATAATGATTAAAGAATTAAATACTAAACTTTGACAAAAAGGAGTAGTAGGTGGATCTTTATAGAGAGAAGACGGTTGGTGGAAGTCTTTAAGAAAAACCTATGAAGGTTAGTTTGAAATAGTTTAATTGTAGCATGCATATATGCAAATAAGAGCCTTTTATAAAAGGAATATAGGTGGTAACGCGATAATCTCGTCCTAGAGAATGTGTTACCATTTTTTAATTTATTTTAGTTAGGAGATTTTATGCAAACAAAGTACGAACCTAAAGATTTTGAGAAAGATATTTATAAAAAATGGGAAGAGGGTGGCTATTTTAAGTCAAAAGTTAATAAGGATAAAAAACCATTTACTATAGTTATGCCACCACCAAATATAACTGGAAAACTTCATCTAGGTCATGCCTTAAATAATACTATTCAAGACATTATAATCAGATATAAGAGAATGCAAGGTTTTGAAGCTTGTTGGATACCGGGAACAGATCATGCCTCAATTTCAACTGAGGCTAAGGTTGTTGAAAAAATAAGAAATGAAGGAAAGAGCAAGGATGAGCTTGGTCGTGATGAGTTTTTAAAAGAATGTTGGGATTGGACCGAAGAATATGGTGGAACCATAAAAAAACAATTAAGAACGATAGGAGTTTCTTGCGATTGGGATAGGGATTCCTTTACTATGGATAAAAATCTTACAAAAGCTGTAAGACGTGTCTTTAAAAAGATGTATGATGAAGGTCTAATCTATAGGGGAAATAGGATTGTAAACTGGGACCCTGAAGCAAAAACTGCTTTATCAGATGCAGAAGTATATCATAAGGATCAAGAGGGACACTTATGGTATATAAAATATTTCTTTGAAAATAGTGATGATTATATAACCATAGCTACAACAAGGCCTGAAACCATGTTTGGAGATTTGGCAGTAGCAGTTAATCCAGAAGATGAGAGATTTAAGGATAAAATTGGGAAAAACTTAATACTTCCTCTTGTAGGAAGAAAGATTCCCTTAATTGAAGATTCCTATGTAGATATGGAATTTGGTACAGGTTGTGTAAAAATCACTCCATCCCATGATCCTAACGACTTTGAAGTTGGAAAAAGACATAAGTTGGGACAATGTGTAGTTATAGATGAGGCTGCCCACATTAAAGAAGGCTATGGTAAATATTCAGGTCTTGATAGGTATAAGGCAAGAGAGCTAATAATAGAAGATTTAGAAAAAGAAAATCTTTTAATTAAGACTGAAACTATAGAGCATGCTGTAGGTTATAGTGAAAGGACAAAGGTTGTTATAGAACCATTGATTTCTAAACAATGGTTTGTTAAGATGGAAGATCTTGCCAAAAAAGCAATAGAAGTCTATAAAAATGGTGAATTAAATTTAATTCCAGAATCTATAGGAAAGACCTATATGAATTGGCTTTTAAATATCAGAGATTGGTGTATATCTAGACAATTATGGTGGGGTCATAGACTCCCAGTTTTCTATACTGAAGATGGAGAGATTATTGTGTCTGAAGATGATCCAGATGAAAATGGAATGCTAGAAGGTAAGAAGGTTACCCAAGAAGAAGATACCCTCGATACTTGGTTTTCATCAGCTCTTTGGCCTTTTGCAACCTTAGGTTGGCCTGATGAAACAGAAGATTATAAATACTACTTCCCAACAGATATTCTTGTTACTGGCTATGATATAATCTTTTTCTGGGTTATAAGAATGGTATTTTCTTCTCTTTATAATACAGATAAGATTCCGTTTGACCATGTTTTATTCACAGGTCTTATAAGAGATCCTCAAGGTAGAAAGATGTCAAAATCCCTTGGAAATGGAGTTGATCCAATTGATGTAGTAAATAACTATGGCGCAGATGCCCTAAGGTTTACAATAATAACTGGGAATTCTCCAGGAAATGATATGCGTTATGATGAAAAAAGAATTATTGCAAGTAGAAACTTTGCAAATAAACTTTGGAATGCAACAAGATTTGTTTTAATGAATATAGATGAGTCTGACGATGTAGAATTTAAAGATTTTGACCTAAGTCTTGAGGATAAGTGGATACTTAAAAGATTAAATAATGTTATAGAAGAGGTATCTAAAAACCTAGATAAATATGAAATTGGTCTTGCTGCAAGTAGGATTGAAGACTTTATATGGGAAGAGTTTTGTGATTGGTATATAGAATTTGCCAAGGAAAGACTAAACTCAGAAGATGATAAGGCTAAGTCCACAGTTAAAAAAGTTTTAGTATATGTTCTAAAAGATATGATAGCCCTTCTTCATCCTTTTATGCCATTTATAACAGAAGAAATCTACAAGCAATTGCCAAATAAAAAGGATATGCTTATAGTTGAAGATTGGCCAAAGGCTAGTGATGACTTTAACTTTGATAATGAAGCAAGAATTGTAGATGGAGCAATTGAAGCTATAAAATCAATAAGAAATCAAAGACAAACTTTAAATCTTGGTTCAAAAACTAGACAAGATCTTGTAATATATTCATCTGATGAGAAAACAAGAAGTTTCTTAGATGATTTAAAGGGTCAATTTATTAATCTTTCTAAGTCTGGTGAAATATCTATAATAGCTGAAGATAAGGAAGTAGAAGATGCAGTAAATCTTATCTTTAATGACTTTAAAATATATATTCCTTTAGAAAATCTTATAGACTATGATAAGGAAAGAAAAAGACTAAGAGATGAGATTAAAAACATTGAATCTGAAATAAAAAGAGCAGAAGGAAAATTAAACAACCAAGGTTTTGTATCAAAAGCACCAGAAAAAGTAGTAAATGAAGAACGCGAAAAGCTTGAAAAATATCAAGACCTTTTAGAAAAAACAAAAGAGTCTTATAAGGTAATTGAATATAAGTAATGTATAAAGATTTTGCCTATATATATGATAAACTATCTTTTGATTTGGAATATGAAAAGTATAGCCAAAATATAAAAAGACTATGTGATGAATATAAGATAAAAAAAGTTAAGATGTTGGAGTTAGCATGCGGCACTGGTATGCTAACCCAATACTTTTTTGATGATTTTGACCATATAGATGCCCTTGACTTATCTCAGTCTATGCTTGAGGTTTTTTCTAAAAAACATCAAGAAGATAATGTAAGCTTATATAATTACAATATGGTAGATTTTTTAAATGAAAATTCGTATGATTTAATAGTAATCCTTCTTGATTCTATAAACTATGTTACTGATGAAGATGAGTTGAGAAAATTATTTAAAAATTCTTATAAGAATTTAAAAGAAGGTGGACTTTTAGTCTTTGATATAAATTCAGCCTATAAAATGGATCAAGTTTTCGGGTCGAACTCATTTGTATATGAATATGAAGATATATTCTACACTCGGGATAATATAAAAGAAGGCGACATAATTGATATGGAACTTAATTTTTTTATAAAAAATAATGATGGTTCATACAAAAGAATTGTAGAAAATCAAATAGAAAGATACTATTCAATAGATTTTATGAAAGCCTTACTTAAAAACAATAACTTCACTGATATAAAAATATTAGATGAGGACACATTTGCCCAAGTCAAGGATTATAGCTTAAGGATTTTATTTTCTGCTAGAAAGGATAAAAATGAAAGAAGGTAGGGTTAAATTTTTTGACAATAAAAGAGGATATGGTTTTATTGAAACAGATGGTGGAGAAGATTATTTCTTTCATTATTCTGAAATTATATCTGATGACTCTTACAGGACTATAAAAAAAGATACTAAGGTTGAGTTTGAGACAAAAGATTTTGGTAGGGGAAATACTGCCTTTAATGTAAGGGAGATTGGAAGATGAAATATATAATTGTTTTATTATTTTTTATCCTTCTACCTCAAATCTTTTATGCCTTTAAGTATAAAAATTATAAAGATTTAAAAAATGGATCTAGGTTTTTTATAAAAGAGGAAAAAAACCTTAAGGATAGGAAAAAAATAATTTTAACTAATAGCGATGGATTCGATTTATATGTAAATTTATTTGATTTAGAAAAGCCCAAAGCTGTAGTTCAGATAATCCATGGAATGCTAGAACATTCTTTAAATTATTTAGAATTTGCAAAATACCTAAATGATAAGGGATATGCTGTAGTTATAGCTGATAACAGGGGACATGGGAAAAGTATTTCAGAAAATCATCCTTCAGGCTTTATAAGAGACTATCATGAGCTTATAGATGACCAGGTAATTGTAAATAAGTATATAAGGATGCTTCATAAGGACAAAAAAATTTATATGCTTGGTCATTCCATGGGTTCCTTAATTGCAAGAAATTATTTGAAAGAGAATGATCAAACTATAGATAAATTAGTTCTTACAGGAACTGTTTCTTATATTCCAATAGCTAGTATAGGTGTATTTTTGGGAAATATAATCTCTTTTTATCTAGGAGAGAAAAGAAGGTCAAAGCTTTTAGATAAACTATCAGGAATCACTTCAAAAGATTCATCTTGGATATCTTATAATAAAGAAAATATAAGGATAAAGGAAAATGATCCAATGAGGCTTAATGGATTTCTTGCAAAAAGTAATGTTTCTTTGTTTTCCCTTGTAAAAGGACTAAATGAAAAGAAAAAATATAAACTTAGAAATAAGAAACTCCAAATCCTTTCTTTAAATGGAATAGATGATGATGTGACAGGAGGAGAAGAAGGAATAAAAAGAAGCCTTGGTATTTTAAAATCATTAGGATATGAAAATATAGACTATAAAATATATGACAAAATGAAGCATGAAGTTTTAAATGAAGAAAATAACATAGATGTTTTTGATGATATAAATAAGTTTTTTAACATTGAATAAGTCTTAATTTTTATAATGATGAAATTATAAAGATAGAATATAGTCTTTAAAATCATTAGTTTATAAAAATAAAGTATGTGTTTGGATAAAATCAAATAAAACAGAAGAAAATTAAGCATATAAGCTTTTTAAAATATTATATTTAATATTAAAATCTTTGGGTAATTATATAATAAGAAAGAGAGGGGATATTATGAAGATATTAGTAACAGGATTTGATCCTTTTGGTGGAGAAACTACTAATCCTGCTATTGAGTCGGTTAAAAGAATTGATGAAAATATAGAGGGTGTAGAAGTTATAAAACTTGAAATACCAACAGTATTTCACAAATCAGCAGATGTGCTTGAAGAAAAATTAAAAGAAGTTAAACCAGATGTTATTCTTTGTGTAGGTCAAGCTGGTGGAAGGTACGATTTAACTGTTGAAAGAGTAGCTATAAACCAAGATGATGCAAGAATAGAAGATAATGAAGGAAATCAACCTATAGATGTCAAAATTAGAGAAGATGGTAAAAATGCTTACTTTGCATCAATTCCTATAAAGGCTATGGTTGAAGAAATTAAAAAAGAAAATATTCCAGCCTCTATTTCAAATAGCGCTGGGACCTTTGTTTGTAACCATATAATGTATCAAGCACTTTACTTGGCTGAAAAATATGGAAATATTAAAGCGGGGTTCATCCACGTACCATTTTTACCAAATCAAGTTTTAGATAAGCCAAATACAGCTTCTATGAACCTTGATGATATAGTCAAGGGACTAAATGCTGCAATTAGAGCTATAGTAAATCATGATGGTGATGACTTAGAAGTTACTGGTGGACAAATAGCATAGTTTTAGTTTGCTGCTATAAGGCTTTAGCTTTATAGCAGTTTTCTATATTTGATTTTTATGCTATATTTGTAAAAAAGGAGGATATATGAAGTTAATTATAGAAAGCTTATCCAAATCGTTTGGCAAAAAGGAGGTTTTAGAAAATGTAGATTATGTATTTGAAGAAGGTATAGTCTATGCACTTCTAGGAAGAAATGGCTCAGGTAAGACAACGCTTTTTTCTCTTATAAGTGAACAGATAAAAAAAGACAAAGGAAAAGTTTTCTTAGAAGAGGATGGGGTGAAAAATGAGATAAACTTCAAAGATGTATTTTTCATGGTGGCAGAACCAAATCTTCCCAAATTTCTTACAGGAAGAGAGTTCATTAAGTTTTTTATAGAAGCCAATAAGGATAGGATAAAGGATAAAAAACCTATAGAAGATTATTTTAAGATCGTAGATTTTGATATAAATGATATAGATATACTTATCCAAGGTTATTCGACTGGAATGAAAAATAAACTTCAAATGCTTATGTTTTTAATACTCAGGCCAAAGGTTATTCTTATGGATGAACCGCTTACAAGCCTTGATGTAGTAGTTCAATTTGAGATGAAAAAGATTATAAGAAAAATCCATAAAGAGCATATAATAATTTTTTCAACTCATATCCTACAACTTGCCAAAGATATTTGTGATAACATAGTTCTACTACATAATAAAAATCTTCAAAAGGTTGACGAATCTATCAAAAATGATAAAGACTTTGAAGATAAGATAATTACTCTTTTAACTACATCTGATGATAGTATAAAAGTGCTAGATAAAAACTTTAAAGATTTGGAGGATGAGTATGAATCATTATCTTAGTTTATTTTTAACAAGTGAAAGGATTAAGGTAAGTGAGGTCTTCAATGGCCTTATCTATGGGATTAGAAAAATCCCATTGATGGGTAAATACTTAGGTGATAAGTATTATTTTTATGATTTCAAACAGATAATGCATACCTTTATACCGATTTTTTCAATTATTTGGCAAATTATAAAATCTTTTTTAAGTTTTATTTTTGTAATAGCTGTAAGTGGTGTTTGGGTAAAACTTATAGGTGATATTGGAAGTGATTTAGGAATATCTATTTTAAGTTCTTTTCCTAAAAGTGGTAAAGAACTCCTTTTTACTTGTCTTCCCTTTGTCGTATATATTGCCTTTAATCTTTTAGGAAACAATATCTTGGATAATGGTTATAAGTTTAATGATTTAAGTAAAAATTTTAATTATTATCCTAAGGACTTGGCTATGATTTTTACATTTTTTGAGCCATTTTTATGCTTTATAGGTAGAAGTCTTGCCTTTTGTATAGTATCCTTATTACTTGCAGGTATTAATCCAGTCTATACTTTTTTATACAGCTTAGGTCTTTACTTTTTTATCATAAATATGACAGCCTTTTGGACAAGGATAAATGGAGATAGAAAAGAAGAATTTATTAAAAATCCTTTTGTAAAAATTATTTTGGTTTTATTTTTTGTTTTTCTTATATCATTTCTTACTCTTTTAATAAGAGTTGATATAAAAGTATTAAGCTTTGGTTTTTTGCTTTTAAATTTATTTGGAATATACTTTTCAATAAGTTTTTTAAAGAATTTTAGAGCTTATGATAATATGATAGAAAAGGCTGTAAATTCTTATAGTGAGCAAATGAGAAAGGCAGAGAATACAAATAAAAATTTAGTTGAGCTTAAAGATAAAGATATAAGGGTAAATAAAAAAATAAATGTAGAGGGATTTGAGTATTTAAATAGACTATTTTTCTTAAGACATAGGAGAATTTTATATAAACCAACTCTTATAATGACAGGTATTTTTATACTGGTTGGTTTTGGATGTTTTTGGATTTTATCAAGACTTAAAGTAAGCTCAGATGAGGTATATAAAATCTTGATATATGCTATACCAATAATATCCTATATACTTTTTAAGCAAGATAAGATTCTTATAGCTTTTTATAAAAATTGCGATTCATCACTTTTGTATTATGGTTTTTATAGGGAAGATAAGAAGTTATTAAAAATGTTTTGGTTAAGATTTAGGGCTATATTTAAGATTATGCTTATTCCAATTATTGCTATGACCTTGATTTATATGTTTTTTTTCCTTAAATTTATAGATGGGGATATAGTTAATTTTATTCTTCCTATAGTTTATATAATATTAAATGGGATATTTTTTACTGTTTTACCTTTATTTCAATATTATTTATTTCAACCCTTTGATAAGGAAGGCAATCAAAAATCAATCCTAGTTGTGTTAATGAATTTAGGAATATATTATATGTTTATCTTTGCATTTCCATCATTAATGGTTTACTTGGGGGAAATTAAGTTTATGTTGGCAATGTCGGTATTTATTTTTTTATTTGCCTTACTTGCTAGCTTTTTAATATATAAGTTTTCACCAAAAACATTTAAAATCAAAAATTAAAAAAAGAGCTGTTAGACAACTTGACAGCTCTAGAATTTTATTTATTTTCTTTTAAGTATCTTTTTCTATCTATTCATAATAGAATCAGGTATCATTTTACTAGTTACATAAATTAAAAATGGCAAAACAATAGCATCATCTAATATTCCTAAAAATGGAATGGTATCAGCAATTAAATCAGCAGGCATAATAGCATAAGCTATTGCAAAAAGTCCCAAAAACTTTGCTAGCTTTGGTGTATTTTTATCCCTCATAGCTCTAAAGTATACTGGAATAAAAGTTGATATCTTTGAAAAATTATTTTTGAGCATATAATCCCTTTTCTTTCTTTTATAAATATATTTAATTTCTAACTTAATTATACTTTGATTTTTCTTTTTGTAAATTAAAAATCTTAAAGCTTGATTTTAATTGTTGATTTAAATAACTATATTATGCAAAATGATTTTTTCAAGTTATAATAGTATAAAAGGAGAAAAAATGACTTTACAAGTAATAAATAAAGATATTTTAAAATTGAATGTAGATGCTATTGTAAATGCAGCAAATATAGATCTTTTAGAAGGTGGAGGAATTTGTGGACAAATTTTTAGAGCTGCAGGAAGAAAAGACTTAAAAAAAGCTTGTGATAAGCTTTCACCTATAAAAACGGGGCAAGCTGTTATTACAGATGGGTTTAATTTAAAACAAAAATATATAATCCATACTGCTGGTCCAATATATAATGAAATTTATAAGGAAGTGTGTAGGAAACTTTTAGAAGATTCTTATATGAACTCCTTAAAGCTTGCCAAAGAAAATAATATTAAATCAATTGCTTTTCCTCTTATTTCAACTGGAATCTATGCATATCCTTTAAATGAAGCCTTTATGATAGCAAGGAATACTATAGAAGAATTTCTTCATGATAATGAAATGGAAGTTTATCTTTCGATTCTTGGCAATAGCTTAATTAATTTAATAATGTCTTAATCATAGAATTCTTTCAGTAAAAATATTAATAATATCTAAAGCATAAGGGCTGATTTCTAATTAGAGTAATTAAAATTAAGCCAGATATGTAAACTTATAGCAATATTACTAAAGATTGCTAAATACAGAAAAAGTTTTTGTAAAACACTTTTTGATTAGAAAATTGATACATTATTTATGGATAATTAATACTCTATAAGGCTGAAGTATATAGATAATATATCAAACTAATCTAATATTAATTGATATAGGGCTAAAAATCATAGAATTAATGATATAGTCAGTAAGATATTTGATTAAGTGAGAGTTGAAATATGATTAAAATAGAAAAAATTAAGTGATAATTACAAAATACAATTATCACTTAATCTTCAAGCTTTATCTTGCGTTTTTATTAGTCAACTAGTTTACTTGTTACATCAACAACTCTTTTGGCTTGTACTCTTACTGCACCTTCAAGGTCGTTTGCAAAACCATCATTTGTAGCTGTACCACTTGCTCCATATGGATTTCCACCTTGTGTATAAACTTCATCTGCAGTATATCCAATAGGAAGAATTATTGCACCCCAGTGAGCTGCTGTTGTATAGATTGCTTTGATGGTTCCTTCTTGACCACCATTGTTATTTTGTGCTGATGACATAGCAGAAACCACCTTATTTATAAGTTTACCTTGAGCCCAAATACCACCTTGTGCATCTATAAATGCTTTAAGTTGACTTGCTACATTTCCAAATCTAGTTGGTGTTGAAAACAAAATTGCATCAGCCCATATTAAATCATCTGATGTAGCTTCCTCTATATATTTTGATTCATCAAGGTATTTTTTCCAAGCTGGATTATTTTCAGCTAAACTTTCATCTAAAGTTTCTTTAACTTTTAGAAGTCTTACTTCTGCTCCATTTTTTTCAGCTTCCTCTTTAGCCCATTTAGCCATTTGAAAGTTGTGTCCTGTTTGTGAATAGTATATTATTGCAAGTTTCATTGTTTATTCTCCTTTTTATTTCAAAAATTATCTCTAACTAGTGATATTATAAATATAACCATATTCAGGAATTCTAAACATTATTTATTAATTAACTTTTATTTATATCTTAATAAAGCAAGCTTTACTTTTGGAATTTTGGGTAAAAATAGAAAAAGAGAAGTAGTTTAAATAAAAAAAGGATGAGATATGGAATTAACTGATAAATTTGAAAAAGACAAGTGTAGAAAACCTGTAGAATATTCATTGATACATAAGGAAATACCTCTCAAAATGACAGATGACATGGTAAATGCAATAGCATATCTTTTGTGGTACGTGCCAGATATATCATCTATTCAATCAAAATCTAACGAATTAGTTTCTAATATGGAATATGATCTTTATACTTTTATAGAAATAATGAATTATATGGAACTTAGGGATGAGGATTGTCTTTTTACTGATAAAATAGATGAGGATTTAGCAAATGAATATAGGAAAAGAATTTGTATCAATACTCAAAAGATTATTTTAACCCAATCGGATAATGAGACCAAGACTGAATCTATGCTAAGGCATATAAGAAATGCTATAGCCCATGGATCATTTACTATAGTAAATGATCTTATGATAGGATTTGATGAAAAGATAATAGGAAAAGATGAAATTCAAACTACTGCAATTTTTAAAATAAAGCCTAAAAATCTTTTAAGGGCTCTTAGAGAAATTAATGAGGATTTAACTAATGAAAAACTAATTTCAAAGGCTCTTAGAAACTCTTCTTATTGGGTTGAACCATATCAAGAAGATTATGAAAGAAGCAATAAATTTGACTTATTTGCAAAAAAGAAAAATAAAAAATATGCAATAGAGATTAGAAATTACAAAAGACAAAGAGATATTGATAAAGGATTTGCTAATAAGCTTGCTGACGATATTAAAAATATAAGGGATGATGATATAAGACCAGTCCTTGTCATAAATTCTTCTTTTTTAAAAGATGAATCTAAAAACGAGCTTATATTTAGAAATGTATTAATCTTAGATGTTAAAAATATCAAGAAGATGCTCAATGGAAGAGATATGATAAGAGAAATTGAATTAGTTCAAGATCAATATATAAATAGAAATAAAAATTAATATATTAATGTATTATGTGTTTATAAAATATATTAAAAAAGATAGAGAATAAAGGGATATACGATGGAAAAAGAAATTATATGACTTCGTTGAGCTACTTTTATTAAATTTTTGTAAGATTTATAATACCAATATATTCTTAAGTTTCATAGTTTAATATAGTTAATTTTTTGGAGATTATTTTCTTTAATAAATTCAAGAATTATATATAAGCATTTTGGAAATATATTTTGAAATATATAATATTTGCTTTTGCTTATAAAATGTAAAGGTATAATAAATAATGATAGGCTATTATAAGTAAAAAGGAGAATATAATGACTGAAAGACGTGACGACAAAAATAGTCAAAGAAAATCTTCTGATTCAAGAGAAAGCAGAAGAGTAAGAGCTACAAATAATTGTTTAAAAGATAATAAAATCTCTTGGAGTGCAATAATTGCAGGTGCAATATCATTTTCAGCTGTATTTATAGTCTTAAGTTTATTAGTTTGGGCATTGGGACTTGGGATTTTTTCTCCAAATAACCAAAATTCACTATCATCAACTGGAATAGGAGTTGCAATTGCAACTGTGATAATACTTTTAATTTCGTTTATAGTTTCAGGTTTTATAACAGGTGTTTTTTCTAAAGGACAACCGCTACTACATGGATTTATGAGTTGGGCTCTCTCAATTATTCTTCTATTTTCACTAATAACAACAATAATAGTACAAGCTTTAGGTCTTGCAGAACAACCGGTTCAAACAGTGGCTGATTCTGTTATAAGTACAGCAGGAGATGCAAGAGGAAATGTCCTATCAAGTGTTGCTGATTCTATATCTGGTGTCGATACAAAAGAGCTTGAAGAAAATATCAAGAATACTTTTTCTAAAACAGATATAGCTGAACTACAACCAGAATTTATAACAAAGAATTTAAATGAAGTAAAAGCTGAAATATCAAACGCTGGAAAGGAACTTTTAACAAATCCAGAAAATAAAGATAAAATTTTAAAAGATCTTTCTGATTCACTTGAAAAGAGAGCAACAGATATTACAAATTCTATTAATAAGGAAACTATTCAAGAAGAAGTTTATAAAAATTCCAACCTAACAGCACAAAAATCTCAAGAAGCAGTAGATAATATTTTCAATGGTTTAGAAACAGCTTCTAAAGAAGCAAGTAAACAAATTACAAATGCTAAAGAAGCTTTGAATCAAACTAATAAAGAAGCTGATAAGACTATAAAAGATGTTAAAAATGGTACTGAAAGCACTACAAATAAAGCATCATTTGCAACAGCATTAATAATCTTATTTCTAATAATTGGTCTTGGTATAGAGATTTATGTCGCAAGACTTGGCGAAGAATATATGATTAAATATTAATTTAAGATTGAAAAAATCCTGAATATTTCAGGATTTTTCTTTGTTTTATTTTATATTTTCAAGTACGTAAGTTTTTGGATTGTCTGTATTTATTTTTTGATCATATTTTAGATACTTATCATTTTCATCAAGTTCATATGAATCATCTATTGAAATTACAAGTCCTGAATAATCAAGATTAAAAAAATCACTTCGTAGATAATTAATTCTATCATTTTTGCTAGTTTCACTATCTAAGGCATTTTTAACAATATATGCCTTGGATGTTTCTTTTAGAAGATGTGTTAGGGTAATAGGGGAGTTTTTAGTATTTTCATTTACAAGAATAAAAATATTTTTATTTTCAAGATCCCTATCTTTTTTTATATCTATATTAATAGTGTCGTAATACATATAATAGTCTTTGTTTATATAATCAAGTTTTTCAGGATACTTACTGGAGGGATTTTCCATAAAAGATGATGATATATTTAAATTATCTTTATTTTCCTTCATAAAACTTAGGTTTTCCTTAAGAAGATTTCCCCTATAAAAGACAAGTTTTTCCTTTTGATAATCATCATGAATTAAAAGAGAAAGTAGTCTAAAGGCATACTTATCATCTATGGACTCATTATCCGAAAAATCTAAGTAAATATTTTTTATATTTGTATTCTTTTTTAGGATATCTTTTATCTTATTCATATCTTCTTCTAAATTCATACTATTAAAGGCAGGAATTGTTATTTCAAGTATAGACCCGTTTTCATTAATATTAATTTTAGGAAGATTTGATTTTTTTCCTATGAGTCTCTTATACCTATTTACAACTTGACTATTTCCTAAAATTTTAGCTCTTGGAGAGTTTTTATCTTCCTTATAATAGTCAAAAATCATATCATATGATTTTTTATCTAGGATTTTTGTCCTATTATCGGAAAGTATGCTTAAATAAGAATCTATTATATCATAAAATTCTTGGTCAGTTTTTGACTCCTTTACTTTATTGAAATTGGAATCATAGGAGTCCGAGAACTCTTTAAAAGCTTCCTCACTATCATTATCTATAACATGATTTCTAACTATAGTTTCATAAAGCTTTTTAAAATCTTTCTCTTTCTCAGAACTTGTTAGGGATCTACCATCTGTATTTGCAACAAATACATTTTGTGTAATTGATTCTAGAAACTGATTTCTAAATTCAGGGTAATCAAAATTTTTATATTGGTTAAAGAATCCATATACAAATCTAAATATAAGAAAAATTATTAAAAATAAAATAAGAAGAAGGACTAACCTCCTTCTCATATAGGTTTTTTTCTTTTTTTTCCTTCTTATTTTATCTCTTTTTTTAGTTGAGCTTATTCTTATATCTTTTTTTCTTGTTCTTTTGTTTTTATGTCTTGATGATGATAAATTTTTTTTTCTTTTCATAGTTCACCTATAAATAATATAACAAATATTGTAATATTTCCCAAATTATTTAGGTAAAATTATTGAAAAAGTAGTGCCTTTACCAAGCTTTGACTTGAGTTTAATTTTACCACCGAGACTTTCTACAAAGTTTTTACTTATTGATAGGCCTAGTCCATGTCCATTTAGTTTGGTATTTCTTGCATCATCAATCCTATAAAATCTTTCGAAAATGACTTCTTTTCTATCTTCACTTATTCCTACTCCATTATCTTTTATATCTATATAAATATTTGTTTTATCATCAGTTAAAGATATTTTTATAAGTCCATCTTTATCTATAGCCTTGATAGCATTTGAGATAATATTTTGTATTACTTGTGTTATTTTATCCTTATCAGAAAAGATTACTACATTGTCCTTTATATCTTCAACCAAAGCAATGTTTTCTTTATTAAACCTTGGTTTTATAGTATCAAGGATTGACTTTAGATGTATTGAAAGATTAAATTCTTTCTTTCTGATTTTTACATACTCAGTATTATCATCGAAAGACTTATTTAAATTTACTACCAAACCTTCAAGCCTAAATATTTCATCAAGAATTGACTTAAGTGTATCATCATCAACTTCAATAACTCCATCTTTTATGGCTTCTATATATAATTGTAAATTTGTAATAGGAGTTCTAAGTTCATGGGATATATCTTGGGCGTATTGTTTTCTTAATTCTTTTTGATTTTTCAAATTGCTTGAGAGATATTTTATATTATTTTGTAAGTTTTCAAGTTCTATTATCTGACTATCTTTAAGTTTTATATTATAATCCCCATCTTTAATCTTTATAGTTGCATCAGAGATTTGTTTAATAGGATTTGTAATGTTATCAGATAAGATTAAAGCTATTAAAATTCCTATAGAAACAGAAATTACAATAGCTATGAGTAATGAATTTTTAAAATTACTTAAAAGTTCATTTGCAGCCATTTCTCCTGAATCATATGTCACTATAAGCTGTGCCATATAGTCATTAAGATTAGGCGAATAAAGTTCATAGGATTGAGTTTTTCCTGACTTATGATCAGATTTTCTGCCCTTAAAAATCATAACAGTTTCATTATCCTTATTTAAGATTTCTATATCTACATTTAAATTCTTAGAAAACCAATCTAGTCTTTCTTTAAAGTTATTTGGATCTTCACTTTTTAATAAATGTTCAAATTCTTTTTTTATCTCAGATGGTCTCCTAAACTCTGTTGTATCAAGGAAATTTTTAGTATAGATTCCTAAAAGATAAGATATAGCTATAGAAAAAACAAGAATACAGGCAAGAATTCCCGCAACAAAGTTTTTAATTATTTTATTTTTTAAGGATGTCATCTATCCCACCTGACTTATATCCCATTCCATAGATTGTCTTAATATAGGTAGGTTTTTTAGGGTTATCTTCAATTTTTTGTCTAATATTTTTAATGTGGGTATCAATTGCCCTATCATAGGCATCATAATCATAACCAAAAGTTAATTCAATTATTTCTTCTCTAGTAAATATCTTATTTGGATTTGAAAAAAGTGTCTTAATAATTTGGAATTCATTCTTGGTTAAAAAAATTTCTTTTCCATCTTTAAAAAATCTGTTGTATTCAAGATCCATTTCAAGTCTTCCATCTGTAGTTTTTATAATATCAGCTCTTGGTATATTGTATTTTTCAATTCTTCTAAGCACTGTTTTTATCCTTTGAATTAATTCTTTAGGAGAAAATGGCTTAGTCATATAGTCATCAGCTCCAAGTTTTAGACCATTTACTATATCATCTTCATTTACCTTTGCTGTAACCATTATTACAGGTATTTCAGACTTATTTCTAATTTCTTTGATTACTTCTTCTCCTGATATTTTTGGAATCATTAAGTCGAGTAAGACTAAGTCTATTTCATTCTGTTGAAAAATTTTTAAGCCTTCTTCACCATCATATGCTTGGTAAACTTCGTAATCTTCCTTTTCTAGATATGACTTTATAATCTTTGAAATTCCAGCTTCATCTTCTATTATTAATATTTTAATATTATTCATCTAATTCACCTCTATTATTTTTATACCCTAGTATATTTTATTTTACTATATGAAATATTTGCGTTTTTATTATGTATATTGCAAAAAAGTGGGTATATATATAATAAGACAAAAAGAAACACTTAATTAGCTTTGCTTTTTAAGGTATAGTATTAATTAAAGGAGAAGAATTATGATAGGTTCATTAATTATAGGTGCTTTATGCGGATGGATCGCTAGTATGATAATGAAAACTGATGCTCAAATGGGAGCTTTAGCAAATATTATAGTAGGTCTAATAGGTGGAGTAATAGGAGGATGGATATTCAGTCTTCTAAATATTGCTAGTACTGGACTTATTGGTGACATTATAGCTGGAGTTATTGGTTCAGTTGTACTAATTTTCATTTATAATGCAATAACTGGTAAAAATAAATAACTTTTAAGAAATTAAAATCGGCTTAGGCCGATTTTTTTAAAATGATTTTTAGGAGTATAGTGATTTTATGAATGTAAACGACAAATATATAAAAATAGCAAAAGATATATTAAATAATGGTTATGATGAAGAATCTCTTAATGAGGATGTAAGGCCAGTTTGGGAAAATGGAGAGAATGCTTATACTCTCTATCTTCCTCAACAATTTGTAAGATATGAGAAAGGAGAAGTGCCTTTAACAAGTCTTAGGAAGATTGCTTGGAAATCAGCTATTAAGGAAATATTATGGATTTACCAAGATAGATCTAATGATGTGGATTTACTTAAAGAAAAGTACAAGGTAAATTATTGGGATTCTTGGAAAAATGAAAAAGGAAACTTAGGTAAGGCTTATGGATATCAAATAAATAAAGAATTTAAGTCTCCTGAAACAGGGAAAATTACAAATCAAATTGATAGGCTTATAAGTGAGCTTAAAAACAATCCTCTTAATAGAAGACTTATTATTAATTTAATAGATGTAGATGATATGAGTGAAATGACCCTTATTCCATGTGCATTTTTAACTATGTGGACTGTTACTGGAGGTTATTTGAATTTAACATTAATTCAAAGAAGTGGGGATTTTCTTGCGGCTGCGGCTCCCGGCGGAATTAATGCATTTCAATACTATGTTCTTTTAAGAATGATTTCTCAGGTTACTGGATATAAAGCAGGGGATTTTGTTCATTTTATTCAAAATTATCATATATACAAGAAACATATACCAAGTATTAAAAAGATTATTAATATTAAACCGGATTCTAGGAATAATCCTAAGCTTTTAATAAATGAGGATATTAAGGAATTTAAAGATTTTTCTATTGATGATTTTAAATTAGAAGATTACTATCCTGATCAAACTAAGTATGATATAGATATAGCCTTATAGTCTTGAAATTTTAAAAGCTATGAGTATAGTTTCTTTGTTATGGAGGAATTATGGAGAAAATTACTATAATTGGTTCCGGAGGATCCGGAAAATCCACTTTAGCCAAAAAACTAGGCGAAAAGCTTGGTATTAAGGTATACTACCTTAATAAGATTTGGTGGAAAAATGAAAAGGAACACATATCTGAAGATGAGTTTCTAAAAATACAAGAAAATATTATAAGAAATGAGGATTCTTTTATATTTGATGGTTATTATCCAAAAACTTTAGATATAAGACTAGATGCAAGTGATACTATAATTTATTTAGATTTTCCACCTGTATCAAACTTGAAAAGATCGGTAAAAAGATCTCTTACTGAGAAAAATGATGAGGATGATCCATCTCTTGATAGGACTGAGAAGCTTAATAAAGAATATATTTCTTGGCTACTTAATTTTGATAAGAATGAAAGAAGCAAAATTTTAGATAAGCTAAACAAGTTAAAGCTTGAAAAAAGAATTGTTATTATAGATAATGACAACAAAAAAGATTTGTTTCTTGAATCAATAGGATAAAAATGCTGCTGTAGGAAGTTCCTACAACAGCATTTTTTAATTATTATTTTTTTGATTTTCTCCTTCAAGATTTTGTTTATTTTGTTGCTTTTCATCTTGATTTTGACCATCTTTATTTTCTAGATTATTTTGATTTTTATCGTCTTGTTTTTTTGCATTATTAGATTTATTATCGTCTTTAGGCTTAGGTTCAACATAACCAAGATCCGAGTACTTTTGAGGTATAGAATATTTCCAGTCTTCAGGTAAAATTCCATTCCACTTGCTTGGATCATAGCTTCCCTTCCTATCTATAAAGGCCCTATTTGCTTGTAAGTTTTTAGGAGTTTTATTTGATGCAAGTAGATTATTTCTTGTATCAACTAAGATCCAAACGTGGACATCATCTTGTTCTGTTGGTAAATTATCTTTAGAGAAGATTTCATCTTTTACGGTATTTCTTGGATCTGCGTAAGATGCTTGGGTAGGAAGTTTACCACTTATAGTGTCAACCTTAGCGTGTATAATTCCACTAGGCTCTTCAAATGAAGCTTGTTTATAGTCATGGAGTATCCTATTATTTATAACTCCCCACATTAAAGCAGTCCTATCAGTAGAATAAGAGTTAAGAGATATGTTTTGATTATCAGATCCCATCCACACTCCAACTGTGTAATAAGGTGTGTATCCTATACACCAAAAGTCTATATTATTATCACTAGTTCCTGTCTTTGTTGCATAATCTGTTCCATATAAGTTAATTGTTCCATAGTTTTTTCCAGCAGACATTAGAGCAGATGTCATTTGATAGGCTGTTTCAGGACTTGTAACCTTATTTTTCTTCTTATCTTTTTCATCAAATATTATATTTCCTTGATTATCTTCAATTTTTGAGAAGGTTAGAGGTTCTATATACTCACCATTATTAGCAAGGGCAGCATAGGCTGCTGTCATATCAAGAACTGATTGACCTTTTGTCATAGCTCCAAGTCCCATAGCTGCAAGGTTTTCATCATTTTTTTGTGAATCTTCTTCTTTTGTAACGAAATTATCATCACCATTTTCTTTTATAAGACCAAAATTTTTCAAATATTTCTTTGAAGTATCAATGCCTATATCTTTTAGAGTTCTTACAGCATTTGTATTTACAGAATAAACCAAGGAATCCCTTAGACTTACAATCCCTTTATAAGACCTATAAACATTCTCAGGCCATATTTCTCCATTTTCATTCTTCATAAATGGAACATCATCTATACCTGTAGCTAGGTTATATCCGTGATCTAGAGCAGCTGTATAGGTTGCTAAAGGCTTTACAGATGAGCCAGGTTGTCTAGGCTGATCTATTGCTCTATTTAATATTTTTTGTCCCTTTTGATCACGACCTCCCATAATAGCCTTAACTTCTCCATTTTTTTGATCAATTACCACTGTGGATGATTGAGGTTGTATAACACCTTCTAGGTCTGTATCATAATACTCTTTATTAAAAGAAAATGATCCAGATTCATTTTGCCATACAAAATCATTATGATTTTTAAGGTAGGAGGCTGATATAAGAATAGATCCATCTTGATTTTCTCTTATGTTTTCGTTGGATGGAAATTTAACAAATCCTGTTTTATGAGTTCTTAAGTTGGAGTTTTTATCATCCAAACTGTAATAATCTTTAAATACAAGGTTTGTATTATTAAGGCTAATTTTATTTGAATTTATAATCAAATTAGAATTTTCATCATAGTAAGCTTCATCACTTGAAATAGTAAAGTCATTATTATCATTCATAACATTACTTTTAGCATAATATATTAAAGTTCCATCGTTTTTAACTATATTTCCCCAATTATCATATCTTAAGTCAAGTAAAGGAGCTGAACCCCATCCTTGTGTATTACCTAGAATGCTTTCTGAAAAATTTTCATAAACATCTTCAAGTTTACTTTGCATATCATTATCTACAGTAGTAGTAATTTTAAGCCCGCCATAGTAGAGTTTATCCCAGGCTTGTCTTTCTCCAATGTTTAGGGTTTCTTGAAGCTTTTTAACAACTTGTTTTTCTAAAAGAGTATTAAAGTATGAGGCCATAAGTGGAGACTTATCTTCAGGTGGTTTAATATTACTTGCTACATCTTCTGATAAGGCTTCTTTGTATTCACTATCTGATATATAGCCCTCTTCAAGCATTTTTGAAAGTACATACTTTTGTCTTTCAAAAGGCTTTTCATTATATACTGCTGAATATTTTTGTCCATCTATAGAAAATTCTCCAAAAATTCTTTCATCTGTAACTTCGCTTGTCGGAACAGCCTTAAATAAGGCGTATTCTGTTGGAGATTGAACTATACCTGCAATTGCAGCTGCTTCTGCAATTGTAAGCTCTGATACGTCTTTTGAAAAATAAGTTTTGCTAGCGGCTTGAACACCAAAAGAATTTTGCCCAAGAAAAACTCTGTTCATATATGCTTCAAGAATTTCATCTTTACTCAAATATTGTTCAATTTTTAAGGCTAAATAAATTTCTTTAATCTTTCTTTCATATGTTTGATCGTTGGAAAGGTATGTATTTCTTGCCAACTGTTGAGTTAAGGTTGAACCACCTCTTACAATAGAACCACTTTTAAAATTTTGGATAGCTGAACCTATAATAGAGATAGGATCTATACCATTATGTTTTAAAAATCTCTCATCTTCAACAGCTATAAAGGCATGTTTTAAATGTTCAGGCATTTGTTTAAAATCAACTATCTCTCTATTTTCACTAGTTCTAATAGAGTCTATCTCATTTCCGTCTTTATCAACTATAGTAGAATTTTCACTCATTTCATATTTTATATTTTCTGGATCTATATCTGGGGTTTTTTTCATAACTTGTAGAATTCCACCACCTATCAGTCCAGAAAACACTGTTCCTAGACCGATTAAAACCAGTATTGTAATAAGTAAAACTTTTAAAACTATAGGGGAGACTTTTTTATTCATTTTGACCTCCTTGTTTAAAGTCTTATCTTTAAAAATAATAGAATTACACTATTATTTTATCATCTTTTAAGTATTTAATCTATAAAATTACATATTTTGATAATAGAATTTTGTCTATCTTTAAAATAAGCCAAAAAAATGTATAATTTATTAAAGAAAGGAAATTTATGCAAGAAGTTATACAAGTTAATGTTTACAATGAAAAAGAGAATCCAAATAAGAGTTTTGAACTTGAATCTTTGATAAATACAGCAGGTGCTAAGTCTGTTGCAAAGATTAGCCAAGTTATAAATAAAGTGAATCCCTCCTATTACATAGGAAGTGGTAAGGTTGAAGAGATAGAAGATATAGCAAAAAAGCTTGATGTAAAAACTGTTGTATTTGATGTAGAACTTTCAGCAAGTCAGCTTAGAAATCTAGAAGAGAAGATGAAGCTTCATGTGGTAGATTGGACTACTTTAATTCTTGATATATTTGCCCAAAGAGCTAATACAAAAGAAAGCAAGTTAAAGATAAAACTTGCTCAGTTAAAATATCAACTTCCGAGAATTAACAAGTGGTTTTCTTATCTATCTCGTCAGTCTGGTGGAATTGGTACAAGGGGACCAGGTGAAACCATGCTTGAAACAGATAAGAGGGCTATAATAAGAGATATAAGATCAATTGAAGAGAAATTAAAGAATCTAGAGAAGACAAAAGTGGTCAACAGAAAGAGTCGAGAAGATATTTTAAATATATCTTTATTAGGATATACAAATGCAGGAAAATCAACGATTCTTAACCAAATGCTAAAATTATATGGGAAAGAGAAATATGTTTATTCTGATGATTTGTTATTTGCTACTCTTGATACATCAACAAGAAGACTTGATTTTTCAAATACAAAAGTAACACTAACAGATACAGTAGGTTTTATTGATAATCTTTCCAAGGAACTTAATGATTCATTTCTAACAACTCTAGAAGAGATAAAATTTGCTGATATGCTTTTGGTTATTATTGATTCATCATATGATATTGAAACTCAGCTAAAAACAATAGATAAGGCTATAGATGATATAGATGTAGGAGAAAAGAAAATTCTTTATGTATTTAATAAGCTTGATATTGTAGATGACAAAATGAATATATTAATTAATAGAGCAAAGGCTGAGAAAATCTATATGTCAGCAAGAGATAAAAATGATATAGTTAGACTTAAGGAAAAAATAGTTGATTTAATTAAAGAAGAATATATAAAAGTTATTATGGAAATTTCATATAAGGATGGGAAAATTTTAGATTATATAATGTCAAATTATGATGTAGACAATAAGGATTATAATAACGATGGGATTGTTCTCAAGCTAAATATTTCAAAGAAAGATTATAATAAGTATGAGAGATATATCAAAAAAAATTAGTGAAGATTACAAAACTATAAAAGGGGAAATCATTGATGAATTTGAGATAGAAAAGTCCACCTTTATTACTAATATTAAATATGTAGAGACAGAAGCTGAGGCTTTAGACTTTATTGAAAAAATAAAGAAAAATTACAAGGATGCAAGTCATAATTGTCATGCCTATATCATAAATGAAAAGCCTGAAATTAAAAGGTATTCTGATGATGGTGAGCCACAAGGATCAGCTGGACTTCCTATGTTATCAGTTCTTGAGAAAGAAAAAGTTTATAATGTGGTATGTGTTGTAAGCAGATATTTTGGAGGTAAAAAACTTGGCAAGGGAGGGCTTGTACGTGCCTATACTAAGGGTGTAGCAGATTGTATAGAAGGAAATATTACTTATAGAAGAAGATATATAGACAGTAAAATTACTTTTAATTATACTTTACTTGGAATAATAGAAAATTTCCTAAATGAAGGAAATTATATTATTATAGATAAGGATTATCTTCAAGATGTATCAATAAGACTTTATATAAAATATGATAAATTTGAAGATTTTAAAAATGAATTAATAGACATGACAAGTGCTAACATAAAAATAGAAGAAAAAGAAATTGTTATGTTATTTAAGAATTAGGAGGATATATGTCAGGACATAATAAATGGAGCAAAATAAAAAACAAAAAAGGTAGCGAAGATGCAAGACGTGGTAAGATATTTACCAAATTAAATAGGATTATCTCAGTTGCAGTAAGGGAAGGTGGAGATAACCCTGAATATAATCCTGCACTAAAAGCTGCTATTGATAAGGCTAAGGCAGAAAATATGCCTAACGATAATATTGAAAGAGCTATTAAAAAAGCAAGTGGTTCAACAGATGGAGCAAATTTTGAAAGAGTCATATATGAAGGTTATGCTAAAGATGGGGTAGCTGTAATAGTTGATTGTCTTACAGATAATAAAAATAGGACTGCTCCAGATATAAGACATTTATTTGATAAGTTTGGAGGAAACCTTGGAACAGATGGCTCAGTAATGTTTATGTTTAATAGAAAGGGTATTATAGAAATTGATAAGGATGATTCTATAGACTTTGATGAGCTTATGCTTGAGGCAATTGAGTTTGGCGCAGAAGATGTAGAAGAGGATGAAGATGTATATCAAATAACAACTAGCGTTGATGAATTTCAACCAGTGGTAGATAAATTTAAAGAAGCTGGATATAAGTTATCAAAAGCTGACTTATCTTATATAGCAGACAATCTAATTGAAGCTCAAGAATCAAACTTAAAACAAATAGCTAAATTGATAGAAAATCTTGAAGATAACGATGATGTTCAAGAGGTTTATACAAATTGGAAAGTACCTGAAGATTTAGGAATTGATTAATATGTTAGATTTTAAAATTGATAGGGTTGCCTTCTCTATATTCGGTATAGATGTATATTGGTATGCAATTATTATTATTACAGGAATTTTAATAGGCGCAAAATTTGCTCAAAAAGAGTTTTCAAGAAGGGGATTTAGTGAGGATTTCATTTATGATATTTTATTTGTAACCTTACCTTTTGCAATAGTTGGGGCTAGGCTTTGGTATGTTGTATTTGAATGGGATTTATATAAAAATAATCCTATAGAAATTTTAAACTTTAGGGCAGGAGGTCTTGCTATTCATGGAGGAATTTTATTTGCGATAATTGCCTTATATTTTTATAGTAAGAAAAAAGAAATTCCACTTATTGATATAACAGATGTTATGGTACCATCACTTGCTTTAGGGCAAGCTATAGGAAGGTGGGGTAATTTTGTAAATGGTGAAGCTCATGGTAGTGCAACAAATCTTCCTTGGGCAATCCTTGTTGATGGGGTAAGGGTTCATCCTACTTTTCTCTATGAATCTATTGGAGATTTTCTTATATTCTTATTTTTGATAAATTATAGGAAAAAAGAACCTGCCAAGGGAAAGCAAACTGCTATATATTTTATGGCATATGGAGTACTTAGATTTTTTGTAGAAGCTTTAAGGACAGATTCTTTAATGATAGGGCCTATAAGAATGGCACAATTTACAAGTGTAATTTACCTTATTTTAGGCATATATTTGTTTGTAAGATATAAACATTTGAACATGGGACAATTCATAAAGAAGAATAGATGCTAGATTTTTAAGGATATTCGATACTTAGCTTACAATTTTATATTCATACTGGGGCTGTTGCACAATGATAGAAATTCATAATTTTGCAATAGCCCTTTTATTTTTTATTTTTGGGTTTTTCTACCACCAAACATTAATTAGTTTGAATTTATAGTCAAAAGTTGAAATTTATTCTTAAAAATATTTTTTTTAAGTCTTTACAATTTGTAGGCTTTGTTATAAGATATAAGTGAAGTGGAAATATGTGGTAGAAGGTGGGTCATGTTTTTAGGAGAATTCATTCATAAAGTAGATTCTAAAAATAGAATAATGATGCCAAGTGACTTTAGAGATGACTTGGGAGATGAATTTTATATTACAAAGGGCCCTGAAAACTCTTTAGTTATTTATACTATAGAAGAGTTTCAAAATCGTGCAAAAAAGTATGAAGAACTATCCTACCAAAACAAAAACAACAGGGCAATGAAAAGATTGTTTTTTTCTTCCACTATCAAAGCTTATTTAGACAAACAAGGACGTGTTCTAATAAATAAGCAATTACGCGAATATGCCAAATTAAAAGACGAAGCTATGATAATTGGTAACAATACCAACATAGAAATATGGGATTTGGATAATTGGAACCAATATATAGAAGATGTAGAAGGAAACTTATCAGAGATAATGGATCAGTAGTATGAAATTTTCACACATATCAGTTTTGTTAAATGAATCAATTGAAAACTTGAATATAAAAGAAGATGGTATTTATGCTGACCTAACTTTAGGTAAGGGAGGTCATTCTAAAGAGATTTTGGAAAGACTTAATGAAGACGGACTTTTAATTGGACTAGACCAGGATAAAGAAGCTATCAAAGCAGCTAAGGAGAACTTAAATAACTTCTCGAATGTATTGTATTTTAACCGAAACTTTGAAAATATACAAAATGTTCTCCTTGAAGCAGGCGTAGATAAATTAGATGGCGCTTTGATGGACATTGGCGTAAGTTCATATCAAATTGACAAGGCAGATAGAGGTTTTTCTTATATGAAAGACGGTCCTTTAGATATGAGAATGGACAAAGATAATGAGTTAACAGCAAAGCATATTGTCAATGATTACTCTTTGGATGAGCTTTGGGAGATATTCCAAAATTTTGGCGAAGAAAGATATTCTAAAACTATAGCCAAAGCCATTGTAGATTACAGAAAAAATGAAGAAATTAATACAACTTTACAACTCCGAAATATTGTTATGAATTCTGTAAACTCAAACGAAGCTCATCCTGAAAAAAGAGTATTCCAAGCTTTGAGAATCGAAGTTAATCGTGAACTTGAAGTTTTGGAAAATACTTTAGAAACTGTAGTAGACAATCTTAAAAAAGGTGGAAGGTTATGTGTTATTACATTTCATTCGCTTGAAGATAGGATTGTTAAAAATAAATTTAAAGAAATGAGCAAAGACTGTATTTGTCCACCAGATTTCCCGGTTTGTGTGTGTAACCACAAAAGGAAGGTAAAAGTAATTACAAAAAAACCAATTTTACCTAAAAAGTCTGAGCTTAAGGAGAATAGAAGGTCTCATAGTGCAAAGCTTAGAGTAGTTGAAAGGGTTTGATATGCAGGAAGCTTTAAGAAAAAGAAAACAAAATAGAAAAAGAATTAAAAAGCTAAGTTTGCAAAATCAAACTGATTATAATCTAAAGCTTAAGTATAATAAGTTTAAAAAAGAAGATAAAAAGTTTAAAGCAAATATTTTAGCTTTATTATTTTTATCTTTTATAGTAATGGGCTTTATTACTATTAAAAATTACATAAAATTGAATAATACAAGAAACGAGTATAATAGTTTACAAAGTCAATATACATCTTATCAACTTACACGTGATAGGCTTAATAAAAACCTAGAAGATACAGTTGATTTAAAAGAAATTCAAAGATATGCAATAGAAGAATTGGGTATGGTATATGAGAACAAGAACAATATTGTTTATCTTGATATTGATAGGTAGGAGAAATGAAAGATATTTTAAGAATAATTTTACTAACATTAATACTAACACTTATACTTGGAAGAATTATTATTCCAATCTTAAGAAATAGCCATATAGGGCAAAATATTAGAGAAGAAGGGCCAAAAAGTCACTATGAAAAAGCGGGTACACCGACAATGGGTGGTATTATATTTTTGATATCAACGCTTGTAATGACATTGATTTTTGTTCCTTTTTCTATGAAAACTTTTATATTGCTTCTTGCAACATTTGGTTTTGGAGCAATAGGTTTTGTTGATGATTTTAGAAAGCTTGTTTTAAAAAGGTCACTTGGACTTACTGCCAAACAAAAAATTGTATTGCAAGTAGGATTATCGTTTGTAATCGCACTTTTATGTTTTATATTTCAAAATGACACCATAACTAAACTCTGGATACCATTTACTCATACCAGAATTAACATCTCAATATTTGGCATACCACTTATGATGTTTATAATGATAGGAACATCTAACGCAGTAAATCTTACGGATGGACTTGATGGACTTTCTTCATCAGTTTCTATTCCTGTTTTTATTTCGTTTATAATTCTTGCAACAAGTGTTGAAGATAAATTATTTGCAAGTATTATGTTGGCTGGACTATTAGGATTTTTATTTTATAATTCAAATCCTGCATCAGTATTTATGGGTGATACAGGTTCTATGGCTATAGGTGGGGCTGTAGTAGCACTTGCACTAAATATGGAAATGGCTCTTTTTTTAGTGATATTAGGAGGTATATATGTAGCTGAAGCTGGTTCAGTAATCCTACAAGTAGGCTCATATAAGCTTAGAAATAAAAAGAGAATTTTTTTAATGACACCAATCCACCATCATTTTGAATTGAAAGGATACAAAGAACCAAAAATAGTTACTGGTTTTACAATAGTATCAGTAATCTTATCTTTGATTACTTTATTGGCAGCAATATGAAAAAAGTTTTAGTATATGGTTTAGGAATAACAGGTATTTCAACGGTAAAAACATTAGCAAGTAAGGGATATAAAGTTTATACTTTTGACAAACTCAAAAAAGAAGACGATAGATTAAAGGGCTATGACTATAGCCCTATTTCTGATGTAAAAAAAGAGGATAAATTTGATTTTGTAGTAAAATCCCCTGGTATAAAACCGGATGATGAGATAGTAAAAGTTCTTGAAAAAAATAATGAGATAATATCAGATATAGAATTATCTTATAGAATTTTTAATAATAAAGAATTTTTGGCAGTAACTGGAACAAATGGCAAAACAACAACAACTTCACTTATAAGCCATATCTTAAATGAGTCAGGAAAAAGAGCTATAGCAGTTGGAAATATTGGTGAAGGTATTCTATGGCAAATGTATAAAAATGAAGCAGTCTTTGTAGAAGAAGTTTCATCTTTTCAACTACATAATACAAAGTTTTACAAACCTCATATTGGAATCATTTTAAATATTACACCAGATCATATAGACTGGCATAAAAGTGAGGAAAACTATATTAAAGATAAGTTAAGTATAGCTAGAAATCAAGATCAAAAAGATTATATTATTATAAATCATGATGATAAAATATTAAGTAAAAATAAAGAAAACTTCAATGCAAATATTTATGAATTTTCAACAAAAGATAAGATATCTAATGGTATATACCTAGATGGTGATGATATAGTTTTAAACATAGATGAACCTATAAAATTATTTTCTAGGAATGATTTAAAAATTGTAGGTAATCATAATATATCAAATGCCATGGCAGCAGTCTTGGCATTATATCTATACGGAATTGATATAAATGAAATAGTTAAATATATTAAAACATTTAAGGCTATAAGTCATAGACTTGAATTTGTTACAGAAATTAATAATGTTAAATTTTTTGATGACTCAAAGGCAACCAATGTTGATTCTGCAATAAAAGCCTTAGAAAGTTTTGATAAGAATGTAATTTTAATAGCTGGAGGTTATGATAAAAATATAGACTACAGACCCTTATTTGAAAGTTCAAGTAAAAAAATAAAAGCTATTATTTTAATTGGTCAAACTAAAAATATTTTAAAATCTGTCAGCGAAGATTATGGTATAAAATATTTTATAGAAGATACCATGAAAGATGCTGTTGATAGAGCATTTATGATAATGAAGAAAAATGATATAGTCTTATTATCTCCAGCATCAGCAAGTTGGGATATGTATAAAAGTTTTGAAGAAAGAGGAAATGACTTTAAGAATTTAGTAAAAGAAAGAGAGCCAAGATGAAGATAATAGTATCAGGCGGAGGAACGGGAGGGCATATCTATCCAGCCATTGCAATATGCCAAAAATTAGAAAAGGAAATTGATGATCTTGAAATTCTTTATGTTGGAATAAAGGGTGGACCTGAAGAAAAAATTGTAAAAAAGTATGATTATAAATTCCATTCTATAGAAGCTATGGGTCTTCCAAGAAAGATATCTAAGAGATTATTCAAATCTCTTATTACAAATTTAAAGGGTTTTTCTAAGGCTAAAAAAATAATCAATGATTTTAAACCAGATCTTGTCATAGGAACTGGAGGATATGTTTGTGCTCCAATTATTTATCAAGCATCTAGAAAACATATAAAAACTATGATTCATGAGTCAAACTCATTTCCTGGAATAACAACAAGGTTTTTATCTTCTAGGGTAGATGCGGTTTGTATATCATTCGAAGAGGCTAAAAAACACCTGAAAAACAAAGATAATATTTATATTACTGGAAACCCTGTAAGAACAAACTTTAATGAAGATTTTTCAAAAAAGGATTTAGATAAGCTTGGTATAAAAAAGGATATACCAGTAGTATTTTCGTTTGGTGGATCAAACGGCTCATATGCATTAAATGAAGCAGTAAAAGAAATGAGCCAACTTATGAAGGGTGATTTTTACCTACTTCATCAAACAGGAAATATGTATTTTGAAAATTTCAAAAAAGAAGTATATAATAATGAATTTCTTAAAATTTTTTCTTATATAGATAGTATTGACCTTTTTTATGCTGTAAGTGATTTAGTTATAGCCTCTTCTGGAGCTATGAGCTTGACTGAAATTTCATCCTTAAAAAAGGCTTCTATTTTAATTCCAAAGGCTTATACAACAGAAAATCATCAAGAATTTAATGCAAGAAACTATTTTGAACATGGTGCAAGCCTGATGATTCTTGAAAAAGATTTAACTGGTCAAAAATTATATGATAATATAAAAGAGATAATCAATGACAAGGATAAATTAAAAAACATGGGAGAGAAGGCCAATAGTTTACAAAATCCTAAAGCAGCTGATGAGATTTATAATATAATCAGAAAACTTATGGCAAGTTAATTATGGAAAAAAGAAAAAGAAGAAAAGTAAAGAAAAAAAGAAAAGAAAAAGTTTTTACATCTTTGTTCATGATTTTTTTATTAATAATTAGTTTTATTGTTATTATTTATAATATATTTAAGAATGATTATTTTAAAATTTCTCAAATATATATTGAAGGCAATAAAATTTTAAGCGATGAAGAAATCTTATCTAAATTAAATAATCCTATAGGAAATAATATTTTTTTCTATGATGCGAATAAGAGTATAGAAAACTTAAAAAAAGAAGAAATTATTAAAGATGTCGATATACAAAAAGAATATCCAGATAAGATACTTATAAATGTAAAAGAAGAATTTGCATTTATGACAGCAACATTCAACAATAAAGAGTATATAATATCAAATGAATCTAAAGTTTTAGATAAGACAAGTAATAAGAATGGCCTAGTTGTATTAAAAGGGATAGAAAAAAAACCAAAACTTGGTGAAAAGTTTACAGATAATAAGCAAGTTCTTGGTTTTATAGAGAAAATTCAAGAATATAAGTATAGCCTTAACTTAGAAGAAATAGACTTGGAAAACAATCAGGATATTGGTATAATAATAAATGATATTCATATTAATTTTGGAGATTTAAATAATTATGATTATAAGCTGAAACTACTCGATTCAGTTTTAAAAGATATTAGTGATAAAGGGCTTAAAGCCTACACTATAAGACTTGATAAAGGTAAAGATCCTGTAGTTGAAGTCGATAAAACAAGTCTAGATCAAGATAATGAGAAATAAAAGTTATGAAACGGGGGAGGAATATGGCAAATATCAATATGGAAGTAGAAAATAATGCCTTAGCCAAAATTAAAGTAATAGGTGTAGGTGGTGGTGGAAATAACGCCATAAGCCGAATGAGAGAAGGAGGACTTTCTGGAGTTGAGTTTATAGCGCTTAATACAGACCTTCAAACATTAAATGAAGCTAATGCTGATATAAAATTACAAATTGGTGCAAAGCTTACAAGAGGACTTGGAGCAGGTGCTAATCCTGAAATTGGAGAAAAGGCTGCTGAAGAAAGTGAATCTGAAATAGATGAGGCACTTAAAGGAGCTGATATGGTTTTTATCACTGCTGGAATGGGTGGTGGAACTGGTACAGGTGCGGCTCCAGTAGTTGCTAAAAAAGCAAAAGAGCAAGGTATACTTACAGTAGGAGTTGTTACAAAACCTTTTACATTTGAGGGAAGAAAAAGACAAACATCCGCAGAAGGTGGTATAGAAGCACTTAAGGATAGTGTAGATACATTGATTACAATTCCTAATGATAGACTTTTACAAATAGTTGAAAAAAGAACATCTATGGTAGAAGCATTTAAAATGGCTGACCAAGTACTTATGGATGCTGTAAGTGGTATATCAGAACTTATAGCTATACCAAATGTTATTAACCTTGACTTTGCAGATGTTAAATCAATTATGTCAGACCAAGGTATTGCTCATATGGGTATTGGTAGGGCAAGTGGTGAAAATAGAGCAGTTGATGCTGCAAAAGCTGCTGTAAACTCTCCACTACTTGAAACATCAATAGAAGGTGCAAATGCAGTATTATTAAATGTTACTGCAGCAGAAGTTGGACTTATGGAAGCAAATGAAGCAGCAGAGTTAATAAGAGAGCATATCGATTCTGATGCCAATATCATTTTTGGTGTTGGAAGTGATGAATCCCTAGGTGACGATATTAAGATTACTGTAATAGCAACAGGTTTTGATCAAGATTCTCAAAAAAGAAGAGAAGTTATTGAAAATAGAAGACAAGCACCAGCGAAAAATACAACAAAAAGACAGAATTCACAAAAAATATCAAATCCATTTGATGATATAGATCTTCCTGACTTCTTAAAATAAAATGAAATGTCCATATTGTGACTCAAATGATACAAAAGTTATAGATTCGAGGGCTACAGAAGATAATACTGCTATAAGAAGAAGGAGGCTTTGCCAAAGCTGTAACAAGAGATTTTCAACTTATGAAAGGTATGAAGACAGGACACTTATGGTTATAAAAAAAGATGATACAAGGGAATCTTTTGATAGGTCAAAGCTTATAAATGGTATAGTAAAATCTTGTGAGAAAAGACCAGTTTCTATCGATCAAATTGAACAAATAGCAAATGAAATAGAACTTGAAATAAATCATTTGGGAAAAAAGGAAGTATCTTCCACTACAATAGGAAAATTTGTTTGTGATAAACTTAAAAATATAGATCCAGTAGCATATGTTAGATTTGCTTCAGTATATAGAGAATTTAAGGATGTAGAAAGTTTTTACGAAGAATTAAAAAATTTAAAAGATGAAAATTGATGTTATTCATGAAGGATAGCATCTTTTTTTTAAAGATAGGAAAAGCATGGATTTATTTGAATTAAATAGGATAAGAGAAATTGAAAAATCAGCTCCCTTAGCAGATAGGCTAAGACCTAAAACACTTGATGATTTTATTGGTCAAGAACATTTGATAGGTGAAGGAAAGATTTTAAGAAGGATGATTAAGGCAGATAGGATTTACTCATCTATTTTTTATGGACCTCCAGGAGTTGGTAAGACTACACTTGCAGAAATCATATCAAATACTACTGATATGGCTTTTGAAAAAATATCTGCTGTA
Source organism: Anaerococcus porci (assembly GCF_009696575.1). Classification (GTDB taxonomy): domain Bacteria; phylum Bacillota; class Clostridia; order Tissierellales; family Peptoniphilaceae; genus Anaerococcus; species Anaerococcus porci. The sequence continues at coordinate 64,011 of NZ_VULQ01000008.1, read as the reverse complement.
GCAAGCGGTATATCCGATCTAAAGAAAAAAATAGAAATAGCAAAGGATAATCTTAAATTTGAAAATAAAAAGACTATACTTTTTATAGATGAAATTCATAGGTTTAATAAATCACAACAAGACTATCTTCTGCCTTTTGTAGAAGATTCTACAATTATATTAATTGGGGCAACAACAGAAAATCCATATTTTGAAGTAAATAAGGCATTGATATCTAGAATGTATGTTTTTGAGCTGAAAAGTCATAGCTATAATGATTTAAAGATGCTTATAGATAGAGCAATAAATAAGGATAGAATACTCCAAAGAAAAAATATAAGTATAACAAATAATGCAATAGAAACCTTAATATCCTATTCAAATGGAGATTGTAGGGCACTTTTAAATGCTTTAGAGATAGCTGTGTTTTCACAAGATGATAATAAAGGTATAATAGAAATTGACCGCCAAACTATCTTAGATTCAATTCAAAAAAAGATTTCAATATATGATAGAAATGGTGACAGGCACTACGATACAATATCTGCTTTTATAAAATCTATGAGAGGTTCAGATGTTGATGCAAGTATCTATTATTTAGCAAAAATGCTTAACTCAGGTGAAGATATAAAATTTATAGGAAGAAGGATGATGATTTTTGCTGCAGAAGATATTTCTCTTGCAGATCCAAATGCATTAAATATTGCAACTAATGCTTTTAATGCGTCAATAGCAGTTGGAATGCCTGAAGCAAGAATTATTTTAGCAGAGGCTTGCGTTTATCTTGCACTTAGTCCTAAAAACAATTCCACATATCTTGCTATAAATAAGGCTATGGATTTTGTTAAAAATAAGAGGGATTTAGAAGTTCCAAATAAATTAAAAGATACTCACTATAAAGATAGCAAAAAATTAGTAAAAGATGAGTATCTTTACCCTCATAACTATAATGGCTATGTTAAACAAGATTATTTACCAGATGAGTATAAAAATGAAAAATTTTATGAGCCAAAAAATATTGGATATGAAAAAGAGCTTGTAGAAAAATTAGAAAAAGTTAAGAGAGGATTAGACAAATGAAATTAAGAGAAATTCAAAGAGATTTAGAAAAATTTATTGATAAGGAAATTACTCTTGAAGGATGGATAAGACAAGCGAGGTTTACTAAGAATGTAGGTTTTATAGAACTAAACGATGGAACTATATTTAAGAACCTCCAAGTTGTGTTAAGTAAAGACTTAGATAACTTTGAAGAACTAAAAAAAGAACATCTTTCAGCATCATTAAGGGTTAGTGGGTTATTGGTTAAAACAAATAATGCAAAACAAGCCTTTGAACTTCAAGCAAATAAGGTTATTGTACTAGGCCATAGTGATGAAAAATTTCCTATTCAAAAACAAAAACAATCTCTTGAATACATGAGAACTATTCCTCACCTAAGAGCAAGAACAAATACTTATAGGGCAGTATTTAGATTAAGAAGTAAACTTGCATTTGCTCTTCATAATTTCTTCCAAGAAAGAGGATTTATCTACTTAAATGCACCTATAATTACAGCATCTGATACTGAAGGAGCAGGAGAGATGTTCCAAGTTACAACCCAAAATCTTGAAAAACCTAATCTAAATGATGAAGGAAAAGTTGATTATTCTAAGGATTTTTTTGGAAAGAAATCATATCTTACAGTATCAGGTCAATTGGAAGCAGAAGATTTTGCTCTTGCTTTTTCAGACATTTATACATTTGGACCAACTTTTAGGGCAGAGGAGTCAAACACACCAAGACATGCAGCTGAATTTTGGATGCTTGAGCCAGAGATTGCCTTTGCTGACTACAATGATTGTATGGATGTAGCGGAAAATATGATTAGGTATATGATTGACTATGTTCTTAAAAATTGTAAAGATGAGATTACTTTTTTCAATGAAAAAATTGATGATACACTTATAGAAAGGCTTGAAAAGGTAAAAGATGCTAAATTTGCAAGAATTACCTATACTGATGCTATAAAAAAACTAAAAGAAGCCAATGTAGATTTTGAATATCCAGTAGAATGGGGAATGGACCTTCAAACAGAACATGAAAGATATTTATCAGAAAAGATTGTAGATGGACCTGTTTTTGTTACAGACTATCCAAAAGACATAAAGGCTTTTTATATGAGAAGAAATGAAGATGGGAAAACTGTAGCTGCTTTTGATCTATTAGTTCCAGCTGTAGGTGAGCTGATAGGGGGAAGCCAAAGGGAAGAAAGATATGATGAACTTGTAAAATCTATGGAAGATAATGGACTTAACATAGATGAATATCAAAATTATCTAGATCTTAGAAGATATGGTTCTGTTGTTCATTCAGGATATGGACTTGGTTTTGAAAGAGCTGTAATGTATCTTACTGGAATGAAGAACATTCGTGACGTAATACAATATCCAAGAACAGTTAAGTCATTTGCATCAAAAAACTAAGGAGTAATTATGAGGGAATATAATCCAAATGCTATTGAGAAAAAATGGCAAAAAATATGGGATGATGAGGAAACATTTAAAGCTGTTATAGATAAGGATAAAAAGAAATTCTATCCATTAGTAGAATTTCCATATCCATCAGGTCAAGGTCTTCATGTAGGCCATCCAAGACCTTATACGGCTTTAGATATAGTAGCAAGAAAGAGAAGACTAGAAGGAGAAAATGTAATTTATCCAATGGGTTGGGATGCATTCGGTCTTCCAACAGAAAACTATGCTATAAAAAATCATATACACCCAGCAATAGTTACAAGAGATAATATTAAAAATTTCAAGTCGCAAATGAAATCAATTGGTTTCTCATTTGACTGGTCAAGAGAAATTAATACAACTGATCCAAATTATTATAAATGGAGTCAATGGATATTTATACAACTCTATAAACATGGGCTTGCCTACAAAAAAGAAATGCCAATAAACTGGTGTCCATCATGTAAGATAGGACTTGCTAATGAAGAAGTAGTTGATGGTAAGTGTGAACGATGTGGCTCAGATGTAACCCATAAGGTTAAAAATCAATGGATGTTAAAAATTACAAAATATGCAGACAGACTCATAGATGATTTAGATGATGTTGACTATGAAGAAAAAATCAAAACTCAACAAAAAAATTGGATTGGAAGAAGCTATGGTGCAGAAATAGACTTTAAATTAAAGGATAAGGATTATAAATTAAATGTCTATACTACAAGACCTGATACAATTTTTGGCGCAACTTATATGGTAATAGCACCAGAACATCCTATGCTTGAAAAATTTAAAGATGATATTAAAAATCTCGATAAAGTTAAAGAATACCAAACTTTTGCTAAGAAAAAGTCAGATTTTGAAAGAAGTGAGCTTTCTAAGGAAAAAACAGGGGTTAAACTTGATGGAATATCTGCCATAAATCCTGTAAATGGAAAGGAAGTTCCAATTTGGATATCTGATTATGTACTTATATCTTATGGTACAGGTGCGATTATGGCAGTACCAGCCCATGATGAAAGAGATTTTGAATTTGCTAAAAAATTTGATATGCCAATAATTCCTGTAATTGACAATGGGGATGAAGAACTTCCTACAATATCAAATGACAAGGGACTTATGATAAATTCAGATTTTTTAAATGGTCTTTCAGTTGATGAAGCCAAAGCTAAGATGATAGAATATGTTGAAGATAATGAGATAGGCTTTGCAAAAGTAAATTACAAACTTCGAGATTGGGTATTTTCTAGACAAAGATATTGGGGTGAACCAATTCCTATGATTTATTGTCAAGAACATGGTTGGGTTCCAGAAAAGGAAGAAAATCTTCCTATAGAGCTTCCTGAAGTAGAAAGCTATGAGGTGACAGATGATGGAGAAAGTCCATTATCAAAAATAGATGACTTTGTAAATACTACTTGCCCAATCTGCGGAAAGCCTTCTAAAAGGGAAACAGATACAATGCCACAATGGGCAGGCTCTTCATGGTATTATTTAAGATACACAGATCATAATAATAGTAAGGATATTGCAAGCAAAGAAAATCTAGAATACTTTACACCAGTTGATTGGTATAATGGCGGAATGGAACATACAACACTTCATTTACTCTATTCAAGATTTTGGCACAAGTTCTTATATGATATAGGTAAGGTTCCTACAAAAGAACCATATCAAAAAAGAACATCTCATGGAATGATTCTTGGAGAAGACCATCAAAAAATGTCTAAATCAAGAGGAAATGTAGTAAATCCTGATGACATAGTAAGAGATTATGGTGCTGATACTCTAAGAGTATATGAAATGTTTATTGGTGATTTTAGATCAACTGCTCCTTGGTCAGACGAGGGGGTTAAAGGTTGTAGGAAATATCTTGAAAGAGTATTTAACCTTTATGAATTAGTAGAAGATGGAGAAGAATATTCAAAAGATTTAGAAATTCTTATAAATCAAACTATTAAAAAGGTTTCTGATGATTATGAATCACTAAAATATAATACAGCTATAGCCGCTTTGATGAGTCTATTAAATGAATTTAGAAATAAAGGGACAATCACCAAAAAAGATTATAAGACTTACTTAATTTTATTAAATCCAGTTGCCCCTCATTTAACAGAAGAATTATGGGAAGAGATAGGATTTGAAGGTGAGCTCAATCAAGCATCATGGCCAATTTATGATAAATCTAAGCTTGAATATGATACAATTGAACTTCCAGTTCAAGTAAATGGCAAAGTTAGGACTAAACTTAATATAAGTAAAGATGCAGATCAAGAAGATGCTGTAAGTAAGGCAGAAAATGATAAAAACATACAAAAATATATAGATGGAAAAGATATATTTAAGGTAATATATGTACCAGGCAAGATATTAAATCTACTTGTAAAATAAAGACTAAAAAATGGACTATTCATAAATTTATGAATAGTCCATTAATATTTTTGATTTTGTATAGCGGATATAATCTTAGTAATCTTTTCACTAGAATCTAAATCTCCTGTAGAAATATTTTTAATATATTCAATCAAATCCATACTCTTACTAACAAATTTTAAATAGTCATCTCCAACTATAAAATCAATTAAAAGCTTATCTTCAATTTTTTCTAATGAAAAAACATAAATACCTTCTAAATATTTGGTATTTCTCAAAAATACACCCTGATTTGGAAATCTTTCAAATCCATCAATAAAAACTTCTTCCTCTTCTATATTTATGTCGAGACCAAGCTTTATAATCTTTTCAAAAAGTTCTTTAAAAGCTTTTAAATCAAAATTTTCATAAAAATTATCTACCTTAATTCGAGATTTATTTTTTTCTATTGAAAGGCTTATGTTCTTGTTATTATAGAATTGATAAAAGATAGCCTTAAAAATATAAAATGCAGTATTATAATATAAATTTTTAAGTCTTGCTTTTTTATCAATTTTTAAGTAGACTTCCTTTTTCTCTATATTTCCTTCAATTGTATATACAATATCTTTTTCAACCATCTGTATGTTTTTTATTTTAAATGAGGATATTTCGGGATTTTCATCCAGAAGATAGGCGGTTTTCGGAATAAAAATGCTTCTATCTAAGATAAGTTTAGTATAAGGATAATTATATTTTTTCTTTTTTATATTTGCACTAATTTCATCTATTAAGGGATGACTTATGTATAATAAATCTTTCATACTATAATTATATCATATGTTATAATTTAAGTGGGAGATAGATATGAGAAAAATATTATTTTTAAGCTTATTAGGTTTTATTTGTGGAATAGGTTTTTTTGTATATTTTGAAGGTCTTAATTTAGTCTTGATTTTAGGACTTTTTTTCCTATGTCTTTTATTTATGAAAAAAACAATTTTTTATTTTTTTCTAGCAGTAATTTTAGGAAATTTCATAGCAGGAATAAATTTTAATTCTTTTAAATTGAACAAATATGAAAAACTAGACTTATCACTTTTAGTAGTGGATAAGTCTAGCACTAATGATAGATTTATTTATACAGTTAAGGCTAAAGATAAAATTTATAAAATAGATGAAAAATCAATTCTTATATCAGACAAAGAATTTAATCTTGGAGATAGACTTATAGGAAATTTTGAAATAGATCTAGTCTCTAAGAATACCAACCCTTATCTTTTCAACTATAGGAATTACATGCTTGGAAAAGGGGTTAAATCAAGACTTAAAATTATAGATTTGAAGAGAGTAGAAAAAACGAAATATCTTAATTTAAGACTTAAAGAAAAATTTAGTTTTTATATAAAATCTATCTTTGACAATAATTTAAGTGAGGATGCATCTGATTTTGTAAAGGCTGTGGTTTTATCAGAAAAGTATAAGAATATAAGTGAATTATCATCTTTAGGTATTTCCCATTTACTTGCTGTATCTGGTCTTCATATAGATATAATATTAGGGTTTATGATACTTATACTTATAAAATTTGGGCTTTCTTATAAAGTGGCTCTGCCTTTAGGATTAATTTTTTCAGTATCTTATGGATATTTGATAGGATTTCCTTTCTCTATTATGAGAGTAATCTTACTTCATAGTATTATATATTTGGGTTTTTTACTAAAAAAAGGAAAGGATATGTATAAAATTCTAATGGCATCTTTTCTATTAATTATTTTTATAAATCCTTTTGCTATATTTCATGCATCCCTAATACTTTCATATTTGGCAGGTTTTGCCATATATATAATTTATCCAAAATATAAGAATAAAGGTTCATTTATAAAGAAAAATTTGGTTTTTATAGGCTCGATTCAACTTGTTATGTTCCCGTTTTTAGTCTATTATTTCCAAAGTTTTAATTTTCTATCAATAATTACAAATTTTTTAATTGTACCTATATTTCAAATATCAGCCTATCTTATTTTTATAATAATTTTGGCATATCCATTTTTGGGAAAGTTTTTATTTATTATATTTTGGAGTTTGAATTTTTTGATAAAATCAATAATAAATATGGCTTTATTTTTAAATTCTATAGATGTATTTAAAATTAGTTTTCCAAAAGAATCAATTCTTATATCGATTTATTTTCTAATAATTATATATCTATTTCTGGAACTTAAAAGCAAAAGACTTAAAAATTTAAGAAAATATTTAATATATTCAATTCTAATAATAGTTTTTTCTATTACTTGTGATTTAAATAGGCCTATAAGTTTTTCGATGATAGATATTGGACAAGGCGATTCATTTATCTTAGAGACTGGAAAAGATATATATCTTTTTGATTGTGGTGAGATTTCTTTTGGTAATTATAACTCTACTGATAATATTCTCATTCCTCTTTTAAAAGCAAAGGGAATTAGAAAAATAAAGGGGGTTTTTATCTCTCATGAAGATAGTGATCATTATGGAGCTTTAGGTAAATTAAATAATGAATTTAATATAGAAAAAATCTATGTAAATAAGTATAATGTGAATTCATTTAAAAATTACAACATAGAAATATTACATGACTATGATAGACTTACTAAAAAAGATATAATAATAGATGTCCTTGAAAATTATGATGGGGAAGAAAATGAGGACTCAATGCCACTTTTACTTACAATAAAAGGAGTAAGAATACTTACTATGGGTGATTTACCTAGCAACAGGGAAGAAGTAGTTAAAAGAAAAGCCGATATTTTAAAAGTATCACACCATGGCTCTAAATCTTCTACATCAAAAGATTTTATTAATTATGTAAGGCCCGAAGTTGCTTTAATATCTGCAGGACGAAATAATGTATATAAACATCCTAGTAAGGAAGTATTAGAGAATTTAAAAGATATCAAAACTTATAATACTCAAACAGATGGATATGTAGAAATCCAATTTGTGAATGGTGGTTTTAAAGTTGAAAAATATATGAAGGGGGGATTTTTTAGATGAATTATAAGGAATTTATGAAAGCTTTCTTATCAAGTAATACAAGTGGAATATATTTGATTGATTCTGAAGAAGAATACCTAAAAGAGACAATTATAGATGCAGCAAAGGATATACTAAGATATCCTGACTTTAATTACATAGAAATTAAGGGAAAAACAAGTATAGAAGAGATTCAAACAGCTATGGACACATATCCTATTATGGAAGATAAAAAAGTGATTATATGGAGAAATGTAGACTTTTCTCAAAAAAACATTAAAGAATATGAGGAAGTTAATAATAGCCTTATAAAAACAATTAATAATGTCGGAGATTTTTTAACTCTTTTAATAATACCTGATTCAAAGATTTTTAAGGGAAAATTTTATAAAAATGTCAAAAAAAATGGTCAAATAGTAGAAGTAAAAAGGCTTACTAATAATGAATTAATATATTTTATTGGAAAAAGATTCTTAAAATTTGGTAAAAAAATCAAAAAATCTCAAATAAATGATATTATAGCTAGATTTTCATATTTAAATAAAAACTCAGAGGTAGACCTTTATGAAGTTGTAAATACTATAGATAAAATTATTTCAAACTCTGATCAGATGGAAGTAAAAGACATAGATGTATCAGAACAATTAGATCAAATTCTTGATTTAAATATTTTTAATTTTACTGATGCCTTATCTATGAAAAATAGTAAAAAAGCACTTGATACATACTTTTATATGGCAAGGGATATAGATGAAATATTTAAGATTTATCATATGCTAGTAAGACATATTAGAAATCTTATAGGTATAAAGGTTTTAAGTAATAATTCTTTTAATGATTCATATATAATGAAGACACTTTCAATTTCTTTTTATGAGTTAAATAAAGATAAATCTTTCGTGAGAAATTTTACTCTTGATGAATTATTTAATATACATGATTTTTTATATAATATGGAGAGAAAACAAAAGAGCTTAGACTTTGATATGAATTTGAATATGGAAATGTTAATAAGTTCTTTTTCAAAATAAAAAAATCGACTCATTCTATTCTTTGCGACTTGTCTTAAGTCGCAAGTTTGAATGAACCGACTAAAAATTAAGCATTTAATAAATTTAATTTTTTAGCTAATCTTGAACTAGTTCTACTAGCTTGATTTTTATGAATAATGTTTTTTGCTGCTGCTTGTTTTACTTTTTTATCAACAGTTTTGAAAAGTTCATTAGCTTTGTCAGCTTCATTATTTTCTATAGCTTGTTCAAATTTTTTAACATATGTTTTAATTTCTGATTTTACAGATTTATTTCTAGCAGTTTGTCTTCTAGCTATGTCAATTCTTTTAATTGCTGATTTGATATTTGCCATTTTTTCACCCCCAATTTACTTCGACTGATTTATTTTACCATAAACTTAAGTTTTTTACAAATATTTAAGTTTTATTATATGATTTTAAAATATTTTGAACTTTTGCAATATTCGTTTATAATATTTTAGTAAGAGAGGTGTATATATGAGTGAAGAAAATTCATTAGAATTTCTTGATTGGATTAAGACAATACTGCTTGCTTTAATTTTAGCGTTTTTTATAAAAATATTTTTGCTTGATGCTACCAAGGTAGAGGGAAATTCAATGCTTAACACATTACATAGTGGTGATATGTTATTTGTAGATAAATTATCGAAGCATTTTAAAGGTTTTGATGTAGGAGATATAGTTATAATTGAAGCTCCTGACCAAGAATCTACTCTTTATATAAAAAGAATTGTTGGACTTCCAGGGGATACTGTATCTATAAGTAATGGGAATGTATATATTAATGGAGAAATTTATTCAGAGCATTATATAAATACGGACGAAACTCTAACAACAAATAATAATAGTGAATGGACTTTAAATGAAGGAGAATACTTTGTTATGGGGGATAATAGACTTCCAAATGCAAGTAATGATTCAAGAAATTTTGGCCCTATTAGTGAGAATTCTATAGTTGGTCATGCTTTCTTAAGATTTTACCCTTTATATGATATTGGTTTTGTAGATAAGGAAAATAGATAATGAAGAAAAAAGAAAATATAAGAAATTTTTCTATTATAGCCCATATAGATCATGGCAAATCAACTTTAGCTGATAGATTAATTGAGGAAACTAATTCTGTTTCAAAAAGAGATATTGAAGAACAAATGCTTGATAGCATGGATCTTGAGCAAGAAAGAGGAATTACTATTAAATTAAAATCAGTAAAGTTAAATTATAGGGCTAAGGATGGAAAAGATTATGTTCTAAATCTCATAGATACTCCTGGTCATGTAGACTTTACTTATGAAGTTTCAAGATCTCTTAAGGCATGCGAAGGAGCAATTCTTGTTGTGGATGCATCACAAGGTGTAGAGGCTCAAACTTTGGCTAATACCTATCTAGCTTTAGAACAGAATCTTGAGATTTTACCAGTTTTAAATAAGATTGATTTGCCAAGTGCTAGGGTTGATGAGACAAAAGAAGAGATAGAAAATCAAATAGGTCTTGATACCGAAGGAATTCCTCTAGTTTCAGCTAAAACTGGATTAAATATTACTGATGTACTAGAAGATATAATCGAAAATATTCCAGCACCAGAAGATCATGATGATAAGCCTCTTAAGGCTTTAATTTTTGACTCTTATTATGATTCTTATAGGGGAGTAATATGCTATGTGAGAATCTTTGAAGGTTCAGTTAAGCCTGGTGATGAAATTTACATGATGGCAAGCGGAAAATCATACGAAGTTACAGCAGTTGGCTATACTATGAAAGATAGGATAGAGACAAAAGATTTAAGAAGTGGGGATGTTGGTTTTATAGAAGCCAGTATTAAAGACATAAGAAATGCAAGAGTTGGAGATACTATAACTTTAAAGAACAATAAAACAGATAAACCATTATCAGGATATAAGGAAGTTCTACCAATGGTGTATTCTGGTATTTATCCTGCAGAAGGAGAATCTTTTGCAAAACTTAGAGATTCTCTTGAAAAACTCCAAGTTAATGATGCATCTCTTGTATTTGAACAAGAAAACTCTCAAGCCTTGGGTGTAGGTCTAAGATGTGGATTTTTGGGACTTTTGCATATGGATATTATTACAGAAAGACTTGAAAGAGAGTATGACCTTGATATTATAGCTACTGCACCTTCTGTAATCTATAGGGTAAAGACTAAGGGTCATGATGAGAAAAAGTTGGAAAATCCTAATGATTTTCCATCAACTTCAGAAATTGAATATGTAAAAGAACCAATTACAATATCTGAAATTATGACTCCAAAGGATTATATAGGTCCTATAATGGAGCTTGCCCAATCAAGGCGTGGAGAGCTTATAGATATGTCCTATATTGATGAAAATAGGGTTTTAATCAAGTATAAGCTACCTTTAAATGAGGTTATATATAATTTCTTTGATTCACTTAAGTCAAGGTCAAAGGGTTATGCATCTCTTGATTATGAAGTAACAGACTATGTAAAAAGTGATTTAATAAAACTTGATATTAAGATAAACGAAGATAGGGTAGATGCACTTTCGACCATAGTACATAAGGATTTTGCATATGAAAGAGGAAGGTCAATTGTTGAAAAACTCAAGGAACAAATACCAAGACAACAATTCGCAATTCCAATTCAAGCTACTATAGACTCTAAGGTTATAGCAAGAGAAACTGTAAAAGCACTAAGAAAAGATGTAATTGCAAAATGTTATGGTGGAGATATATCTAGAAAGAAAAAATTACTAGAAAAACAAAAAGAAGGTAAGAAGAGGATGAGACAGTTAGGAAGTGTTCAAATCCCTCAGGATGCATTCCTTGCTGTATTAAAATATGAAGATGATTAAAAAGTTAGGCTTGTCCTAGCTTTTTTTATGTAAAAGGAGGAAAAATGGAAAAAATTGGACTTTATGTACATATCCCTTTTTGCAAGAAAAAATGTTTTTATTGTGATTTCGTAGCTTATCCCAATTTGGAAAATAGGATTGATTCATACTTTGATAATTTATATAAGGAAATTGATTTATATCAAAAAAATATAAGTGTAGATATAGATTCTATATATATTGGAGGAGGAACACCTTCATATGTTGATTATAAATATATAGAGAAACTTGTAGAAAAACTTAAAAATTTTAAGGTTAAAAATCTTAAGGAATTTACTATAGAGTCAAATCCAAATTCCCTAACACTTGATAAGCTAAAAAAATATAGGGAACTTGGTATAGATAGGATATCTCTAGGAGTTCAATCATTTGATGATAAGGTATTAAAAAATGTTGGTCGTGATCATAGTAAAGAAATTATATTAAATGACATTAAAAATATAAGAAAAGTTGGATTTAAAAATCTTTCCTTAGATATGATTTTAAATCTACCAGGAGGAGACTTTAATGTAGTAAAAAAAGATTTAGAACTTATAAAAGAAATTAAGCCAGAACATATATCTTATTATTCTCTAATTTTAGAGAAGGGTTCATATTTTTATACTCTTTATAAAAAAAGAAAATTAAAGTTAATGGATGATGATCTAGAAAGGGGAATTTTTTTATATATAGAAAAGCAATTAAAAGATTTAGGATTATTTAGGTATGAAATTTCTAATTTTTCAAAAAAAGGTTTCGAATCTTACCACAATAAAAAATATTGGTCTGAGGGTGGATATCTTGCCTTAGGTCTTGGTGCATCAGGATTTTTATCGAATATTAGATACAGTAATGTAAGAAATTTTATTAAATATGAAAACTTAATAAATAGTGGAAAGTTTCCCATAGAAACTAAAGAGTTTATCTCAAAAAGTGAAAGGGAGAAAGAATATATAATCTTTAAGCTAAGGGAATGTGAAGGAATTAATTTAAAAGAATTTGAAGAAATTTTTGGTTATAGTCTTTTAAACAAGTATAGTAAAATTGTTGATAAATATTATAATCTTGGCTTTTTTAATATAGGGAAAAGCCTGAGTTTTACCCATAAAGGTTTCGACTTATCTAATGAATTTTATCTTGAAATAATCTAACTTGCAAATATAAATTTACCAAGTATATTAATATTAGCAGTCAGATATTAGGAGTGCTAAATGAGGTGAAGATAATGAACGAGAGAAAGAAAATGATACTCTTTTCCATTATAAACTCATACGTTAATCTTGGAGAGCCTATTGGTTCAAATTCATTACTTAATGAATATTCTCTAGATATATCTTCTGCAACTATTAGAAATGAGATGAGCACTCTTGAGAAGATGGGACTTCTTGAAAAGGCCCATACTTCTAGTGGTAGGTACCCATCAGATAAGGGTTACAGATTATATGTCAATTATATATTAGAAAATACACTGGATTCTAATAAAGAAGATGAAGAAAAATTAGAAAAAATTCTTGATAAAAGATATGGAAATGTTTCAAAAATTATAGATACAGCAACCTTATTACTTTCTAAGATGACTAATCTTACAGCTATATCTTACACTATAAGAAATAATATCAATAAAGTTTTAAATCTCGAACTTATTAAACTTGATTCTAATATGCTCTTATTTGTCATAGTTTATGACAATGCAAGTATTATTAGTGATAGGATTTATACCAATGTTGAAGTAAGTGAAGAGGATATAAAATACTTGTCTATAGAACTTAAAAAAAATATAGAAGGAGTCAATATTAAAGATATTTCTAAGGTGTTTAAGAGACTTAAAGATAAAAATCTTAAAAAGTATGAATCCTTATTAGAAATTTTGGAGAATAAAATTAATAATGATTCTTTAACAGATCTTAGTAAGGAAGTAATTATAAAAGGAATTGGAAATATTTTTAATTTTAAAGAATTTGAGGATCCAATAAAGGCTAAAGAGTTTATTAAAATTTTAGATAGTAAAGATAGGATATGGGATTTGATTGAAAATTCCAATAGCAATCTTAAAATTACTATTGGAGATGAAAATGAGATAAATGAATTAAAAGACAATACAATAATAACTTCGCATTTTAATTATGATAAGGACATTGTAGGCCAAATTGGAATTATAGGAATTACAAGAATTGATTATAAGGAAGTTATTTCTGATATAAAGCTAATTTCAGATTTACTCAGTAAATAAAGGTAGGTGTTTAAGGTGGACAATGAAAAAAAGCATGATGAGAATGTTGAAAATACAGAAGAATTAGAAGAAATCGAAGCTGAAATTGTTGATGAAGATGGAGAAGTTAATGAAGCTTCAGGAGAAGATGAAGAAACTCCAAAAGAAGTCGAAGAAGAATTAATTGAAAATGAATATAAAGATAAGTATCAAAGATTATTAGCAGAGTTTTCAAATTATAAAAAAAGGGAAGAAAAGGCTAGAATAGAATTTAAAAAGTTTGCTTCATCAAAGTTAATTGAAGAGTTATTACCAGTTTTAGATAACTTTGATAGGGCACTTAAAGATACAGACAAAAATGATTCTTTTGTTAAAGGAATAGTAATGACAAGAGATTCATTATGGAAAGTTTTAGAAAAAGAAGGACTTGCGGAAATTGAATCAGATAATGTTGAATTTGATCCAAATTTCCACCACGCATTTCAAACAGAAGAAAACGAAAATTTCAAATCAAATTATATTATAGAGACATATCAAAAAGGATATACCCTTAATGATAAAGTTTTAAGACCAAGTATGGTAAAAGTTGCAAAATAGGAGGATTTATTTATGGCAAAAATTATAGGAATTGACTTAGGAACCACAAACTCAGCGGTTGCAGTACTTGAAGGTGGAGATTCAACAATAATCCCTAACTCAGAAGGTAATAGAACAACACCATCAGTTGTAGCATTTACAAAAGATGGAGAAAGACTTGTGGGAGAAACTGCTAAAAGACAAGCAATAACAAACCCAGATAGAACAATTTCATCAATAAAAAGACAAATGGGTACAGATTATAAGACAAATGAAATAGATGGAAAATCATATACTCCAGAAGAAGTTTCAGCTATGATTTTACAAAAACTTAAGGCTGATGCAGAAAGTTACTTAAATGATAAAGTTACAGATGCAGTAATTACAGTACCTGCATATTTCTCAGACTCACAAAGACAAGCTACAAAAGATGCTGGCAAGATTGCAGGACTTAATGTTCAAAGAATTATAAATGAACCAACTGCAGCAGCCCTAGCTTATGGTATGGATAAAGAAACAGATCAAGCTAAGATAATGGTTTATGACTTAGGTGGTGGTACATTTGATGTATCAGTGCTAGAAGTTGGTGATGGAGTATTTGAAGTATTAGCTACAAGAGGAAACAACAAACTAGGTGGAGATGATTTTGATAATAAATTAGTTGAATACCTAGCAGGTGAATTTAAAAAAGAAACTGGTGTTGATTTAACAAAAGATCTTACAGCTATGCAAAGACTAAAAGATGCAGCTGAAAAGGCTAAAAAAGAATTATCTTCAACAAAGACAACTAATGTAAACTTACCATTTATTACAGCTGTAGATGGTCAACCAGTTCACTTAGATATAACAGTAACAAGAGCTAAATTTGAAGAAATAACAAGAGACTTAGTTGAAGCTACAAGAGGACCAGTAGAAGAAGCTTTAAAGGATGCATCAGTATCTGCATCTGAAATCCAAAAGGTACTAATGGTTGGTGGTTCATCAAGAATTCCAGCAGTACAAGAATTAGTAAAAGATATTATTGGAAAAGACCCACAAAAAGATATTAATCCAGATGAATGTGTTGCTTTAGGTGCAGCTATTCAAGGTGGAGTTTTATCAGGAGATGTAAAGGATATACTATTAGTTGATGTTACACCACTTTCATTAGGAATTGAAACTTTAGGTGGAGTTACAACAAAGCTTATAGAAAGAAATACATCAATACCTACAAAGAAATCTCAAATATTTACAACTGCAGCAGATGGACAAACTGATGTAGATATCCATGTATTACAAGGTGAAAGAGAAATGGCAGCGGACAATACTACATTAGGTAGATTCCAACTTACAGGAATACCAGCTGCAAGACGTGGGGTTCCACAAATAGAAGTTACATTTGATATAGATGCCAATGGTATTGTAAATGTGTCTGCAAAAGACCAAGGAAGTGGAAAAGAACAAAAAATTACAATCACATCATCAACAAATCTTACAGATGAAGAAATTGATAAAAAGGTAAAAGAAGCAGAGAAATTTGCTGAAGAAGATAAGAAGAAAAAAGAAGCTATTGAAATTAAAAATAATGGTGAATCATTAGCTTACCAAGCTAGAAAAACCCTAGAAGACGCTAAAATTGAAGGCGAAGAAAAAGAAAGAATTGAAGGAAAAATTAAAGACCTTGAAGATAGCTTGAAAACTGATGATACAAATAATATCAAGGCTAAAACAGAAGCTCTTCAAGAAGAAATATACGCTATGAGTGAAAAAATGTACAAAAACACTCAAGGAACAAATTCTAACGAAAATTCAGGAAATGATGATAATGTAGTAGATGCTGACTATGAAGTTGTAGATGATGAAGAGTAATAAACAAAAAAATAAAGAATAGGGGATAAATGTCCCTTATTCTTTATTATTATTTTTAAGATATAATTTAATTTTTTTATCAAATAAGGTATAATAAATAAGCTTAAGATAAAAGTATAAAATTATAAATTAAAAGATTAAAAAATAAATTAGTGATAATTTATTTTTTTTGTATTGGAGGATAAATGAAAAACCCATATGAAGTATTGGAGATAGGTCAAGATGCAAGCTCGGCAGATATAAAAAAAGCATATAGAAAGCTTGCAAAAAAATACCATCCAGACTTAAATCCAGATGATGAGACTGCTACAGTAAAATTTCAAGAAATAAATGAAGCTTATGAAATTCTATCAGATCCTCAAAAGAAAAGACGCTATGATACTTATGGTTCTGCTGTATTTGAAAATGGAGCGGCGGGAAGTGGAGGATTTTCTTCGCAAGGATTTGGAGGATTCGACATATTTGGAGATTTTTTTGGAGATATATTTAATCAAGGAAGAAGCCAAAATATAAAAAGACCAAGAAAAGGTGGAGATATCCAACAAGTTTTAAACCTATCTTTCAAAGAGGCTTGTTTTGGAATAAAAAAAGAAGTTCAAGTAAGAAGAGAAGTAGAGTGTGAAACTTGTCATGGCTCTGGTGCAAAAGATTCTAGTAAAAAACACACATGTGATAAATGTCATGGTACTGGAGTTATAAATAATATAAGTCAAACCCCTTTTGGAACAGTATCAAGACAAACTACTTGTGATAAGTGTCATGGTGAAGGTGAAATAATCGAAGAAAAATGTGATGTTTGTCATGGTCAAGGAAGAGTTTATAAGAGTGAGAAAATAAAGGTAGATGTACCAAGTGGCGTTGAAAATGATTCTGTAATAAGAATAGTTGGCAAGGGTCATGCTGGTGTTAATGGTGGTCCATTTGGAGATCTTTATATTATATTAAAGATTGAGGACCATGAAATATTTAAAAGAGACGGACTTGATATTTACTATGAGATGCCAATTTCATTCCAAACAGCTACCTTAGGTGGAAATATCGATATACCAACACTTACAACTACTCAAGAATATCATATACCTGAAGGAACTCAAACTGGCACTAGGTTTAAACTTAAAAATGAAGGAATAAAATCCAACAAAAGACAAGGTGATCTTTATTTTTATGTAAAAGTTATAACGCCAACAAATCTTTCTAAAGAACAAAAAGAAAAGCTTAAAGAATTTGCAAAAGTTTCTGGAGATGTAGTAAAAGAAGATAAGAACTTTTTCGAAAAATTAAAGGATTTATTTGACTGATGAATAAAACATTTAATATTAAAACTCTAGGTTGCAAGGTTAATCAATACGAATCAGAAGCTATAGAAGAAATATTTAAAAAACGAGGCTTTGAAAAACGTGAAGAAAACGCAGATATCTACGTTATAAACACCTGTACTGTAACCAATATGAGTGATAGAAAATCAAGACAAACAATATCAAGGGCAAGACGTGAAAATAAGGATGCTATCATTGCAGTCATTGGATGTTATTCCCAAGTTAAGGCTGATGAGGTCAAAGAAATTGAGGGAGTAGATATAATTCTTGGTTCAAGAAATAAAGAAGAAGTAGTTGATCTTTGTGTAAAATTTATAGAAGATCAGATAAAAACTGAAAATGTAGAGGATTTTACCAAGAAAGAGTCAATAGAAGATTTAGAAATTTCGAAGCAATCAGATATGACCCGTGCATATATAAAAATTCAAGATGGATGTAATATGTATTGTTCATATTGCTTAATTCCTTATGCAAGGGGAAATATAGCATCGAGAGATTTAGTTTCCATAATAAATGAAGCTAAAAGGTTAAGAGATAATGGATATAAGGAAATAGTCCTAACTGGAATACATGTTGCAAGCTATGGTAAAGATTTTGATATAAAGATTTCATTAATAGATGTTATAGAGCATATTGCAAAGATTGATGGAATAGAAAGAATTAGACTTTCATCGATGGAGCCAAGACATATTACGAAAGATTTCTTAGAAAGAATGAAGGCTTGTAAAAAAGCTTGTGATCATTTTCATCTTTCCCTACAGTCAGGATCTGATGAAATATTAAAATTAATGAATAGAAAGTATGATACAAAATTATACAAAAAAAAGGTTGACCTAATTAGAGAAGTTTTTCCAAATGCAGGCATAACAACAGATATCATAGTTGGCTTTCCTAACGAGACTGAAAAAAATCATGAAGAAACCAAAGAATTTATAAAAGATATTAAATTTTCTAAAATTCATCTTTTTAAATATTCTAAAAGAGATGGTACAAAGGCTTCAACTATGAAAAATCAAGTAAATGGAAATGTTAAAAAGAGAAGATCAAAAGAGCTTTCTGAAATTGAAAAAGAAAATACAAAAGATTTCCTTAAAAAACAAATAGGAAAAACTTTATCAGTTCTTTTTGAAACAAAAACAGAGTTTAAAGGATTTAAATCTGGTTATTCTACAAACTATTTAAGAGTCCATACAAAGGATGATGTAAAAGTAAATGATATAAGGAATGTGAAAATTATATCTTATAAGGAAGATTATCTTATAGGTGAAATTTTTTAAAAAACCTAGTCAATTTAGATTTTTTTATTCTAAATATGACTAGGTTAATTTTTTTGTCAATAATTAACGATAATTTTCTATTTGTTTGTAAAAAGATTGAAATTATCAATTAAAAGTTTTATAATAAAAATGAATTATTAGTACTAATATAGGAGGTACAATGTTATTATTTTTTATAGGACTTATAATCCTTTTTGTAGGTGGAGTTTTATATTCTAAACTAGTAGAGAATCAATTCCAACCTGATGATAGAGAAACTCCAGCCATTAAAAAGGCTGATGGAGTCGATTATGTTACGATGAGTAAGAAGAAAAATTGGCTAATCAATTTATTAAATATAGCAGGAACAGGACCAATTCTTGGACCTATTCAAGGTATATTATTTGGACCAATTGCTTTTTTAGCTATTCCTTTGGGTTGTGTATTTGCAGGTGCAGTTCATGATTATTTTACAGGAATGATTTCAATGAGAAATGGTGGAAGCCAAGTTCCAAAGCTTGTAGGAAAATATTTAGGAAGTAATATTAGAAGAGTTTATAATGTAATTATTGCGGTTTTGTTACTACTTACAGGAACAGTTTTTGTATATACACCAGGAGATCTAATAGCAAACGATATACTAGGACTTGATCCTAATTCAAATGTTATATGGATTATCTATGGTATCATTTTCTTATACTACATATTATCAACTGTTCTCCCAATAGATAAGATTATCGGTAGAATTTATCCAATATTTGGAGCTTTTTTACTAATTTCATCTATTGGAGTATTTATAGGTATACTAATAAAAGGTCTTCCTCATTTACAATTCGAAGGATATGGACTACTATATAATCATCCTCAAGGACAAAAATTCATACCTTCATTTTTTATTACTGTAGCTTGTGGTATACTCTCAGGATTTCACGGTTCTCAAGTAACTCTTGTTTCAAGAACTATATCAAGTGAGAAAGAGGGAACTAGCGTATTTTATTCAGCTATGATAACTGAAGGTTTTATAGCTATGATTTGGGCTGCGGGTGCTCTAGTATTATTTTCTACAGGTGCTGCTGCTCTTGATACAGCTGGAACACTAATGGTTGGACAAATCTCAAGAAACTTTATGGGAAATATTGGAGGTTATCTTGCTATTATAGGTGTAATAGCTCTTCCAATTACAAGTGGGGATACCGCTTTTAGATCACTAAGACTTATAATATCTGAAGAATTAAATATCAATCAAAAATCAAATTCAAAAAGAGCCATGGTTGCAGCTACACTATTTATACCAGCCATAGCTATATTATTCTTTGCAAAGTCAAATCCTAATGGATTTAATATTCTTTGGAGATATTTTGGATTTACCAATCAATTTGTTGCAATCTTTGCTTTAGGTGTGGCAACATCTTATTTAATAACTAAAAATAAAAACTACCTAATGACACTTATTCCTGGAATATTCTATACATTTATAGTATTTTCATTTATAACTAATGCAAAGGGAATTGGTTTTGGTTTAGATATTAAAATATCTTATATTATAGGTGCAGTCTTAGCCATACTTTATGCTGTATTTATAGTAAGAAATTCAAGAAAAAATAGAGATAGAATAAATAGTATAGTATTAGAATAATTCAAAAATAGAGACTGTTGCATTTGCAATAGTCTTTTTTTTATAAAAAAATGGTGCTGGAAACAGGACTTGAACCCGCAACCTTTTGTTTACGATACAATTGCTCTACCATTGAGCTATTCCAGCATAATTATATTATACGAAAATATTTAAAATATTCAATAAATATAGATTTAGACTTTTTATTTAATTTTGGTATAATTATTTCAAAGGTGGTTTTATGAATAATTTAAATTATGATGAAATATTAAATTTCTTAAATCAAAGAAATATATCTATTATTTTAATAACTGCCCTAGTTTTAATAGTGGTATTATTACTACTTACAAGGTTATTTGTTAAACTAGGTTTGTTTTTGTTGGTCTTTACTTTTGTAATTGACAATATAATAAAGCTAATTCCAATAGATATATATGAGATTTACCCTATTACTTTTATTACAATAAAGATTTTATATATTGTGGGATTTATAATATTTTTATTAAAAGTAATAAAAAATATAAGAAAAAATAAGGCTAAGAAAGAGTACTATGAGGATAAGAATTTAAAACTTACAAAAAAAGATAATCCTATAAAAAGATTTTTTAGATATACGGGATCTCTTCCATTCTTACTAATGCTAATTTTAAATATTCTTATAAATACAGAAAATAATACCTACCAAAGCATAATCACTGCTCTTACTTCACTTTCATTTCTATTTATGGTATTTACCAGTCTATTTAATACCTACAAAAGGATTGATATGAAAAAGTATAATGATAATAGAATGAGATTTGATGACTTGAAAGGTTTTTTTAAAAAAAATAAAAAATCTAATAAAAATGCTGACAGAAAAATTTTAAAAACTGATAAAGCTAATATAAATAAGGATGAAACCATAAGACTTGATAAAGAAGAAATAAGAAAAGATGTAGAAAACTCTGACAAAAGAATTAATACTTATTTAAATGATTTGGAAAAAGATTTATATGATATAGATTTGTTTTCTATGATAAATCTAGAAAACACCACTAATATTAGTCTTATAACTTTGACAAATCTTAAAACTGGGCAGAAGAAATCTTATGAGTCTAATAAGGCAAAAGTAGTTATAAAAGAAGATATAGAATATAAGGTGGACTTAGAATTTGAAAATTACAATGATTATGATTATGGAAGATTTATTGACTTACTTATAGAATATTCTCAAAATAAAAGTAAGTTTAAATTTCAACTTGACCTAATTCCACAAAATATGACAAATTCTAAAATAGTCCTATACGACCCATCAAACCTTTATGAACTAGATAAAAAATTTAATAGACAGTTTCAAGGAAAGACAATCTCTATGAATTTCCCAAAATATAAGATTAATTTCATACAAGAAAACTAGTAAGCTCCCCAAATCCTAAGATTTGGGGTATTTTAATTTAAAAAAAGGAGTATAGTAATAGTATAAATACATAATTAATTTTGAAATATAGGATTTAATTTTCCTATATTTTTGTAATTTAAGGATAAGGAGAGCTTAATGGATATTTCAAAGATTCTTTCGAAAGAATTAAATATAGACAAAAAAAGAATAGATTCTGCTATAAGACTTTTAGATGAAGGATCTACTGTAGCTTTTATAGCAAGATATAGAAAAGAGGAAACTAAATCACTAAAAGATACTGAAATAAGAGAGATAGAAAAGGGATTATTAAGACTTAGGAACTTTGAAAAAAGAAAAGAAGAGATAATACAATCTTTAAGAAACCAAGAAAAACTTAGTGATGAACTTAAAGATAAAATAGAGGATTCAAAAACTATAACTGAGCTTGAAGATATATATGCCCCATTTAAGAAAAAAAGAAAAACAAGAGCTGATAGGGCAAAAGAACTTGGTTTAAATGAACTTTTAGATAAGATTTTTACTAAGGCAAAGCAAGAACAAGATGCAATAGAGTTTGCCAAAGACTATTTAAAAGAAGGAATAGATTCTACTGAAGATGCTATAAAAATGTCTTTAGATATTTTGGCCGAAGATATAGCAAATAATATTGATGTTAAAAATATAATAAGGCGTGATGGTTTCATTAGGGCAAGGATTGAGGCTGAAAAGAAAGAAGATGACAAAGCTTTATATGAAAATTATTATAATTTTTCTGAAAAAATAAAAAATATTAAGCCTTTTCAAATTCTTGCCTTAAATAGAGCTGAAAAAAATGACAACTTATCGGTGAAATTTACTTTCACAGATACTTATAATAAGACTTTAATTAAAAATTTATATGAGGCTAAAAATCCTTATTTGGAAGGATTGTTAAGTGATACCATAGATGATTCCTATAAAAGACTATTACTACCATCTATTACAACAGAGATTAGAAATAAGTTGATAGAAGAAGCAGAAGATGAGTCTATAAAGATTTTCTCCAAGAATTTAAAACCTTACATACTTCAAAGACCCATAAAAGATAAAAATATAATAGGGCTTGATCCTGGTTTTAGGACAGGTTGCAAGGTTGCAGTTATAGATAAGAATGGAAAATATCTTGATCAGGCTGTAATTTATCCAGTAAAACCAAAAGAAGAGGTAAGAAAGTCTATAAACACATTAAAAAAACTTATTGAAAAATATAAGGTAAGTCTTATAGCATTAGGTAATGCAACAGCAAGCAGGGAAACGGAAAAGGTAGTAAATGAGCTTTTAAAAGAAGTTAACGGTGTAAGCTATGCCATAGTAAATGAGGCTGGTGCAAGTGTTTATTCTGCATCAAAACTAGGTGAAGAAGAGTTTCCTGAGCTTGATGTAACTATAAGAGGAGCAGTTTCTATGGCAAGAAGACTACAAGATCCAATGGCAGAACTTGTAAAAATTGACCCAAAGCATATTGGAGTTGGTCAATATCAACATGACATAAATCAAAAAAAACTTGATGATGAACTTGAAAAAGTAGTAGAAGATAGTGTAAATGAAGTCGGGGTCAATATGACCAATGCCTCCTATAAACTTTTATCATATGTATCTGGTCTTAATTTAAATCTAGCCAAAAGAATTGAGAAAGCATTTAAAAATGGAGAACTAAAAGAAAGACGTGATTTAAAAAATGTAAAAGGACTTGGAGAAAAGACATACAAAATGGCAGCAGGATTCTTAAGATTTCCTGACTCACCAAATTTTTTAGATAATACCGCAGTTCATCCTGAAAGTTATAAAATAGCCGAAAAAATTAAAGAAATAGATTTAAATGATGTAAACTTAGAAAATTTAAGTAAAGAACTTAAAGTTGGGGTATTAACATTAAAAGATATAATAGAAGAGTTAAAAAAACCAGGACGTGATCCTAGGGATGAACTTCCAGAAGTAATTACTAAAGGTGAAGTTTTATCAATTGATGACTTAAAAATTGGAGATGAACTTACAGGAACTGTAAGAAATATCACAGAGTTTGGATCCTTTGTAGATATAGGTGTTGGAATAGACGGCCTTGTTCATATATCAAATATGAGTGATAAGTTTATAAAAGATCCAAATGATATTGTTAAAAACTCTGATATAATTAAGGTAAGAGTAATTGAAATAGATAAGAAAAGAGAAAGAATTGGCTTATCAATGAAAAATATAAAGGAGTAAAAGATGTTTGATTTTTTAAAAAGAAAAAAAGAAAAAAAGGAATTATCTATAATAAAACCAGTAAATGGAGAAATTATAGAGTTAAAAGAAGTTCCAGATCCAGTATTTGCTGAGAAAATGGTGGGGGATGGTTTTGCAATTAAACCTGTTGATGGTGAAGTTTATGCACCGGTTACAGGTGAGGTTACGCTTCAGCCAGAAGGATACCATGCAATAGGTATAAAAACTGAAGAAGGTATAGAAGTGCTTGTTCATTTTGGTCTTGAAACAGTTGAACTTAAGGGAGAGGGATTTACTCCACATGTAAAAGTTGGTGATAAGGTAAAAGCAGGAGAGAAAGTTTTATCTGTAGATATAGAAACTATCAAAGATAAGGTTCCATCAATCATAACACCATGTATTGTAGCAAATTTAGAAGATAATAGTTTATCAGAGATTAATTTTGACGCAGGTCTTAATGAAGAGGTTCAAAAGGTTATAATAGAAGATTAATTGAAAAAACTTCTTGTATGTGATAATATTTTTTAAGGAATTATAATAATAATAAATATATACTTTGGAGGATAAATGAGATTATCGAACTATTATATGCCTACATTAAGAGATGATCCTCAAGATGCAGAAACGCAAAGTCATAAACTGTTGGTAAGGGGAGCTTTTATAAGAAAAAGCTCATCAGGAGTTTATTCCTACTTGCCATTAGGTATGAAAGTTATAAATAAAATAGAAAGTATAGTAAGAAAATCTATGGAAAAATATGATTCTATAGAAGTTACTACGTCTGTACTTCAATCAAGGGATATATGGGAGAAGTCTGGTAGGTGGCAAAATTTTGGACCTGAAATGTTTAAACTTATAGACAGACATGATAGAGAGTATTGTTTAGGACCTACTGCCGAGGAGCAATTTACTACACTTGTAAAAGATGAATTAAATTCATACAAGCAATTGCCACTAAATCTTTTTCAAATAGTGTCTAAATTTAGAGATGAAAAAAGACCTAGATTTGGTATTAATAGATCAAGAGATTTTATTATGAAAGATGCCTATTCTTTTGATAAGGATATGCAAGGACTTGAAAAATCATATCAAAAAATGTGGGATGCTTATGTAGATGTATTTGATCAATTTGACCTTGACTATAAGATAGTTGAAGGTGATTCAGGTGCTATGGGTGGAAATAAGTCTCATGAGTTCATGGCTCTTGCAGAAACTGGAGAAGGTGAAATCTTCTATACAGAAAATTCAGATTATGCGGCTACAGATGAATCAGCTAAATTTTTCTTGGAAATTGATGAAAATGAAGAACTAAAGGAAATAGAATTAGTTGAAACAAAGGATGCTAAAACCATAGAAGAAGTTTCAAACTTTCTAAGTGTAAATAAAGAAAAATGTGCTAAGGCTGTTGACCTATTAGTTAGAGGAGAACCGGTTCTTGTTATAGTTCCTGGAGATAGGGAATTAAATATGGCAAAACTTATAGCCTATCTTCAAGTTCCAGAACATGAAATCGAAATGATGGATGATATAACTATCAAAAAAATCACAGAAGCAGAACCTGGATTTACAGGTCCTAAAGATTTAAAAGAAAATGTAAGAGTAATTATAGATAGATCCATAACAAGGTATAAAAACTTGGTTATAGGAGCAAATAAAACCGACCACCACTTTATAAATGCAAACTATAAAAGAGATTTTGATGGAGAAGTTGCAGAAGATTTATTAACAGCCAAAGAAGGAGATTTATCACTTGACTCTAAGGAAAAGCTTAAGAAAGCTCGAGGAATAGAAGTTGGTAATATCTTTCAGCTAGGAACAAAATATTCTGAAAGTCTTGAGGCTTACTTCTTAGATGAAAATGGTAAGCAAAAGCCATTTAGTATGGGTTCTTATGGTATAGGTATAACAAGGTCTATTTCGGCAATTATTGAACAACATTATGATGAATATGGAATAATATGGCCAACTAAAGTTGCACCTTTTCATGTGTGGATTACACTTGTAAATAATAATAATGAAGAACAAAGAAATCTTGCAGAAAAAATTTATCAAAACCTTTTAAATGAGGGGATAGAGGTTATGCTAGATGATAGAAAAGAAAGAGCTGGAGTTAAGTTTAACGACAGAGACTTAGTTGGAGTTCCTTATAGAATTACTGTAGGTAAAGATAGTAAGGATGATATTGTTGAATATTCAAAAAGAAGTGATATGAAAAATAAAAAAATATCTTCAAAGGAAGCAATTTCAGAAATTATAGAAGCAGTAAGAGAAGATTTATGCAAATAATTAAAGATAAATTGTCAAACGATTTGATTTTTAGTCTTATTAAGGATAATAAGGAGGTGACAGCTTTATTTCATGCAAATTGGTCATCTTTTTCAAATAAAATTAAGGAAGAATTTTTAAAAGAAAATGAAGATCAATATAAAGATAAGGCAAAAATTATTATAGATATTGACAAAAATAGAGAATTAATGCAAAAATTGGGTATTAATCAAATACCATCCTTGGTTATATTTACCAAGGATAGTCTAAAGAAAAATGATTTCAATATAAAGACTATAAATTTATAAGGAGTTAATATGTTAGTAAATGCAAAAGAAATGTTAAACAAAGCTTATGAGGGTGGATACGGAATTGGTCAATTTAATATAAACAACCTAGAATGGACCAAGGCTATACTTGAGGCTTGTCAAGAAAAAAATACTGCTGTAATTCTTGGTGTATCTGAAGGTGCTATGAAATATATGGGTGGCTTTAATACAGTTGCAAAAATGGTAGAAGGACTCGATAAGGATTTAAATATAACAATTCCAGTGGCTCTACACTTAGATCATGGTTCATATGAAGGAGCAAAAAAAGCACTTGAAGCTGGATTTACTTCTATAATGTTTGATGGTTCACATTTTCCAATTGAAGAAAATATAGAAAAAACCAAAGAAATTGTAGAACTTGCTCATGCTAAAAATGTTTCAGTTGAAGCTGAAGTAGGTGGAATTGGAGGCGAAGAAGACGGAGTTATATCAAATGGTGAACTTGCTGATCCAAAAGAATGTAAGCAAGTTGCAGATCTTGGAGTTGATTTTTTAGCAGCAGGTATTGGTAATATTCACGGAGTTTATCCTGAAGATTGGAAAGGACTTAACTTCGAAAGACTTGAAGAAATCAAAGAAGCGGTTGGAAAACTTCCACTAGTACTTCATGGCGGTACAGGAATTCCTGAAGAACAAGTTAAAAAAGCTATTGAAAGAGGAGTTTCAAAAATCAATATAAATACAGAATGTCAAATTGTATTTACTGAGGCTACTAGAAAATACTTTGAAGAGAACAAGGATAAAGAGAAAAAAGGATTTGATCCTAGAAAAGTCTTAAAACCTGGTTTTGAAGCAATCAAAGACAAGGTACGTGAAAAAGTAGACTTCTTTGGAGGAGAAAATTCTGCAGATAAATAAAAAGTTTCGGAGCCTAAGGCTCCGGATATTTTTTATTAAGAAGGAAATATATGGAAATAGATATTAATAATTTAGAACATTTAAAACTTGATGAGCTTAAAAAGATTGGAAAGTCATTAGATATAAAAGCTATAAGCTCATTTAGAAAAAACGAACTTATAGAAAAAATTAGGGATATATACAATGAAGATGGCAAAAAGAATGGAGAAAATTCATCTGATGATAATGACTCTTCATTTGATCTTGGAGAAAAATTTAATTGTGAAGGGCTTTTAGATCTTCATGAAGATGGCTTTGGTTTTTTAAGAACAGCCCTTTATGAATCAAGCAATGATGATATATATGTTTCCCCAAAACAAGTAAAAATGTTTAGACTTAAAACTGGAGATTTCATCAAGGGAATAGCCAGAGAAAAAAGAGATAGAGATAAATTTTCACCCTTAATTTTCGTTTCAGATGTTAATGGCCTTAAGGCTGCCGACGCTTTTAATAGATCAAATTTTGAATTACTTACACCAATTTATCCAAATCAAAAACTAAAACTCGAAACAAATAAAAATAATATTTCTCAAAGAATTATTGATATAATATCACCTATAGGTAGGGGACAAAGAGGACTTATAGTTGCTCAACCTAAGGCTGGTAAAACTACCTTAATAAAGGATATTGAGTATGCTCTTGAAAAAAATTTTGATGATTTAAAAATTCTAGTTCTTCTTATAGATGAAAGACCAGAAGAGGTAACGGATTTTAAGAGATTTGTAAACCAATATAGGGATAAAAATAATGAATTAATGAGAACTGAAGTTGCTGCATCAACCTTTGATAAACCACCTCAAAACCATATTTATATGCAAGAGATGGTATTAGAAAGGGCAAAAAGATTGGTAGAAGATAATAAAGATGTGGTAATTTTACTTGATTCAATTACAAGGCTTGCGAGAGCATATAACATTATGACTCCACAATCTGGAAGAACTCTTTCAGGGGGATTAGACCCACTTGCTTTAGTAGGACCTAAAAAATTTTTCGGGGCAGCAAGAAATATAGAAAATGGAGGATCTTTAACAATAATAGCCACTGCTCTTATTGATACAGGTTCTAGGATGGATGATATGGTTTATGAAGAATTTAAAGGAACGGGTAATATGGAATTACACCTTGATAGAAAACTTGCTCAAAGGAGAATTTTCCCAGCCATTGATATAGAAAAATCATCTACTAGAAAAGACAATTTATTATTGTCTGAAAAAGAAGAAGAAGCTGCTTATAAACTTAGAAATTCTGATATGAGAGATAAAATTGAATTTACAAATGAATTCTTAAGCCTATTGTCAAAAACATCAACTAATGATGAATTTATAGAACTTATAAATAAAACTTACAAAAATTAAGCATATTTTTCTTGTATAACAAAATATAGCAGAAAGTGAAATTAAATTTTGATTAGGAGTTTTTATGAAAATAAAAACAAAAAGCATAATTAATATAATTAGTATTTTAATAATACTCATATCTATATATTTAGGGTATAGGGGATATAAGATGAATATATTTACATCTGTTGAAAGTCTACAAAAGCTTCTTAAGTCATATGGTATTTGGGCTCCTATGATTTTTATGCTTTTACAGATTATA
The DNA here is from genome assembly GCF_009696575.1 of Anaerococcus porci. GTDB lineage: Bacteria > Bacillota > Clostridia > Tissierellales > Peptoniphilaceae > Anaerococcus > Anaerococcus porci. The sequence goes on along the minus strand of NZ_VULQ01000008.1, from coordinate 34,762 downwards.
CAAATTGTTATTCCTGTTATACCAGGAGGGATTACTACAGCCTTTGGAGTAGTAATGTTTGGTCCTTTGTGGGGCTTTATCTATAATTATATTTCTATATGTATAGGTTCAATGATTGTCTTTTTTATATCAAGATTTTTCGGTAAAGAAATAGTCTTATCAATATTTGGAGAAGAAAGTTTCGAAAAGTATGGAAAATGGCTAAATCATGATAAATATGATAGGTTTTTTGCTTGGGCTATACTTTTACCTGTAGCACCTGATGATTTTCTATGCTATTTTTCAGGTTTAACTAATATGAAATTTTCGACTTTTGCAAAAATAATTCTATTTTGTAAACCACCATCAATCTTTATCTATTCTATGGGTCTTGTTTTGGGAATAAAAACTATATTTAAAAATTTTGCTTGAAAGATATAGATCCTTATGGTATAATAACTATTGCTTATTGAAAGAGACAAGAAGAGGTGTTTATATGAAAAAAGAACTACATCCAGAATACCACCAAGCAAAAGTTACTTGTACATCATGTGGTAATGAATTCACTGTTGGTTCAACAGAAGAAGAGATAAAAGTTGAAGTATGTTCACAATGTCACCCATTTTATACAGGAAAACAAAGATTTTCTGATCGTGGTGGTAATGTAGAGAAGTTCAATAGAAAATATGGAAGAAATAAATAAGGTTAGATTCTCTAACCTTATTTTTTATATACTTAAGAAAATATTAGAGAATACTTATGAAAGTAAGATGTTTTTTAGAAAAATATGGAAATGATGCAGCACTTATTCTTTCATATTTGCTAGATACAAATAAAAACAATCTATATCTTTATCCTGAAAAGGAATTAAGTAAAGAGATAGAAAATGAACTAATAAAAATATTAAAAAAGATACAAAAGGGATATCCACTCCAATATGCAATTGGTAAGTGGAATTTTTATGGTCTAGATCTTTATGTAGATAAAAGAGCTCTTATACCAAGATTTGAAACGGAAATTCTAGTTGAAGAAATTCTAAAAGAACCATTTAAAAAGGAAAAAATACTTGATATTGGTTGTGGAAGTGGGGCTATAAGTCTAGCTTTGGCAAAAAAATTAGAAAAATCAAGGATTATAGGATGTGATATTTCAAAAGATGCTCTTGAATTATCGAATTTAAATAAATCTAAACTTAAATTAAACAATGTAGAATTTATCTATAGTGACTTATTTTCAAATATAGATGAAAAGTTTGACTTAATAGTGTCAAATCCACCTTACATAAATAAAGATGATTATGAAAATTTGGAGGAGAAATTATATTATGAGCCTAAAAACGCTCTTTACGGTGGAGAAGATGGTTTATATTTTTATAGGCAGATAATTTCTAAAGCCAAGTATTTTCTCAATAAAAATGGTAAAATATACTTAGAGATAGGATATAACCAAAAAAATCCTCTTATCCAGCTTTTAAAAGATGAGGGATATAAAAATATAAAAGCAATAAAAGATTATAATGATTTTGATAGGATTTTATCATCAAATATCTAAGGAGGATATATGTTAGAAAATCTAGAACATATGAAAGAAAATTTTAAACAATTGGAGAAAAAACTTGCAGATCCAGAAGTTTTATCAGACTCTGATAAGTTTAAAAAAGTTTCAAGAGAATACAATCAATTAAAACCTATAGTAGAAAAATACAATCAAATTAGAGAAGCTGAGAATATGATTGAAGAAAACAGTGAGCTTTTAAAAGAGGCTGAAGATAAAGAAATGATTGATCTACTTAAGGCTGAGATTGATGAAAACAAGAATAAACTAGAAGTATATAAAGAAGACTTAAAAGTCTTATTAATACCGAAAGATCCTAACGACCACAAGGATGTAATTGTTGAAATTAGAGCAGGAGCTGGTGGAGATGAAGCTGGTCTTTTTGCTGGTAATCTTTATAGGATGTATCATATGTACTCTGATAAGCAAGGTTACAAAACAGAAGATATTAATGTATCAAGCCAAGGAATTGGTGGAGTTAAAGAAGCGACTTTTCTAGTTAGAGGAGAGGGCGCTTATTCAAAGCTTAAGTATGAATCTGGAGTTCATAGGGTTCAAAGGGTTCCAGAAACTGAATCTGGTGGTAGAATCCACACATCTACTGCAACTGTTGCAGTTTTGCCTGAAGCTGATGAGGTAGATGTTAAGATAGATCCTAATGATATAAGAGTTGATGTATATAGGTCTAGTGGTAATGGAGGTCAAAGTGTAAATACAACAGATTCAGCAGTAAGACTTACCCATATACCTTCAGGTCTTGTAGTAACTTGCCAAGACGAAAAATCTCAGATTAAGAACAAAGACAAGGCTATGAGAGTTTTAAGATCTAGATTATATGAGCTTGAAGAACAAAAACGTCAAAAGGAAATATCAGATAATAGAAAATCTCAAGTAGGTACTGGAGATCGTTCAGAAAGAATTAGAACCTATAATTATCCGCAAGGAAGAATTACAGATCACAGAATTAATAAGACAATCTATCAACTAGATGACTTTTTAAATGGAAATATAGAAGAGATGATAGAATCTCTGATAACTGAAGATCAAGCAAGAAAACTTGAAACAATGGGAGAAGAATAATTGTTTAAATTCCTTAGCAAAATTTATGTTAAAGACTATAAGAATTATAAGAATGGGAGTGTTAGGCTTAAACTTATATCACTTTCAGGTCTTGTAGGTGTTCTGATAAATGCTCTATTATTTATTATAAAAATTACTATAGGTATATTATCATCATCTCAAGCTATAATTGGTGATGCCTTTAATAATATGTCTGATTCGCTTACTAGCTTTATAACCTTAATAGGTGCAAAGGCAAGTAATAAGCCAGCAGATAGTGGACATCCTTATGGTCATGGTAGGAGTGAATATATAGCAAGTTTTCTTGTATCAATTTTTATAATGTTTATAGGATTTGTTCTTTTTATAAATTCTATAAAGAGTTTCTATAAAGGAGATATACCTAGGCTTAGTTTTATAGCACTTATAATATTAATTTTTTCTTTAACTTTTAAAATCTATATATACTTATTAAATAAAAAATTAAATAAAATGCTTGATTCACAACTCAATTATGCTGTAATGATAGATGCAAGGAATGATATTTTATCTACTATATCTATTATTATTTCAGTAATTGTACAAAGATATATAGATTTCAACTTAGATTCAATAATTGGTATTATACTTGCTGTAATTGTATTTAAGCCGGGTTTAGATCTTTCCTTAGAAACTATGGATAAGCTATTAGGAAGGGGAGTAAGCCCTGAACTTCATAAAAAAATAGAAACAATAATTTTAGAAGGCGATTTAATAGAAGGATATCATGATTTAAATATTCACGAATATGGTAGGGGTAAACTAACTGGCTCATGTGATGTAGAAGTTCCATCTAATATAAGTGTAGGTATTATGCATCAGGCTGTTACAGACGTTGAAGTAAGGCTAAAAAATGAGTTAAATATATCTATAACCATACACATGGATCCAACTTATTGTTTAACAGAAAACGAAGAAAATAAAAAGATAATTGAAAGATTAAGAAAGTCAGTGGAAAATGGAAACAAAGATATTGAAGATAGATAGGAATAATGTTGACTATTCCTATCTTAAAAAAGCAGGAAATTTAATAAAAATGGGAGAATTGGTTGCCTTTCCTACAGAAACAGTATATGGTTTAGGAGCTGATGGACTAAATGAAAAGGCCGCAGCTAAAATATTTAAGGCAAAAAATAGACCGGCTGATAATCCTTTAATTTTACATATATCAGAAAACGAAGAACTTATTGACTTGGTTGAGAAAGTTGATGATAAGACTAAATATCTTATTAACAATCTTTGGCCAGGGCCACTGACTGTTATACTCAAAAAGAGTTCAAAAATACCTGCTATAATAACAGGTGGAGGCGATACTGTTGCTGTAAGAAGGCCAAAAGATGAGCTTGCGAGATTATTTATAAAAGAGTGCAATACACCTATAGCAGCTCCTTCGGCAAATATATCAGGAAGACCATCACCAACAAATGCAAGTGATGTATACTATGATATGAATGGAAGAATTTCTTTGATACTCGATGGAGGAGAAAGTGATATAGGTATAGAATCTACAGTAATAGACATGAGTTTAGATAAGCCTTGTATACTAAGGCCTGGTTTTTATACTTATGAATATATAAAAGAATTTATACCTGAAGTTTGCTTGGATGATTCTTTAGTTGATGATTCGAAAGTTCCTAGATCTCCTGGTCAAAAATATAAACACTATGCCCCAAAAGCTAGGATGGAAGTTTATGTTGGAGATAAGAGTATAAGTTTAATAAAAGATTTAGCGAAAAAAGAAAGTGAGAAGGGGAACAAGGTAGGAATTTTAGTATTTAATGATTATCTAGATGAGTTTTCAGATTATTATACCTTATCATTAGGGAATAAGGATAGGCTTATCGAGATGAGCCATGTATTATTTCAGGCACTAAGAGATCTTGATAGAAATTCTTGTGATATAATATTAGCCCAAGGTGTTGAAGATATAGGTTTGGGTAAAAGTATAATGAATAGAATGAAAAAATCAGCGTCAGGAAATGTGAATTATTTATAAAGGAGAAATGATGGGCAAAGTTACAGTACTAGATCATCCAGTGATCAAACATAAAATTTCGATACTAAGAGATAAAAATACAGGGAGTAATGAATTTAGGTCTATTATTAGGGAAATTACAATCCTTCTTGCATATGAGGCAAGTAAGGACTTTACAGTTGAAGAATATGACTTAAATACACCAATCTGCGCTACTAAAGGATATAGGCTTTCAGGCAAAAAACTTGGCATTATACCAATACTTCGTGCTGGACTTGGAATGGTTGATGGACTTATTGAAGTCTTTCCAGCTGCAAGAATTGGACATATTGGTATGTATAGAGACGAAGAGAGTTTGAAACCTGTAGAATACTATTTAAAAATACCTAAAGATTCCAATAAAAGGGATATGTTAGTTATAGATCCTATGCTTGCAACAGGAGGCTCTGCTTGTGATGCTATTCAAAGATTAAAAGAAAAGGGGTGCACATCATTAAAATTACTTAATATTATTGCTGCACCTGAAGGAATTAAAAAAGTTCAAAAGGAACATCCAGATGTAGATATTTATATAGCACAATTAGATGAGAAATTAAATAAGGATGGTTATATAGTGCCAGGACTAGGTGATGCTGGAGATAGGCTTTTTGGAACAAAGTAGGGGTATTATATGGTGAACAAAGAAATATTATTAGTTAGGGATAATGGACCTTTAAGGGGAGAGGTCTCAATTTCAGGAGCGAAAAACTCAGCTCTACCAATACTTGCTGCAAGTATCTTGGCTACAGAAGAAGTCATTTTGGATGAAGTTCCAAAGCTTAAAGATATTGAAGTAATGGTAGAAATATTAAGGAGTTTAAATGCAAAAGTTGAATATATATCAGATACTTCCTTAAAAATCGATGCTTCAAAGGTAGATAAATATGAAACACCATTTGAATTAATGGATAAGATGAGGGCATCTTTTATAGTAATGGGTCCACTACTTGCAAGATTTGGACATGCTATTACAAAGGCACCAGGCGGATGCAATATTGGAAAAAGACCAATAGATCTTCACCTTAAAGGTTTTGAATCTTTAGGAGCCAATACAACAATGAATCATGAAGAAATATCTTCATTGGCAAAATGTGGGCTAAAAGGAGATGTGATTTATCTAGATTTTCCATCAGTTGGAGCTACAGAAAACATAATGATGGCAGCATGTCTTGCTGAAGGTGAAACTGTAATAGAAAATGCAGCGAAAGAGCCTGAAATAGTAGATTTGGCTTCATTTTTATCAAAAATGGGGGCTGATATTATTGGAGCAGGTACATCTAATATTATTATTAAAGGTGTAGAAAAACTTAAAGGAACAAGACATACCATAGTTCCTGATAGGATAGAAGCGGCAACTTATATGTTAGCAGCAGCTATTACTAAGGGTGATATCCTAGTTAAGAATGTCATAGGGAGCCATATCAGGCCAGTTATAGCAAAGCTTATAGAGATGGGAACTCATGTAGAAGAGATTGATGATGAAGATATGATTAGGGTAAGAACTGATAAAAGGCTTAAACCAACTACAATCAAAACTTTACCATATCCTGGATTTCCTACAGATGTCCAATCACAATTTATGGCATTAATGACAGTGTGTAATGGAGAATCATCAGTAGTTGAAACTGTTTTTGAAAATAGGTTTATGCATGTAGATGAACTTAAAAAAATGGGAGCAGTAATAGTAACTGAAGGTAATAGAGCAGCAATAGTTGGTGTAGATAAGCTTCACGGAGCAGAAGTAAAGGCAACAGACCTAAGAGCAGGAGCAGCTTTAATTTTAGCAGGACTTGTAGCAGAAGGTGAAACAATGATATCTGATATTTATCATATAGATAGAGGATATAGCGACTTAATTAAAAAATTCACTAATCTTGGAGCTAAAATTGAAAGAAAACAGGTAATATAAAATGAAATTTGAAGGCATAGTTAAAAGTATTATTTATAGAAATGAAGAAAACGGATACACAGTATTATCTTTAGAAACTTTTGATTCTCCTATAATATGTACTGGAACTATGCCTTTTTTTAATGAAGAAGACAATATAGAGATTATTGGTGATATTATTTATCATGAAAAATATGGCGAGCAAATTAATGTAAAAGAAGCAAGGTTAAAAAAGCCCTCAGGTAAAAAAGCTATAATTAATTTCCTATCAAATGGTAGTATTGAATCTATAGGTAAAAAAACAGCCGAGCTTATCTATGATAAGTTTAAGGATGAGTCCATAGATATAGTTTTTAATAATCCTGATAAACTCTTATCTATTAATGGTATAGGTAAAAAAAAGCTTCAAAAGATAAAAGATTCAAGTGAAGCGGCAAGAGAGAGTAGAGAGGTACTTTTATATCTACAGTCCTTAGATATATCATATAATCTTTCAAATAAAATTTATAAAAACTATGGTGATGATACCATTAGCCTTATAAAAACTAATCCTTATAAGCTAAGTGAAGATATAAGAGGGATAGGTTTTCTTATGGCTGATAAGATTGCTTTAAATATGAAAATGGAAAGGGACTCTGATTTTAGGATATCTGCTGCTATTAACTATATACTTAAAAATGATGCTGATATGAGTGGTAATTGTACCATGCTTTTAGAAAAACTTATAGATGACGTATATGAATTAATAAAGGTAGATAAAGATATCATTAAAAAACAAATTTTATCGGATCAGCTAAATTCTAAAATTTTAATAATGGAATTTCAAGGAAATAAATATGTATATGAAAAAGAACTTTATAAGGCAGAAAAATCTTGTGCCATTCACCTATCAAGACTTAAAAATGAAGATTTTATATTTGATATTGATATAGATGAAAACTTTGAAGGCTTTTCGAAAGAACAAGAAGATGCCATAGATCAAGCCTTTAGAAATATGCTTTTAGTAGTAACTGGAGGACCAGGTACTGGAAAAACCACAATAATAAGAGCAATTACAAGGATACTTGAAAAAAATAATCTTAAATTTTTACTTGCAGCTCCTACAGGAAGAGCTGCAAAAAGAATGCAAGAATCAACTGATAAAAAAGCTCTTACAATTCATAGACTCGTGGGCATAAAACCTGATAGCCCAATTCCAGAATATAACGAAGAAAACCCTCTAATAACAGACTATATTATCTTAGACGAGGTATCTATGATTGATATAAGATTAATGGACACCTTACTAAGGGCAGTAAGTGATAAAACAGCCTTAATCCTTGTTGGAGATCATAATCAGCTTCCTAGTGTTGGACCTGGAAATGTCTTAAAAGATATACTAGAAACAAATATAAAAAATGTAAAACTTAAAAAAATCTTTAGACAGGCTAAGCAAAGTAATATTGTAGTAAATGCACATAGGATAAATGAAGGAAAATATCCTTATTTAAATCAAAAAAACAAGGATTTCTTTTTTATAGATTCAGATAAAAAAAACTTTATTAATGATATATTAAACTTGGTCAAATTAAGGCTGCCAAGCTATTATAAATTTGATCCAATAAATGATATCCAAGTTCTTGCTCCTAGTAAAAAGTCTGATTGGGGTACAGTCAATTTAAACCTTATTTTCCAAAAAGAGCTTAATAAGTCTAATTCACAGATTAAGGTCAATAATAAAATATATAGGATAAATGACAAAGTCATGCAAGTTAGAAATAATTATGACCTTGAAAGTGATGATCCATCGAATTTTGATGATGGGGTATACAATGGGGATATAGGTAGGATTATTGATATTGATGTAAAAAGAGAAAAGCTAAAGGTTGAATTTTATGATGGAAATATTGTAACTTATAAAAAAGATGATATAAAAGATTTAGACCTATCATATGCTATAACTATACACAAGTCGCAAGGTTCAGAATTTGACTGTGTAATTATACCAATGATGAGTACATCCTATATGCTTTTAAATAGGAATCTTCTATATACAGCTATAACAAGAGCAAAAAAGCTCGTTATACTTTTAGGGGAGAAGAGGATTTTAAAACAAATGGTGAATAATGATAGACAGTCTAAAAGATTAACTAATCTTAGTTTTTGGATAAATGAGCTTGATAAGGTATTGAAATGATTTTAGATTTTTTATTTTTAGATGAAAATTTATGTTTATCATGTAAAAGGGAAACACATGAAATACATTTCTTATGTGAAGAATGTCTGGATAAGTTAGATTTTGTAGATAATGAATTTAAGATACTAGATTATAATACAAGAGTCTTATATTTTTACAATGATTTTATGGCAAATCTTATAGCTGATTATAAGTTTAATAGAAATACCTCACTTTATAAGGTATTTGGGTCTATGATTTATTCCTATTTAAAAGAAAAAAAACTATTTAATTTTGATTATATACTTGCAACACCTTCGTCAAAGTCAGTTTTAAATAAGAGAGGATTTGACCATATAAGATTAATTTGTGATTATTTTATAAAGGATTTAGGTATTAGTTATCTTGATTCTTTCAAAAAAATAAAAAATACCAAGGTCCAACATATTTTATCTAGAGAAGATAGGGAAGTGAACCTTAAGAATTCATTTTTTATAGATGAAGACTTAACTGGAAAATCGATATTGGTATTTGATGATATTATAACAAGTTCAAATACTATGAAGGAGATAATAAGAACTTTGGAAAAAAATAACCCAGATAGTATTGAAATAATTGCTCTTGCGTCAAGCCACAGAGTAAAAAAATAGTAGCTATTGCAAATTTAATTGCAACGGCTACTATTTTTAACTTATATCTTCTTCTTTTTCATTTTCTCTTAAAAATTCATGAATTTTTACAGCAAGAGCCATTTCTATTCTTTTCTTAAATACTTTGCATCCATAATCATAAATTTTATTGATATCGCCACCTGCATTAAAATTATTTGCAGCACAACCACCAGAACAATACATCTGTGCCCAGCAATCCCTACATTTTTTTTGGCTATAAAGGTTATTTTTCTTAAAATTAGAAATCAAGTCTTCTCTTTTTATACCATCATAAACATCTCCGATTTTGAAATTTTCGTTTCCGACAAATTGATGGCAAGGATATAAATCTCCTGTTGGAGTTACAGCCATATATTCAGAACCTGACCCACAACCAGATATTCTTTTATAAACACAAGGACCATTGTTTAAATCTATCATATAATGATAGAAGATAAACTTATTATCCTTATCTACAGCTTCAATTAGCATATCAGCAAGTTTTTCATATTCATTATATATCTTTGGAAGATGTTCTTCCTTAAGTGCATAGTCCTCTTCACTGTTTCCAACAACTGGTTCAAGGGAGGTTCTCTTAAAACCTAGATTAAGATAAGTTTTTATATCTTCTGTAAAATCAAGGTTATTGGCTGTAAAGGTGCCCCTCATGTAATATTCTTTATCACCACGTTTTTCTACAAGTTTTTGAAATTTTGGAACAATCTTATCAAATGAGCCTCTACCATCTATAGTCTTCCTAAATTCATCATGTTTCTCCTTTCTTCCATCAAGAGAAAGAACAACATTTTTCATATTTTCATTTAGATAATCAATTTTTTCATCATCTAAAAGTACTCCATTGGTAGTAAGAGTAAAATTAAAGTGTTTATTATATTCTTCTTCCTTACTCCTTGCATAGTCAATAGTTTTTTTAACCAATTCCCAATTTAAAAGTGGTTCACCACCGAAAAAATCAATATCAAGGTTAAAATGTGATCCAGAATTTTTTAAAAGAAAATCTATAGCACTCTTTGCTACATCCCATGTCATTATTGCTTCAGGACCATGGTATCTTCCGCCTTTAGCAAAGCAATACTCACAAGATAGGTTACAAGTATGGCTTACATTAAGGCACATAGCTTTAAGATAAGTTTTCTTATTATCTATATCAATAGTAATATCTTTAAAATCATCCTTTGAAAATAAAAGATTTTGATTTTTAAGGCTTTCTACTTCAGACAAGCTCTCTTCAAATTCCTCGTTTGATATATTATGTAGTTTTTGAATTTCTTTTTTTATGTATTTTTTATCCTTATCAAAAAGTTCTATAATATCATAAGTTATATCATCTACTAAATGAACAGAACCTGAATATACATCTAGAACTATATTATAGCCCTTTGCTCTATATTGATGAATCATAATTTCTCCTTAAATTATAGTGAAATAGTCTAGATTAAGACCATAAAAAAATAAGGGTCATGCCCTTATTTATTTTTTGAGTTTACACATTCTTGATTTGCAACACCACAAGATGTTTTACAAGCTGATTGGCAAGATGTTTGACATTCTCCACAACCACCATCTTTTTTGCTTTTGTGAAGATTTCTTGTATTTAAAGTAATAATTCTTTTCATTTTTATCTCCTTAAATTATGTAGTATTATTATCTATATTCTAACAAAATAGTCTACACTTGTCAATCTAGTATAATAAAACCACCCTTTTCTATATTAAGCTGTACAGATTGTTCTAGTAGATTTTTAATATTTGAAATTATATCTATATCAAAAATTTCTCCAGGAACTATTAGAGGTATCCCTGGGGGATAGGCATAGATAAAAGATCCAGAAATCTTCTTATCAGCATTATTAAAATCAACAATCTTTTTCTTTCTTCTTAAGGCATCATTTATAGATAGGGCCCTTTTAGGTATCTTATAAGAAAAATCAAAACTATCTTTCTTATAAGAAAGATTCTTATCCATATTTATTATTGTTTGTTTAAGCTTGTTAAAGTCTTTCTTTTGATTAAAAATAGAGCTTAATAATAAAATATAGGAATAAGATACCATTTCTACTTCTATTTTTTTCTTATATAAAAAATTCGAAAAATCATTTCCATTTATATTAGTATTTTTACAAGATATTAGAATCTTTGACTTATCTTTATTTTTATTATTAATGAATTTAAGATTTGAAAGTTTAATATTATATAAGTCATCTAAATTCTCATTTAAGCTATTATACAGCATATAAAACTTTTGAAAATTATCTATCATATCATCTATGGATTGACAAATTATATATGATGGAGAAGATGTTTGAAAAATAGCCATATTTCGTCTTACTTCTTTTTTGTCTATAGATTTATTATTTATTATAACTCCACCAGCAGGAGTTAGAGCAGATAGATTCTTATGAAAAGAAGTAATTGCAATATCAAAATCTAATTCATCATATAATTTATCAAGAATTAGGTGAGATCCATGTGCCATATCTAATATAATCTTGGTATTTTTTGAGATTTTTCTTATTCTTTTTAAATTAAGCATAAATCCTTCATAAGAGGGTGATGTCAAAACTATGGCACTATAATCCTTATTTTTCAACTTGTTTTCTAAATCATCATAATCTATATCATAAGCTATATCACAATCTATAAGTAAATCTATAAAATCTGCATCTAAATTAAAAATTTCTATGGCATTATAGACTGACTTGTGGGAATTTCTTTGGACAAGTATATTTTTATTTTTTCTTGTTAGTGTCCTAATGGATGAAAGTATTCCACAAGTAGATCCATTTGTAGAAATGATAAAGTCAAAGGACTTATATATTTCTTTAAGCTTATCTTCCATATCCTTAAATATAGTTTTGGGGTCATTTAGGTTATCAAATCCTCTAATTTCTGTTATATCCCTATCATAAGGTAATGCTTTATTTAATATATTCTTATTTCTCTTATGTCCTGGCATAGCAAATGAATAATAATTATCTTCTATATATTGGTCTAATTTATCTATTAACATATAACTCCTTTATGTCACTAAATCCATATAGATAGGATTTCTTATTATAAAAACATTATATTTACATAATTTGTCATATAATATATAATTATATCACGAAGTTTACACAAAATTTATAATTAACATATATTTATTTAACAGACAAGAAAAGAGGGGATTAATATTAGTAGAGAAAGAAAGATAAAAATTTTTTCATTTATAATTTCATTAATTGTAATTCTATTTTTGCAATCTTTTATTAAAGATTTTTCCTTTAAAGCGTTTACAAATGAAGAAATCATAATTGAACAAACTTCAAATATTACAAAAGATTCGGATAATTTTAAAATCTATTCGATTTATATAGGAGATAAATTACTTAACCTTGATAATATGGATATTAAGGGGTGGGAAAAGTCAAATACTGAAACAGGTTATCCAATAAAAACAAATGGATATAGTGAAGGAAACCATATTAAATTTAAACCACCATTAAAGCTTTTATTTGATGACTTAACAGTAAACTTTGCTACAAATCCAGCTTATTCCCAAGCTGTTATGACTTATCTCACAGACCATACAATGACCATGTATGCAAACTCATCAGATAATCAATCATATGTAGATATCTCTTATACAGGTCTTGTATCTGTATTGATACAAACTTTAATTGCAATACTTGCTATAGGATTTTTCTATATATTCTTATATAGTTTAATAAATAAGTTAATAGCATCCAAAAATCCAATTAAAAAATTAGCTTATGGATTAAAAGATTATATTATAGATTTTGTGATTTTAGCTATATCTATATTTGGAATGTATAAGATAAAAGATCATATATCAAATACTGGCACATTTACAGTCTTTAGTACACCTTATACATTCAATGACATGATTGCTCTTATACTCATGGTATTTTTATTAAGTCTTGGGATAAGAAGTGTATATAAGAATAGGAAGGATGATAAAAAATATTCCATAGTTAATTGGATACTTTTTGTTATAAATCCATTTGTATCTTTTTATATATTAGAGTCAGCCTATAATCCAGAATTTATGTCTATGGAGATTGTTTATATACTTATAAATGCTCTTATACTTTTCTTAATTCAAGTACTACTTTATATAGTATCTAGAAAGAAAAGACTATCCATGGTACTTGTACTCTTAATTTCTATTGCATTTGGTATAGCCAATGATGCCTTATTTATATTAAGAGACTCACCACTCATACCTGCTTTTTTAAGCTCGCTAGGGGTTGCAGCCGATGTTGCTAAAGAAACTACAATTGCTCTAAATCCTATGTCTTTAATGGCGTATCTTTTAGCTTCAATGTGGCTTTTGATTATAATTTCAATAAAAGAAGCTAAGATTAATATAAGTAAGCTTTCATACTTAAAGCAATTTATCGCATATTCTACAGTATTTGCCATAATACTTGTTACAAGCATAAATTATTTTATAAAACAAAATGGAGTAGGAGTAAATTTATGGAGACCATCCATAACTTATTATGTTGAAGGTTCACCTTATAGTTTCTATAGGATTTTTGCTAATCAAATAATAACTGCTCCTAAAGGATATGATGAAAAAGAAGTTAAAAATACCTTAGAAGAATATTACAACAAGGATATAGGAGAAAAAGATAATAAAAAACCTAATATAATAATAATTCAATCGGAAGCTCTTGCTGACTACTATGGGAAAGGGAATTTAGAAATTAGTGAAAACCCTATAGGATTTCAGAGGTCTTTAGATGAAAATGCTATACAAGGAAATGTTTATGTATCGGTTTTAGGCGGGGGTACGGTTAACTCAGAATATGAAGCTTTGACTTCTATTCCTTTAACTTTTTTCCCTTTAGGTGCTTATCCGTTCCAACAATATGTGAAAGATGGTCATACATCCGTTGCAAGAGTTCTTGAAGACCAAGGATATGAAACCTTTATAACTCACCCAAATAAGCCGACAAACTATTCTAGACAAGAAGTTTGGCCAAACCTAGGCTTTAAAAATATAGATTTTATAGACGATTATAATAATGAATCTGATAGTTTTATGCCATTAAGTGGTTTTATGAAAGATTCTGTTGCCTATGATATGATAATTGATAAGTATGAAAATAAGTCAGAAAAGCCACTTTTTTATTATTTGGTGTCCATGCAAAACCATGGTGGCTATGTATCAAACTATGAAGGAGATGTAAAAGTTGAAAATCCAACAGGTATAGATGATCAAGGTGTTAACCAATATGTGAATTTAGTTAAAGAGTCAGATAAGGATTTAGAAAGGTTAGTAGAATATTTTAAAAATTATGATGAGCCTACAATCATAGCCATATTTGGAGATCACCAACCACAAAACTATGACGCTTTCATGAATTTGATTAAAGATGGTGGAGATTATACAAATGCAGATGTTTTCGATACACCTTTAACTATATGGGCAAATTATGATATAGAAGAAGAAAAGGATGTAAATATATCACTTAACTACCTTACACCATATCTATTAGAAAAAGCAGGTGGTATCAAGCTTTCAGCCTACCAAAAATATATGCTTGATATGAAAGATGATTATCCAATAATTAGTACAAAGCAAATATATGATAAAAATGGTCAAGAGGTTAATGATGATAGTGAATTTGAAGAAAGAAATAATAAGCTCAATTCATTAATTTACTATGAGATGAAACAAGATACTAAATCATCTAAATACTTTAATGAAGCTTCAAAATAAAAATAACCCGAAATCATTTCTAGATTTCGGGGTTTTTTCTTGATAAATGCTATATTCTTATAAATTATGATATAATAAGATTGTTAAAATATGATATTAAAATAAAAAAGGAGAATATATGCAGAGTATAATAGATTTAATTAGAACATCATTTTCTAATGAAATAGCTCTATTAATTATATCTATGCTTCCTTTAATTGAACTTAAAGGCTCTATTCCTATAGGTCTTGCCATGGATTTTACTCCATTTGAAGCATATGGATTATCATTAATGGGTTCAACTATACCTGCAATTTTTATACTATTGTGGATTAAGCCAGTCTTTGATTGGATGAAAGAAAGAAAAGAGTTAAAAAAAATTGCAGATTGGGCTGAAGGAAAAGCCTTTAAGAGAAAGGATAATATAGAAAAATATGAGTATCTAGGTTTGTTCTTATTTGTAGCCATACCACTTCCAGGTACAGGAGTTTGGATGGGCTCTCTAATTGCATCACTTCTTGGACTAAGAAGAATTAAATCTTTTCTTGTAATAGCTTGTGGAAATACTATAGCTGGCTTAATTATATATATTTTTTCAAGTTTTTTCTTTTAAGGGGATTTTATGAAAAACATTAAAAAAACTATTATAAAATTAATCCTTATTATATTAATGGCTATTACTCTATTTTTAGCTATTTTTGTAATAAAGGGTCTTATATCATCAAGTATTGTAAAAAATGAAAATAATTTTATAGGCGATGATTTATCTGATGGTAATACAATTGAACAAAGACATAAGGATGAACTCTTCTTCTTATTTGCAGGAGTAGACTCTACAGGCGAGAAGACTAATACTAGAACTGATACCCTAATGCTTGTATTGATGAATAAGTCTACAAAAACTATTGATATAATTTCTATACCAAGAGATACAAGGGTATATATTGAAGGAGAATTAGACAAAATAAATGCAGCACATTCTTATGGTGGTATGGATATGACAATAAAAACCATAAGAGATTTTCTTGGAATAGATCTCGATTATTATTGTGAAGTAAATTTTCAAGCTGTTGTAGATGGAGTAGATGCTTTAGGTGGCATTGATATAGATGTAAAAGAACCTATAGCAAATGCTCAAGATATAGAACCTGGTTTGCATAGATTTAATGGACAAGAAGCCCTTAACTATGTAAGATTTAGGAAGGGATATTCAAATGCAGATCTAGGAAGGATTGCAACCCAACAAGATTTTCTAGTTCAATTTATAAGCGAACTATCAAAACCTAGCAAGCTTTTAAGAATACCAATGGTATTTTCGAAACTTAGCTCAAATATGGATACAAATATAAATTATAAAAATCTCTTATCATTTGGATGGGCTTTTAAAAATATATCTCAAGCCCAAATCACTACATATACAATACCTGGCTATCCAGATACTATAGACGGAATTTCTTATTATATTCCAGATTCAGAAGCTACTATAGATATTCGAAACCAAGTATTGTATAATTACCTATTAGAAGAGTAAAAGGAGAAAAAATGGATATTAAAGCAACTATTAGAGTAATTGAAGACTACCCAAAAGAAGGAATATCATTTAAGGATATAACAACACTACTTAAGAATAAAAAGGCTTATAAAGAAACGCTTGACCTTATGGAAGATGCCTTAAAGGATTTAGAATTTGACTATATAGTAGGAATTGAATCTAGAGGATTTGTTTTTGGAGCACCACTAGCTGATAGACTAGGTGTTGGATTTGTACCAATAAGAAAACCAGGTAAACTCCCAGGAGATATAGAATCTATTTCATATGATTTAGAATATGGAAAAAGTGAAATAGAAATTCACAAGGATGCTATCAATAAGAAAGATAAGGTTGTTATTATTGATGATCTTATAGCAACAGGTGGATCAGCAATGGCTTCAGCTAAACTTATAGAATCCCTAGGAGGAGAGATAGTAGCTTTTGAGTTTTTAATAGAACTAACAGAACTTGGAGGTAGAGAAATTTTAAAAGATTATAAGGTAATATCGCTTATAGAATATGATTATTAATAAGCTTTCATCAATTTGAAAGTTTTAATTTTTTGGAGGAATTATGGAAGATAAACTTACTGTAATAATACCACTATATAATAGGGAAGATAAGGTTAAAGATACAATTCTATCTATTGAAAATCAAACCTGTAAAGATTTTGAGATTCTGGTAATTGATGATGGTTCAACTGATAATTCCAAAAAAGTTATAGAATCTTTAATGAAAGACTATGATAATATAAGATATATATATAAGGAAAATGGTGGAGTATCATCAGCTAGAAACCTTGGGATTAAGAAATCTACAACAAAGTATATTTCATTTTTAGATTCTGATGATTTATACGAGGTGGATTTTGTAGAAAAAATGCTTTGCATTATAAGAGAAAATGATGGTGATATAGCTATATGCGGATATTATATTGAAGATGATTATGAAAAAAGAGAAAGTAAGACTAAATTTATTAGTAAGGATATCCTTTATAACTACATACTAGGAAAAAATAATTTTCATACTTCTACTTTTGTATTTAAAAAAGAGTTTATTAGAAAAAACAATATTTACTTTTATGAAGATCTTTCATGGGGAGAAGACATTTCTTTTTTTATAAAAGCTATGTCAAAGACAAAAAATATAAATCTTGTTCAATATTTTCTTACTACTTACATAAATAAGATTGATGAAAAAGCCTTATCTAATTTTGAAATAGAAAAAATTGACAAGGACTTTAATTTCGTTAATAGAATAATAAATGATAAAGATATAAACTTAAGTAAAAAACATAGAGAGGTCTTGGTAAATTATAAGCTTATAGGCTTAATTGTATATAGATTGCTTGAGTGCCTCGATAGAGGATATGATATTAATTTAGTTAAAAAATATTATAATAAATACAAAAAATATATAGAAAATATTTCAATGAAACAAGGGTTAAGAAGTTTAAAACTTTTTGTTAATAAACAAAAACTAGAAAGACTTCTTAAATAACTAGATTATGAATTTTAGTCAAAGAAAAGTAGGAGCTGTTTTATCTTATCTTTCAATAATTATAAATACACTATTAACACTTGCCTATACACCAATCATTCTTAATTATTTAGGAGATGCTGAATATGGAGTCTATGAACTTACAGCATCTCTTGTAGCATATCTAGGACTACTATCATTAGGATTCGGTGGAGCTTATATTAGGTTTTACTATGGGTATAAGGTGAAAAATGATGATTCTGGAATAAGAAAACTTAATGGCTTATTTATAATAGTTTTTATGTTTATGGCCTTTATAGCTCTTTTTTTAGGTATTATATTAATATTAAATTTAGATACTATATTAAGTGGTAAATTAAGCATAGGTGAAATTTCTCTTTCTAAAAAACTTATGTCAATACTAGTTGTTAACATATTTTTAACTTTCCCGACTAGTGTTTTTGAAGCTTATATAACAGCAAATGAAAAATTTATATTTCAAAAAGTCATAATGCTTATAAGACTAATACTATCGCCAGTGTTAGGAATACCATTACTTATGATTGGCTTTAAGTCTGTAGGGTTAGTTATTGTTACAACCCTTATAAGTTTTTTCGCTCTTATTTCTAATTCTTATTTTGCAATAAAAAAATTAGGTATGAGATTTGATTTTACAAGTATAGATAAAAAACTATTAAAGGCTATAAGTGTTTTTTCAAGCTTTATCTTTTTAACTATGATAACGGAACAAATAAATTGGTCTGTAGATAAGTTTGTTTTGGGAAAATTTGTAGGAAGTCTTGCAGTTACAAGTTATGCTATGGGATCTATCATATATAGGGCCTATCAGCAACTAGCAGCATCTATTGTAAACGTATTTGTTCCACAAATAAATAGAATGGTATCAAACGATGAAAGTGATATGGAGATTACAAAACTATTTGCAAAGATTTCAAGAATCCAAATGTATGTTTTAATGTTATTTCTTTTAGGTTTCTTTGCTTTTGGAAAATTCTTTATTTCTAATATTTGGCTAAATAAATCCTATATAGAATCTTATTATGTAGCATTAATTCTAATGTCAGCATCATTTTTATCTCTTATTCAATCCATAGGTATAGATATACAAAGGGCTAAAAATTTACATAGATTTACAGCAATAGTGTTTTTTATAGTTGCTATAACAAACTTTTTTATTTCAATACCCTTAGCTATCAAATTTGGTCCTATAGGATCGGCCTTGGGTACAGCAATAACAGTAACAATAGGAAATGGAATAATAATGAATATTTATTACTATAAAAGGATAGGTATTGATATATTTTATTATTTTAAAGAAATTATATTAGTATTAAGAGGTATGATACCAGCTATATTAATCTCCTTAATCATATATAAAATAAATATAAAATCTATATATGAATTTATAGGATATATTATAGCTTTTGTAATATTTTATTGCTTTACTTCTTGGTACTTATCTATGAATAAATTTGAAAAAGATCTAGTAAGAAAACCGATAAAGTCCTTAATTAATATTATAAAGAATAAATATCATTCTTTATAAATAAGTTTTTTATATAAGGTTTTAAGTCATAATTACATCTAGCATTTACTTATATTATATTGTGATATTTCTATATCTTATAGATAATTTAAAAGATGATAATATTTATTAAAAGCTAACAATTAATTATAAATAATAGAAATATTTATAATTAAAACTTGAATATTTACATAAACTTAGTATAGTAAGATTAAGGTCAAAGATGGTCAGAGAATGATGGAGGTAAATATGAAATATCAAGATTATTATAAAATATTAGGTGTAAAAAAAGATGCAAGCAAGGATGAGATTAAGAAAGCTTATAGGAAGCTTGCCAAAAAGTACCACCCTGACCTTCATCCTGATGACAAGGAAGCCACAGTGAAATTTTCTGAAATAAATGAGGCTTATGAGGTATTATCTGATGATAAGAAAAGAAAGCAATATGATATGTTTGGGCAAAGTGGAAACTTTAGCCAAGGTCAAAATTTTGACCCTTCTCAATTTGATTTCTCAGATATATTCTCAAACTTTGGATCATCTAATAGGTCTTATACTTACACTAAAGGTGGAGGATCAAGTTCTGGATTTTCAGACTTTTTTGATACATTTTTTGGAGGTGGAGGATTCTCTCAAAAAACACATCAAGGATCTTCGTTTTCAAATTTTGGAACAGGTTTTAAAGCAAAGAAAAAACAAAAATTAAATACTACAGTAAGTATATCACTAGATGAAGCTATTAAGGGAAGTAAAAGAACATTAAAAATAAATGATAAAAATAACTCTATTAAAGAGGTTAACATAAATATACCAAAAGGATTAACATCTGGTAAAAAACTTAAGATAGATGGACTGAAATATGGAATAAGTGCTGATATATATGTCAAGGTTAATATAAAAGAAGATTCAAAATATAAACTAGATGGCCTCGATATTATACAAAAAGAATCCATTTATCCATGGGATGCCTACTTTGGAGAAAAAATTACAATAGATAGTCCAAATGGAAAGTTTAAGGTAAATATTCCAGAAAAGATAGAATCTGGAAATAAGATAAGAATTAAAAATAAGGGATATGTTGATATGAATAATAATCAAGGTGATTTGTATATAGAAATTCAAATCAATAATCCAAAAACATTAAGTAAAGATCAAATTGACCTATATAAGAAATTAAAAGAAAAAAATTAGGAGGCAATTATGGATTTTAATAAATTTACTCAAAAGTCAACAGAGGCTATAAATGAAGCTTCACAAATAGCAATAAAAAATGCCAATCCTGAAGTTGGTATAGTTCACTTAGCTTATGCACTTTTAGAAGATAGTGACTCAATGGTAAGTCAAGTATTATCAAATATGAAAATATACAAACCATTACTTAAAAAAATTGAAGATAAATTAAATAAGCTCCCATCCCAATCTGGATCAGGAAATATTTATCCCAACACAATTTTTCAAAGAGTTCTACTTAAAAGTGAGGACATAGCAAAAAATATGGGTGATTCTTTTATATCCACTGAGCATATATTTCTATCTCTATTAAAAGAAGAAACAGAACTCAGTGACTTATTTAAGGTATCTGGCTTAACTTATAAAAATTTTAATAATGAGCTTTTAAAGGTTAGGAATGGTCAAAAAGTTACTAACGATAATCCAGAAGAAACTAATAATCCACTTGAAAAATATGGTAGAAATCTTACAAAAGAAGCAAGAGAAGGTAAAATCGATCCAGTTATAGGAAGAGATCAAGAAATAAGAAATTGTCAAAGAATCCTATCTCGTAGAAAGAAAAATAATCCAGTACTTATAGGACATCCTGGTGTTGGTAAGACTGCCATAGTTGAAGGACTTGCACAAAGGATTGTTAATAAAGATGTTCCAGAACCACTTCAAGGAAGAGAAATCTTTGCTCTAGATATGTCAAGCCTTGTTGCTGGTGCAAAATATAGAGGTCAATTTGAAGAAAGACTAAAATCAGTTATAGATGAAGTCAAAAAATCTGAAGGTCAAATTATTATGTTTATAGATGAGCTTCATATAATAGTTGGAGCAGGTAAATCAGAAGGTTCTATGGATGCATCAAATATAATGAAACCTATGCTTGCACGTGGAGAAATAAAAGTGATAGGGGCTACAACTCTAAATGAATATAGAGAATATATAGAAAAAGATGGAGCCCTAGAAAGAAGATTCCAAAAAGTTTTAGTAAATGAACCAAGTGTAGAAGATACTATATCAATACTTAGGGGCATAAAAGATAAATATGAAATCTATCATGGTATAAGAATCCAAGATCAAGCGGTAATAGCAGCTGCTGAACTTTCAAATAGGTATATAACTGATAGATTTCTTCCGGATAAAGCAATAGATTTAATGGATGAAGCATGTGCAACTGTAAGAACAGAAATAGATACTATGCCAGAATACCTAGATGAGGAAAAAAGGAGAATTCTTCAAGTTCAAATTGAAATAGCAGCCCTTAAAAAAGAGGATGATGAAAAGAGTAAGAAAAGACTTGAAATACTTGAAAAAGAGCTAGCAGATGCTAATGAAAAATATAATGCTGACTTTAATAAATGGAAAAGCCAAAAAGATTCTATAAATTCAGTAAAAGATATAAAAGAAGAAATTGATAAGGTAAAAGTTGAGATAGAAAAGGCTGAAAGAAATTATGATTTTGAAAAACTTTCAGAGCTTAAATATGGAAAACTTAATGAGCTTGAACAAAAGCTAAAAGAGAAAGAAAAGGACCAAGAAAATGATTCATCTATAAAAGAAGAAGTTACAGATGAGGATATAGCAGATGTTGTATCAAATTGGACTAATATTCCAGTATCTAAGCTTGTAGAAAGTGAAAGAAATAAAATTTTAGCTCTTCCAGAAAAACTTCACCAAAGAGTTATAGGACAAGATGAAGCAGTAATAGGTGTCTCAGATGCTATAATTAGGGCAAGATCAGGACTTAAAGATCTCAGCAAGCCTATAGGATCATTTATATTTCTAGGACCTACAGGTGTTGGTAAAACTGAGTTAGCAAAGGCACTTGCAGAAGCAATGTTTGATAGTGAAAATAATATGATTAGAATTGATATGAGTGAGTACATGGAAAAATACTCAGTATCAAGATTAATCGGTGCTGCACCTGGATATGTAGGTTATGAAGAAGGTGGTCAACTTACAGAGGCAGTAAGACGTAATCCTTATTCAGTAATACTTTTTGATGAGATAGAAAAAGCTCATCCAGATGTATTTAATATACTTCTCCAAGTTTTAGATGATGGAAGACTTACAGACAGCCAAGGTAGGACTGTAAACTTTAAAAACACAATAATCATAATGACATCAAATATAGGATCCAATTTTCTTATAGAAGGACTTAAAGAAGATGCAACTATAAGTGAAGATACTAAAGACTTAGTAGATAAAGCTTTGAGAAATTCATTTAAACCTGAGTTTTTAAATAGAATCGATGATATAATAATGTTTAAACCACTTACAAGTGATCAAATCTATAAAATCATTGATCTTCAAATAGAAGATATTTCAAAAAGGCTTGAAGATAAGGATATTTCTATAAAATTATCAGATAAGGCTCATAAATATATTTTAGAAAGATCTTATAATGTAGAATATGGTGCAAGACCAATAAAAAGATTCATACAAAGCAATATAGAAACAAGTCTTGGTAGAAAAATTATTGAAGGAAATATAATGGAAGGAGACCATGTTCTAATTGATTTAGATGAAAATAATGAACTTTCCTACAATATAGAAAACTAAGGTATAAATATTATTAGCAGAAAGGATGTAAAAATTCTTTTTGCTATTTTTTTGCTTAATATAAAGATTTGTAGAGAATTAATTAAAAATCTTATTTATCATATTTATTCACCAAGTATCATGGAATGGCTTATCTTCTTGTTAATTATTCAAAACAAAAGAGAGAAAAGCACAATATATAGTGGTTATTGATTTTTTATATCTATATATGGTATACTTAAAAAGAAAAGAAAAGGAGTATTGTATATGTTAAAAGTTGTAAAAAGAAATGGTCAAAAAGTGAATTTTGATAAAGATAAGATAATAATTGCTATAGAAAAAGCTATGAATTCTTCAAACGGAGTATTTGTAGATGGTCAAGCCCAAACCATTGCAGATGAAATAGAAGAAAGATCAAAAAATAAAAAAGAGATTTCAATATATGAAATAGAAGATCAAGTTTATTACAAACTTATTGATAAGAATAATCCTGCTACAGCAAAATCATACGAATCTTACAGGTCTGTTCAAGCTTATAAGAGAAGTGCAAATACTACAGACGATGATATAATTGGTCTATTAGAAAGAACAAATATAGATGTTATGGACGAAAACTCAAACAAGAATCCTTTAATAGCATCAACCCAAAGAGACCTTATAGCAGGAGAAGTATCAAAAGACTTGGCTAAAAGAAAGTTAATAGATGCAGAGCTTGTAGAAGCTCATGAAGATGGAGCCATACATATTCACGACTTAGATTATTTGATTCAACCAATATTTAATTGCTGTTTAGTAAATATGAAAGATATGCTAGATAATGGAACAGTTATTAATGGAAAAACAATTGAAACACCAAAGTCATTTCAAGTAGCTTGTAATGTTATGACCCAAATAATAGCACAAATTGCATCAAACCAATATGGTGGTCAATCTATAAATATAGCTTGTCTTAGTAAGTATCTGAAAAGATCCTACAATAAAAATTTTAAGCTAGCTTCAGAAATTCTTTCAAATCAAAAAGAAATAGAAGTAATGGCCCAAAAGCTCACACAAAGAGACTTAGAATCTGGTATACAAACAATTCAATACCAAATTAATACCTTAATGACATCAAATGGTCAAGCACCTTTTGTAACATTGTTTATGCATACAGATGAAGATGATCCATATCTTGATCAAACAGTTAAAATAATAGAAGAAATTTTAAAACAAAGAATTCAAGGCATTAAAAATGAAGCGGGAGTATATGTAACTCCAGCCTTCCCTAAGCTTATATATGTTCTAGATGAAAACAATGTTAAAAAGAATAGTAAATATCATTTCCTAACAGAGCTTTCTATAAAATGCACAGCAAAAAGAATGTATCCAGACTATATATCAGCTAAGATTATGAGGAAAAACTATGAGGGAAATGTATTCTCCCCAATGGGATGTAGGGCTTTCTTACCACCATATAAGGATGAAAATGGAGAATATAAATTTGATGGAAGGTTTAATATAGGAGTATGTACTATAAATCTTCCACAAATAGGAATTCTTGCGAGAGGTGATGAAGAAAAATTCTTTAAAATCTTAAATAAGAGAATGGAGCTTGTAAAAAGAGTAGGAATCTTAAGATATAAGCACCTTAAGAATGTAACAAGTGATTCATCTCCAATCCACTTCCAACATGGGGCTATTGCAAGACTTAAACCTCATGAAAAAATAGAACACCTTTTAAAAAATGGTTATGCAACAGTAACAATTGGGTATATTGGAATATATGAAGCAAGTAAGCTTGTAACAGGTGAAAGTCATACAAGTAAAAAAGGTCATGATTTTGCTATAAAAATAATGCAACTTTTAAATAGAAAGAAAGAAGAATGGACAGAAGAAACAGGACTTCAATTTGCAGTTTATGGAACTCCTGCAGAAAATTTGACTAATAGATTTGCATCTATAGACAAGAAAAGATTTGGAGAAATTGAAGATGTAACTGATAAAGGTTACTATACAAATTCATTTCATGTTGATGTAAGAGAAAAAATATCTGCATTTGAGAAGTTTGATTTTGAATCAGAATTTCAAAATATGTCATCAGGTGGCTGTATTTCCTATGTAGAAATACCGAATATGACCAATAATTTAAAAGCTTTAGGAACAATTGTAGAATATATATATGATCATATTCAATATGCTGAATTTAACACAAAATCAGACTATTGTTCAGAGTGTAATTACGATGGGGAGATGCTTTTAGATGATGACAATCAATGGTATTGTCCTCAATGTGGAAATAAAGACAGGTCTAAACTTACGGTCGTAAGAAGAACTTGTGGCTATCTTGGAGAAAATTTCTGGAATGAAGGTAGAACAAAGGAAATAAAAGCAAGGGTATTGCATATATAAAAATAAAGGCCTGCTTTTGCGGGCTTTTTAAGTGAGGATTTATGAGATACGGACAAATTAGAAAATATGATGTAGCAAATGGGCCGGGGATAAGAACATCTTTCTTTGTAACAGGATGTTCAGCTAATTGTAAAAATTGTTTCAATACAGAATATATGAATCCAAACTATGGTAAACTTTGGACTGAAAAAGAAACAGATCTTATCATTGATTATCTAAAAAAAGATGAAATAGAGGGTCTTACCATTCTTGGTGGAGAGCCTTTCGAGTCAGTAAGAGATTTAATAGAGATTGTAAGAAAGATAAGAGATAAGTCAGATAAGTCCATATGGATATTTTCAGGATTTAAATATGAAGTATTGGTAAATAATAAAGAAAGTAAAAAGCTTCTTTCCATGTGTGACGTATTAGTAGATGGTCTTTTTGTAGAAGAGTTGAAAAATTTAAAATTAAAATTTAAGGGTTCATCTAACCAAAGAACCATAGATATCCAAAAGTCATTAGAAAAAAATAAAATATGTATTTTAGATGGGTATAAATAAAATAGTTAAAAATTTAGGAGGATTTTATGGAAATTAAAAGACAAAGAAAGGGAGCTATTGGTATAGTTGTTGCAATAGTTGCAGTAATTGTGATAGCCTTACTTGTTTTAGTTCCTTCATATAATGGACTTGTTAAGCAGAAAGAACAACTTGACCAATCTTATGCCCAAGTTCAAAATGTGGTTCAAAGAAGGGCAGACCTTATACCAAATCTTGTAAATACAGTTAAGGGCTACTCAGAGTATGAAAAAGAAACCCTTACAGAAATAACTAAGGCAAGAGCAGGTATAGAAGAAGCCAAAGGACCAAAGGAATTAGCAGAAGCTAATGAACAAATGTCTCAGGCTATAAGAAATGTAAATGTAGTTGCAGAAGCTTATCCAGAACTTAAGGCAGATACCCAATTCACGCAACTTATGGATGAGCTTGCTGGGACTGAAAATAGAATTTCAGTTGAAAGAAAAAATTATAACCAGGAGGTTCAAAACTACAATACCAAAGTTAAATCATTTCCTACAAGTATATTTGCATCATTAATGGGTTTTAAGCAAGCTGAGTATTTTCAAGCGGATGCATCAGCACAAGATGCTCCTAAAGTAGACTTTGGAAATTAGGTAGATTATGAGAAAAAGTAAGAATGCCTTAGTTTTAAAAATATTTGCTTTTATTCTTCTTTTTCTACCAATAAGAGCCTATGCGGATAAAATACCAGACGCACCTAAAACCTACTACCTAGATGGGCTTAACCTAATAGATCAACCAACTAAAGATTATCTTACTAAGGTCAACAAGGAACTTGAACAAAAAACAGGAGCACAAGTTATCTATGTTTCAGTTAAAGATATTGAAAATGATCCAATGGCTTATGGAACTGATTTATTTCGTAAATGGCAAATAGGAGATAAAGATAAGGAAAATGGAGTTTTAATCCTTATATCACAAAAGATTGGTTCTGAAAAAAAAGACATATCCATCATAACAGGCTACGGAATAGAGGGAAGACTAAATGATGGAAAGGTGGGAAGAATTATAGATACCTATATGCTTGATTATATGAAAAAAGGAGATTTTTCTACAGGCATAAAAGAAGGGTTTAATGCAGTAGTTGGAGAGATTGCTGATGAGTATCAAGTAGATATGAATGGTGACTATGAGAGCTATAAAGATAATCTTGAAGATGATGATGACTTTGATTTAAGAACAATAATTATAATGTTTGTTGTATTTATGATTTTATCTAGTCTTTTTTCAGGAAGAAGTGGCTATAGAGGCGGAGGAGGCTTTGGTGGCTTTGGAGGTTTCTCTGGCGGTGGATTTTCAGGCGGATCATCAGGTGGCTTTTCTGGAGGAGGATTCTCTGGAGGTGGAGGCTCATCTGGTGGTGGAGGAGCTAGTAGAGGAATTTAGAAAAAATTTAAGCTATTGTAAGGTTTTATCCTTTCAATAGCTTTTTTCTTTGTTTTTATTTTTTTATAACAAAACCTTGTTCTTCTAAGGTATCAAACATTTTTTCTCTATTTTTTATAATTGAACCCTGTTTTTTAAGAATTTGTGTAGAGAAGGCATCAGACCTCTTATTAGAATCTCTTAAGTCATAATAATCTCTCATTTCTTTATCATAATCTTTTATGGAGTCAAGATATGAGACTTTAAACTCATATGAGTTTGTATAAAGTTTATTAGATAAAGACATTCTTGGTTTAAGTTGTGGTTTTTGGTTAGGATATCCTATACCGACACCTACTATGGGATAAGTAAGTTTCGGCATCTTTAATAGCTCAATTACTTTTTTAGTATCATTGTGAATATTTCCATAAAAGTTTGCGCCAAGTCCTAAAGATTCGGCAGCTATTGTAAAGTTTTGGCTTTGTAGAACTCCATCAGTAAAACCTTGAATAAATTTATCGAAGTTTATCATAATGTTATTTTCATTTCCCATTTCCTTGGCTATATTATAGTTTCTATATAAGTCTACTATAAATATAAATAGCTCAGGACATCTTCTCATGTATTCTTGATTTCCAATTTTAGCAAGTTCATCTTTTATATTTTGATCAGTTATTCTAATAATAGATGAGTTTTGCATACCATTGCTTGATGCAGTTTGATTTGCAACATCAAGTAGGATTTTTAAAATATCATTACTAATTTTTTTATCTGTGAATTCTCTAATTGTCCTATGCTCAAGTTGTGTTTTAATTGTTTCATTCATATTCTCACCTCAATAATTTTATACCTTAAAGAAGATTTATTAAACAATTAAATATGTTATAATTAAAAAAAGAAGGGTGGTTTTATGTACATAAAAACTTCAGTAAGAAAGCTGATAGAATTTGTTATGAGAAGTGGAGATATAGATAATAGCTTTCGTGATTCTAATAGGATGGTTCAAGGAATAAAGGCACATCAACAAATTCAAAAATCTTATTCTGATAACTATAAGGCTGAATACTACCTAAGAAATGTTACAGAAATTGATGATATGGAATTTCATGTTGAGGGCAGAGCAGATGGTCTTTTTAAGGTTGGAGATACCTACACAATTGATGAAATTAAGTCAACTACTAGAGACTTAGATAAATTAGATGCTTCAAATAAGCTACACTGGGCTCAGGCTTTTTGCTATGGGTACTTTTTTGCTGTAAAAAAAGGCCTTAAAAAGGTGAGAATAAGACTAACCTATGTTTCCTTAGATGATTATAGAACAAAGGAATTTTATAAGGAAAAGAGCCTTGATGAGCTTAATGAATTTTATATTAATCTTCTAAAAGAATATATAAGTTTCTCGAAAATTCTTTCTATAAACCTTGAAAAAAGAGATAAAACGGCCATAGAACTAACTTTTCCTTATAAGGGTTATAGGAGGGGGCAAAGAAAGATGTCAGTTGCTGTCTATAGGGCAATACTTGATAAGAGAAAACTTTTTGTAGATGCACCAACAGGAACTGGAAAAACTATATCAACTATATTTCCTTCAGTTAAGGCACTAGGAGAAGGTCTATTAGATAAGATTTTTTATCTTACAGCTAAGAACACTACAGCAAAAGAAGCTATTAAATCCTTATTCTTATTAAAAGAAAAAAACTTATCCATAAAAGCAGTATCAATAACTAGCAAAGAGAAAATTTGTCTAAATGATGAAATCGAGTGTAATCCAAACGACTGCCCTTTTGCAAGGGGACACTTTGACAGGATAAATAATGCCCTTAAAGATATTTTAGAAAACGAAGATATAATGGACTATGATGTAATAACTTCTTACTCAGAAAAGCACAAGGTCTGTCCATTGGAATTTGAACTTGACATAGCACTTTACTCTGATATAATTATTTGTGATTATAATTATGTTTTTGATCCAAATGTTTATCTTAGGAGATTTTTTGATGAAAGCTTAGAAGACTTTATATTTCTTATAGATGAATCTCACAATCTGTTGGAAAGGTCAAGAAAAATGCTTAGTCATGAGTTTTTAGAATCTTCCTTTAAAGATCTAAGAGAGTCAATGGATATAAAAAAAGATAAAACTATAATAAAGTCTTTAGACTCTATACTTGATGAATTTGAACAAATGTATAAAAACTATGGTAAAAAACTTTTTTATTATAGTGAAAAATACAATGATGATTTTGATAAAAAACTTATTATACTTTCAAAAAAATTAGAAAAAGTTCTAATCGATGATAAAAAAAGAGAAGACTATGATAAAATAAAAGATATGTTTTTTGAAATAAATCATCATATAAAGGTTTCAGATAACTTTATGGAAGGTTTTTATATGACTTTAACTTTTGATGATAATTCTTTAGATAAGATTTTTGAAATAAAGTGCATAGATCCATCAAAAGTTTTAAAGGAAAAATACAAACAAGCTGTATCTTGCATATTTTTCTCAGCAACTCTTTCACCGATGGAATTTTATAGGAAGATGCTTGGTGCAGAAGATAGCTTAAAACTTCACTTGAACCTTCCATTTGATAATAGAAATTTTAAGCTTTTAGCTACACCTATATCAACAAGATATAAGGATAGAAATAAAAATCTTATGGATATAGGAGATCTTATCCATGAGTTTATAAGCTCAAAAAAGGGAAATTATTTTATATTCTTCCCATCATTTTCCTATCTTGAAGATATTTATGAATATTATAAGGATAGATATGATGATGAAATACTTGTCCAAGAGAGATTTATGTCTCAAACAGATAGGTATAAATTTTTACAAAATTTCACCTATGATAGTGAAAAAACCGCATTTCTTGTTTTAGGTGGTATATTTTCAGAAGGTGTAGATCTAAAAGGTGATAGGCTTATAGGTGCCATGGTCATATCTGTTGGTATGCCTGGGGTCAGTGATGAAAGAAATCTTATAAAAAACCACTTTGATAAAATCAACCACAATGGCTTTGATTATTCCTACACCTACCCAGGACTTAATAAAATTTTTCAAGCAGCAGGAAGACTTATAAGAGATGAAAAGGACAGGGGGATAATCTATCTAATAGATGATAGGTTTTTGTGGGATAAATATAGAAGACTTTACCCTAGACATTGGGCAAATATAAAAGAAGTAAGAGATAAGGATGAACTTAGATTTTTAATAGATGAATTTTGGAATAAAGGAGATTGAATGAAACAAAAACCTATAAAGGAAGTAGAGATAATTGATGTAGCATATCCAAATATTTCCATAGGAAAATTTGATGAAGATAAACTTGTTGAATTTAAAGGAGGAGTTCTCGGAGAAAAGTGTAGAGTCAAGATTACAAGATCTCGTGGAAATAAGAAAATGGGTAAATACATAGAAAAAATTGAAGATTCAAAACTTGAAAATTCCAAAGAATTTTGCCCTAATACAGGTATATGTGGAGGTTGTTCTTATCAGAAGATGGGATATGAAACAGAGCTTTTATTAAAACATAATATGATAAGAAAACTTTTAAAAAAATCTGATATAAAAGTAAAGGACCTATCTATAGTAAGAAGTGCAAAAATTAAGGGATATAGAAACAAGATGGAATATTCCTTTGGAGATGCTTATAAAGGAGGTCCATTAATATTGGGACTTCATAAAATAAATAGGTTTTATGAGATAGTAGATACTAATGGTTGCAATATTGTAGATTCTGACTTTGAAAGTATAAGAAAACACGTTCAATCTTATTTTAGGGAAAAAAATACAAATTTCTACCACAAAAAAACCCATGAAGGTCTTTTAAGAAACTTAATAATAAGAAAGGGGATGTATACAGGAGATATTATGGTAATCCTTGTAACAAGTTCAGATGAGTCATTTGACCCGATGAGAAAAGAACTATTCACCCACAATCTATTAAATGCAAAGACCAATGGCATTATTAAATCAATATACCATGTTGTAAATGACTCTTTGGCAGATGCTGTAAAGGTTGACTCAATTGAACTTTTATTTGGAAAAGAATATATAGAAGAGAGAATGAATGACCTAGTGTTTAAGATATCTCCATTTTCATTCTTTCAACCAAATGTGTATACAGCAGAAAAAATCTATAAAAATTCTATAGAACTTTCAAGTGTTAGTAAAAGCAAAAATGTCTTAGATCTTTATTCCGGTACTGGAACCATAACTCAATTTTTTGCAAAAGTGTCCAACAAAGCTTTAGGTATAGAAATAGTAGAAGAAGCAGTAGAAAAGGCCTTTGACAATGCAAGAGAAAATAAAATTGAAAATATTGACTTTATAGCTGGAGATGTTTTAGAAAAAATCAATCTTGTAAAGGGTGAATATGATATACTTGTCATAGATCCACCAAGAGAGGGGATTCACCCTAAGGCTATAGGAAAGATAATAGATATAAATCCAGAAGAATTTGTTTATATATCTTGTAACCCTAAAACCCAAATTAGGGACATTGAAATTTTCATGGAAAAAGGGTACAAAGTCGTAAAATACCAAGTTTTTGACCAATTTCCAAGATCAAGACATGTGGAGACTATAGCGTTGATACAAAAGATATAAATTTAGAAATCCTGCATTTTAAGCAGTTTTATAAGCATTTTGTATTCGATAAAGATGAGGAAGGATACGTCAAAAAAACTCAAAAAAACTATATGGACGTAAGAGTAGTTTTGCAACTGGTATGAGGAGACACAAAGAAAAATATAATAAGATAAAACCCATTTTATACTTTCTATAAGAGTAGCTTAAATAAGGCTGCTCTTTTTTATTTCAAAGAAAGGAGGTAGGGATGAATTTTGATTATTTTTATAATAGGCAATCTGAGATGTATAACTTTATTAGGTTACCTATGGTATTAATGGAAGATAAGATTTTTGAGAGCATATCTATTGAAGCTAAAGTTTTGTATTCATATATGCTTAATCGAATGGGTCTTTCATATAAAAATGGCTGGATAGATGAAGATGGAAAAGTCTTTATTTATTACACAATTGAAAGCATAAAAGATCAATTTAATTGTGCGAGTGAAAAAGCGAATAAATTAATAGCTGAACTTGATATTAAATCAGGAATAGGACTGATTGAAAAGAAAAGACAAGGATTGGGAAAGCCTAACAGAATTTATGTTAAAGACTTTATGAGCATATTTAATAATGTGGAAATAAAAAATCAAGAAGTTCGAAAAACAAAATTCCAGAAGTTCGATAATCGAAATTCAAGAGATTCGAATATCGAAAGTCAAGATTTTCGAAAATCGGAAGGTAACTATAACAATATTAGTAATAATGAGTTAAGAAAGAATGATTTTAGTAAGGGACAAAAGCCTTATGGAATATATAAAAATATATTTTTGACTGATGAAGAATACAAGGACTTAACAAATGA
This sequence comes from Anaerococcus porci, assembly GCF_009696575.1. Lineage (GTDB taxonomy): Bacteria > Bacillota > Clostridia > Tissierellales > Peptoniphilaceae > Anaerococcus > Anaerococcus porci. The sequence continues at coordinate 1,629 of NZ_VULQ01000008.1, read as the reverse complement.
GTTGGGGAGCAGAATTAGTGAATACATTGATAGGCTCTCGTCATATATGAAAGCAAATAACAGAGTTTATCAAGATCACAAGGCAACGATAATCAATTGGTATCTTAATGATCAGGCAAAAAACATTAATGATAATACAACAAGGAAAATGAATTACGATATAGGAGAGAGTTTATGAAGAACTTAAAAGATTTTGTATTAAGAGAAAATGATGTTGAAAGGAATGGACATATTTATTGCAAGGTCTGTGGTAAAAGAGTCGATGGAGAATTACTTGACCTTGGATTTACAAAGTTTATTCCCAGAATTAAATGTGAATGTGAAATAAAAAGAGATAAGGAAAATGAAGAAAGAGAAAGACTGATGAAAATATCGTCATTGAAAAGAGATTGCTTCTCATCGCCGCTCCAACACCAATATACTTTTGATAAATTCCTAAATGAAAAAGGTCAAGCCTATAAGGTTGCATATAATTATGCCAAAAGCTTTGAACAAATGAAGGAAGACAATGTTGGACTTTTATTTTATGGAGATGTTGGCAGTGGAAAGACTTATCTTGCTTGTTCTATTGCAAATGAATTAATTGAAAGAGAACAAGTTAAAGCTAAGATTATGAATTTATCTCAGGTTATAAATCAAATACAAAAATCTGCATTTAAGGTTGATTCAAATGAAATAATAAGTAACCTCTCTAATATTGCTTTGTTAATCTTAGATGACCTTGGAATTGAAAGGGATACATCTTATGCAAGAGAACAAGTATATAACATTATAAACTCAAGATACTTAAAGGGTAGACCGACAATTTTTACTACAAACTTATCATTGGAAATTATTCAAAATCCTAATATTGACCTTGAGTATCAGAGAATATATTCAAGAATACTTGAAATGACAATACCAGTTAAAGTTACGGGAGAAGATTTTAGAAGAAAAATTCAACAAGAGAAGTTAAGAAAATACAAAGAGTTACTTTTATATGGAGGTGGAATAGATGATTAATGAAGAAGTATCTAGGTCGAGTCTTAATCTTGAAGTAAGACTTGCAAAAGCTACAAGTAAAGCAATTCTTGATGCCTTAAAGAAAGTTCACAAGCAAATAGAAGAACAAGGAGGCTTGAAAAATGTAATAAAAAATAATGGAGAAGAAGTAAAACTAAAAGATATGGTTAAAAAAGGTCAGTTAGAAGAAATTAATCTAAAGGATCCTGAGTTAAAAGAATTAAAGAAAATTTTAAATAAACACGGAGTGAAGTTTTCTGTTATGAAAGATAAGGAAACTGGTAACCACTCTGTGTTTTTTCAATCTAAGGATATAAAGGTAATGGAACATGCCTTTAAAAAAGCAGTTAAGGCTTCTGAAAGAAAGGCCGATAGAAAAGATTCAATAACGAAGACTATAAATAAGTTTAAAGATATGGCTAAGGACACCATTAGTAAAGATAAAGTTAAAAATAAACATAAGGAGCAAAGCTTATGATAAGTAATTTAAAAACATTTGAGGGTCTGTAAATAGTTTTGTGTATCAACCTAAATCCTGATCAATGGGTAAGGGTTGATACAATTTTTTATGTATCAATATCTGTCCATTCCTATAGGAATGGAGCTTATCTTAATTTTATACGAACT
>NZ_VULQ01000007.1 GCF_009696575.1 Anaerococcus porci | reverse complement strand
AAAAGTGATTAGAATATTTCCAAATCAAGAATCGGCTATTAGACTAATAGGAGCAATCCTCATTGATATCAATGAGGATTGGATAACATCTTCTAAATTGTATATTAGAATGAAATAGTAAATATTGGACTAGGATAATTTACACAATATTTTGGACTTGACTTAGCAAAACTTTCGCTAACCTCAAATAATTTTAAAACTCTTTTTTTGATAATATAAATCTTGTAGCAAGATATGAGATAAAATATACTAGTAAAGCTAATACAATAAGTATAATTTCATTATTTAGGACCATTTTTATAATATTTTTTGAAATAAAGGCTAGGATAAATCCACCAATAGTTCCTAAAACAAATATAATTAAAAATACATATGCAATATTCTTATCAGAAAACAAAAACATAAGCGGAAGAGTAAGAGAAAAATATGAAGCCCCTAATAGATAGATTGCTATAATTTTTAAAATTTCCACATGACCTTCTGAAAGATAATATGTTATTATACCTATGAAAGTAAATATAATAACAAATCCTATAAACTCTACAAACTTATAATTTGCTATATCTGACCTTGATATAGGATATTTCAATAGGTCTTTGTAAGAGTTATTTATAATATTATTTAGGCAAACTGTCGCAAAAATAACTATTGAAAGTCCCGAAATAAGACCAAAAAGATTTGACCTTATTGATGTATTTGGGTTTAAAAATTTTAAACTTAAAGATAAGAGGATTGAAAATATAAAATATACTATAATTGGAAGTAAATTTTCATATAAGTCAACCTTGATTATTTTTTTCATTAGATACCCCTTTTAAGCATTAACATAATATCCTCTATGCTTGGTTTTTCAACCACAGAATTAGGATAAAGTTCTTTAAATTCACTTTTATCTTTTATCAACACATCTATATTGTATTTTCCTACTCTCTTTTTTATAAAATATTTGTCGTCATATAAGCCTATCTCATCCTCGCTTGTCTTTAATATTCCATATTTAAATCCTATGTCATCTTTATAGTCTTTAAATACGAGTTTTCCATTGGAAATGTAGGCTATACAATCAGCTATCTTTTCTAAATCACTTGTTATATGGGTTGAAAATAAGATTGATACGCCATCATTTCTTATATAGTCAAAAAATATATCCAAAATCTCAGCACGAACAATAGGATCAAGCCCTGATGTAGGTTCATCTAGGATGAGAAGTCTGGGCTTATGGCTTAAGGCAGTTGCAATCTTCAATTTAACCTTATTACCTGCAGATAGTTTCTTAAAAGATTTATCTGGAATTTCAAGTTTTTTACATAAATCAAAGAAATAGTTTGAATCCCAATTTTTATAGAAAGAGTTCATTACTTCATCAATTTTTTTGAGTTTTAATTTTTCAGTAAAAAACTTATCTCCAATTACTACGCCTATATCTTCCTTTAAGCCTTTATTCATACCTTTACCAAAGATTTTAATATCTCCTTTGTAAGATGTGAAACCTAAAATTGACCTAATAAGTGTTGTCTTTCCTGCTCCATTTTCTCCAATAAGTCCCATAACAATTCCTTCTTCTAGTCTTAGATTAATAGATTTTAAGGAAAAGTTTTTGTAGGATTTGTTTAAATTTTTAATTTCTATTGCATAAGTCATAGTGTCCTCCTAATTGTAGAGATTATCCAAAATTTCTATTAAGTCATCTTTGGATAAGTTTATAGATTTAGCCACATTCATTGCATCTTCAAAGCTTTTTTCTATTTTCTTAAGACTATCTTCATAGATAAAATCCTTATTTAAGCTTTTTACAAAAGATCCCTTGGCAGGAACTGTATATATAAAACCTTCAGCCTCAAGGTCATTGTAGGCTCTTTTTGTAGTTATAAGTGATACCTTAAGATCACTTGCCAAAGACCTCATCCCTGGTAAAGCTGCATCTTCTTTGAGTTTTCCACCTATAATCAAGGCTTTTATTTGATCTTTTATTTGCTCATAAATTGGCTTATCGATTTTGTTTGAAATAATTATATTCATTTTGGCCACCTTTAGTATATACTATATATATACATTATACTCAGAAATTATAAAAGTCAATATTTTAAAATGAAAAAACCGAACTAAATTTAATCAGTCCGGTTTTTGGCGTTAAATATATTTTTATTTAATTGATTATTTATGTTTCATATTTGCAAAAAAACTTAGTAAACTTACATTTTACCTAATTTTATATTGTAAGTATTCTAAATTTTAATTAATACTTTGTATTCACCACACAGCATAACTTTGAGTTTAAGTTGATTCCATATTTTAAATTTTTTAATATATTCTTTCTATTAATCGCGACATGCTTAGTAAAAGTGATTTCTCACTTTTATCCTAACATAACATCCAAAATCATCATTACCGAAAAACCTACTGAAAACCAGATTGTTCCGAGGTTTGTATGGTCTTTCCCTTCTCCTGTTGCTTCTGGTATTAGTTCCTCTACTACTACATAAAGCATAGCACCAGCAGCAAAGCTTAACAAATATGGTAAAATTGGTATCATTATTTGAGACAAAAGTATAGTGATTATGGCAGCCATAGGCTCTACTGCTCCTGAAAATACTCCCATTCCAAAGGCCTTGTGCTTTCCTATTCCTTGGCTTTTTAAAGGCATTGATATTATAGCCCCTTCTGGGAAATTTTGGATTGCTATGCCTATTGATAGTACTATAGCAGATGCCATAGCAATATTTGTCTCTCCTGCCAATACTCCAGCAAAAGATACTCCTACTGCCATTCCTTCTGGTATATTGTGGATTATTACTGCAAGAACCATCATGGTTGTTTTTCGCATTGAACTACTTTTAGGGCCTTCTGGCACATTACTATCTACATGTTGGTGGGGTATTACATTGTCTAAAAATAATAGAAAGGCAATACCTACTGCAAATCCTATAACTGCAGGAATCCATGCCATTCTTCCCATTTGATTTTCTACCATGTCCATTCCTGGTATTATTAAAGACCATATACTTGCAGCGACCATTACTCCTGCTGCAAAACCTGCTAGGGATTTTTGGACTTTGTTACTTAACTCATTTTTCATAAGATATACCATGGCCGCCCCTAAGCTTGTACCTAGGAATGGTATTAGTACACCTATTATTATGTTTTTATTCATTTTTTATTCTTTTTTCTTTGGTTTCTTAGATTTTCCAGATATCTTTAGCATATTCAAGGATTGTCCTATCAGATGAGAAATAGCCTGCATTTGCTATATTTTTAAGAGCTTTTCTAGCCCAAGTTTTCCTATCACTATATTCTTCATTTATCTTTTCATGGACTTTTTTGTAGTCTTCAAAGTCTTTTAGTAAGAAATATGAGTCTGCTTTCTCTCCACCTTGAGGATTTATTAAAGAATTATATATATCAAGGAACATATAGGAATTATCATCATTTAATTCTCCTGATACCAAGGAGTCTACTGCATCTTTTATGTCAGAATTTTTGTGATAGTATTCTTTAGGGCTATATGAATCTCTAATAGAGTTTAATTCTTCTACTTTGGCTCCAAATATGTAGTTATTTTCAACTCCTGCTTTTTCGAATATTTCAATATTTGCTCCATCATAGGTTCCAAGAGTTAAGGCACCATTTAGCATAAATTTCATATTACCTGTTCCTGACGCTTCTTTTCCTGCTGTTGATATTTGTTCAGATATATCTGCTGCTGGGAAGAGTTTTTCACCATAGGATACTCTATAATTTTCTATAAATACAACTTTTAACTTTTTATTAACATCTGGGTCTTTATTTATAACCCTTGCAACTTCATTGGCAAGCTTTATTATGGCCTTAGCTCTGAAATATCCTGGGGCTGCCTTTCCTCCTAGTATGAATGTTGTTGGATAAAAGTTCATATCAGGATTTTTCTTAATCCTATGGTATAAGTTTATTATATGAAGGATATTTAAGTGTTGTCTTTTGTACTCATGTATTCTTTTTATTTGAATATCAAATATAGAATCTGGATTTATAACTATGTTTTCTTGTTCTAGGATATATCTTGCAAGATCCTTTTTATTTTCATATTTAATTTGATTTATCTCTTCTAGCACCTTGTCATCTTCTAGATATTTTTCAAGCTCTTTTAGCTTATTTAAATCATATTTCCAATCATCTGAACCAAGTTTATCTGTTATAAAATTTGATAGTCTTATATTTGAATAAACTAACCATCTTCTTGGTGTTATACCATTTGTTTTGTTATTAAACTTTTCAGGCATAATCTTATACCAATGGTTGAAAGTATCATCTTTTAGGATTTTTGTGTGGAGTTTTGCTACTCCATTTACGGATATAGACATAACTATGGCAAGATTTGCCATTCTTATTTGATCATATCTTATTATCCTATAAGGATCTATAGCCTCTTCTGATAATCCCTTTGCTTTGAAATCTTCTACAAGCTTGTCATTTATCTTCTCAATTATATCAAAGCATCTTGGACATACTTCAAGCATAATATCCTTTGGCCATGTTTCAAGAGCTTCTTGCAATACTGTATGGTTAGTAAAAGCAAATGTCTTTTTAGTAATCTCTACGGCCCTATCAAAGTCTATACCATTTTCGTCAACTAAGACCCTTATTAGCTCAGGAATTGCTACAATTGGGTGGGTGTCATTTAATTGAATTACATGATATTTTGGAAAGTTTTCAAATTGTAGATCATTTTCAAAATATTTTTTATACTTTTCTACCAAATCTTGGATTGATGCTGAGCAAAAGAAGTATTGTTGTTTTAATCTTAATACTTTTCCTTCTCTTTGAATATCATTTGGATAAAGTACCCTTGTTATATCTTCAGCCCTATTTTTTTCTTCTACCGCCTTATCATATTGGAAGTTATTAAAATAGGAGAAGTCAAACTCTTCAAATGGCTCAGATTGCCAAAGTCTAAGAGTATTTACTTGACCATTTTCAAAACCTAGCATTGGCATATCATATGGAACTGCCTTTACTGTTTGATCTCTAAATTTAACTATTTTTGAATCTGATTCAACCCTTATTGACCAACCATCTCCATCTTTTATCCAATGGTCTCCCTCTTCAACTTGGAATCCATTTTCAATTTTTTGCTTAAAAAGTCCTTCCCTATATCTTACACCATAGCCATACATGTCAATTTTTTGGCTTGCCGCAGAGTCCATAAAACAAGCCGCAAGTCTTCCAAGACCACCATTTCCTAAGGCAGCATCATCTTCAAAGTTTTCTATTGATTCAAAATCTATATCAATTTCATCTAATAATTCTTTAACTTCATCATAGATTCCAAGATTTATCAAATTATTTCCTAAAGATCTTCCAACTAAAAATTCAGCTGAAAAATAGTAAGCCTTTTTTGTTTTTTTAGTCTTATTTTTACAATCTCTCCATTCTTGGTTTATTCTTTCCATGATTGTATCACATAAGGCAAAGTACTTATCCTTATCCGAAGTATCCTCAAAATTTTTAAGCGTTATCCTTTGAAGATTTTCAATATAATCTTCCATAAATTTATTCTTGTTTAATTTTATTTTCATAATTTCCTCTTTCATATAATTTTGCAAGACTTTTTATCTTTTCAGACAATTCTTCATCCAATATATCTTTTTTTAGCCTCCATTGCCAATTTTCGCCCAAAATGCCAGGCTTATTAATCCTTGCTTCATTGCCAAGCTCTAGTAAATCTTGAATTTGAAATATTGCTATATCTGAAACACTTGCCATAAGTGCTCTTATAATTTTAAAATTTACGCTTTCATCTTCTTTTATATCAAAATAATCTACTACCATTTCTTTTGTTTTTTCATCAAGATTATCAAACCATCCCTTTAGAGTGTCTGAATCATGAGTTGATGCATAGACTATGGAATTTCTCTCATAATTATGTGGAAGATATTCTGATGTAAAATCCTCACCAAAGGCAAATTGGATTACCTTCATTCCAGGAAAACCTACTTTATTTTTCAAATCTTCTACTTCTTTTGTAATAAAGCCTAAATCTTCTGCTATAAATTCTGCATCCTTGAATTCTTCTTTAATTTTTTTAAAAAACTCATCTCCCTTAGCCTTTTTCCACTTTCCATACTTAGCATTTTCGTCTGTAGCTGGCACCTCATAGTAGGATTCAAATCCTCTAAAATGGTCAAGTCTTAGTATATCATAAAGCCTTAAATTTATTCTTATCCTATCCATCCAAAATTTAAAACCATCCTCTTCTAAGCTTTCCCAATTATAGATTGGATTTCCCCAAAGTTGGCCATCTTCTGAGTAGGCATCTGGTGGTACTGCAGCTACAAAGTCTGGTTTTTTTTCATCCTTATCAAGTTTTAAAATTTTGGTATTTGCCCAAGCATCTGCGCTATCTAGAGCAAGATAAATAGGTAAATCTCCTATAATTTTTATATGTTTTCTATTTGCATAAGCCTTAAGATTTTTCCATTGCTTAAAAAATTCATATTGAATAAATGCATAAAAATTAATATCATCTATATGTTTTTTAGTAAAATCTTTTAAGGCTTTAGGATTTCTATCCCTTAAGTCTTTGTCAAAGTCTATCCAAGATATATCCAATTGATCTTTTTTGATAGCCATAAATAGACAATAGTCCTTAAGCCACTCTTCTTCCTCTTTTTTAAATTCTTCTATTTTTTCTTTTAAGTTATTATCTATGTTTTCATAAGCCTTTTTTAGTATCCTAAACCTTATATTATAAAGAATTGAATAATCAATAGATTCCTCATATTCTCCAAAGTTTAATTTACTATAGTCATCCTTTTCTATAAGGCCATCCTCACTTAATAAGTCTAGGTCTATAAAGTATGGATTTCCTGCAAAAGATGAAAAAGACTGGTAAGGACTATCCCCATAGCTTGTAGGTCCAAGGGGTAAAATTTGCCAATACCCTATAGAAGCTTTTGCTAAAAAGTCGATAAATTTGTAGGCTTCCTTCCCAAAAGTTCCTATTCCATAATCTGATGGCAAGGAAAATATCGGCATGATTATTCCATTTGACCTTTTAAATCTTTTATTTTTTTTCATAATAACCTCTCACCTTTTATCAGTTATTTACCCATTCTAATAAAAAATAATTCTTAAAAAGAGGCTGTTGCAAAATGAATTAATCGTTTCAAAATCATTACAAGCTACTCTAAGACAATTTAGCCTCCATGAATAGACAGACTATTTTCAAATTTTCTATGAATAACTTGTAAGATGTAAATTTATAAATTCATAATTTTGCAACAGCCTCTTTAGCTTATATTTTCTTTTTCAAAATATATGAAGCCAGTATAGGTACGAGGCTGGCTTAAAAACTCTTTTAGACTCAATCTGTAAAGTCTTCCCCAAGATGATATAGTTAAAACATAATCATCATCTTTTTTTATAATCTCAGTAATAGTCACTCCATGGTGAGCCAGAAATTTAATTTTAGGGCTAAGCCAGTTAAAAAATATAAGGGGAAGATCATGACTTATGGCATAATTTATAAATGAACTTATCTCATCTATTGATTTTCTTTTAATTGGGATATCTTCTAAGATATGTGATTTAAGCCTTAGATAGTAAGATTTTCTCAACCTATTTAACTTGAAATCTAGGATTCTTGCTGTAGGAATCCCGTAAATTTTAGGTCTTAAGATCTTGAAAAACCAATAATGATAGTGATTATAGTCTTCGAATGAAAATTTCTCATCTGGTCTAAATAGGTAGAGATAGACATTAGTAAAAGCTGTAACAACACAGGATCTATCCCTATAAAATTTAGATACTCCAAGTTTTCCTAACATATTTTGATAGCCACCAAAAAGAGTTTTATTGCCATCATTTACTGGAACGAATTCTCCTGGTAGGGATTTTTTCAATCTCATTCTTCCACTTCTCTTTTATAATGGACAGTTTCACTTATTATTTCTATTTCCTTATCACTTATATTCTTTTTTTCTAAACTCTTATCCATCTTCTCATTCATTAGAGTAAATATGATTGATGCTATAGGTATTGATACTATCATTCCAACTATACCAAATAAACTTGCTCCTATAGTAATTGATACAATTACCCAAATTGAAGGAAGACCTATAGACTTCCCAGCTATGGTAGGATAAATTATTGATTCTTGAACTTGTTGAATAACAAGAACAAAAATTAAAAATACCAAAGATTTAAATGGAGATTCTATAAAGATTAGAATCATTGATGTAACTGTGGCTATAACTGGTCCTACATAAGGAATAAAGTCTGAAACTCCAACTAAAATTGCAGCCATAGCAGCAAATGGGATATTTAAGATTAGCATGCCTATAAATACTAATACTCCTAGTATAAAACTTGATAGAGCCTTAGAATTTATATATGATGCAAAGCTTGAATATGATAGAGAAAATACTCTATTAAGATAGTTTGCTTTATCTTTTGATAATATAGAATAAATTATCCTATTTCCAAATATCTTAAGATCCTTTTTATTTATAAGGACAAATATAGAAAAGATTACTGCAGTTATAACTGTAATCACTGTTGATGATACTGAGTTTATTATGCTTGTAGTTTTATCAAATATATTTCCAGCTTCACCTAAGAAATAATCTCTTATTTGAACAACTGTACTGTCCCGGTTTATTTGATTTATAAATTGTTGGGCATCACTTGCAAATCTTTTGGTTATTTCATAACTATTTAAAAAATCAATTATTTGGTTTAAAAATACCGGAAACTTATCAATCAAGGCTGAAATTGAAGCAGATATTCTAGGTATAAGAACATTTAAGAATAAGCTTATTCCCAATATTACTAATATCCATGATAAGATAAGAGAAAAAATCGGAATTAGTTTTTTTGTTTTATCTGTTTTAAATATCTTTGAAAACACCTTATTTTCAAAAAAATTCATAGGTAGATTAATTAAAAAAGCAATCATAAATCCTATTATAAATGGTTGTATTACAGCTATAAAAATAGCTATGGCATTAGTTACATTATTTATGTACCAAAAACCAAAAAATACCAATATGGAAATTAGGATTACTCTTAATAATTGCGAGTTTTTTTCGTCTAATTTTCTCATTTATTAAAATAGACCTCCTTTTTTCTTTTACCTATATTTTACCATCTTATTTACTTTATTCTATTATTATACATGTTATAATGAAATAGAGGTGATATATGAAAAAGTGCTTTATATTTGCTGGTGGAGACTATGATGGATTTTTTGATAAAATTGAAAAAAATGATTATGTAATAGGGGTTGATAGAGGATACACATATTTGAACGCTCTAAAAGCTAATCTTATAATTGGAGACTTTGACTCATCTGTTGAACCAAATTATCCTGATAAGATTGTTCTGAAACCCGAAAAAGATGTGACAGACCTTTACGCCGCCCTAGAAATTGCTATAAAAAAGAACTATAAAAATATAATAGTTTATGGTGGCCTTGGTGGAAGGCTATCTCATACTATTGCAAATATTAAAATTCTTTTTGAATTTAAGAAAAAAGGTATAAATATAAGTTTAAAAAGCAAGAACAAGCTTGCCTTTATAATAAATAAAGATTTTAAGGAAGAAGAATATATAGATGATTTTTATGTATCAGTCTTTGCTCTCGAAGATGATATAAAAGATCTATCTCTTAAGAATTTAAAATATGAGCTTAACAATTACAATCTTAAATCTTATCAAAGCCTTGGAGTTTCTAATGAAACTTTAAATAAACCATTTGAAATCAAGTTTTCTAATGGGATGCTTCTTGTAATTTATGAAAGAAAATCAGCATTCATCTAATAAAACTTGCTATATAAAAACTTACTCCAAAAGTCTGATTTTCCATCTGTCTTTTTGGAGTAAGTTTTTTTAACTAATTTACTTTTCAAAATATTCTTTAATGTTTTTTCTTCCTATGATTACATCATTACCATTTTCAATTATTGGTCTTTTTAAAAGCATACCATCTGATGCGAGAAGATTTAATTTTTCTTCTTCATCCATATCAGAAAGCCTATCTTTCAAGTTAAGGTCCCTATAAATTTTGCCAGATGTATTAAAAAATTTCTTTATATCAAGCTTACTTTTTTCATAAAGGCTCTTTATTTGCTCATATTCTGGCTTATCTTCCTTTACATCTTGAAACTTATATTCTATGTTCTTTTCATCAAGAAATTTCTTAACATCCTTACATGTAGAACAATTTTTATATCCAATAAATAAAGTCATTATTTCTCCTTACAAAAAAGGCCAGCCTAAGCTGACCTCACTTTTTTGAATTTATCTTCTTTCTCTTTCGTCTTCGTCAGAATTTTTTGCTCTATATTCCTCTCTTGTCATAACATCAACTACGTCTACATTTACTGTTACAACATCAAGGCCTGTCATTTCTTTTACATTATCTCTTACAACTTTTTTGATTTGTTCGAAAATTCTTGGAGCACTTTTTCCATATTCTAAGATAATTTGCATATTTACCTTAGCTTCTTTTTGTCCAACTTCTACATCAACACCTCTTGTGTCTTGTTCATTAGATGAAGTGAATACAGATGATACAGAATCAAAGAAACTTCCTTTCATTTCAAGGATACCATCGATTCTATTTACGGCAATTTTAGAGATTTTAGCAACAACCTTGTCAGCAAAAGTTAATTTTGAAACTTCTTCTCTAATTTCTTCGTCTTTTTCTAATCCTTTTTCATAATCCTTGTTAATATTTCTTTCTGTCATATTATCCTCCTATTTATTGAAATTTTCTTATTAGCTTTACTACAAATCCTACTACTTTTGAATCTTTATCAAACCATCCACCTAGAATATAACAAAAGCTTAATACTATCCATATACCCAGGGTTCTGAAGAATCCATAGTCAAATAAAGAAGCTATGGTTAATATACCCAAAACCAAGAAAATCAACTTATATTTATTTTCTTGTTTGAACTTTTTAGCTTCTTCTTCTTTTTTCTCTCTTATGTCAAGTTTTCTCATCTCAACATCGTAGGCAGTAATTTGTTTTTCTTTGTTTTTTTCTTGCAAAACTTTATCTTTATTTTCCATCAAACCACCTACCTGATTTCTCTTTCTTTACTCTTTTCGGCCTTATTTAATTGAACGTGAGCATTGGATGATTGTAATCCTGTAAGCTCTTTAAGTCCTCTTTCAACTTCAGCTTGAATCTTTCTACCTAAATCTTCGAAATCTCTGTTTCCAAAAATATTACATTTAATATTAGCTTCAACAGTCTCTCCCTTTATGATTTTTACTTTTGAATCCGTAAGTTCTGCACCTTCAAATTGACGTACTGCCGAATTTACTGTAGAATCTAATGAATTTTTTGTGATAAAAATATCTCCATCATTATCTTCTACTAAATATTCTCTCTTATCATTTTGATTTGCAATAATGTCTATAAGAAGAATGATAGCAAAAAATAATACCACTATAGCTACGCCTAAAAGTATATATCTGTAATTTTGTAAATCTAAATATGATAACATATCATATCTCAACTTATCATCAACTAGAGCAACACTTGCAAGTATTGCTGAGAGTATTATCAATGCTATTGTCATTAGAGACCATAAAAATTTTTTAAAAGCTCCCATAACTCCTCCTCAATATTATTTTACCCATAGGAATTAATTTAAAACAAAACTTTGCTATTTTTTTTCGATTTTTTATCTCTGTTATCTTAATCTTCAAGCTCTAAAGAAAGTTCAAGCCATTTATTTTGAAGTCTTTGCTTTTTATCTTCTAGGTTTTTTATGGTATCAAAAGTCTTTATAACATTTTCTTGATTATCAAAAAAACCATCTTTTAAGCTATCTTCAGTTAGTTTATGAATCTTTGCATCAATAGAGTTTGTCTCTTTTTCAAGCTTTTCTATTTCTTTTTTTATCTTTCTAATTTCATTTCTTTGAAGTTTTATCTTTTTTTCTTCCTTTTTTATTTGAGTCTTAGTTTTTGAAGGCTTCTTCTCATCTACCATAGCCTCTTCTTTAGTTTTTTGTACATAGTAGTCATAATTTCCCAGATATTCCCTCATATTATCCTTATGCATATCTAGTATTTTAACTGCAATCTTATTTAAAAAATACCTATCGTGACTAATTACTAAAACAGTTCCTTCATAGGCTAAAATAGCATCCTCTAAGGCTTCTTTTGAATCTATATCTAAGTGGTTGGTTGGCTCATCCATAAGAATAAAGTTACAATCAGAAAGCATCAATTTAAGCAAAGAGATTCTTGCCCTTTGACCTCCCGAAAGCTCATTTATAGGTTTTTTGACATCATCTCCATAAAACATTATCTTTGCAAGGTAAGATCTTATCTGAAAATCTGTAAGGTCAGGATAAGCTCCTCTTATCTCATCGAAGATATTATTTTCAAGATTTAATGACTTTTGCTCTTGATCAAAATATCCTATATTTACGCTTGAACCTATGTCTACCTTTCCACTATTCTTTTTTTCCATACCCATAATTATCCTAAATAGAGTTGTCTTTCCTACCCCATTTTCACCTATTATGGCTACCCTATCATTTCTGTAGATATCAAATGATATGTTTTCAAAAATTGTCTTATCATAAGATTTTTCTAAATCTTTTACACTAAGTACATCTACACCTGATTGGATTCTTGGAGAAAATTTAATATTTATACTTTCAGAATTATCCATAGGTTTTTCTATCCTATCCATCTTATCTAAAAACTTTTGCCTTGACCTTGATTGGGATATGCCCCTTTTTCTCTTAGAACCTCCAAGGTTTTTAAGCCTATCTATAATTTCTTCTTGCCTTTTTATTTCCTTTTGTTGGGTCTTATAAAGGTGATTTTGTACTTTTAAATCCTTTTTTCTTTGGTCCATAAAGAAAGTATAGTCACCATCATATATCTTAAGACTTTTATTGTCTAGAAGAAATATCTTAGATACTGTTGCATCTAGAAAATACCTATCATGGCTTATAACTATTACAGATCCTTTGAAATTTTTGACAAAATTTTCTAGAAAATTTATAGCATTTATATCAAGATGGTTGGTTGGCTCATCCAAAAGAATTAAATCAGGTTTTTCAAGCAAAAGACAGCTAAGCTCAACTCTTGCCTTTTGTCCTCCTGAAAGCTCTCTTATCTTTTTATCAAAGTCATCTTCACTAAAGCCCATGCCAATTAGAGTTCCTCTTATTTCTGACTTATAAGAATAACCATTTGATTTTTCAAACTTATCACTTGCATTTTGATATTCCTTCATAAGGTCATTAAGCTTATCAGAATTCTTTTCCTCACCCATCTCCTGCTCTAAGTTTCTTAATTTTTCTTCAAGTTCAATAAGGTCTTTAAATACATTGAGGCAGTAATCATATATGCTCTTATCTGAGTCAAGACCTAGCTGTTGCTTTAAATAGCCAACTCTTACATCATTAGGTATATGAATACTGCCATCATCTTTTGATATTTCTCCAGTAAGTATATTAAATAGTGTAGACTTTCCAGAACCATTATTTCCAATTAATCCTATCTTATCACCCTTATTTATAGTAAAAGAAACATTTTCAAATATATCTTCTGTAGGATAGGATTTCTTTAAATTTGATACTGACGCTACAATCATAATAATCTAAAATGTGAAATCTTCTGGCTTGTTGATAAAATATGTTAGGGTAAAGAGTGACTCATCTAGATGAACATTTTCAATTACCACATCATTTTTTGTCTTTAAATCAACAGGAGCAAAATTCCAAATTCCTTTTATTCCTCCTTCACATAAGATATCGCATATCTCTTGAGCTCCTTCTTTAGGTGTTGTTATTATTCCGATATCTATATTGTTTTCTTCTAAGTATTCTTTAAGATTATCTGTTGATAATACTTTAACTTCTTCATTAGCTAACTCTTCATTGTTTTTATCAAATACAGCCTTGGTATTATAATCTAGTGACTTAAATCCTGTATACTTATAAAGTGCATGACCAATATTTCCAAAGCCTATAATTACCATAGAATACTCTTTGTTTACCCCTATAATTTTTGCAAGCTCATCCATTAATTCACGTACATTATAGCCATAACCTTGTTGTCCAAAACAACCATAATGATTTAAGTCTTGCCTAATTTGACTTGCTGTAAGTCCTGTTATTTGTGAAAGTTCCTTTGATGAAACCCTTACTATTCCCTTTTCATTTATTGCCTCTAAATACCTATAATACTTTGGCAATCTTTTAATTACAGATAAAGAAACGTTTGAACCTTTTTTCATATTTACCTCCAATTTTATTGTTCTTTCTTGTTCAACCCATCATCATTAGACTTATATCTACCTAGTAATATTAAATTAATTATGTGTACTATGTATACTACAATAAGTGCTGTATAAAAAACTTGTTGACCCATTGTTACTAATCTTTCTTCAACTGCTATATATTTTGGAATTACTGCTATATATTTACCTGCAACAATTATGGCATGGTAACTTAAAATAATAAAAGCTAAAACCGTAACTATGGCTACAAATATGGAAAAAGAACGGCTGTTCTTTTCCATTAATATATATAGTCCATAGATAAACATCAATATCCAAGATAAAAGAAGGCTCAAATTCCAAGCTTTATCATATAAATCTGTATTAATGTTTATAAAGTTTATTAATATTGGTCCTATTAGTAGCAGTAATATAGATAAAAGCAGTAAAAAAGACAAAGTTTTTTCAAATCTTTTACCCATATTTACCTACTTGCTATTTTTCTTTGACTTATATCTTAGGTTGTTGTTAAGAATTTTCTTTCTTATCCTAAGATTGTGAGGTGTTATCTCAATAAGTTCATCCTCTTCAACAAATTCCATCATTTCTTCTACACTCATAATCTTAGCAGGTGATAAAACTAGTGCATCATCTGCTGCAGATGCCCTAACGTTAGTTTGCTTTTTCTTTTTACATACATTTACATCTATATCAATGCCCTTAGCATTAGAACCTATAACCTCTCCTTCATATACTTCATCTTGAGGTTTTACAAAAAGTTGTCCCCTAGATTGGGCTGCATGAAGACCATATGTTGTTGCAACACCTGTTTCAAATGATACTAAGGAGCCTGCTTGTCTTTTTGCAATATCTCCCTTATATATTTCATATGAGTCAAATTCTGTATTTAAAATACCTGTTCCCTTAGTATCTGTTAAGAACTCTTGCCTATATCCTATTAAACCCCTTGCAGGTATTTTAAATTCCATTCTTGTATAACCTGATGAATTAGGGGCCATATTTATTAGCTCACCCTTACGAAGTCCTAGCTTTTCTATAACTGAACCTGTGTACTCTTGATCGACATCTATGGTTGCTATCTCCATGGGTTCAAGAACTTTTCCATTCTCATCCTTTTTAAACATAACCTCAGGTTTTGAAACTTGAAACTCATATCCTTCGCGTCTTAAATTTTCAATAAGAACTGATAAGTGAAGTTCTCCTCTTCCTGAAACTTTGAAAGCCTCAGTAGAATCTGTAGTTTCAACCCTAAGTGAAACATCTGTTTCCTTTTCTTTAAATAACCTATCTCTCAAGTGCCTACTTGTTACATAATCCCCATCACGACCTGCAAAAGGTGAGTTATTTACAGAAAATGTCATAGAAAGAGTAGGTTCAGATATCTTTGTAAACTCTATAGCTTCGCTATCAGCCTCTGTACAAATAGTATCACCTATATTTATATCTTCCATTCCTGAAAGGGCAACTATTGACCCAAATTTCGCCTCTTCTACTTCAACTCTTTCAAGTCCTTCAAATTCATAGATAGTAACAATCTTTGACTTTAATCTTCTATCTGGATTATTGTAATTTACAATAAGGCATGAGTCATTTTTAGAAATCTTACCACTTTCAACCTTACCAATTGCAATTCTTCCAAGGTAATTATCATAGTCTGTTGTTGAAACTAGAACTTTAAACTGACTATCTTCTTTCGCCTCAAAGACTGGAGTGTATTTTAGAATTGTATCTAGAAGATCTGTCATATCATCTTTTTCCTCTCCAAATTCAAGGGATGCCCATCCTTGTTTTGCTGATGCAAAAACAAATGGAGAATCAAGGTAGGATTCGTCAGCTTCAAGAGAGATAAATAAGTCTAGAACTTCATCCATGACCTCTTCAACCCTTTGGTCAGGCCTATCCACCTTATTAATACAAATAATTGCAGGAAGGTTAAGCTCTATTGCCTTTCTTAATACAAACTTTGTTTGTGGCATAGGACCTTCATGACTATCTACTACCAAAACAACTGCCTCAGCCATGTTAAGTACTCTTTCAACCTCTCCACCAAAATCTGCGTGTCCTGGAGTATCAATAATATTAATCTTTGTATTCTTATAATTTATGGCTGTGTTTTTTGATAATATGGTAATTCCTCTTTCCTTTTCTATAGAATTTGAGTCCATTACCCTTTCATCTACCTTTTGGTTTTCCCTAAAAATACCACTTGTCTTTAAAAGACCATCTACTAGTGTTGTCTTTCCGTGGTCTACATGAGCAATAATCGCCACATTTCTTATATCTTCACGTTTCATTAAAATCATCTTCTTTCTTAATCTAATCTACTATTAATGCTATCAATTTATTATATCATATGTGATAAGATTATCAATAATTCACAAAAAAAATACTTGATATTTTACAACATACCAAGTATTATATATACAATTTCATCCTAGAGTCTCTTCTTACCAAGGCAGTTATCATATTATCCCTTATTATAAGCTCTTCAGCTAGGCTATAGACAAGCTTTATTCCTCTGCCATGGTCAGTAAAGGCATCATTTTCTATAAAATAGTCAATTCCTTCCCCTTCATCTTTAACCTTTATCAAACAATAATCTTCATCTAAAACAAAGATTGTATCAATAATTTTATCATACTGACATCTATTTCCATGTTTGTATGAATTTATAATAAGCTCATCTAGTATAAGCTTGATTTTAAATATTAAGTCATCTTCTACAGATTTTTCAATAAGGATATTTATAAGTTTATCTCTAAAATCTTTTATAAGCTTTAAATCTGTAGGTATTATAGTTCTTATTATTTCCATAATATACCTCTCTTGTTTTATATGTATACCCAAATTTACTTTTTTATCAATTATTTTACAAATTAAGTAAATTATTGATTTTTTTCAATTTGTAGTATAATAAGTCTATAAAGATACGAAAGGAGATTATTATGAAATACGTATGTACAGCTTGTGGATATATCTATGATCCTGCAGAAGGAGATGTTGATAACGGAATCGACGCAGGAACAGAATTTAAAGACCTTCCAGAAGATTGGGTTTGCCCAGTTTGTGGAGTTGGTAAAGATATGTTTGAAGAACAAGAATAAAAGATTTTTGAGGGCTGTTGCTTTTTGCAACAGTTCTTTTTTAATCATATGTGTAAAAAATCATGAAAACATTTTTTAAAAAATATAAAAGAAAAATAAAATTTATCCTAAGCTTAATAATTTCTTTAATCATTCTATTTGGACTATATAAATTATATAAACTTGGTATTCTAACAAACGAAGAAAAACTCTATACCTACATAGGAAACTTTGCAATCCTAGCTCCCTTTGTATTTATAATATTAAAAATTTTAGTAGGACTTCTTCCATTTATTCCAAATACCCTAATAGTTCTTATAGGTTTTGCACTTTTTGGACCTTTGTGGGGACTTTTTTTAAATTACATTTCATCTCTTATAACTGGAGTATTAAATTTTTCTATAACTAGAATATATGGAGAGAGAGTTCTCAAGAAATTTTTATCAAAAAAGAATTTAAAAAAATATAAAAGGATTAGATATCAAAGTAAAAATCGCTTTAAAAAAATCTTATTAATAAGTTGCATAATACCATTTGCTCCTGATAATGCCCTATCCCTTATTGGAGGATTAAAGGATATTAATTTTAAAGATTATTTTAAAGTAATTCTTCTTGGTAAGTTTATAGAAATAATTTTACTTTCTATTATAATCTATAAACTAGGACAAATTTTGATATAAGATTTTAGAAAAATTATTAGTAGGTGGATTGCCCTAAATTTAAGAAAAAAATTACACTGACCTCAAAAGTTAAAATAAAAAATAACTTAAGAAGGTCAGTTTTTATCCTAAAATATAGCTTTACTCATAAAAAGCGTTAGAGTATGAGGTTAATACTTATAAGACATGGCTTTTAACAATATTAAATTTCTAAAAAATAAGAAATGTTCTAAAGGCTTAAAACTAAATACAATAAGCCTTATAAAATTAAAATATATTATACTTATATTTTTTCTTTAGTAAGAAGTTAAAAACATAGATTTTTAACAGATCAAGTTTTTATTATTTAAGGATATATTATCTTCTACATATCCTCTATGTTTTTATATATCCTATCTGCCTTTTTCAGAAAGTATTTATAAAGTGAAGCAAATATACCTATGTATTCCTCATCAAACCATGGTTTTCTTTTTCCGCAAAAGTGTAAAAACTTAGTATTATCCATAACATAAGATAAGTCCCAACTTTTATTTTTTAACTTATAAAATAAAAATTTTCTAGCATCATAATTGTATTCTAGCTCGCTTATACTTATAATATTATTTCTAAAAACCACATTTAGTAAATCCTGATCTGGCATTAAAAGTCCAAAACTTTTACTTTCTTCTATGTACTTTTTGACTTCTCTTTCATAATTTTCGCTTTCTCTTGCAAGATTTAAGTTAATCATTAATATTCCAGAGTTAAAATAATTACTAATATCATCATACCCTGAGCTTAAGCTTAGTCTTGTAACATTAGCTCCCTGAACTGCTGGAGCAGAATGAGTTGCTGCTGCAAAAAGATTATCCTTAAAGTCAATATTATAAAGTTTCTCAAAAGAATTTAGAACAAGAATATCAGGATCTAGATAGAGAATCTTGCCTAGATTTTCTGGTAGGTATTTATAGGCTAAAAGCCTATAATACATCTCTTCTGTATAGTAAAATGTAGTTTTTGCCCCCATAAATAAAGCATCAACTTTAATACTTATTAATTTTGATTTATTATCACTTATGTTCTCAACAAAATCTTCAAGTTTTTCAATTTTTTTATCACTTATATTCTTATGAATTAGATAAATATTATACTTATTCTTTGTATTTTCAAACAAAGAAACGAGCATAACCCTAAGCGGTCTTAAATAATTCTCATCACAAGAAATTAATATATTCATAAAATCACCTAATGTAAATCTGTTGAATACCAACCTTTACCAATTATAGATGAAGTATCTATAACTGTTATAAAGCAGCAGGGGTCAATTTCTTTTATAAATCTTCTAAATAAAACAGCCTCATAATCATTTGTAACACACAAAAATATTGACTGATCTTTTTTAAAATATAGACCTTTTCCATCAATTACTGTAGCTGACCTATTTAGCTTATCTCTAATAAATTCTGAAATTTCATCTTGCTTATTTGTTATTATCAAAAAAAGTTTGGCTGTATTAAATGAACTTATAAACTCATTTACTACAACTCCTTTCATCAATAAACCAAGACAAGATAAGAGCCCTATCTCAATTCCAAATATTTTTATTGATAGGATAGTTAGGATAGAATCTCCCATAAGTAGGGATTTTCCAATATTCATATTGAGATATTTATTAATTATCATTGCTATTATGTCTGTTCCACCACTTGATGCTGATAGGTTGAAAAGTATGGATGAACCAAGGGCTGGTATTAAGACTGCACAAAATAATTCTAAAAGCTTATTATCTGTCAGGGTAGATTGAAGTGGAAAAATTTTATCTAAGACTATAGCTGTTAGAGAATTTAGTATGGATACATAGCCTGTTTTGAAGACAAAATTCTTACCTAGTATAAAATAAGCAAGTACTAATAAGGAAATATTTAGTATCAAGGTTGTAAAGGCTGGAGTTACTGGCAGGGAATTTGATATAAGTATAGACGCTCCCTCAACACCTCCTATTACAAAGTTATTTGGGTATTTGAAAAAGTGAGTGCCATTTGCCATCAAAATTGCTGCAAAGGTCATCATGAAAAATTTCTTTTTTCTGCTCATTGGCTTATGAGCAAAACGATCTTTCACTCTATCCTTCCTTAAAAGCTTTATGGCAGTATTTCTATCAAGTATATGCCTTATCATATCCTCGTCTTTTTTAGGATTTGTTTCCTTATTCATCTTTTATTTTTTTAATCCTCCAAGTTTATAAAAAAAAAGCCCGAAGGCTTTTTCCCTTAATTGTTTGAATAATTATCAAAATACCCTTGTATAAGAACAATAGGGGTTCCCTTATCACCTGAACCAGATGTAAGATCGCAAAGTGATCCTAAAAGGTCTGTAATTTGTCTAGGTGTTGTTCCTAGAGTTTCATCAGTACCTTTTAAGTTTGATGATTTATTTGCAATTCTTTCTTTCATAGCTTCAGTTCTTTGTTCAATTGAAAGGTCTTTAAATTCATTATCAGCTATATATTTGATTTTAAGCTCGTTTGGTGTTCCCTCTAGTCCTTTTGTATATGCTGGAGATACAACAGGATCTGCAAGTTCCCATATCTTTCCAACTGGATCTTTGAAAGCACCATCTCCGTAGATCATAACTTCAACTTCCTTACCAAATTCTTTAATAAATCTTTTTTGAAGTTCATCTACAAATGCTTGACCATTTCTTGGGAAGAGTTTTACAACATCTTCTGTAGAAAGATTTGAACCAAGTAAACCATAATCTTTATTATAACCTGAACCATCAATTGACTCTGTCATTATTTCATCTAGTGAGTAAACTTCTTTAGCACCAGAATTTTTTAGTAATTTTTTAGTTAATTCCCTTGTGTGGATTGAACAAACTAATACACTTTCTGTAAATTTAAGAACATCCTTAGGATTATTAAAAAAGTGTACTTCTGAGTTTTCTGCCATTTCCTTATATAAAGAAATATAGTCAACTCCAGTAAATTCGTGTTTGTAATCTCCAGCAAGTTTTCTGAATTCTTCTTCATTTAGAATATCAGAATATGGATTAACATCACTTTCAAATAAGTCAAGCTTATCCATAATATAGTTTCCTACCTCATCTTGTGGGTAAGATAAGCAAATGTGTAATTTTTTACCACTTAATGCAAAGGCCTTTAGCATAATTGAGAACCTATTTCTACTTAAAATTGGAAATAGGATTGCTATTTCATCTCCCTTAAACTTATTATTGATGTCTTTAGCAATTTGTTCACAAGATGCATAGTTTCCTTGAGCTCTTGCTACAAGTGATTCAGTTACACAGATTACATCCTTGTCATTAATTTTGATATCATTTGATTTAACAGCATTAACTACGCTATCAAATACTATATCTTCTAAGTTATCCCCTGTCTTAATGATAGGTGTTCTCACACCCATTGATACTGTTCCTATTAATCTATCCATACTCTCTCCTTCCTGTCGTATTATACAACAAGTTTTTAAAAAAATAAAGAATTTTTTTTAGGATTTTACCTTCTGTTTTGTCTTGCATTTAGGACATTTAACAATAATTTTGCCTTTTCCCTTAGGTATACGTAATTCCTGTTTGCATGATTTACATTTAATATACTTATACTCAGAATTCCCAAACATTTTCCTTTTTAGATATCTATATTTTTTTTGGATTGGATTTAAAATTTTAAGTTTAAATATATAATTCTCACTATTTCTTTGCAAATCATTTAAAGATAAAGTTCTAAATATAGCATATACAAATATTATACTTGCAAATATATTCAGAAAAGTTTCCTTGACGAAAAAATTTATTACTAAAAATAATATAGCTTGCCATACAAGAGCTATAGATAGTTCATCTATTCCATGTCTTTTTTTCAAAATTAAACACCCTCCACTAATTCTTTCATAATTTTTGATATATCTCCTTGTAAAAGGAAATCAGCACTTTTATCTTTTGGAGTAGGATCCATATTTATTACTATGAGCTTATTACCTCTATAAAAGTCAATAAGTCCTGCCGCAGGATAAACTACAAGACTTGTTCCTCCTACAATCAAAACATCAGTCTCACTAATAAGTTTTACTGCATAAGATAAATTATCAGAATTTAAGCTCTCTCCATATAAGACTATATCAGGACGAACTAATCCTCTGCATACATCACACTTTGCAGCACGATTGAAGCTTTTTACATAATCAAGGTCAAATTTTTTACCACAATCTAAACAGTAATAGTCTCTCAAGTTTCCATGAAGCTCAATTACATTCTTACTTCCAGCTTCTTGGTGAAGGGAGTCTATATTTTGTGTTATAACTGCCTTAAGTTTACCGATATTTTCAAGCTTTACCAAAGCCTTGTGGCAATCATTAGGTCTTATACCTTCAATCATCAGATTTTCTTTGACATAATCCATAAATTTATCAGGATGATTTGTAAAAAACTCATGGCTTAACATATACTCAGGAGAGTAATCTGAATCATTGTTTCTATTGTAAAGGCCTGTTGCAGACCTAAAGTCAGGAACCCCTGATGCAGTTGACACACCTGCTCCTCCAAAAAACACAATATTGTTTGATTCTTTAATTATCTTTTTTACTTCACTTATATTTTCCATAAATCCCCCTTCCTATATAAAACTATACCGCTTTAATGTTTTTTATTATTATCACAACTCGCCCCTAAAAATGCTCCTATGACAGCGCATCCTACAGATACCATCTCTTTTGACGGAAAATCATAGATATTATTTATAATAACAGATACAATCACACCCAAAAGTATTCCAATATACATGTTTTTATTCATAAGACTCCTCAAGATAGGTCCAAATCATTTTTTAGGATTTTTATATTAAAAAAACTAAGTATTAAAGCTGTAAGTATGTAATATAAAAAACCTGTAATGTTTAGAAGCTTCCTTCCACTTACTTTTACATAAGCTGATATAAAGGCCAAAGTATTGTCTCCACTTCTTACTAGACTTCCATCACTTAGGAATAAAAAATACCTATTTAGAAAAAATCCACCAACAAAGATAAGGCCTATAAGTAAAATTATAATAATCACTGTATTTTTCCTTTTAAATAAGAACCTATCCATCTGCATAAACAAAAATATTAAAAGGCTAAATACATTTAAAATTATCATAGCAAATATAATTGATATTAAAGACCATATATTCATAAATCTACCTGATAGATAAAATAAAAATATAGATAAAAATACCAAAAGATAAAAAAATATATTTATTACCAAAAGTTTTGCTGTCAAAAATTCTCTTGCTGAAATAGGAAGAGAAAAAGTTAATATCGACCTATCTGTATAAAGGTCCTTGTAAAAGGTATTTATAACAAAATATATCATAGTCATTATAAAGACCCCTATGAGGATTATCTCAATAGAGTTTATAGCAGAACCAACTTCCAAAAGACTTGTAAAAGAACCAATAGTCCTTACAGATACAAGACTTACAAGAAGAATTACAAAGCAAATAAAAGTCGATAGGAAAAATTTCATATTTGATTTCACGTCATATTTTAAGTACTTACGCATATTAAAAATCTATCCTTTCTTCTATTAAATACTCATTTATAAAAAATGAAATTGTTATTATAAGTAGGCTTAAAAGAGATGTCCGTACATTTATCCCCAAAATCTTTCCATCAAGACCCATATATACCATAGAGATATCAACTCCATTTATATGGATAAGATTTTCTAGAGAGAAATTTCTTAAATTAAGGCAAACAGGACTTAAAACATATATATTTCTAAAAATCCATATTATTAATGAAAATAAAACTATGGCAAGAACTATAGTTACAAAATTATAGTACCTTTTAAATATCTTAACCCTAGACAAGCTTAGACCTAAGACTAGCAAAAGATAAGCCATAGAATAATAAAGTCCCAATACAAAGCTAAAAGTAGAAATTCTACCTACAGTAAAAGCTATTGTTATCTCCTTTATACTTAAAATAAAAGATGAAAATAAAAGCCAGAATATATAGGTAAAGATTGAAATAAAAGCTACAATTAAACTTGCCAAAAACTTCGCCATTAAAACCTTTCCTACAGATATATTTATAGTAAATGTAATATAAGACGACTTGTCAAATATGTCCCTTTTAAATCTAGATGCAAAATATATCAATGAAATAGCAAGGATTATAATGCCTTGAGCAATTATCAAAATGAGAATTGCCAACTGCCTATCATTTACTCCAAGACTATCAGACTTTGCCATAAGTCCAATAAAACTTGCTGATAAAAGACTTAAAAATATCTCTAACAAAAGAAATCCACTTGATCTTTTTAGCTCATATCTTAAATACCTAATCATATAACAAAAATTTCCTTATATAAATCAACCATTTGCTTTTTGTACTTATCCCTTAAGTTTTCTGCGTCATCTTCAAGGATTATTTGACCCCTTTGAATAAAGGCTGCCCTATCAAAAAGATTCTCCAAATCTCCTATTTGATGTGTAGTAATAATTATTGTTCTACCTATATCTACAGTTTTTATTATAGATGCTAAAATCATATCCTTGGCAATTGGGTCAACCCCCTCAATCGGCTCATCTAGGATATATAATTTTGTATCCCTTGAAAGAGTTAGTGCCAAAAGAAGTCTTTCTTTCATACCCTTAGATAACTTATCAGAATAACCTTCTTTTGGGATTTTCATATATTCTAAAAGGTCCTTGCAGACTCTCATATTGAAATCATCGTAAAAATCCTTATAAAGATTTATTGTATCTTCTATTGTTAGATTATCATAAAGATGGTAGGCATCAGGAAGATAAGAAATAATCTTTTTTGTTTCAAGTCCTTGTTTTTTTCCATCTATTATAATCTCTCCATCATCAGGTTTTATAAGACCCATTATAGACTTTAAAAGAGTTGTTTTACCAGAACCATTGGGACCCATAAGACCCAAAATCTTCCCTCTTTCAAGCTTTAAATTAAGACCATCTAGGACATTGGTCTTTCCATATGATTTTTTTAAATTTTTAATCTCTAAAATATTATCCATTAGAATTCATCCTTAAATTTATAAAGTCAAAAGCTCCCTCATTATTAATACCTATTGAGTTCATTTTATCAAAGTATTCATTCAAATACCCATTGGCAAACTCTATTATGAGAGCATTTTTCTTATTCTCATCTATAGTCATATAGTAATAGTCACTTCTTGATTCTATCAAGTCCTCATCCATAAGTCTTTGGTAGGACTTATCAACATAAGATGGATTTACCCTAAATTTATTTATAAGAAAGTCCTTATCATAAAATTTATCTCCATCTTTTAAAAGGTTTCTTATAATATTTAAGGCTACAAAATCTCTAATTTGATTATTAACTGACCTATCTTTCATAAAAACTCCTAACTAAACTTCAAAAAATCTATATCAAGGTCAAAAGTTAAACTTGCCTTCATAAAACATGATATGACTCTTTCACCATAATCTCCAAGACTTTCATAGATTTTTCCATAATTTTTTATAACAATTCTTTCATCTTCTATAGAAAGAAGGTCAAAAAGTCCGTCAAGATTATTAGCCTCATATTCAAAGTCAAAGCTTTCATTTAATAGATCATAAAAATCTTTCTTTGACCTTATATCTTTAAAATCAACAATTATCATCTAATTCTCCTTGCTAAAGCTATTATAGTGGTCATTAGTGTAATAAATATTAAAGTCTTCGTCAAAGACAAGTCTTTCAGGACCTCTCTTTCCACCATTATAATTTACATCACACTCTTTGTAATCTCCTTCAGGAAGATTTTTTTCAAAATTTCCAAAATAATCTCCCCCTATAACTCCCTTATCGGTAACTTCCCACAAGTTTCCCTCTTTTGGAATCCGACCAAGCTTTCTGGCTTCTTTTTTCGTAAGGTAGTTTGGGGGAAGTTTCTCATACTCTTTTAAGTAAGCTATAACATCATCTTTTTTATAATAGGCCTTATCTTCTGAGATAGTACTTTCATTTGATATCTTTGTTGTAGAAGAGTCTACACATCCTGTTAAAAGAAATATCACAGAAAAAGCAAATAAAAATTTAAGTAAAAAGTTTTTAATTCTCATTTCCCATCTCCTTTGCTATAATTATATCAGAATGGAGGCTTAAAATGAATGTTCTAGTGTCAAAGTGCCTTTTGGGCTGTAAGTGTAGGTACGATGGAGATGATAATAAAATAAAGGAAATTAATCAGATAAGAAAAAACAACCCTAGCCTTAATTTTATAGGAATCTGCCCTGAAGTAGAGGGAGGAATGGAGATTCCAAGAAAGCCTTGTGAGATAAAAAATAAAAAAGTTATTAATGAAGATGGGGTCGATAAGACTCTATTTTTTAAAAAGGGTGCAGAGATTTCTAAGAAAAAAGCTTTAAAAAATAATGTGAAAGTTGCCCTACTTAAGGCAAAAAGTCCATCTTGTGGGAAAGACTATATCTATGATGGATCTTTTTCAAAAAAACTTATAAAGGGAGATGGAATAACTTGCCAAGCTTTAAAAGAATGTGGTATAATAATTTTCAATGAGAAAGAAATTGATGAGTTTTCTTCTTATATTATTGGAAATTTTTCCTAGTTTATAGCCTAAATCAAGCCAATCTTACAAAAGGTTAAAAACTTTTAAAAAAGATTTGACAAAAGTATTTAAAGGCTGTATACTATATATTGTCGTTAGGACATCGGGGTGTGGCGCAGTTTGGTAGCGCGCGTGGTTTGGGACCATGAGGCCGAAGGTTCGAATCCTTTCACCCCGACCATTTTATTGCAAGCTTGCGCTTGCTTTTTTAGTTGTAATACGTAAATTTTCCCTTTTAAATGCACCATGTGGTGCTTTTTTTATATGTATTTTTAAATAACTTTTTAATAAATAACATTAAAGTTTAGTCAATATTATTTTTTATAATTTAATTGTATTGATTAAAATATTATATAATTAAAACTTATATATATATTGCATTTTATAATCAATTATAACACTTCAGATACCGAATAAAAACGACGAGAGCTTGTTGACTTATAATCATTTTAATAAAGTCAACAAATTCTCGTCTTTTTTTCTTTATTGTATATCTTCTGTAAGATATGGCTTACCACTTGCACTTGGTGCGTGGGATTTTTTGTTAAATATCATTAAGAAGACTAGTATTGATATATATGGAATCATTGAGATAAATTCCATAGGTATTGTTATAGCTGTTCCTGTTAGATAAGTTGCTATAGCTTGGGTTAGTCCGAAAAATAAACTTCCTACTAATACCCCTTGTGGTCTCCAGTTACCAAATATTACGCAAACAAGGGCTATGTATCCTTGTCCTGCTATAAGGGTTGGCGAGAATACACTTACTACCGCAAGTGACATGCTTGCTCCACCTAAACCTGCCATAAAACCTGAAAACATCACTGCAAGATACCTTATTCTTCCTACAGATATATCTAAGGTTTCTGCAGCCTTTGGATGCTCTCCTACTGCCACTAACCTAAGTCCCCATTTTGTCTTGTTTAAAAATATATATATTAATATTACAAAGACTAATACTATATAAACTGTAGCATATTGGGAAAAGATATTTTTTAAAGCTTGGTTTGTAATAAGTCCGTCAAATAGTCTTGGAATCTTATTTTCAAGAGCTATGGATGGGGTTTGAGTTGCTCCATCAAAAAATATCCTTGATAGAAAAAGGGCAAGACCAGGTGCTAAAGTGTTTATTGCAATACCTGATATGGTTTGGTCTCCTGCAAATGTTACTGAAACTATGGCATGAATTAGACCAAAAAACATACCTGCAAGACCTCCAGCTAAAAATCCTATCCAAGGGTTTTTGGTGTAATAGCCTACCGTTGCACCTATTAAAGCACCAATTGTCATCATTCCTTCAAGTCCAATATTTACTACACCTGATTTTTCTGAAATCATGCCACCGAGACCTGTAAATAATACTGGTGTAGCATTTGAAAGTGTATTTCCTATTATAAGTCCTAATACTGTCAAATTAAGCATTATTTATTGCCTCTCTTTCTTAATTTTGCCTTTATAATCTTAAAGATTAAAGGAATAGCTGTAAATAAGATTATAGTTCCTATAATTATTGATATAAGCTCACTTGGCACTCCCATTGCCCTTTGAAGATTGCTTCCTGCATATTTAAGTGAACCTAGAAAAAGTCCTGAGAATATACATCCTATAGGGTTATTGGATGCAAGTAAACTTACTGCAAGCCCATCAAAACCGAAATTTTCCATGGCAGATAAAAGTGGGAGCGAATAAGTATAGCCCATAACTTGAGTTACCCCTGCAAGAGAACAAAGAGCTCCTGAAATTGCCATAGATTGGATAATTTTGTTATTGGCATTTATACCTCCATAAATACTTGCTTCCCTATTTAAACCTACAGCTTTAAGCTTATAACCAAGGCTTGTTTTATTAAGAACAAACCAAACAAGTACTACACAAATAATAGCTAGAATAATACCCAAATGAATTGGAGCTTTGAAAAATTGTCCAAAAAATCCATCAAACTTCTTAGCCGCTCCATGGACAAGAGTTACCTTTGCTGAATCATTTATATCAAAAGTGGACATGGAGTTTGGCTTTTGATAGCGATAGACTATAAAATTTTGAAAATAAAAAGCAATCCAATTAAGCATTATTGTTGATATAACCTCATGAATTCCAAATTTGGCCTTAATAAATCCTGCAAGCCCACCATATATAAGCCCTGCTAAGATTGCAACTATTATAGTAAGAATTACATGAATTACAGGTGGTAGATTTAAAAGGTATCCAAATAAAAATCCTATAGTTGATCCTATTATAAATTGTCCCTCTGCTCCCATGTTAAATAAACCTGTTTGGAATGCAAAGCATACTCCTAGACCTGTAAGAATTATAGGCGTTGAATTTACAATAGCCCAGCCAATATTTCTAGGTGATTTAAAAACACCTTGGATAAGATTTATATAAGCGTCAATCGGATTATATCCTGCAAAAGCTAGTACTATAGCTCCTACCAAAAGACCTAGGATTATAGAAACTAAGGTAAAGCCTATTTTAGAATTGGCAAAGAGCTTTCTATTTTTATTGTCAATTTTCTTCTTAGTCATTGTTTCCTCCTGCCATTAGTATTCCTATTTCAAATTCATCAGTTTCTTTTGGATCTAGACTTCCTACTATTTGACCATCATAGATAACCCCTATCCTATCAGATAGATCCATAACTTCATCTAATTGAAAACTTACAAGTAGGACTGCCTTACCTTTATTTCTTAATTCTACCAAATATTGATGGATAAATTCTATAGCACCTACATCAAGCCCCCTAGTTGGTTGGGCTGCTATGAGAAGGTCTGGATTATTTGAAATCTCCCTAGCTATAATTACCTTTTGCTGGTTTCCACCAGATAAGGCTCCTACTTTCTCATCTATATCTCTTGGTCTTACATCAAATTTTTCTATTAAATCTTTGGCATTTTCATCTATTTTTTCAAAATTTAGGATACCATTTTTAGAAAATTCTGTACTATCTACTTTTTCTAAAATTAAATTATCCTTAATAGAGTACTCTAAGATAAGACCTCTTTTTTGCCTATCTTCTGGAATTTGATTCATTCCAAGCTCAAGAATTTCTCTTGGATTTTTTCCAGCTATATTAATTCCTTTTAGGATGATTTCCCCCTTTTGAATCTCTCTCATACCAGTTAGAGCATCTATAAGCTCCGTTTGACCATTACCATCAACACCTGCTATACCTAAGATTTCTCCTTGTTTTAAAGAAAGATTGAGTCCTTTTACCTTATCAACTCCCCTATTATCCTTAACCCAAAGATCTTTTATAGTAAGAATTTCCTTGCCTAGTTTAATATATTCTTTTTTTACATTAAAGCTTACATCACGACCTACCATCTTTTCAGCTAAAATATTTTCATCTACTTCACTTACCTTTACTTTGTCTACAAATTCTCCTCTTCTTATAATTGTACATGTATCAGCCATAGCCTTAATTTCCCTAAGTTTATGGGTGATAATTATAATTGATTTTCCAAGACCTGTGAGTCTGTTAACAATTTCTATAAATTCATTTATCTCTTGAGGGGTTAAAACTGCTGTAGGTTCATCAAAGATTAGTATATCAGCCCCATGATATAAGGCCTTTAAGATTTCAACTCTTTGTTGGCTTCCTACAGATATATCAGAAATTAAAGCCTTTGGATCTATATAAAGACCATAATCTTCTGAGAGTTTTTTAATATCTTCTTCTGCTTTTCTCCTATCTATAAGGGCGTTTTTTCCCTCATAGCCTAATATTATATTTTCACATACGCTAAAGGTTTCTATTAGCATAAAATGTTGGTGAACCATTCCTATACCAAGATTTATTGCCTTTTTCGGTGAATTATTTATGATTTTTTCACCTTTAATATAAATCTCTCCATCAGTTTGAGCAAACATCCCATACAATATGTTCATTAGGGTAGTCTTGCCCGCTCCATTTTCTCCCAATAAAGCATGGACTTCGCACTTGTGAAGGTCAAAGTCTACTCCCTTTAAGACTTCTTTGTCTCCAAAGCTTTTGTGGATATTTTTCAAACTGATTAGTGGTTTTTCTTCTAAATACTTATCCATAATACCTCACTACTAATTTAGATATTCTAAATATTTATAAAAAAAGAGTAGCTTAAATACTACCCTCAATTTTTAAATGATATCGAAAAGCTCTTTTTGAAATAAGTCATATATTTATAAACTTATGAACTTAGTAAAGCTTAGTTTAACTTAACTTTATCGAATCTTTGAGAATATTAAATTCTCCTACTCTTTTTTTGATATAATTACCTATTTATCATAAACCATTGAAGTAAATTCTTCTTCATTTTGTGGAACTTTAATTTTTCCATCAACTATTTGATTTCTTAAATCTTCTACCTTATCTTTTACTTCTTTAGAAACTAGGTCATTATCCCCATAAGCAATACCTAAAGCATCGCCATCTTTAAGTGAGTAAGATACAGTTTCTCCTCCCTTAAACTTTCCTTCTTTGTAGT
This sequence comes from Anaerococcus porci, assembly GCF_009696575.1. Classification (GTDB taxonomy): domain Bacteria; phylum Bacillota; class Clostridia; order Tissierellales; family Peptoniphilaceae; genus Anaerococcus; species Anaerococcus porci. The sequence goes on along the minus strand of NZ_VULQ01000007.1, from coordinate 74,987 downwards.
CGTCAATTGTTAATTGAACTGCCTTGCCTACACCCTTTATAGTTGATGCTAGTATATTATCTGGAGCTTCTTCTTTTTGGTCACGATCAACACCTATAATGTATTTATTGTTTTCTTTTGCTGCTTCAAATACACCAATACCTGTACCACCAGCTGCTTGGAAGATTACATCTGCACCATTTTGATACATTTGGTTTGCAATATTTTTACCCTTAGCTTGGTCAGAATATGAGTTTGCATATTGAACTTGAACTTCAATATCTTTTCCCTTTTCTCTTGCAGCTTGCTTAACACCTGCCATAAATCCATATTGGAATCTATCAATTACAGCTGATTCCATACCACCAACGAATCCAACATTATTAGACTCTGTCTTCATGCCAGCTATATAACCTACCAAAAATGAATTTTCATGATCTGCAAAAGTAATTCCAAGTAAGTTTTTTTGATTTTTTGAATTTTCATTATCAATTATTGCATAATTTTGTTCTGGATTTTCTTCAGCAGCTTTGCTTGTTGCATCAAAAAGAGCATACCCAACTGTGAAGATAATATCAGATTTACTATCAAGAGCTGATTCAAGGTTTGGTTGATAATCTGAATCCTTGTGAGATTCTATATAATCAAACTTAATCTTACCTTCGTCTTGGTAGGCTTTAAGTCCCTCATAAGATGATTGGTTAAATGACTTATCATTTATACCACCTTGGTCTGTTACCATAGTTGCTGATACTTCAGCTTTTGAGCTATTACTAGCATTATTAGATTCTTTATTGCTAGAATCATCTTTCTTACCACATGCAACAAGACCTAGTGAAAGTGCAAGAATTGCAGCGGCTGTTTTAAATTTACTTTTCATATCTCCCCCTTTAAATTTAATATGCTTTTCTCACCTATATTTTATATGATATTGTTTTTTCTGTCCACATAAAAATCAAACTAACAAATTAATGTATACTTATTTTGTGATATAAGTTTTTAATAAATCAAATAAGGATAGGAGGGCTTTCTCATGGACTCTTTCATAGCCATGAGAGGCAGAAATACCTGCTCCAACTAAGGCATGTCTATAATCATAAGTGCTTACAGCAGCCGATGCATCTGAACCATAAAATGGATAAACATCAATAGCAAAGTCTATATCTATATCCTTTGCAATCCTTATCAAATCATTAGTTAAATCATAATTATATGGACCAGATGAGTCCTTAGCACAAATTGAAACTAAAAAGTCTTTTGTCTTTAAATCCTTATATACAACTCCCATATCAACAGCTATCATATCTCTAACGCCCTTTGGGTGGCCTGCACTAGCCCCATGACCAACCTCTTCGAATACTGTAAACATCATATAGATATTTCTATTAAATTCTATGTTTTTTTCCTTGATTTCCTTAGCAAGAGCTAAAAGAACTCCACTTGAGGCCTTGTCATCTAGGTGACGGGATTTAATAAAACCATTTGAATATTTAAATCTTGGATCAAGAGCTATAAAGTCACCTGCAAATATTCCTAATTTTTCAACATCTTTATCATCTTTAACAAGTTCATCTAAAACAACTTCCATATCTTCAAATTCCCTTTTTGAAGTCCTTGGGAAATCTGATCCATGAACACTTGCCTCATTTAGTCTGAAAACTCCACTATACTCCTTACCTTCTCTCGTAAAAACTTTAACATTTTCAAATTCTGCATAATTTAAGGGAAAACCACCCAAAGTTGTAACCTGTAAACATCCATTTTCTTTTATACTTCTTACCATAAGACCTAAGGTATCTATGTGAGCTGATAAAATCAAACCATCATTATTACTAGATTTTTCACTTATAGGAACTATGACATTTCCCTTGTTATTTTGATAAGGTCTATAGCCTAATTTTTCAAATTCATCTATCAAATATTTTTCACATTTTTTAGTAAAACCTGTAGGTGAAGGTATTGTACATAAGTCTTTTATATAGTTAATTATTGTATCTTTTTCCATATTATCTCCTTTTTTTCTGTTATCATTATAGGCTAAAAATATGCTTATGTAAATTTATCAAAAAATTTGAACAAGCTTTTTATTTATGCTATAATATAAATGTAAACATTTTCACATCCGAATATACAAAGAGCAAGAGCAACAGAATCTATTTTTGTTGCTTTTTTATATTTGGATAATACTTTAGAAGGAGGAGTATATGAGAGATATAGTATTAGGTGAATTTTTCGGAACCATGATATTGATACTTTTAGGTTCTGGAGTTGTTGCAAATGTTTCCTTAAATAAAAGTGGACAAAAAGGTGGAGGTTCAATTCAAATAACCATAGCTTGGGGTCTTGCTGTTATGATTCCAGCATGTATATTTGGTTCACTTACAGGAGCCCACTTTAATCCAGCCTTAACCATAGCACTTGCCTTAAATGGTAGTATTGAATGGGCAAGTGTTCCTTTTTACATATTAGGACAAATTCCTGGTGCATTTTGTGGAGCAGTATTGGTCTATATTTTATATAAAGACCACTATGATGCAACAAGTGACAATCCTGAATTAGTTAGGGGAACATTTTGTACAGCTCCATCTATTCCAAACACATTTAGAAACTTACTATCTGAAATTATTGGAACCTTTGTTTTAGTTTTTGCTATAATAGGGTTTGGCAATGTTGATGGTGCAGGTATGGCAGGAGTAGATAAAATTTTTGTATATGGTCTTATAGTTTCTATAGGTATGAGTTTGGGTGGTCTTACAGGTTATGCAATAAATCCTGCAAGAGATTTAGGACCTAGAATTGCTTTTGCAGTCCTACCTTTTAAAAACAAAACCGACCCTAATTGGGGATATGCTTGGATACCTGTAGTTGGACCAATAATTGGAGCAATAATAGCAGTAATAGTATATAACTTCATATTTTAATAGTTAGAAAGAAAGATAAAATGTATGATTTGATAATAATAGGTGCTGGTGTAAGTGGAGCATCTATAGCAAGACGCCTATCAAGATACAAACTTAAAATTCTTGTACTTGAAAAAGAAATAGATGTATCTATGGGAGCAAGTAAAGCAAACTCTGCTATAGTTCATGGGGGTTATGCAGAAAGTCATGATGAACTTAGGGGCAGGATATGCTATCCTGGAAGAGTTCAGTTTAAAGAATTAAACAAAGAGCTAAACTTTGGATTTTTGGAAAATGGATCCTTAGTCTTAGCCTTTAATCAAGAAGGTGAAAAAATCTTAGAAAAACTCTATAAAATGGGTATTCGTAATGGACTAGATGATTTGGAGATAATAGGTAAAGAAAAACTTCGAGAACTTGAACCAAATGTATCAGATGAAGCCATATCTGCCCTATATTGTAAGGGCGCTGGAGTTTGTTCTCCTTATGAGTATGTTATAGCCTTAATGGAAAATGCCATAGAAAATAAAACAGAGCTTAAACTTCAAAGTGAAGTAGTTGATATCAAAAAAGAAAACAACACTTTCAAGCTTAAAACAAAAGATGGTAAGTCTTATAAGGGACATTTCGTAATAAATGCATCAGGTCTTAATGGAGCTAAAGTATCCTCTATGATAACGAAAACTGATTTTGATATCCACCCTAGAAGTGGTGAATACCTTATTATGCAAAAAGGGACTGGAGATAGGATTAAACAAGTCCTATTTCAAACTCCATCTCCAAAATCTAAGGGAATCCTAGTAACAAGAACCTATCACAATAATCTTTTACTAGGTCCTGATGCTATAGATGAGGAAGAAATTGACCTTGGAACCCATATAGAAAGACTTGTAGAAATCTATAAACTAAGTCAAAAATCTGTAAAGAAAGATGTAATTGATTTAAAAGAATTTATAAGATCCTTTACAGGACTTCGCCCTGCATCATCAACAGGGGATTTTATAATAGAAAATACTGAAACTGATGGCTTTATAAATGTAGTAGGAATCCAATCTCCAGGAATAACCTCATCTCCTGAGATTGCAAAAATAGTTGAAGAAATATTAAAAGACTTGGGACTTGAACTTGAAGATGATCCAGACTATAATCCTTATAGAAAACCAATAATAGAATACAAAGAATTAGAAGACTTTAACAAGGTAAAAGAAAAGATTGACCTTCCACTAGGAGAAGACGAAAGACTTGTATGTAGGTGCGAGCAAGTAAAAGAATCTACCATAAGAGATGCAATGAATCGAGGCATACCAACCCTTAGCTTTGATGCAATAAAAAGACGTACTAGGTGTGGAATGGGATTTTGCCAAGGAAGTTTTTGTAGAAATAGAGTAATTGAAGTTATGGAAGATGAGTCAGGTGAAAAAATCAATTCAAACAAATTTGATACTGAACACTCTGGTATCACAAGAGTCAACAAAAAGGATATAAATGAATTTATAAAAAAATCCGAGAAAAAAGAAGATTAAGGATAAAGCTTTCGCAAATAATTTTGCGAGGGCTTTTTTGATATAATAAATTTGTAAGTAAATTTAATGTGATACAAGATTTGAAAGGAGATTTATGAAAATAGGAGTAATTTCTGATACACATGGGTCACTTTTTTATACTAAAAAGGCCTTAGAAAAATTAGGAAAATGCGATAAGATAATACACTTAGGCGATGTACTATATCATGGCCCAAGAAACCCTGTCCATGAAACTTATAAGCCAAAGGAATTGGCAGAGTTTTTAAAGAGATTGGATATAATTTATATTAGGGGAAATTGTGATAGTGATGTAGACTGTATGGTTACAGAAGCTGATATATACACAAAAGAAAGATTTCTAGACTTTGGTGAAGTAAAAATTTACGCAGTTCACGGCTATGAAGAAAGCCTTGATGAAAGAGTGAAAAGAGCCAAAGAGTTTGGAGCTGATACCCTACTTTTTGGGCATAGTCACATAAAAGTAATGGATAATATTGATGGAATCAATGTAATAAATCCAGGATCCACCACCCTTCCAAAAGACGGAACAAACTCTTGTGCAGTATACCAAGATGGGAAGTGGGAGTTTATAGAGCTATAATTAAGGATAAAAAAATAAAGTTAAATTACTTATAATAATGTATTATTTACTTAGTAGTTTAGCTTTTTCCCTTTTTATTGCTACAATTTCAAAAATAGCTATTAAAATCATCCACCAATATCTAAATATTCTAAATTCAAAAAAAACAAAATCTAATGCAGAACATATAATATAAGAAATGACAATCATTACTAGTGATATTTGTAAAAATTTCAAATTTAAATTTTTCATATTATTTCTACTTTTTAGTTCAATACTTTGTTTACTATATAATATCATATAAAGTTTATAGTCACAATTTTTATACTTTATCTGGACTACAGTACTTTTGCTATCACCAATTTTTTAAATTCTTAAAAAAGATATCCACAACTATATCAACGTTTCTATCGTATACAAATTTTTGATTACATCGATGAAAAGTAAAAACTTTTATGTAATAACTATTAGATATAGGTTTTAAGATTGTCATAGCAACATTATTCATTTCACTGAGACTTCTCCTTACAGTCGAAGTAATAAATGTTTTATTCACTTAATGTCAAAGTATAGTCAATCTCTAAAATTAATTTAAATTCAAGATTTACATCGAACGAAGTGAAATAAAAGCTCTATCAAAATTGGGATTGAATTGATGAAGGCCTTATGCATAGAGTCTCCTATGTTAGATAGAATATTTAATTATAGTAAGAATCTTAAACTTACTTGATACTAAGTCAAATTACCAAAATTAAGTAAGTGGTATCTTAGTAAGATAAAAGAAAAAGAACTGCAAGTTTTAACTTACAGTTCTTTTTCTTTTATGATAGGTAATCTATCATGGTTTTTTTTATATTATCCAATTTTTCAAAGTCTTTAGCAAAGTCATCAACTGCCTTGTCAACATTTCTATCGTCTACAAATTTTCTTATTACATCTGCTGAGCAAGTTAGGGCTCCTATGCCGTATTCTATAAGGGATAGGGCTTGGTTTGAGTTTTTAAAGCTTGCTGCTAAAATCTCTGTATCAAATCCATTTGTATCTATTATATTTTGGATTTTTTTTACTGTGTAAAGTCCATCATAGCCAAGATTATCTATCCTATTTACATAAGGGGCTACGTATTTTGCTCCAGCTTTCATTGCAAGGAAGGCTTGCATTGGTGAATAGATTGCTGTTGCTGTCACATTTATCCCCTCTTTTACAAGATTTCTCATAGCCTTAAAACCTTCCTTGTTTGAAGGAATCTTAATGAAGGTATTCTCTCCAAATTCTTTCACAATAATTCTAGCTTCTTTTTCAATATCACTTGCCTTATTTGATAAGACTTGTATATGAAGCTCATCATCTTTTATAAATTCTCTTATCTCTTTTAAGACGTTTTTGGGATTTTTGCCTTGCTTTGCAAGGATAGAGGGGTTTGTTGTAACCCCATCTACTTCGAAGTATTCATAGATTTCTTTTATATTTTCGATATTTCCATCATCAATTATTAGTTTCATAACTTATTTCCTCTCCTTATTTTCAAGAATTTCTTTTATTTTTGCAGGATTACCTATCTTTACAAAATCATCTACCTTTTCTTCTGTATCAAATTCAGTAGAAATCTTTGCCAATATATCAAGGTGCTCATCGCCTTTTCCAGCTATTCCTACTACAAGTTTGACATTTGAACCATTCCATTCTATACCATTTTTATTTATAATTAGAACAAGACCAGTCTTAAGTATCTCACTCTTATAATCAAATGAACCATGTGGTATGGCAAGTCCATTTCCCATATTAGTATTAAATTCTTCTTCTTTGGCATAAAGACCATCTAGATATCTTGGCGTAGTATAGCCTCCTTCTACAAATTTTTTATTTATTAAATTAAGACAAGTATCTCTATCCTTTATAGATTCATCTATTATTATATTTTCTAAATCCAGAATATCTGAATTGTTATTTGTCTTTACTTCAACTACTTCTTCTTTTTCATCTATTATATAAGATTTGTTTTCCTCATGATTTTTCCTTATAAGATTTTCAATATCATTGAATTCTTTAGGATTTATATATGATGATATAGAAATATGAGCTTTGTTAGGCTTTGCCTTTTTAGCAATTTCTGTAAGTTCAACATGAGTTACTATAAGATCTACATCAGATGGAATATTCGCTATAGCAGAATGGATTACCTCTACATTTAATCCTGCATTTTTTAATTTCTTTCTTAAAGATGAAGCAGACATAGCAGATGAGCCCATACCTGCATCACATGCTACTACAATCTTTCTAATAGGTCCATTTATCTTTTTTCCAAAAGTTCTTGGAAAATCTTCAAAAATAATCTCTTCATCTGGCTCTTCATAATTTTTATATGCTTTCTTAACAAAAAATGCTGCTACCAAAAAAGTCACAATGCATGATATTCCAACTGTTAGAATTGCCCCAAGATAATGTCCCTTTGGCGTTAAGGCTAAAACTGATATTATAGATCCAGGAGATGGTGTATAAGTTGTTCCATAATTTGTAATTTGCATGATTATAATAGCTGCTATTCCTCCAGCTATATCAGCTAAAATTAGGAATGGATTGGCTAGTACAAATGGATAAAATATCTCATGGATTCCACCAAAGAAATGAATAAGTATTGCTGATGGAACTGCATCTTTCATCTCGCCTTTTGCATATATATAATATGCTAAAAGTATTCCAAGACCAATTCCTGGGTTTGGTATTATCATAAATAAAGATGAAAAACCTTGACTTTGTGCTTGTTCAAGTCCAAGAGGTGCCATTATACCGTGATCTATTACGTTATTTAAAAACAATACTCTTGCAGGTTCTATAAAGATTGCTGATAAAGGTAAGATTCCTCTATCTATAATCCAAGAAACTCCTCCTGCCAAGATATTGGTAATCGATTGCATTAAAGGACCAACAAAAATATATGAAAGTATACAAATAATCCCCCCAACAATTCCCAAAGAGAAGTTATTTACAATCATTTCAAATCCTTCAGGTATCTTATCTTTTACCAAGTCATCGAATTTTTTGATTATAAAACCACCTAAAGGTCCCATTATCATAGCACCTAAAAACATTGCTACATCTCCACCACCTACAATAAGACCGAGGGTAACAGTTGCACCTGCTACTGCCCCTCTTTTACCATAAATCATCTCTCCACCAGTATAGCCAATCATCATTGGTAGAAGATATTGTAGAAGTGGGGAAATAAGTTTAGCTATTTTTTCATTTGGGTACCAACCTGTTTCCAAAAATATGGCAGTTATAAGACCAAAGGCTATAAAAGCTCCTATATTTGGTATTACCATTCCTGACAAAAAACCTCCAAATTTTTGGAACTTTTCTTGAAAGCTAGTAGTTAATTTATTTTTATTTTTCCCAACACTTTCAGTCATTTTGCACTTCCTCAATTTTCAAAATCGTCTAAATTAAATTTTTCCCAAGGTATATTGACCTTCTTTTCATTTGCAATTAAATCATATACATGCATAAGAAGTGGGAAGTGCTCTGGATTTATCTTTCCATCTTCTCCTAATTTATTAATACTTTCTCCCATTCTCTTTGCTATAACTACTGATTCAAGAGTTACTCCTTTGAGAGTTTCCATTGCTTTATCAAAGCTTATACCCCTACCTAGAAGAGTCCCTATTTTTCTTGTTCTTCCACCATATATTGTTACATACAAGTCACCTATTCCAAGTTCTAATTGGTTTCTATCCCCATTATAAACTTCTAAAAGCTCCCCTATTTCACGACTTGCTTGGGTAAAAAGTGCTGCTTGTGGATTATAGTGGTTTACTCCTTCCTTACCTTCTTCAACTTCTGCTATACCTACTGAAAGGGATACAGCAAGAGCATAGGCATTTTTAAGTGCTACTGAAAGCTCGACTGCCCTTATATCTGTTGATAAAGAAATATGGTAGTAATCTGTGCCAAAGATTTCTCTAAACATCTTTAATTCTTCAATCCTATTTCCACAATATCCTACTAGAGATTGGTGCTTATCAGCAAGCTCATATGAAGTACAAGGTCCGCCAACAGCATTTATCTCTCTTTTGATTCCTTTCTCTTCTAATTTTTGCATCCAATATTCTGGATAAGTTATTATGCTTCCATCAGAGTTATTAATCATTCCCTTTGTTACTGATAAAACTGGAACTTCTGGATTTATTTTCGGATAAACCTCTTCTAAAAACCAATCTACACCAAAAGATGAAACCCCACATATTACTGCATCTGCCCCATCAAGGGCTTTTTCTAATTCCTCTATATAGTAAAATTCTGTATCATGGGAAAGTTGTCTTTTTAAGCTTATATGGTATTGGCTTTTTTTACCTTCTTTTACTATGTCCTTGTCAATATGTGTCCCTACAAGTCTTATTTTGTGTCCATTGTCATGGGCTGGTATAGATAAGGCTGAAGCCATCATTCCACATCCTACAAATGTTAAAGTTTTCATAATTACTCCTTAATTAAAGATAAAAAGCAAAACCTTAGTAAATCATCCGCTTTTTATCTTTTTATATTCTATTGTCTCAAGTGTGTCATATTATTTAAATTTTAATAATACAAGTTGTTATCCTCTAGTCTTACCACCAGCAACATTTATAGTTACACCATGGATATATGATGCTCTATCACTTGCTAAAAATGATACTAGGTTTGCTACTTCTGAAAGTTTTCCACTTCTTCCTAATGGGGTTGTTTTTGTTGAAGAGTATCCTTTTCTTAGATCTTCAACTGTAATACCTCTTGTATAAGCTAGAGCAGTTTCATAAGAAATGGTTCTAAGTCCAGTAGCTTCAAGTATTCCAGGTGCTACACCTACAACCCTAATTCCATATTTTCCAAGTTCTTTTGACCAAGATCTTGTAAATGAATTTACAGCATTTTTGCTTGCAGCATAAATTGATTGCCCTTCGCTTCCTTCCAGACCTGATTCAGATGACATATTTATAATTACACCCGAATTTTCTTTAACAAAAACTCTTGCCGCTTCTTGAGCACAGTAGAATAAACCTTTAAGATTGATATTTACAACCTTATCAAATACCTTATCATCTAATTCGTATTCGCTATCTTCCTTCTTAGGATCTACAAGAAGTCTTGGAATATTAATTCCAGCATTATTTACTATAACATCAAGTGTTCCAAATTCATCAACTGCAGCTTTAACCGAAGATTTCACATCTTCTCTTTTTGTAACATCACAGATTTGATAAAGGAGATTATTTTCACTTTCTCCCTTAAATTCTGGTTTTTCACTATTAATATCACATGCTACAACCTTAGCACCTGCTTCTATTAATCCTTCTGTTACAGCCTTTCCAATTCCTGAAGCTGCTCCTGTTACTATTACTATTTTATTTTCTAAACCTAACCAAGACATATTATTCCTCCACTATTTTAATCTCTGATCCTATTTCAACCTTTATAATATCTAAACTCTCACAAACTATGGCCCCTGGAAGTAAGTCTTCAACATTTGCTGAAAGATTAACTGTTAAATGTCCTAAATTCTCAAGATTTCTTTGAGCTTCTTCTCCTACAGCAAGAATCTTTGCTTTTAATCCATCGACTTCAAAATAATCGCCTACCTTAATTTCTCCATCTACTTTTTTTATATCTATAAGATGGCAATAATCTTTTAAAGTATCAGGTGCATTATCGCCAAAGAAAATGAGCATTACACTGCCAAATTCTTCAACCAAGTCTCCTTGAGCCTTTACTTTGTTTTCATAAATTGTTTTCATCAATAATCCCTATCTTTTTTCTAATAAAGTCCAAATGATGCTAAGTATCCTACTATTACCCTTGGTACACCTATTAGAAATCTTGAATACATTACAGATACTACACCAACTTCTACTGTTTCTTTTTCTGCTTCTGCAAGGCCTAAACCTACTGGAATAAAGTCACAAGCGTTTTGTGTATTTATAGCAAATAGTGCTGGAAGTGCAAGATTAGGTGCAATGTTTCCTCTTGCAATTTCACTACCTATTAAGGTTCCTATAACTTGGCTTATAACAGCTCCAGGTCCTAGTAGTGCTGAAAGCACTGGAAGTGAGCAAACAAGCCCCAAGATTACAAGACCTACTATATTGTTTGCAAGTGGAATAAGAAGTTTTGCAAACCAGTTACCAAATCCTGAACCTTGGATTATACCTATCAACATAGATACAAAGGCCATGAATGGAAGGATCGTACTTATTACAGTTTGAACAGAATCTCTACCTGCTTGGAAGAATATATCTATAACTCTACCTGTTCCCATACCTACTTTTTGTATAAAGGAATTTCCAGATTGTTCTGCTAGAGTTTCTGAAACCTTTTTATCTGATGAATAAGTAACTTTAGACTTATCTTCTTTAGCTTCTTCTTTTGGACTAGCTTTTTTAGCTTCACTTTCTCCAAGAGCTTTTATTTGATTAAGTCCAACATCAGACACATATATATCCTCTGTTATATATTTTGCTAAGGGACCAGATTTTCCAGTTGCCATTATATTTATAGTTGGAATTCCTTTTTTAGGATATATTCCACACCTTAGTGTTCCACCACAGTCTATTATTACAGCAAATATATTTTCTTCTGGAACTGAAGTTTTAAAGCCATTTACAGCCTCACACCCTGTAAGTTCAACAATTTTATCAACTATTTCAGGTTTTGCTCCTCCACCTGTTATATATAAAAGTGTATTTTTTTCACCTTCTGGTCCAATTTCTAATGGACCACCAAAGCCTGCATGACCTTTTTCAATCCTTATCTTATTCATTGTGTACCTCCACATCTATTGCTCTTTTTAATTTAATATTTTGTTGTTTTTCAACAAATTTTGTTGTAAAGTCTGTAATCCATCCTGATAAAAAATTCATAACTAAACCTACAAGCATATATCTTATAGCTAAAGGAACTGTAGATAATCCTAGTTTTTCAACACCTTGAGCTATACCTAACCATACGAATAATTCACCTGGATTTATGTGAGGAAATATTCCGTTGTTTGTATGGCAGTGGTAAGCTGCTGATGCATAATATGAAGGTTTTTGTGCCTCAGGCAAGAACTTACCCATTGATAAAGCCATTGGGTTACCTAGCATAAAGGCTGATACGAAAGGTAAAACACCATAAGCTAAGATTTTGTTTTTCGAGCATAATTTACCAAATTTGTTAACCCTTTCAGCTCCAATAAGTGCAATTAACGCATTCATGAATACTAAAAGTAAAAGTACCTTAGGTACTATAGAAGTCATCCAACCTACTAAAGTTTCTGCACCCATTTCAAATAAACCAATAAATGATTGGGCAAGATTTACTAAAAAATCCATAAATTCTCTCCTTTTTATTTTCTATTTCTAAAAAAGCCAAAAGCTTTTTGTAGAGGCGATTTTTCCATTTTTATTTCTTCACCATTTTCTGCCTTTATAAAATTGTTCCTGGCATTTAAAATGGCAAGTCTTATATTTTTTTCAATTTTTAATTCATTTAAAATTTCTTCATCCAAGTCCTTGATATTTGCATTCCTAAATAGATCTTTTTCCTTAAACCTAGCAAATACCGATACCCCATGGATATAAGCATATTTTTTAATATTTCCTAACTCATCTACAGAAAACATAACTATGGCACCAGCCCTTATAGCTCCCTTTTTTATGCCTATAGCTACCTTTCCATCTTTTATATACTTATTAAAATAATCCCTAAAGGAGTTCATTTGTAAAAAAGTAAAAAAGTATTGTAAAAGATACATAGAAAGTATAAAGATACCTAAGTATACAAAATTAGACATTTTTTCTCCTCACCTAAACAATTCTGTTTCCTTGATAAAAAACTCCATCAATTTTGGATAAGATTTTATCTTAGAAATTTTCTCAACAAGCTTATCATCATTAGCAATCGTAACAATCTCATCATAAAGTTTTACCAAGACTTCATCTAAATTTTCTGGAACTCCTACTAAAAATATCAAATTAGGATAGTCCTTTTCATTAATTCCCAAGGCTACACTCAACTTATTTGACTTAGTATGAGGAAAGGCTACTCCCCTAGAAAATATAGTTGAAGAGATCTTTTCTCTTTTTATAATTCTTTCCTTAAAATCTTCATCTACTAGATTTTTATCAATTAAGGAATCAAGCATATAGTAAAGATTTTTCTTAAAATCCTTACCTTTAATTAAAAATAACTTTTCTTCATCCAAGTTGTTTAAAAAAACTGACTTTAAAAACCTATTGTTTAAAATCATATTTTTCTTTTCTCTTAAGTCCTCTATTCTTTCTCTAATCTTTGAAATCTTATAGATGTCCTTTCCAGATATTTGACTAATCTCAGTATCTACATCCCTATCCGTAATAAGAAGATCATAGCCTGATAAGTCAATAGAAATATCATCGATTATAGAAATAGATAAGTCATCATTTATATCTCCTGCCTTCAATTTTCTTTTTAAAGACAGGTCATTTATCTCATCTGTCGTAAAAATCGCTATCTTAAAAGCATTTTTATTTACAAGGTCGAGTTTTTCTACTATATATATTTGAAAGTAGGAGGCAAGGTAGGATTTTTCCGACTCATTTACAGTCTTTTCAAGTTTATTTTCTATAACTTTAGCTGCAATTTCTGCCATCTTGTATGCCACCCTATATTCTTTTTTAATTTCTTCATTTAGGCTATTATCAATCTTATAGTCAAGCTTTATTCTATTAAGAAGAAAATAAATGTGGTAGTTAAAATCCTTAGTAACTTTTCCAAGATCAACATCAAGATCCATCTGCCTTTTAATAGATGTAAAAATTTCACTTATAAGATTTTGTATATCCTGACCTATTTCAATATCTGAAATACTTGTAATAATAAGAGGAGTTCTCATTCCCCTCAAAGGAACTGTTATAAATTTAAGTTCATCATCACTTAGCTTAAGACCTATAACTTTTTCAACTCTGTTTTTTATATCTTCCCCTATATCTTTAATAAGGCCCTTAAGATTGTATGAATAGTCCTTATCAAGCCTATTAATATAAAAATTATTTCTAATCCTTACTATGGATACATTGAGAAATATCTTCATCCTGTCAAGGGTTTCCTCATCTACTAAATAAGGGGACAAGGCTTTTCTAATAATTTCTGAAACAAGTCTAGTGTCTTTATTTTGCCTAAAAATTTCATTGTAACAATTTTCTATAACAAAGTTTCTAATATCTATTTCTTCACCAAGAATTCCAATGCCTACATTAGGTCTTCCGGCTATCCTTATATTGTAAGAATCCATAAGTTTATTTACTTTCTCAATATCCTTATTTAAGGTAGTTTTTGAGATTATCATCTCAAATGAAAGATCCCCCATAGTCACAGTCTTATTTTCAAATAAGTTTTTTATAATATAAATAAGTCTATATTTCTCATTATTGAAGCTTTCCTCTTCTTTTCTAATTTTATTTAAAGATTTTTTGTATCTTTTATAATCATATACATATAGGGAAATTTCCTTATGTTTGATGTTGATGAAAGCACAATGCTCTAATTTTTTATTTATTTGTTTTATGTCGTTTGATAATGTTTTCTTGCTAATTTTTAACTGATCTAATAATATATCTTCATTAATAGGCTTTCTTTCAAGAAGCTCTATTAGATAAAGACTCCTATTTTCTAACTTTTTCCAAATCATATCCTCCCTCTTTCTATATGGTATTACAGATTGAAATTTAATTAATACATACTTTTTCTCGCAAGGAGAAATTCACCTTATCATTTGTTCATAGCAAAATTTTAATTAATATTTTGATTATAATATTTGTTTAAAGGAACTCGGAATAATAATTTACTAAAGTTTTTATTAATTTTTTACACAAAAAAAGACCTCAAACATAAAGTTTGAAGTCTTGATATTTTTATTTTATTTTCTATTTGCTGTTGCTATAAGGTCTATGCCTGTATTTGCTATATTATTTACTACTACATCTCCAATATGAACAGGTGCCTTGATACTTGCCTTGTTTATCTCATACATTGCCTCTTTCATCTTATCTTTTGCTATAGCATCACTTGTTTTTACTGGAACAGAATATAGTTTTCCTCCAATGACTTTAACAGTTGAAGTTACCATTCTTACAGGATTCTTAACTTCATTTCTTGCATATATTTCTCCTCTTTTGCAAGTATTTCCTGTGATATCTTGTATTTCTCCCTTATCATCCATAGTTACTATCACATTACATCCTAGAGGACAATTTATACAGGTTAATTCTTTTTTCATATTTCCTCCAATTTTATTTCTATATTACTAGCATCTTCTCCAAGATCTTTCTTTTTAAGTATGAGATTTTCCATCTCACCGGGAGCGTAAACTAGTTTTCTTTTTTTGGCTACTTCCTTACCATCTACAAACATTTTTAGGATTCTTTTTTGATAAACATTGTTTACCCTAAATCTTATTATGGCTTCATCTGCCATTGTATCCTTGTTTATATATTGAGGAAGGGTGTATGATATTCCATCTCCAGCCTTAAGGTAAATTGGCTTTTCTTTTGATTTTTTGAATTCATTTTTTATATAGGCTGCTGCTGATTTTCCTGCAAGTTCACTCTCTTCTGTAACATAATCTACCAAATCATGTACATGAAGGACATTTCCTGCTGCAAAGACTCCATCAACACTTGTCATTAGCCTATCTGATACAACTGCCCCTTTAGTCTTTGGGTCTATTTCTATATTTGCTTCTTTTGTAAGTTCATTTTCTGGAAGAAGTCCTACTGAAAGAAGTATTGTATCACAATCAAAGTGTTTTTCAGTTCCTGGTATTACTTTCATATTTTTATCAACCTTTGAAAGTGTACAACCTGTAACCCTATCAACTCCCTCTATAGAGGATATAGTTGTATTAAAGTAAAGAGGAATATTAAAGTCATCTAAGCATTGAACTATATTTCTTTTTAATCCTCCAGAATATGGCATAATTTCTGCAACACATTTAACTTCTGCTCCTTCAAGCGTCATCCTTCTTGCCATGATTAATCCTATATCACCAGAACCTAAAATCACCACTTTTTTCCCTGGCATATATCCTTCTAGGTTTATCATTCTTTGAGCTGTACCAGCAGAGTATACCCCTGCCGGACGGCTTCCCGGTATATTTAATGCTCCCCTTGGCCTTTCTCTACAACCCATTGCAAGAATAACTGCCTTTGGTTTTAGTGTAAACATACCATTTTCTTCATTCATAAGACTTATAGTCTTATCTTCCCTAAAATCAACTACTATGGTATTTAAAAGTAAGTCTATATCTCTTTTTTTAACTTCATCTATAAATCTTTGGGCATATTCAGGACCTGTAAGTTCTTCTTTAAACCTATGTAGACCGAATCCATTATGTATGCATTGGTTTAATATTCCCCCAAGCATTTCATCTCTTTCTACTACTAGTATGTTTTTTATTCCTTCATCATAGGCTTTAACTGCAGCACCAAGTCCTGCAGGACCTCCACCTATTATTACTAATTCATAATCTTTCATTATTTTCTCCTTACTTTACATGTCCTCTTATATAGTATGAACCCTTAGCATTTTTAACTACATTATCATATGGTATATCAAGTTCTCTTGCTAAAATTTCCATAACTCTTGGTAAGCAGAATCCTCCTTGGCATCTTCCAGCAGTAGCTCTAACTCTTCTTTTAACTCCATCTACAGTCCTTGCTCCAAGTGGTCTGTTTATAGCATCCACTATCTCTCCTTCTGTGACGGATTCACACCTACAGATTATCTTTCCATATCTCTTATCTTTTTTGATTAAGGCATCATGCTCTTCTAGGCTCATTTCACTTGTTTTTGGTGTTGGCTTTCTATCATAAATGAAATTTTCTTTTTCTTCTAATTTTAGTTTCTCACTTACAAGATTTGCCATATAATCTCCTATAGCTGGTGCTGAAGTAAGACCAGGAGATTCTATACCTATACAATCAAAGAATCCATCAAGGCTTTCTTTTAGAATAAAGTCTTCACCCTTTTCATGTGCCCTGTTTCCAGAAAATGATGTTATTACCATTCTTACCGGTACATTTTTAACAGTATCATTTGATTTTTCTATAACTTCTTCTATATGCTCTCTAGTAGATCTTTTGTCTTCCTTATCGTCTATAAAGTCTGATGTAGGTCCTACTAAGGTATTTTCATCTATGGTTGGTGAAACAAGTATTCCCTTACCTTTTTCAGTTGGAAGGTTAAACATAACATGTTTTACAAAACCTTTAGAATCTTTGTCTAAGAGTAAGTACTCACCACGTCTTGCCCTTATTTCGTATTTTTCATCTGAGACCTTATTATGAATTTCATCAGAATGAATTCCAGCTGCATTTACAATAGTCTTTGTCTTATATGTATTTTTTTCAGTTTTAACTATCCAATAATCATCTTCTCTTATTGTGTCTATAACTTTTTCATTGAAAACATAATCAACACCATTTATATTTGAAACTTCACCAAAAGCTATAGTCATCAAAAATGGATCTAAAATTCCTGCTTCCTCACAAAATAAGGCTGCTACTACATCATCTGTTACATTTGGCTCAAGCTCTAAAACTTCTTGCCTATTTAAAATCTTCATACCAGAAACACCATTTTCTATACCTTGGTCATAAAGTTTTTGAAGCTTATCCATATCAGCTTCACTGTGGCATAAAACTAGAGTTCCTATTTTTTTATAAGGAAAGGATAGTTTCTTACTAATCTCTTCCATCATATGATTTCCTAAAACATTCATTTTAGCTTTCATAGAACCAGGCTTCGCATCATATCCACCATGGCAGATACCAGAATTTGCCTTTGATGTTTCTGTACATAAGTCCTCATTTTTTTCTATTAATAGAAACTTTCCCTTTTTCTTTGATAAATTGTAGGCTATGGATGTACCTGTAACTCCACCACCAATAATTATTGCATCAAACATTTATTTCTCCTTTTAAGTAATAAAAAAAGCAAGTTAAAGTAAGGCTAACTTTAACTCGCTTTCTCTTTCGTATATTATTCTTATTTGTAGTATACTCTAAATTTTAGATTTTGTAAACTATTCTTCAAAATGATTAGCCCATCCAAAAGCTCTTTGCATAGCTCTTTGCCAGTTTCTATCCTTCTTATCCCTTTCTTCTTTGGATATTTCTGGAATAAATTCTTTATCTACTAATCTATTTTCTTTTATCTCATCTAGATTTTTATAAAATCCTACAGCGAGTCCTGCCAAGTAGCATGCACCTAGAGCTGTTGTTTCAAGTGTTTCTGGTCTTTCTACCTTGGTTTGAATCATATCTGCTTGAAATTGCATTAAGAAATTATTAGCACTTGCTCCACCATCTACTTTTAATTCTTTTAGACTTTCTCCTGAATCTTTCGCCATAGCTGTTAAGACATCATTTGTAAGATAGGCTAGAGATTCAAGTGTTGCCCTAACTATATGGTACTTACTCGTTCCCCTTGATATACCCACAATTGTTCCTCTTGCATAAGGATCCCAGTATGGAGCACCAAGTCCTGTAAAGGCTGGAACTACATAACATCCGTTGGTATCATCTACTTTTGTAGCCATATATTCTGTATCATCAGCAGCATCAACTATCCTAAGTTGATCTCTTAACCATTGGATAGCAGAACCGGCCACGAAGATTGAACCTTCTAGGGCATAGCTTACTTTTCCTTCTTCAAGCCCCCAAGCTATAGTTGTAACTAAGCCATTGTCACTTTTTACTGCTTCTTTTCCCGTATTCATAAGTAAGAAAGCACCTGTTCCATAAGTATTTTTGGCATCTCCAGGGTTAAAGCATGTTTGTCCAAATAAAGCTGCTTGTTGGTCACCTGCAATTCCTGCTATAGGAATTTCACCATTGAAATATCCTGGGAAAGTATTACCATATACAAAGCTTGATGGTTTTACTTCTGGAAGTATGCACCTAGGTATATTTAGCATTTCTAAAAGTTCATCATCCCATTCTAGGGTATGGATATTAAATAACATTGTTCTTGAAGCATTGGTATAGTCTGTTACATGAACTTTTCCACGAGTTAGGTTATAGATTAGCCATGTGTCAACTGTCCCAAACAAAAGCTCTCCATTTTCAGCTCTTTCTTGCCCATTTTCTATATGATCGAGTATCCATCTTATCTTTGTTGCTGAAAAATATGGATCCACTACAAGGCCTGTCTTATTTTGAATCATTTCACGATAGCCATCTTCTACAAGTTTGTCTGCCATATCAGCTGTTCTTCTGCATTGCCAAACGATTGCATTATAGACTGGCTTTCCAGTTTTTTTATCCCAAATTATAGTTGTTTCTCTTTGGTTTGTTATACCAATTGCCTCTATATCTTTAGAATCGATACCAAGCTTTGCTATAGCTTCTGTACAAACCCCTAATTGAGTTGACCAAATTTCTGTAGCATCATGTTCAACCCAGCCTGGGTGTGGGAAAAATTGGGTAAATTCTTTTTGGGCAACTGACTTAATTTCACCTTTCTTGTTAAAAAGAATCGCTCTATTACTTGTTGTTCCAGCATCTAGCGCCATTATGTACTTAGTCATACTAATCTCCTTTACATTTTCCAAACGTTGTAATTTGACGATGATACAGCTACAGCATCAACATTTAAGGCCTCGATAACATCATTTTTATCTCTAATAAGGCCACCTGCAATTATTGGAATAGCAGTTCTTTTCCCTATATCATCTAAGATTTTTGGCATAATACCAGGAAGTATTTCTATAAGGTCACAATTAGCCTTTTTTATGGTTTCTTTGACATTCTCATAAGAAAGAGAGTCTAGGACAAAAAACCTAAGAACAGATATAAGACCGATTTTTCTAGCATATGATGCATTTTGTGATCTTGTAGTAATAATTCCATCGGCATTTGTGTATTTTTTAATAAAGGATGATGAAAGGTAAGATGAAGAAAGTCCTTCTACAAGGTCTTCGTGAACAAGGACTATTTTTCCCTTATCCTTAAGTTTTTCTACTATAAGTGATATAGTTTCAATATTTCCATATAGAACAAAAACTATTTTGTTGCCATTATTTTCTTTTTTTAGGCACTCTCTTAAATCCTTATTATCTTTAATAGCCATAATCACAGGATTTTCATAAAGCAAATCAACTATATCAATCATTTATCCTCCATAAATACACAAAGCGAGCCGGTTATTAATCCTGCTCGCTTCTCCATAATATTCTTATATTTTAATAATATCACAATGTAAAAATAAATGCAATCAATTTCATGAAAAGAATCCAATATTTTCCGAAAAAAAGTGAAGTCCTATAATATTAAAATCTTTTTATTATTTTCTTTATAAGAATTTATCTTTACTTTATGAAAACATTTTATTTGTATCTAAAAGCCAAAAGGCTAATTATTTGAAATCTTCATCATTTATTTTTCCCTCTCTTATGCCTTCTCCAAATATAACAGCAGGAATAGTCTTTAAAAATAGCTTCATATCATCAATAAAGTTTACATTTCCAGCATAAAGTCCATCCATCTTAGCCTTTTGCCTAGGTGGAAGATTATCCCTTCCAGATATTTGAGAAAGTCCTGTTATACCTGGTTTTACCTTGCATGCTCCATACTTTTCTCTTAAGTCTAATAATTCAGTTTCTTTTAGGATAACTGGTCTAGGCCCTACAAAGGACATATCCCCCTTTAGGATATTGAAAAGTTGAGGAAGCTCATCAAGGGAAGTCTTTCTCATAAAAGCACCAAATGGTGTTATATAATTTTCTGGATTTTCAAGCTCCCATGTAGATGCATTCTTAGGGGCTGAAGTTGACATAGACCTAAATTTATAGCACTTAAAAGGCTTTCTATAAATTCCTGACCTTTCTTGGATAAAAAGGACAGGGGAATCCCACTCTTTTATTTTTATAATTAAGGCTGTAATCAAAATTATTGGACTAAGTAGTATTAGAGCAATTATTGCCAGTATCTTGTCCAAAATAAATTTTATGTAGTTTTCGTACATATACCCTCCACTTTTACAAGGTAAAGGCACTACTCAAGAGCGCCACTTATTTATTCCTATTTTAATCTAAACTTATTTTTTATGGAATTTTTGTTTAGATAAATAAATTCAATTCTTCTTTACTAAGTTCTCTATATTGTCCAGGATTAAGACTAGAATCAAGTTCTAAATCCCCTATAGCAAGTCTTCTAAGCTTTATTACCTCATTGTTGTTGTTGGAAAATAACCTTTTAACTAAGTGAAATCTACCTTCTGTTACATATACATAGGCTTTTCTTTCATCAAGGATTTCAAGTTTAGCACTTCTTGCTGTATAGTCATCTTCTTTAATATATACTCCATTTCTAAAAATTTCAACTAAAGAAGGATCTATTTTTTTAGAAGTTTCAACCTCATATTTTTTCCAAATATTTGAATTTGGACTTATAAGCTTATGGACAAATTTCCCATCAGTTGACATTAATAAAAGTCCTGTTGTATCCTTATCGAGTCTTCCGACTATTGATATATCAAGATTTAGGTAAAAATCATCCAAGTCTTGCATTACAGTTCCATCAAGTTCATTTGATTGACAAATAAGACCTTCTCGCTTATTCATCATAATATAAATATTGTCAAAATAGTCTACTAACTCTCCCATATAAACTACCTCATCTACATTAGGATCAACCTTTGTTGATGAATCCTTTATGATTTCTCCATTTATAAGAAGAGCTCCCTTTTTGGCGTTTCTTTTTATATTTTTTCTTGTATCAAGATTGGCATTTCCAATCATTTTATCTACTCTCATTATCATCTTAATCTCCTATAATATTTCCAACTAGTCTTTCAAGCTCTCTAAAACTTTCTTTAAATTCCTCTAAGTATTCTTCCCCTTTGGGGGTTATATAATGATATTTTCTCTTAGGTCCAAGCTTAGACTTCTCCTTTGATGAAAGGATAAGACCCTTATTGGATAATCTTTGTAGGATTGGATAAACTGTTGACTCTGTCATATTATAAAAACCATTTAGCCTTAGATTTTCTACAATCTCATAACCATATGTTTCTTTATTTTTAATTATTTGAAGAATTACCCCTTCGATAACTCCTTTTAACATTTGAGATTCCATATTATCACCTAAGAATATTGTATTACATAGTAGTCCTTTTTCAAGCTCTATCACAAAAGTAAGCCATAGGACAAAACTTGCACTCATCTCTATTACTTGTTTTTACTTCAATATTTCTCTTAACTATATTTTTAGCAAGATTATCAATCATACTTATATTAAAGTTATCTCTCTTAACTTTAATAAGCTTATCACTTTCTATAAAATAAAGGTATAAGTCTTTTATCTTTTTGTTATTATACACAAACAAGTTGTAGTAAGTAAGGAGTTGGTTTTTATATCTTTCTAAATAATTCTCATTTACTTTTCCCGTCTTTATATCAACAATCGAACCATCTTCTAAAACCACATCAATATTTCCTTGAAGTAAATAAAATCCTCTGTCAAGCTTTAGGTTAAGCTCTGATTCTTTTATATTAAAATCTCTATTTACAAAATTTTCTATTGGCTTTTGATATATTTTATTATTTTTTATAAATTCATTTACTAAATCTAATGACTTGCCCTCCTTTTGAAGATTAGTCAAAAACTCAGCTATAGCATGGACATTTGAACCAAAGATTAAAGACTTGCTTTTTTCTTTTCTAAAAGATAAAAGCCTTATGAATTTGTATTTTAAAGGACAAGACTTATAAACTTCAATGTCAGTTGTGTATGCTAATATTTCTTTTTTTACTTCTTCTTTTTCAAATTTAAGGTCAAGAGTCGATAAATTTGATGAATTATTCAGACCTTTTTGGAAATTTTTGATTTGAAAATTCTCTGAGTTATCTAAAATTACTAAAAGTTTTTTAGCTCTGGTCATAGCTGTATAGTACTTTCTGAAAAAATTTTTATACTCATTATTTCCATTTTTATCTCTTATGTTTTTAGAAAAACCCATCTTAGGACTTGATGGATTCTCATAAAGACCAGATACAAAAACTACATCATACTCAAGTCCTTTTGATTGGTGGATAGTTAAAAAATTTATAGCATTTTTTGGTGTATCAAAATCTTCAAATTCAGGAACCAGCTCATTTTTAAAGAGATAAAAAATATATCCATAAAAAAGCTCTACTGACTTTTGGTAAAAGTTAATATCAGGTCCATTTATATCAATGAAATCAGTTATAATCTCAGTAAATTTTCCTATATTTGAAAGATTACGAATAGCCTTTAGTCCTTTAAGTTCTTGGTCAAGGTAGGATTTCACTATAGGTAGTTTAAAAGATTCATAGATTATATCAGTATAAGATAAATTTTCTTTGATTTTTTCTTTTTTATTACTTATAAAACAATTTAAATCCTTATCTTTTTTGAAATTCACATCATCAAAGATAGATATAAGATAGGTCTTAAAACGCGTCTCCTGTGCTCTTTTATAATTATTTTCATTAGAACCTTCTTTTGATTTTGGCTTTCTTGAATATATGGAAAGAAGGATAAAAAGCAAAATCCTTACCTCATCTCTTCTAAAAAAAAGCTTAGATGACTTGTTTAAGACTCCTATTTTATTAAATTCAAAAAATGACTGAAGATCTTTTGGATACTTGTGTTTTAAGCTTGGAAAAAGAAAGGCTATTTGATTTAAATTAATATCCTTATTTAACTCTTTTATAATCTTTAGTATATTATCATAGTTTAAAGCCCTTGCCCTTACCACTGTATTGTGATTATTTTCTTCATCAAAAGCCTTAAGATCTTTAATCTGATCAAAGGCACCACTTTGAGATAAAAAATCCTTGGACTTATCTATAATTTCCTGATTCGATCTGTAGTTTATATTAAGACTATAAAAATTGGCCTTGCACTTAAGCTTTCTCTCGCAAGTCTTATTAAAATCTGTGAGGTTTTCTGGACTTGCTCCCCTAAAAGCATAAAGTGATTGATCATCATCTCCAAAAACCATGATATTCTTACCTTTTAAAAGTTTAAACCCTATCTCTTCTTGGATATGATTAGTATCTTGATACTCATCTATTATTACAAAATCTATCTCATCCCTGATTTTTCTCCCATATTCAAAATCATCTAAAAGATTGTAGAAATTTTTAAGGATAAGCTGATAATTAATAAGCTTATTTTCATCCAAAAAACTCGCCCATTTTAAATAAATTTCAAGACCTAATCTATCTTTTTTATCATTGGACTCCCTTAAAGCATTCAAATCTATAAGGTTGTTGGTAATATAGGAAAATATTCCCATAATTTGACCAACTTCATTATAGGAAATATAAGTGTCAAAATCATCAATATTTTTAAAGATATGAAGATTTTTTTCAAGTAAATAGCCTTCCATAGCTTGGTCAATGACCCTTTTTTCTAAAATATCCCCACTAAAGGATTTGTATTTTCTTAAAAAATTCAAGGCAAGAGAATGGAAATTCCCTATAAGCATATTGGAAGTATCAGCCTTGATATTTTCTTTTTTAAGCTCGGATTCAACCCTTTCTATAAGCTCATTGGCAGCTTTTTTGGTAAAACTTGTAACAAGAATCCTATTGGGAGCAAGACCATCATTTTTGATTAAAGATATAATTTTTCTAACTATAGTAAATGTCTTTCCAGTCCCAGGACCTGCTATAACACAAGCTGGATATTTTGATTCATTCACTATAATTTCTTGACTTTTATTTATCATAATACTAACTCATAGGCAATTCTTTCGCTTCTTCCCTTTCCATCATCTACAAAACATGGCCCAATCTTTTTAAAATCAAACTTTTTTATCAAAGATTTCATCTTAAAGTTATCTCTATGGGTATCAATCCTAACAGATGAAAGCCCTCTATCCTTAGCAAAAGCTATGATTTCGCCCAAAAACTTCTTAGAAATCCCCTTTCCTTTCGAACATTTTTTGATACTTAATCTATGTATAGTAAAAAAATCATCATGTTTTTTGAAGCCTTTTTCAATAGGCTCATAATCCTTTTCATAATCTTCTTTAAGATAAGCAAATGAAACAATTTCACCATCTACTATATAAACATAGCCTTGATTAGATTCTATATTTTTCCTTATATCATCTATTTTAGGAAGACCATTTTGCCATTGGTCTATCCCGTCTTCTTTAAGTGAAAGCTTCCCATCTTCAATTATTTCCATTACATTTTTCAAATCTTTTAATTCTGCTTTTCTCATAGCTTTATTATACTTTAATTTGATGAATTTAATATTTTAAAATACTTATTTAATAAAATAAAAAGTTCAAGGATTAAATTAGTTATACTATTTCTTAATATATAATCATAATAAGTAAACTGAAATTACAAAGTAAAATAAATCTAACTTTTATTTTTATGATATCTATCAATAAAACATTATAACTAAAAAGACTATGAGTTTTCAAACTCGTAGCCTTTCATTTTGCTATATAGAAGCTTTAATATTTAGTTTTGTTCTAATTCCTAGTTCATATATACTTTTATTAATTTTTAGACCACATCTACATATTCATTTAGCTTATTTAGAATATTAAGTAGGCTTCTAATTTCTTTTTTATTATCTTTAAAAATTTTTGTAATAGAGCCTATTGATTTAAAAGACTCTTTTTAGAAGACTTCCATAGATAGGTAGTTATTTTTCTTTAGGTAATTGGTTATGGTTTTTACAAACATTTGTTGCTCATAGTTTAGTTTATTTTCTCTATAAAATTCAGCAAAGGCTTTGTTTATACTATCTTGACTTAATCCTGTTATCGATCTTATAATTATTAATTTATGATACGATCATCCTTTACTTTTGATTTTACATAGTGCTTAGCTTTTTCCCTATATATTTTAAGAGCTTCTTCAAAAAATTCAACATCATTTTCTTTTATACTAATAAATTCATCCTTAAAGTTTGAATAGTAGCTTTTTTGTTCTTTAAGGCCAATTAAAGGCATAAAATCTCTAAGAGCTAGCCTTATTTCTTCAAATTTCATAAGGCCTATATCTTTCCAAAAATTATCGTCTTCTATGTTTTTTAATAGGTAAGATTTTTCTTAATCGCCTTTCTTTATATTTTCCTTTTTTGGATAGGTTTTTGGCAGTCTGCCTTATAGTTTTTATAGCAATTATATTTAAGTTGCCTTGTAATAAACCTAATTCAAGTTGAAGCATGGAATTATGAAATCTTTGGGTAAGTTCGTGACTTTCAGGCAGATTAATAATCCTTCCTATTTTATCAAAATCATTTATATCTTTATTTTCTATCCTAGGCCATAAATTAAAATCAGAAAACTTGGTGACTTCTTCAATAAGATTTTTTATCCTAAATTACTTTCTATCGAGCTTTTTACATCCTTATAAAGCTGCATTATAAAATTGTCCCCTAATTCCTTGTACTTACTATCAAACTTATCATTTTCTAAATATCTATTATTCTAATTTTTGTAAATAAGCTATCTCTTAGCACTTTGTTTTTCATCAAAGATTTTAATAACAAGATGTCACTACAGGGTAAAAAATCTAAAACAATATCAATAAACTTAAAAACTTAATTGTTTTTTATTTTGGTGGTTATTAAACATTATGTCTTTTAGCATTTTATTCTATATTCACTTTTTGCAAACAAAAAGATAATGATTACTTGCTCCTAGTAACTCTTCTTTATCACAATGAGCAAGGTGCCAATCAATATATCTTCCATAAGATAAGTTACTCATATCATTAATCTGATTTTGTAATAATTCAGAATATCCACTTGTGGCAACTTTTCTAATGATTATAAGATTTTCCTTTTCAAGCATTTCAATGCACTCTGATAATGTAAAGAAAATAAAGGGTCTATTTATAAGTCTTTGCTTTGTGGGATTATATCCTTCAGTTTCAAAAAAATTTGAATTATAGACCATTTCTGTCATTGGAATCATGTCATGGTTGATAAAAGATACTAGTATATGTCCTCCAGCTTTAACAACACGCTTTGCTTCACTAAGTGTATGTACTCTGTCTTCTTCGCTTGATAAGTGATACATAGGTCCAAATAGCAGGACTATATCGAAATATTCATCTTTTAGCTCTTCCATATTAAGTGAACTTTTATTTTCAACTGTAATATTCTGCAAATTATTCTTTTTGATTTTTTCTTTTATTTGTATATAGTTATTAGTTGCAGGTTCATAAGCAATAACTTTATTTACTTTTTCAGCCAAAGGGATACTGTAAACCCCAGTTCCTGCTCCAACATCTAGAATTTTTGAATCTTGACTAATATAATTAGAAATTTCTTTTAAGGTAGTAATTTTTTCAATCTGACCTGATTTACTAAATAGTCTTTTTTCTTCGTCAAAAAATTTATACAATTTCTCATTTCTAATAAAATCATTATCTATTTTTGAAATTTCTTTAAAATCCATTTTTTATTCCTCTTATATTTTTCGCAGATAACTCTAAAATCCATTCATCATCTTTACTATATGCCGTTGTCATAATTATGAAATAAGGTCCACTTCTTACATCTTAAATAAAATATTAGTACAATTAATAAATACATTTATTTTCATCAAATCTATTTTTTATACTTAATTTTCTCTATTCTGATAACTCTTTAATTCTAAATTATTTAACCTTTCTAGAGAAATTAGTTGTGCTCTAGCCAAGTTTCTTAGCTCAATCATTCTTTCTTTTTGACAAATTCCCTTTTCAATTAAAATCACATTATATGACTCCATATGGCAAGTACTAAGAGTTCATTAAGGCTTGCATAGTCCTTCATGTTTCTTTTTAGTTTTGGATTTTCTTCTCTCCGCTGTCTGGCTATTTTTTTAAATAATGCCACGTTTAACATATCAGCTTCACTTGCATATTTAAATGACAATTGTTCATTCGTCAAATCTTTTATCAAATATTCTTTGCTTGCATAAGTATGAATTTTATAATTTATCTTTAATATTTCTCTATGAAGATTCCATGATAGAGATAATTTTAAATTTTCATCTTCCTTTAATCTCTGATAATCTTTTATTATATATAGTTCAAACTCAGCTGATATCCAAAATGCAAATTTAAACGCAATATCTTTATGGACGAAAGTTCCTCCGCATCTTCCAAGTTTTGCAAATAATCCAATTACATTTGTTGTTTTTTGCCACTTTTGAGGTGATAGAGTAAAAGCATCGCTACCTGCTTCTTGTAATACCACTCGAATTCGAGGGGGTTAAAATTTGGATTGTTTAACTTACTCTCATATCCCTAAATATTCATAGTATTATAATTTCTCATACAATTGGCTACAACGACATTGAACTCTTGCTTATTTTTATATTTAGCTATATCTGTTAAGCTAATATAATCATTCTTAAAGTCTTCAGTATAAACTTGAATGCTAAATCCCTTAGCAGTAATCTTTTCCTTTCTAATCTTTGTCAACTTACTTCCTCCTTATACTGGTATACTCCTTACAATAATTATATTATTACCCTAAGCAGCACACCAAATATTTATTTTTTGAGTTTTAAACTTTGGTAGAAACTCTAAACTCCTTATATTTACATAACTATTTTCCTCTATCATTATTATGACACAAAAGCCGGGTTTCTTAATCTAATTGTGAAAGTATTCTAAATATGAATCGACTTTGTTTATGATAGTATCTTTAGCATCCTGAGTCCAGGATAGATAAACATTTCTTTCCATTGCAATAATCAATGCAATAAATGGCGCAATTAACTTTTCTAAATTTAACAATTGGTAATCAATGCCACCATACTCATCAATGAATAATTGTTTGTTTTCTTTAGAAAACCAATAAGTAACATTCAAAATATCCGATATATATGAACCTTTGCCAAGCATATTATAATCGAACATAAATGCTTTACTTTCATCTATGCTAACCACCATATTTGTATAATAGAAATCCTGATAGATAAGAGTCTTCTTAGCATTTCTCATTTTTTCACAAATTCTAGGATAAAAGTTCATAAAGTTTATAAACGATTTTTCATTAGATAAATCAAATTTATTAGCCATCTTATATAAATTTAATTCAGACAGATAATCCCATTGAGAATATAAATTGTTATCCTCAGCATATTTCATACCATTTTTATGGAGAAGTTTATACCATCTCGCCAAGGCCTTAATAATATTTTTATTTTCAAAATCTTCCTTCTGACCTAAACGAAATTCAAATGATCCATTAATATTTTCAAGAAGAATTGAAGATTGTGTACTTCCAAACACTTGAATTGTCGGAATATTCAAGGATTTTAGAGTTTGATAATAACTAATTTCTCTACGAAATTCTTTATTGTAGAAATATTTTAATACATATGAATGACCTGGTGTTTCAACACGATATACACCAATTCCATCTTTTTCTCGAATCAAATTGACTTTAGTATTTTCTAATTGGTATTCTATTAATTCTTCTATAATTTTTTTATCATTAGTCATATAAATATCCTTTTCCAATAAATTATGAACCATCTCTTATTAGTTTTCTAGTAGAATGATTGAAAGCCAATGTCCATCTTACTATCTGCCATTATCACAATTATGACAAGAGACCCAGGCGTTAAATCTACTCATCACTTAATATATTAATGTAATATTTAGGCCTTTCAATTAAATAACCAGCAAATAAATTTTCCATATCTGATAAATCTCCTTTAGTATGATGTTCGTTAAAATCTTTATAGTAAGAAACTCTATTAGTAAACTTAATATCAATAGGAGGGTAGCCTGTTTTAATTAGCTCTAAGTTGACCAAGAATCTTCCAGTCCTTACATTTCCATCTATAAATGGATGAATTGCTTCATATTCAATATGGAATTTATTCAAATTTGAAACAATATTTTCTGAAGCTTCTTGATATCAATTTAATAACTCATTCATCTTGGGCTCTCTTAAATAGGGTTGCACTGATTCATACTTAACTCTCATTATACCTTAACTCTCATTATACGAGCAGGAACTGTTCAATAAACTTCTCTATCATCTTTTTTATCTGATAAAATCAAATAATGTATTTGCTTAATAATACTCTCTGTTAATTGTGCTTTCTCTTTTACTAAGGACCTTACAAAATCAAAAGCTTCTTTGTGACCTATTGCTTCGAGGTAATATTTTAAGGGTTTTCTGTCAATCGTCAGCCCCTTAAAACCATATCTTTTTCTCTTAGGGTTAGTGTATTCCTTTCAATAGCATTAGAGTTAAAAGTATATTCAACTTTAAATTCTTCGTTTAGTCCTCTAGCCTTCCCCAAGTTAGTGGACGTTTGTTATCTAATATCTTTTTATTCTTTTCAATTTTAAACAGTAAATCATCAACTTTTTTCAAACATCCATCTTAGATTTTTTTCACTTGAAGGAATCTACCAAAGTTTGCCTCTACGAAAAGCAACTGGAATTTTTTCCTCTTTCAAGAGCACTCATATTCTTCTATCTGAAATTTCCCATTTCTCTGTGGCTTCTTTTATACTAATACATTTTCATCACATAAAGCATATTATAAAAGGCTTTTTCAGAATGAAATAAATCGTTTTTCGGAATAAAGGAATCTATGTAGGTAAATAAAATAACTACTCTATTTCAGTAAGTAGTGTAAATGTCTCAGGAATATTAAATATTTCATCTTTTAAAAACAAAGGATAAAAATATAAATCTGTTAGTGAATCAAAGTATAACCATTCAAAGTCATGGGTATGGTTACCTTCTTGTAAAGTAAATTTATTTCCCTTTTGTGAAATAGATGTATTTTCAATATCCATTAAAAAGTAAATACACAGCTCATGATATTGAAGTTTATCTACATTTTCTCGAAAGAAAGCTTGGTTAAGCCATAGCGGTCTAATAATCGAAGCATCTATTTCAAGCTCTTCCTTTATCTCACGAATGATTGCATCTTCTGCTCGTTCCCCTATCATAACTCGTCCACCTGGCAAATAATAATAAGAGGATCTCTCGTCTTTCATCGCCAAAATTTTATTTTCTTTGATGATTATCCCACATACTCTATAATTAAATTTTTCTTTATTATTTATAAAACTAATATCCATCTTCTCTCCTAATACACGTTATTTCAAGTTGGTTTTTAAATTATCGTTCAAATTCTATTAATTGTTATTTTTATTTTTTTGTAGAGGCTCTAAAACCAAGTATCCATCGTAACTATCTGACGTTGTCATAAGGTGAAACGAAACTCACAAGCTGGATCTATTATTAAATCATCAGCTTTTGTCTAACTAGTTCTACTATCATTTTTATAATATATCTTGGTGTGCGAAGAAGTTTGGATAAAAGGTATTCGTAGATATTTCCTTTTATGTCGTTATCTTCTGTAGGAAGTTCATCTATAGCCTTCTACTATTTTTTGTAAAGTTTTAGCCTTATTTATTTTGACGTTTTCATCTTTTTCGAGGTTTATATCTCTTTCATCAAGACATTTAATAAAAAATAGGTATGTAATTTGCTCTATATTTGTAAGTGGTTGGTTTAACCCTCTATACACAAGGTAGTCCAGATGGAGTCCACCTTATTTCTAATTTCTCCTATTAACATAAATCTCTAATTTTTTATGTCATTATACTATAATTTATGTAAATTTAAGCAATAGAAAAGACCCAGCAAGGGCCTTTCTACGATTATGGTTTGATATTTTTACCAAGCAGGTATCCAAGCTCCACCTGTGAATTTCTCGTAGTCTTTTTTTGTTTCGTCTGTTTGATAGTAGTTTCTAACAAAGTCATTTAATACTTTATCATCTTTTC
The DNA here is from genome assembly GCF_009696575.1 of Anaerococcus porci. Classification (GTDB taxonomy): domain Bacteria; phylum Bacillota; class Clostridia; order Tissierellales; family Peptoniphilaceae; genus Anaerococcus; species Anaerococcus porci. The sequence goes on along the minus strand of NZ_VULQ01000007.1, from coordinate 43,200 downwards.
TATCTTTTTTAGCTACGATTATATTAACATATGGGTTGTCATCTGTTGGTTTTGATTCTTCAAATTTTAGTGCTGGAAACTCTGTTGCAATCTTTGAGTCAAGTGCAAAGGTGTCATTTACTACAGCAAGAGCTGCCGATTCTAGGTTTCTTGCTGTTTGTGAGGCATCTACTTCAATTATTTCAAGTTTTTTAGGGTTTTCTGAAATATCTGTTACAGTTACTGGATCTCCTTTTTTGCCATTTACTTTTATAAGCCCTGCATCTTGAAGTAAGAATAAGGCTCTTGCTCCGTTTGATGCATCATTTGGAATTACTACTTTATCACCGTCTTTTACTTCATCAAGTGACTTGTATTGTTTAGAGTAGATTCCTAAAGGTGCAAGCATTGTATTTCCTATAGATACTAAATCTGTTCCATGGTCTTTGTTAAATCCTTCTAGGAACTTTTTGTGTTGATAGGCATTTAGGTCAATATCACCTGCTTCTAGAGCTTCGTTTGGCTGGTTATAGTCGCCGAATACTACAATTTCAATTTTATTGCCTGTTTTTTCTTCATATCTTTTAGCAACTTCTTTTAATACATCATTAAATTCTCCAACAACACCAATTTTTATGGTTTGTTTTTCACTTGCTTGTGTAGAATTTGATGTATCATTTGAAGCTGCCTTTTTGCTATCATCTTTATTATTATTTCCACACGCTGTTATTCCAATAATTAGTGCAAGACTTAATCCGATTTTTGCTAGTTTTTTCATTATTCTCTCCTTATTTTACCATGCTGGTATTTCTGAACCTTTTGATTCTTTTTCTACTATTTTTTTTGTTTCGTCTGTTTGATAGTAGTTTTTAACTATATTTTCTAAAGTTTTTGAGTCCTTATCTTCTTTTTTAGCTGCTATTATATTTACATAAATTGCTTTTGCCGGATCATTTTTATCTTCAAGATAGATTGCATCTTCTGTTGGAATAAATCCTGCATCTACTGCCATCCCTGAGTTTATTACTGATGCCTTAACTTCTGTTAGGTTTCTTGCTGTTTGTGAGGCATCAAGTTCTATTATCTCAAGGTTTTTAGGGTTATTTTTAATATTGGCAACTGTAATAGCATCTCCTTCTTTTCCATTAAGCTCTATTAGGCCTGCTGATTGAAGTAAGAAAAGTGCACGTGCTCCATTGGTTGGGTCGTTTGGAATAGCGATTTTATCACCAATTTCAATTTCTTTTACATCTTTAATCTTATCTGAGTATATTCCCATTGGTGCAAGTAGGGTGTCTCCTATAGATACTATGTCTGTCTTATGGGATTGATTATAGTCTTCCAAGAATTTCTTGTGTTGGAAAGCATTAATGTCAATATCTCCTGAATTCAATGCCTCGTTTGGTTGATTATAATCTGAAAAAGATATGATTTCAATTCTCTTCCCTGTGTCTTTTTCATATCTTTTGGCTATATCTTGCCATACCTCGTTTTTTTCACCAACTACACCAAGTTTAATAGTATCAGCATTGGCAAATCTGTCTTCTGCTTGACTTTGATTTGAAGAGTTATTACTTTCTACATTTTTATTACTACTATTATTTGAACAAGCTGTAACTGAAAGTATAAGTCCAAATGTAAGTGCTAGTTTTGTAAGTTTTTTCATCATTTCCTCCTATATTTATTAATGTGATGTTTTCTTTATTAATAAATTGGCTATACCCTGTATAGCATATACAATTATTAAAATTACTATTACTGAAATTATTACAACATCATTTTTATATCTGTTATAGCCAACTGCTATGGCAAGATTTCCTATTCCTCCTGCCCCTATAGTTCCAGCCATAGCTGTAAGACCTAGAAGGGAGATAAGAGTTATGGATGACGCCCTTATAAGTGAAGGAAGACCTTCTCTTAAGTAAACTGCTGTTATTATTTCAAAAGGGGAGTTTCCCATAGCTTCTGCAGCCTCTATTACTCCTGGATCTACTTCTGCAAGTGCTTGTTCTACTTGTTTGGCAAAAAATGGCACACATGAGAAAACTAAGGGTACTATTGCAGCTGTTGGCCCTATCCTTGTTCCTACTATTATATTTGTAAGAGGGCTTATTACAGCAAGAAGTATGATAAAGGGTATAGCTCTGAAGAGGTTTGTTATTTTATCAAGGATTGAGTAAACTTTTTTATTTTCTAAAATCCCCCCATCATTTGTTACAACTAAAATAACTCCTATTATAAGTCCAAATATTCCAGAAAATATAGCTGATAAGATAAGCATATAAAATGTTAGGCCTATATCCTCAAATATCCTATCTTTTATTGAAAGTGCATAATCAAAGTATTCCATTACTATCTCCTAAAAAAGTTACATTCGTTCCACCTGATATTAGATACTCAACGGCTTGATCAATTTTTTCTTTATCTCCCTTAAAGGTTACTATTAGGTTTCCTACAGGAGTTCCTGTTATAAACTCGATATTTCCTGCAAGTACATTTGTCTTTATAGAAAATTTCTCATAGATTTCATTTATAACTGGTTCTGTTGTACTCTCTCCTACATAAGAAAGTTTAACTAGGGACTCATCAGGTCCAAGTGCTGATATATTATTTTTGACTTCTTCTATGGTTTGGTTTACATTAGTTGAAGTTTCAACAAAATCCTTAGTGAGTTTGTTTTTTGGATTTGAGAAAATTTCAAGCGTTGTTCCCTCTTCTACAACTTTCCCATCCTGCATTACTGCAACCTTATTACACAAGTCTTTTACAACTTCCATTTGATGAGTGATTATTACTATAGTAAGGCCGATTTTATCTTTTATTTCTTGTAAAAGGGCAAGGATCTGCTTGGTTGTCTTTGGGTCAAGGGCACTTGTTGCCTCATCACAAAGAAGAATCTCAGGATCAGATGCAAGAGCTCTTGCTATGGCACATCTTTGTTTTTGTCCTCCTGAAAGCTCTCTAGGATAAGAGTTTGCCTTATCCCCTATTCCTACAAGCTCTAGCAACTTTTGAGCCTTTTCTAGTTTTTCTTTTTTACTCTTTTGATCTTTTCTTATCGGAAATATCACATTGTCTATTACAGTAAGATTATTAAGTAGGTTAAAATGTTGAAAAATCATTCCGATTTTTTTACGTCTTTTTCTTAATTCTTTATCTGAAAGCTTTAGAAAATCTTCTCCATTTACTATTACTTCGCCTTCTGTTGGTTTTTGTAGAAGATTTATACATCTTACTAGGGTTGACTTTCCAGCCCCCGAAAATCCCACTATGCCAAAGGCATCTGCCTTTTCTATTTTAAGACTTACCTTATCGACTGCCTTAAAGCCATCAAAGTCGACACTTATATCTTTTAATTCTATCATTTATTCCTCTTTCTAATTATTTAAAAAGTCTTTTACAAAATTAACTGCATTAGCTATTGCATAGTATAGTGCATCATTATCAAGATCAAATATATCTGTGTGGACTCCTGCTCCAGCTCCAACATCTTCATTTCTAACTCCAATTTTTACGAAAACTGTAGGACATAGTTTAGCATATCCAAAAAAGCTTTCTCCACCAAAGGATCTTTCTACCTCAACAAGAGAGTCTTCAAATAAGTTTTCTAGAGAATTTCTTGCAAATAGTGCAAGCTTTTTATCATTAAAGACTGGGTAGGCAACAATTCTTGTAAAGTCATTAAATCTTACCTTACAGCCATAAACTGAAGCAGTGGCACTAACCACTTCTTTAAGCTTATCTAGAGCCCTTTCTCCAACCTCATCTTTGAAAAATCTTAGGGTTGCCTTGAGATTTGCCTTATCTGGTATTACATTTGAAGCATGACCTGCATTTATAGCCCCTATACCTAAAGTAATAATCTCCTCAGGATTAAAACCTGTTGCCCAAGTTGTTGTTAGAGCATTTATGATGCTTGTGAGGGCTGTTATAGGAGAAATTAGTAAATCAGGTCTTTTACCATGACCACCACGACCTATAACATCAAAGTCAACTCCTACGCTTCCTGCATAGACTGAATCAAGAGGTATACCTATTTTTCCAACAGCAAGGTCTGTATCAATATGGTTTCCATATATTGCATCAAATCCTACATCCTTTAGATGCTCAATCATTGGATAGATACCAGAACCAGTTTCTTCACCTTCTTCAAAGATAAAGTATATTTTTCCAGAAAGTCTATCTTTAAGGTTTGTTAGAATTTTTGCACTTGTAAGTACTATTGCCATATGAGCATCGTGACCACAAGCGTGCATTACGCCAGGATTTTTAGATACTTTCTCTTTTTTTCTATTTAAGTTAAATTCACTTTCATCTATAGGAAGGGCATCTATATCTGTCCTTATTCCTACAATTTTACCTGGCCTTTTAGTATCAAGAATTGCAACAAAGCCAGTTGAGTTTTGTACTTCTTCAATTTCAAGGCAAAGTTTTCTACACTCACTTATCAGAAATTTTCTTGTTTTAAATTCCTTACTTGATAGTTCAGGAAACTCATGCAGGTAATTTTTGACATTCTTAGCAAAGTCTAGATTTCCTTTAGATAAATCTTTTATTTCTTGACCACTTATTCCTATATCTTTAACTGCCATTTTTATATCCTTTCTCTTGATTTTTATTTGTAATAAAAAAGTCCTTATCATAGCCTAAGCTACAATAAGGACGAAAATTTTCCGCGTTACCACCTTTTTTGCATTAAAAAATGCCACTTCAGATACTAGCATATCCTAACCCTGTAACGGGAGTTCCCGTATAAGTCTAACTATCGACTTATCCCATCTGAGGCCATCTTCATCACATTTCTCATCCACCCTTCTCAGCTAAACAGGGCTCTCTGTAGAATAATCCACGTAATTACTCTTCTCTTTGTCTGGTTTATTTTAGTCTAATTCGATTTGATATTGTAATAATACTATTTTTTCTTGAAGCTGTCAAATATTTTTTTATAATTTATTATTAAACTCGTAATTTATGAAAATAAATGCCTATTTTAAAGGATTTTTTATATAAGGCTAATATATATAGTTCGATGATTATTACAAATTTTTGAAAAATTTTAGCTATACTGTAGGCAAGTTAATAGGAAATCCATATATAATGATAAGTAAAGTATAATACTTGATACTTTTATAAGTTTTATCCTTATTTTTTAAAAAGATAACTAATCTTAAAGATTAATATAGGAAATTTGATTATATATTATAATTAATAAGCAATATATAGTAGTATCATCTTTTAAAATTTCTCATTTATCCAAAGTCTTATAATCTTATATAAAATATAAATTTATACAAAAAAAGAAGTCCTAAAGGACTTCCCCATGGTTTTGGTAAAATAAATTCACTAATAATATACTGTATTTAAACATTTGTGCAAGTTATTCTACAGTAACTGATTTAGCTAAGTTTCTTGGCTTATCTACATCTATCCCCTTAGCATTTGATGTATAGTAGGCAAGTAATTGTTGTGGAATTACTGCAAGTACTGGATAAAGAGCATCAATTGTCTTAGGTAAGATGTAGGCATAATTTGATATTTCTTCAAGATGGTCATCTGGAGTACAGATTGCAAAAATATTTGCTCCTCTTGATATTACCTCTTTTACATTGGATATAGTTTTTTCTATAATATTTGATTGGGTTGCAACAGTTACAACTGGAGTACCTTCTTCTATTAAGGCTATAGTTCCATGTTTAAGCTCTCCTGCAGCAAAGGCTTCTGAATGGATATATGAAACTTCCTTTAGTTTAAGTGCACCCTCTATTACAGATGAATAGTCAAGACCTCGACCTAAATAAAACATTGATTCAAAGTCTTTAATTTCTTGAGCATATTTTTTAATATCTTCAATATTGTTTAGGATTTCTTTTACCTTTTCTGGTATAGCCTTAATCTCTTCTAAGATATTTTTATATTCATCTTCTGAGATTGTTCCTAGTTTTTTGGCAAAATCTAGAGCAAGCATATATAAAGATATAATTTGGGTTGTATAAGCCTTGGTTGATGCTACTGCAATTTCAGGACCTGCATAACAATATATTGTCTTATCAGCTTCCCTATCAAGAGATGATGCTACCACATTTGTTAAGACTAAAGTTTTTGCTCCCTTTTCTCTTGCAAGTCTTAGTGCCGCTAGAGTATCTGCTGTTTCACCTGATTGAGATGGAAGGATTATTAGAGAGTTTTTATCTATAAATGGATCGTTGTATCTAAACTCACTAGCTATATCAGTTATAACTGGAATTTTAGCAAACTTTTCAAAGGCATAAGCTCCAACTATTCCTGCATTGTAGGCAGTACCACAAGCTACCATATAGATTTTATTAAAACCTTCAATCTCCTCTTTAGTAAAGGCATTTTCCCCAAAATCAATATCTCCCTCATGCATCTTATATTTTATAGTATCAGCTATAGCTCTTGGTTGTTCATTGATTTCTTTAATCATGAAATGGTCATAGCCTTCTTTTGTTGCATCTTCAAATGAAAATGTAACCTTTGATATTTCTCTTTCAATTTCTTCATTATCTCTATTATAAATTGTGTACTTATCTCCATTAATATCTACAAGGTCGCCATTGTCAAGATAAATTACATCTTTAGTATATTTTATAATAGATGGAAGGTCGCTTGCTGCAAGGATTCCACTTTCTGTAAGACCTAAAACTAGTGGACTTTCTTCCCTTAACACTATAAGCCTATCATCTTCATTTTCTGAAATAATTCCTAAAGCATAGGAACCTCTTAAGTCAAGTCTCGCTTTTTTTACAGCTTCAAGTAGGTCTCCGTCATAGTATTTTTCTATCAAAACTGCGACTACTTCTGTATCTGTATCTGACTTAAACGTATATCCTTCCTTTTTAAGACCTTCTTTTAATTCATTGTAGTTTTCAATAATACCATTGTGGACTACTGCAATCTTACCATCATTTGATAAATGTGGGTGGGAGTTTATGTCTGAAGGACCACCATGAGTTGCCCATCTTATATGGCCAATTCCAAGATTTCCTTCAATAGGGTTTTTTTCAAGTTCATCTTTTAAAACCTTAACTTTACCACTTTTCTTAACAGTAGACAATTTACCGTCCTTAATTAGAGAAATTCCAGCTGAGTCGTATCCTCTATATTCTAGTCTTTCTAAACCTTCTACAATTACATTTCTAGCATTTAAATTTCCCTTATAACATACTATTCCGCACATAGTATCCTCCTTAAATATTTAATTTTAGAGGTCACTTTATTTCTTTTGTGATAGGAATTTCTTCCTACTTTTGTGAAATACTAAGCCTGTGAAAGCCATGGAGCACCCGCCGAATTTTCGATAGCTCCATTCCTCGTCATCCCTTAGGGATCTGGCGCTAATTTATTTTTTTACCTCGTGTTTAATTATACGATAAAATTGTGAATAAATAAAGTATTTGTAAAAGTCATAAATAAAACCTAAAGGTTTTTGTTAAACTTTACACAATTCTACATAAGTATATCGAAATTTTTATACTAAGAAAATTAGACAAAAATACAGAGTTAGTAAAATTAACCCTGTATATTTTCTAATATTTATTTTCCAAAAAAATCTTTAGTTTGGTTTCTTACCTCTTTTACCAAGATTAATAAAGCAATTATATTTGGAATTATAACAAGTCCCATTGCTATATCTTGAATTGTCCAAACCAAATTAATTTTTCCAAGACATCCTACGATACAAAGAAATGGATAAACATATTTTACTTTTGAAGTAAATTTTTCTCCATATGCATAGGTAAATGATTTTGCAGCATTAAACCATTGACCCATAAGTGTTGTAAAACAAAATATTAATAAGGCAAATATAGCTAAATATGATAATGGTTTAAATACAGTAGATATAGCTGTTATTGCCATGTTTGATGCTAATATACTTTCTCCATCTATAGGAATTTGGGAAACACCTATAGTTATAGCTGTAAGTGAACAAATAACTATGGTATCAATGAAAACTTCAGTAACACCAGTAATTCCTTCTTCAACAGGATGATCCACTATAGCTGTACCATGTGCAAATGGTGCAGTACCTTCACCTGCTTCATTTGAATACATACCACGTGCTATACCATATTGCATGGCTCTTGCAATAACCAGTCCACCTACTCCACCACTTGCAGCTTTAAAAGAAAAAGCTTGATTGAATATATTAAAAATAACAATTGGAACATTCTTTATATTTACAATAATCACAAGTAAGCAAAGAATTACATACAAAATTGACATAATAGGTACAAGACTTGTTGCAACTTTGGCTAATCTTTTCAATCCTCCTATAGCAATAATAAAAAGTAATATTGTTAATATAATTCCTGTCATTAAATTATTGAATTTAAAATTGTCATATAGGATTGTTGCTATTGTATTTGATTGAACTAAGTTCGCACCCATCATCTTTATAGTCATGAGAATTGCTATAATTATACCCAAAAATGGCGCTTTAAGCCCATCTCTTATGTAATACATAGGACCGGATAATATATTTTTATCTTTATCCTCTCCTCTATATAGTTGAGATAATACTATTTCACCATATTTTAAAGCCATACCAAAAAAAGCAGCCAACCACATCCAAAATATGGCTCCATAACCACCAGATACTATAGCTGTTGCAACACCAACTACATTTCCTCCACCTATGTTACCAGCCAAAGTAACCATCATAGCTTGAAAAGTTGATAAGGAGCCCTCTCTTTTTTCAATATTTCTTTCCTTAAAACTTTTTATTAATGTGCTTTTTATTATATATTTAAAGTGCCTTACTTGAACAAAATCAGTTGCTATGGTGTATAGAATACCTAATCCTAAAAGAACAAAAACTAACCAATTACCCCATAATACTTTATTTATTTTTTCTAATATCAGTTCTAAATTTTCCATAAAGTTCTCCTTATTTATTTGTTAAATTATAAATTTTTTCAGGATTATCTGTGATAATTCCATCTAGATCATAATCTAGGTACTTTAAGTAATCATATTTTTGCTTAGATGACATCCATGCATTTACCTTTATACCATTATCATGCATCATTTTCACCAAGTCTTTATTAATTGTATTAATTAGTGGGTGAAAATAAGATATTCCATTATCCTTTAGGTATTTTATAGGATTTGCAAGAACTGATTCTTCAAGAAATCCAAGTTTTAAAGTTTCATCAATTTCTTTCATTCTCATAATAGATTCATGATTAAATGATGAAATTATAACCCTATCTTTAAGATCATATTCTTTAATCATATTATAAATTTTTTCTTCAATGCCTTGATAAAAGATTAACCCATTTTTAATCTCAATATTTGTTATTAGATTGCTTGTCTTAATAAAGTCAAAATACTCCCTAAGAGTTGGAATTTCTTCTTTATATTCTTCATAATCAAAAGATGCATTTAATTTCTTTAATTCACTTAAAGTTTTATCTTTAACAAGGCTATCTTCACCACAAGTTCTTAATAAATTTTCATCATGGATTATTACTAGTTCACCATCTTTACTTAAGTGTACATCAAGCTCTATACCATCTGCTTTATATTCAAGAGCCTTCTTGTAAGCTAGCATAGTATTTTCTGGAAACTTTTCTTTGAAACCTCTATGTGCGTAATTTAACATTTTTACCCCCTATAATAAAATAAGCCCAGCAATAATTAACTGGACTATTATTTATATAATAGCATATTTAACATTGCTGTCAATATTTTTTTTATATTCTTAAATAATCATAAATTTACCTGTTAGACATAAAAAAGGGACCGTTACAGAATGAATTAATCATTTCAAAATCATTGCAAGCTCCTCCACGAAAATTTAGCATCCATGAGCCATTAGGATATTTTCAAATTGTCTATGAGTAACTTGTAATAATGAACATTAGAAATTCATATTTTGCAACAGTCCCTTTTATAAAACACTTAGTAATTCATATGATATTTTTAGGATTTATCAGCTTATTTATTTTCCATTTTTAGGTATGATTCGTACCTATCTTTTGCAGCTTCTTCTGCTTCTGCATAGAGTCTGTCAGCATCTTCTGGGAAGGCTTTCTTAAGGGAAGCATATCTTACTTCTCCTTGTAAGAATTCTTGGAATGATTCTGTAGGCTCCTTACTATCTAAAACAAAAGGATTCTTTCCTTCTTCTTTAAGCATTGGATTGAACCTCCATAAGTGCCAATAACCACTTGCTACAGCTTCTTTTTCTCTTCTTTGGGTCTTACCCATACCTGCCTTTATACCATGGTTTATACATGGTGCGTAGGCAATTATGATTGAAGGACCATGGTATGATTCTGCTTCTTTTATAGCCTTAAGAGTTTGGGCTTGATTTGCTCCCATTGCAACTTGTGCTACATATACATATCCATAGCTTGTCATCATAAGTCCTAGGTCTTTTTTCCTTACTTTCTTGCCACTTGCTGCAAATTTAGCTACAGCTGCAAGAGGTGTTGCTTTTGAGCTTTGCCCACCTGTATTTGAGTAAACTTCTGTATCAAATACAATTATATTTATATCTTCCCCACTAGCTAGTACATGGTCTACTCCTGAGAAACCTATATCATAAGCCCAACCATCTCCACCATAAATCCATATGGATTTTTTAACTAGGTAGTCTTTTAGTGATTTAATTCTTTCCAAAATCCCATTTGCTTCGTCATTATCAGTTTTATTTCCTAGAAGTGCTCCAATCTTTATAGCTGCTTTCTTGCTCTCTTCAAAATCATTGTTATTTTCAAGCCATTCGTTAAATACTTCGTTAAGAGCAGATGTTACTTTAAGTCCTATAAACTTCTTCATTAATGTTTCAAGTAAGAACTTGTTAGATTTTGTTGCTAGAAGCATACCGTAGCCATACTCTGCTGCATCTTCAAATAAGGATGATGCCCAAGCTGGGCCTTCACCCTTGCTATTTGTGCAATATGGCATTGATGGAACTGATGAGCCCCAGATTGATGAACATCCTGTTGCATTTGAGATGATTTGATGATCACCATATAGTTGAGTTATAAGTTTTGCATAAGGTGTTTCTCCACAACCTGCACAAGCTCCTGAAAATTCAAGAAGTGGTTGGCTAAATTGTGAATTCTTAACATTTGTTGGTGCTATTTCGTCATTCCTATATCCAACTTGACTATGGGCAAATTCCCAATTATCTGCTTCTTTTTCTATTTGTTCTTCTATTGACTTCATTTCTAAGGCTTTTTTAGGAGCTGGACATACATCAACGCAGTTTCCACATCCCATACAGTCATATGGTGATACTTGGATTCTAAATTCATATCCTTCTAGACCTTTTCCTATAGCTTTTTTAGTTTCAAATCCTTCTGGTGCCTTAGCTTTTTGTTCTTCATCTAATAAAAATGGTCTAATTGTTGCGTGTGGACAAATATAAGAGCATTGATTACATTGGATACAATTGTCTATATTCCATTCTGGAACGAATAAGGCTATACCTCGTTTTTCATATCTTGATGTTCCAGGCATGTATTGACCATCATCGTATGGAAGGTATGTTGAAACTGGAAGTTCATCTTCTTTTAAGTTTATGATTGGCCTAACCATATTTTTGATAAAATCAGGTTCATTTTCATTTACATTTTCTTCATCATCTTTTAGGTCTTTCCATTCTTCTTTTACTTTTATTTTTTGTAATTGTTCACTAGCACGATCTACTGCCTTATTGTTCATATCAACAATATCTTGACCCTTCATACCATAAGATTTTTCTATAGAATCTTTTAGATATTTTATTGCATCATCTATAGGGAGTACTTCTGATAAGATAAAGAAGGCTGTTTGAATAACCATATTTGTCCTATGTCCTAGTCCAACTTCTTGGGCAATCTTTGATGCGTTTACTGTATAGAATTTGATATTTTTCTCAGCTATATCCCTAAGCATTTTGTTTGGTATATGATCTTCAAGTTCATCTTCTGACCAAATTGTGTTAAGTAAGAAGATACCACCTTCTTTAAGATTTTCTACCAAGTCATATTGTCTAACATAGGCTTGAGGTGAGCATGATACAAAGTCTGCTTCATCTATAAAGTATGCTGCATGAATTGGGTTTGGTGAAAATCTTAAGTGACTCATTGTAAGCCCATTAGATTTCTTTGCATCATAATCAAAATAACCTTGAGCAAACATATCTGTATTATCTCCTATAATTTTTATAGCAGATTTGTTTGCACCAACTGTACCATCTCCACCATTACCCCAGAAGATACAACGTCTTGTTTGTCCATCTGAAATTACAAAGCTTTCGTCTGTTTCAAGTGATGTGTTTGTTACATCATCATAAATACCTATAGTAAAGTGATTTTTCATCTCACCTTGTAGGTTGTCAAACACTGATTTAAAGTGAGCAGGTCTTGTATCTTTTTGTCCAAGTCCATATCTACCAGCTATTATTTTTGGATTTCTACTAGAGTCTGAGAATGCTTCTAACACATCTAAGTATAGTGGTTCTCCAGCAGATCCTTTTTCCTTTGTCCTATCTAGTACTGCAATCCTTTCTACTGTTTCTGGAATTGCTTCAAGTAAGTGTTTTGTAGAGAAAGGTCTATAAAGGTGAACTTTTACAAGCCCTACTTTTCTTCCCTCTTTATTTAGCTCATCTACAGTTTGTTGGATAGTATCTGTACCAGAACCCATTGCAACAATTATATCAGTAGCATCTTCAGCTCCTACATAGTTAAATAAAGAATAATCTGTTCCGATTTTTTCATTTATCTTATTCATATATGAAATAACGATTTCTGGTAATCCAATATAAGCCTTATTTTGAGCTTCAGCTCTTTGGAAATATCCACTCTTTTCAAATACTCCACGCATAAATGGTCTATGTGGATTTAAGGAATCGTTTTTAAACTCATCAACAGCTTTCCAATTTACCATATCTTGAAATTGGTCATAATCCCATACATCTATCTTTTGAATTTCATGACTTGTTCTAAATCCATCAAAAAAGTTTACAAATGGAATTCTAGCCTCAATTGCTGAAAGATGCGCTACTGGCGAAAGATCCATTATTTCTTGAACTGAACCACTCGCTAAGAAAGCAAATCCTGTTGCTCTTGCTGCCATAACGTCTTGATGGTCACCATACATATTGATAGTCGATGTTGAGACTGAACGAGCCGCCACATGAAATACTGCAGGAAGTCTTTCTCCAGCAATCTTATACATATCAGGAATCATTAGTAAAAGTCCTTGACTTGCTGTGTATGTAGATGTTAATGCTCCCGCTGCAAGAGATCCATGTACCGCTCCTGCCGCTCCCGCTTCATGTTGCATTTCTGTTACTGAAACTGGGTTTCCAAATAAATTTAATCTGCCATTGGCTGCCCATTTATCAATAAACTCTGGCATTGGTGATGATGGTGTAATAGGATATATGGCAGATACTTCACTAAAAGCATAGGAAACATGAGCCGCCGCAGTGTTACCATCCATGGTAACTTTTCTTCTCTTTATAGTCATTAAATACTCCTTTTAATATTTTTTTGATAATTTTGATCTTAACGATTAAAAATAGAACTCAAAAAAGAGTTCTATTTTTATTGTTTTACTAATTCATCTATATATTCTGCATTTGCTGCAGGATCTAGTTTGAATCCAGAAATCTTGTTTACAATACATGCTATAGCTGCATCTCCTGTAATATTACAAGCTGTTCCAAATGAGTCTTGAGCTACGTATAAAGCTATAATAAGAGCTGTCATAGGTTCTGTAAATCCAAGCATTGATTGAAGAATACCTAATGCTGCCATTACTGCTCCACCTGGAACTCCTGGTGCTGCTACCATTGTCACTCCAAGCATTAAAATGAATGGAAATATGTGTTGGAATCCAACATCTGATCCGTTAAGCATAAGAATTGACATTGAACAAGATGTAAGTGTTATTGTTGATCCAGATAAGTGTATTGTCGCACAAAGTGGAATAACAAAATCTGCTATACCCTTATTTACACCAATCTTATATGTTTGGTTAAGTGTAACTGGTATTGTTGCTGCTGATGATTGTGTACCTATAGCTGTCATATATGCTGGGATCATAGTCTTAATTTTACTAAATGGACTTCCACCACTTGCTGTACTAGCTATTGAAAATTGTGCAGTAATTGTTAACCAGTGAAGGATTATTACCATTATGAATACTTTTGAAAATACAGATAATACTGTTACCACTGTTCCTTGATAAGCCATATTTGCAAAAATACCACAAATATGAACTGGTAATAATGGAATTACTATTGATGATATAAGCTTTGTGATTATATCAGAAAATTCGTGTACTGCTTTTTTAAGAACATCAGCCTTAGCTGCTGCTATACCAACACCTAAAATGAATGAAATAATTAGAGCTGTTGTTACAGAAAATATTGGATCCATTGGTGATTGGAAAAATGGTTCTAGTACCCTTCCTGCATTATCTTCTGGATTAAATGAAATAGCTCCAACCTTGATAAAGTTAGGTAGTATAATTCTTCCTACAAAATATGTAATAGTACCAAACACAATTGTTGATAAGTATGCAATTCCTGCTGTAATTGCTAGTGTCTTTCCTGCTGAATCTCCTAAGTCTGCTATTCCTGGGATTACAAAACCCATAATAATTAATGGAATAACAAAGTTAAGGAAGTTGCCAAATAGACCATTAAAAGTAATTAATATTCTTACTAGGACTGCTGGTCCTACTAAACCTATTATAATACCTAAGATAATTGCAATAATAAGCCTTGGCAATAAACCTAATTTTTTCATTTTTTTCCTCCAAAATGAATTATTAATCTTAAGATCACCTAAATATTATCAAATTTACGTTTTCATGTCAACTTTTTAAGGCTAATTCCAAAGTCTTGTCAATTTTTATACATATTTGCTAAATATAATTTTTAATTCTAGTAATTTAAAAGAATTTAAATCTATTTTTAGTAATATTTTTCATAGAATCTTATGCTTTTTTATAAATTTCTTATTAAATTTTTAAAAATAGTTAGGTTTTCCTATAAGCCATGATAAATTATACTGTTAATTTTAACAATAATATCTTTATAATTTCACTCATTTTTTTAATTGTTTTCCTAAAATATATAATTTTTAACTTATAATCCTTGTCTTATAGTCTTTTTTACAAAATCTTCTATTTAGATATTTATTATTTTATCAAATCTATCTAAACTATCCTTAGTTATTTTGTGAGAGATAATTATAATAGTAGAGTTTAAAGAAAGAATCCTATCAAATACAAGTTTAGCATTTTTATCATCTAAACTTGCTACTGGCTCGTTTTTATTTTAAATATAAAAAAAGCCACAATATCTTGCAGCTTTTTTATAATTTTTTAATATCCCATTGGCATTTGTGGTGCTTCTGGTTTTTCTTTTGGTATATCTCCTATGGCTGCTTCTGTTGTAAGAATCATGCTTGCAATGCTTGTTGCATTTTCAAGGGCTGACCTTGTTACTTTTGTAGGTTCCACAATTCCCTTATCAAACATATTCACATATTCATCATCATAGGCATCATAACCTTCATTTTGTCCAGCTTTTTTAACGTTTTCTAGAACTACTGATCCGTCCATACCAGCATTTTCTACTATTTGTCTAAGTGGTGCTTCAAGAGCCTTGGCAATTATTTTTGCTCCTGTCTTTTCATCATTTTCAAGTGTTTCTTCTATTTCTTCTACCTTTTTGATAGCTTCTATTAGAACTGTACCGCCACCTGCAACAATTCCTTCTTCTACTGCTGCTCTTGTTGCTGATAGAGCATCTTCAATTCTATATTTTTTATCTTGCATTTCTGTTTCTGTTGCAGCTCCAACATTTATAACTGCAACACCACCTGCAAGTTTAGCTACTCTTTCTTGGTATTTTTCTTTATCATATTCAGAATCAGATGCTTCGATTTGACCTTTGATTTTTTCAACTCTTTCAGCTAATTTGGTTTTGTCACCTTTGCCTTCAACTATTACAGTCTTATCTTTATCAACTTTAACCTTTTTAGCAGAACCCAAGTCTTCTATTGTAGCTTCTTTTAACTCCATTGATAAGTCTTCTGAAATTACCTTGCTTCCTGTAAGGATTGCTATATCTTCAAGCATTTCTTTTCTTCTATCACCATAGCCTGGAGCCTTTACTGCAACTACATTAAATGTTCCTCTAAGTTTGTTTAAAACAAGTGTTGTAAGAGCTTCTCCATCAACATCTTCTGCAATTATTAATAGTGGTTTTGATGATTGAACTATTTGTTCAAGTAAAGGTAGGATTTCTTGAATATTTGAAATCTTTTTATCAGTTACTAAAATATATGGGTCATCTAAGTTTGCTACCATTTTTTCATTGTCTGTAGCCATATATGGTGATAAATATCCCTTATCAAATTGCATACCTTCAACTACATCAAGATAGGTATCAGTTGTTTTTGATTCTTCAACTGTTATTACTCCATCATTTCCTACTTTTTCCATAGCATCTGCTATAAATTTACCAATTTCAGGATCTGCTGATGAGATTGTTCCAACTTGTTCAATTGCTTTTTTATCTTCTACTTCTTTTGAAGATTCTTTTATATATTTTACAACTGCTTCACTTGCTTTTTTAAGACCTTTGTTCAATACTACTGGGTTTGCTCCTGCAGCTAAGTTTTTTAGTCCTTCTTTGATGATAGCTTGAGCTAAAACTGTAGCTGTTGTTGTTCCATCTCCTGCTACATCATTGGTTTTTGTTGCAACTTCTTTTACAAGTTGAGCTCCCATATTTTCAAATCTATCCTCAAGTTCAATTTCTTGAGCTATGGTTACACCGTCATTTGTAATAGTTGGTGCTCCATATGATTTGTCAAGTACTACATTCCTTCCCTTTGGTCCAAGTGTAACTTTTACAGCATTTGCTAATTTATCAATTCCTCTTTCAAGACCATCTCTTGCACTCTTACCATATTCTATATTTTTTGCCATTATAAAACTCCTATTCTACTACTGCTAATACGTCTTTGTATGCAATAACTACATAATTGTCTTTTTCGATTTTTACATCTGTACCTGCATATTGTGAACAAATAACCTTATCGCCTACTTTTAATGAATCTTTTTTATCATCATCGTTTAAAATATCATTACTTACAGCCACAACTTCGGCATATTGTGGTTTTTCTTGAGCTGATTCAGGCAAAACTATTCCTGATTCAGTTTTCTTTTCTGCTTCTAATTTTTTTATAACTATTCTTTCACCGATTGGTTTTAATTTCATTTTTCATCCTCCTTTTAGCACTCATTATCTTTGACTGCTAACTCTCAATATTAAGTATACGAGTAATAAAAAAAATTTCAAGTTTTATTTTCCTATAGCATTTTCTCTTCCATAATAGAATAGATATTGTTGGACATAACCTGCATTTTCTCCAAAATACTTATCAGCATATTCTGAAATTTGTTTTTTAGGAACTTCTTTTTTTATAAACAACGCCTCCATTACTCTTTTTATCCAAACGTCAACTGGAAATGTTTCTCTTTTATGAAAGGCAAAAAGCAAAATACAATCAGCTACTTTAGGACCAATGCCTGGAAGCTCTTGTAGTTTCTTTCTTAAATCTGGAGTTTTCATTTTTATATCTTCTTCAAAGTCAAAATATCCGTCATTTATTATATTTGCAGCCTCAACTATTCTTTTATCACGAAAACCAACTCTTGCAAATTCTCTTAAATCTTCTGACTTTGCCTTTGAAAGAGAAGCAGCAGTTGGGAAAGAATAATAATCTCTTCCCCTATATTCTCCAATATAGTCTCCATACATCTTGGAGATTATCCTAACAGACTTTTTAATCCTTGGTATTTGATTATTAGCTGAAATTATAAAAGAGATAAGTGTTTCAAAAAATTCTTGATTTAATATCCTTATTCCAGCTCCATATTCTGTAGCTTTTTTCAAAGTTTCATCTATTGAAATATAGTTTTTTATCTTTTCATAGTTTGTGTTAAGGTCAAAGTAATCATAGAAAATGTCATAAAATTCATCTAAACTAATATTATCTATAATCACCTTATCACCATCACTTTTGAGGTTGATAATTTTGCTCAAAAAAACCGCAGTAAATGAACCATCATCTTCTTCATAAAAGTTAAAACACTGCCCACATGTGAAGATATCCTTTGGGTCAAAGGATTCGTGAATTAGAATCAATTGACCCTTATCTTCTCTAATATTTAATTTCTTTTTACTATCTGTTTTAAATCTTGACATTAATACTTCCTTATCTAATTCTCAGTGCATGAACCGCAAGCCTTTGGTCTGCATAATCATATTGGCAAGTTGATAGGGTTATTATTTTATCATCTTCCCTAAAGTCTGGGCTTTCAAGATTTACTTCGGACTTATCCTTAAGTTTTTTAAAATAATTTAGCTTATATTCACCATCTCCAAAGGCTAAGCTTCTGTAGTCATAATCTGCTGGAGTTCCATATACTGAGAATATCTCATACTCTCTTAAACCCTTATCAGTTGTTATATAAATTGTTCTATTGTTTTGAGCATATTCTTGCTCCCTAAAATCCTTTAAGGCTGTAAACATAGAAGGTATATCTTCTAAAAAGTGACCATATATCACAGTATTGTCATCATTAAACTCTCTATCATTCTGATAGTCCATAAAAAGTGAACCTGCTATGTCATACTCTTTATTAATACCCTTTCTTAGATAAAATTCATTATCATTTGACTTCATAACAGGATAAGCTATATAAGTTCCTGGTATTTCAATAAATCCTGTCACATCGGAATTTTCTTCTTGAAGCTTTTTTAGTATAGCCAAGGACTTTTCTTCCTTTTGCTCAAAAGTTTCTTTGTCTTTTCCCTTTTTCTTATAATCTTTCTCTACACTTTCTACTATATCTGAAATATGTTCGTTATTCTTGTGGTTTGTATAGTAATCATAGCCTCTTTTTCCAAGAATTATTAAGCATACTATAATTATAATTACAAGAATAAATCTAAATACCTTTAGTAATTTATCTTTCATCTCTCCACCTTTATTTTTCTTCTCATATTAGTATAATAATATAAATTGAAGAATTTATGAAATTTAGTTAGGAGATAAATAAATGTCAAATTATAAATTATTTGTCGGATCAATGTGTCCACATTGTAGAAAAGTAGAAAACTTCATGGATGAAGAAGGTATAAATATAGATATAGTTAATATAAATGAAGATAGGTATGCTATGATGGAACTTATTAAAAATGGAGGAAAAAGACAGGTACCATGTCTATATCATGATGGAGAATATATGTATGAATCCAATGATATTATAGAATTTTTGAAAAGTTCAAAATAATAAAATCTAAGGGGACTTGTTTATCTTACATGTCTCCCTTTTTTATTTACCAAAAATTCACCTATACTTAATATAAAATATATTAGATTTTGTAATTATAAAAGAACTGTTTTGGGTATCAAGCAATAAAGGAGTTTATATGATTAAATTAATTGCAACGGATTGTGATGAAACACTCCTATCTTCAGATAGGACAATCCACGAAAGAAATAAAAAAGCCATAAAAAAAGCTCAGGATATGGGAATAAAGGTTATAATTGCAACAGGTAGAGGTCCATACCAACTTTTTAATATATTAGAAGAAATCGACATTGAGAAAGAAGATAGGTATTCTGTTTTATGCAACGGTGGACTTATTATGGATAATATGAGTAAAAAAATAGTCGATTCATCTCCTATAAAATATGATAAGGCTATGGAAATATCTGACTACTGTAAAAATCTTGGCATACATTTTGAAATATATACTGACAAACATTGTATTATAAGTCCGAATGGAAATAAGATTTTTGGAAACTATGATGGAGATATTTATAAATTTGTAGAAGATCCTAAAAAAGAGGATTTCATAAAAGATGAGATAATTATAAAAGTGCTCTTAAAAAACCATAACTTAAACTATCTTATGAGTCTTGAAGAAGATATAGCAAGGATTTGCGATTGGGACGTTTCTATCTCTTATTCATCAGATATATATATGGAAATAAATAGGAAAAATGTAAATAAGGCAAATGCTATTAAAAAGATTTGTAAGCACTATGGTATAAGTATGAATGAAGTCTTAAGTATTGGTGATAATTACAATGATAAAGAAATGTTAGAAGAGGCTGGATATTCTGCTGCTGTTCAAAATGCTCATCTTCTTCTTAAGGATGTATCAAAATATACAACCAAGGCAAACAATAATGAGGGAGCTGTAGGTGAGGCTATAGAAAAATTCGTATTTGATAAAAAACAACAAAAATAGAAGCCCACTTAGCCAAGGCTTCTTTTTTGTTTGCAATCAATTCAAAGAATCTTTTTTAAAGAAATATTTGTAAATACCATATATTAATATAACTGGAATTGCTATACTTAGTCCTAAAAGCATTAATGGAACTAAGATAAAACCTCCACAGAATATAATAGGAAAAGCTAGACCAAAAAAAAGTGATAAGATAAAACCCGCTAATTTAAGACCTATAATAATAACTATTATTCCTAGTATAATTTTAAAAACTTTATTATCCATCATAAACCACCTAATAAAAAATATCTTCTTTCTTTATAATTATCTTGTATAAAACATAAATTACTAGTAGGGGTATTATAACAGACACTATAACATTTATTGCAAATCCCAATAACTTAAGGGCTATAACAGCTATAAGGGCTAAAAATAAAACCCCTAGCACATTTTTTGCTTTATTATTCATAATAACCTCCTAATCTTAAGATTATTATACTTTGTTTTTAAAAAAAATCAAAGTTTGTCTTGATATTTTTAAATATTTTCATATATTTTTTTAATATATGAATTTCATTTTAAATTTTCTTTATTTAATCCAATATCTTTATGTTTATTTCATCGTTGAATTCATCCCCTGGATTTAGGTATAAGGGATTGTTAATCTCTTTACTAAAAGCTGGTCCATTTAAACTTGGCTCGAGGCAAATATAATCACCATGAAAGTCAGTCCAAATAGCAAACGTATTCATCTTATTAGCCTCAATCCTTATTTTACTAAATTTCGCCTTAAATATAAGATAATCTCTTTTTATAAAAAAAGTATCTTCAAGCTTTACATCTTTTAAAGAAAGATTTTCAACGGTAAAATCATCACCTATACAAAAGTAAGGATGAAATCCTGGTGCTATTGGAAGTCTTTTCTCCGACTTATTTCTTATCTTAAAACTAGTCTTAAAATTCTTATCTGAAATCTCATATTCTATAAAAGTCAAAAGATTTTCAAATTTTTTCTTTCCATTAAGTTTAAACAGGACCCTTTTTTCATCTTTTTCTAGGACTTCCCAAAAAGAAATCCTACCATAACCATGTTGGTCTAAATCTTCAATATCACTTTTTCCAAAATTAGGCAGGCACGGATGCATACCTCCCCTTGTTTTAAGTTCATCTTTAATCTTTATTAAAAGTTTTGGAAAAAATACCGGATTTTTTTTGAAACTAAATTCTTCTACATATGCTCCATAAGAGTTTATAATAAGATTTAGTTTATCATTATTTAATATAATCTTCATATCTGAGTACTAAAAAAGGGGCTATTGCAGAATGAATTAATCGCTCCAAAATCATTACAAACTTCTCCAGACAATTTAACCTCCACAAGCGGAGTACCACCCTCAAATTGTCTATGAGAACTTATAATGATAGAACGTTAGAAATCCATAATTTTACAACAGCTCCTTATATTTGCTTATCCTCTTTTAGCAAGTTGACCATCAAGAATGTAAAGACCACCGTAATTTCCATTGATTCTTTCAAGTCTTGTAACAAGTTTTCCAAAATTATCTTCTTCTTCAACTTGTTCATCAACGAACCACTTTATAAATGAAATTACTCTTTCATCTCCTTCTTCTCTTGCAGCTTTTGCAATTTCGTGGATTCTTCTTGTAACTTCTTTTTCATGATCAAGGGCTACTTTTGCAACATCTAATAAATCTTCAAATTTATTTTCTGGTTGTTCAAGTGCTTTATAAAGTGGTTTATAACCTACTTCTAAAAGAAATCCCTCAATTTTTAAAGCATGTTCCAATTCTTCTTTAACTTGTTTGCCAAACCAATAAGCAAATCCATCAAATTCTATGTCATAAGCAAAGATTTGCATAGCCTTATATTCGTATGCTGATTGTAATTCAAAATTCATTTGTTCATTAAGCATATCTAGTAATTTTTCACTCATTACATTCTCCTTCCAAATAATCATCATATAAGATATATACCCCATATATCATGAAATTATTCTCTATTAATTCTTTTGTGACTTTGGTAATATTTGAAGAGATTATATCTATAGTAAAACTTGAATTTTTAATATAAATCCTATTAGATTTAACAAGATTTTTTTCTTTTAGGTAATTAAAAAAGCCAACAAGCTTACATCTATCACTTGTATCTGTAGTAAATGTTACAGGTATAATATTATTACTATTAAATTGTCCCTTATCTAATTTTTTAATCAATAGCATATCGCCCATATTATCTCTCCTTTTATAAAATTACCCAAAGAAAGATAATTGTAACATTTTTTTATTTATTTTTCTTTTTCTCTTCCATTTCTTTAAAAGAAAAAATACATCCACAATAATCTTGCCTGTATAAATTGTATTTTTTAGAAAAGTCTATTGAGTCCTTATAGCCATTTTTCTTTTTAAAATCAGAATAAAGATAATTTATCCCGTATTCTCTTTCTAGAGTCTCCCCTATCTCATTTAACCAGTCACTTCTTTTGTAAGGAGATATAGAAAGGGTAGTAGTAAAATAGTCATAAGAGTTTTTTTTGGCATATTCCGCAGCAGACCTAAGCCTTAATTCATAGCATTTATAACAAGATTTACCACCTTCATGGTCATCCTTACGACTATCTACATAAGAATAAAAATCTTTTGGATTATTTTCTGGAAAAATCACCTTACTATTTAGGCCAATTTCATCTAGCAAAATTCTTACAGTATCAACCCTCTTATTAAGCTCACTTATAGGATATATGTTTGGATTGTAATAATATATATCTATATCAAAATCATTTCTTAAGCGACTTAATACACTTGAAGAACAAGGTGCGCAACAAACTTGGAGTAAAAGCTTGGGTCTATTCCCATCTTTTCTTATTTTTTTAATTATTTCTTCCATTTTTATATTATAATTTATTTTGTTCATAAAGTATTCTACCCCACTAATAAACTTATAAAAAGATATAAAAATCCTGATAAAAGCATTAAAAATATAGGATCTAGCTTTGTCTTTCTTATAATAATTAGAATAAAAACAAATAATAAAAGCATAATAAAATCCAAATTTTCCAATCTTATGCGATTTATATCAAAAAGTGCAGTCTTTAGTATATCAATACCAGCAGCAAAAATCATAGATACAACAGCAGGCCTTAAAAATCCTAGTACATTTTGCATAGTATCAAGATTTTTATATTTCGTATAAAAATAAGAAATAGTTCCTACTATGATAAAAGAAGGCGTAACACATCCTAAAGTTGCAGCAATAGCTCCAGAAAGCCCAAAAACCCTAGTACCTACAAATGATGCCGAGTTTATGGCAATAGGCCCTGGTGTCATCTGACTTATAGTTATAAGATTATTAAATTCACTAATTTTAAGCCAACCATTAGCATTTACAACTTCTTCTTGGATTAAGGGAAGAGCAGCATATCCTCCACCAAAAGAGAAAAGTCCTACCTTAAAAAAACTTATGAATAACTTAAGAAGCATGGTTTCTCCTTTCTATAAAAGAATACAAAAGCCCTGTTATTATAAGTGTAAGTATTATATAGATTATATTTACATTTAAAAATACATTTAATGCAAAAGAGCTTAAGGCTATAACATAGATTAAAAATGATTTTCCAACAATTACCTCTTTTATCATATCTATTACCACACTCATAATAAGAGCGGCAACTCCTGCTTGCATACCTTTTAATACTAAGGCTATATATTTATTTGATATAAAAGCCTCATAGAAAAATGAGATAAGAGATATAATTACAAGAGGAGGAATGACAGTTCCAAGTGTTGAAATTACCGCTCCTAAAATCCCAAAAAGCTTATAACCCACACTAATTGATGCATTAATAGCAACAGCTCCAGGTGATGACTGGGCGATTGCCGTCATATCAAGCATCTCTTCTTTATTAATCCAACCAAGCTTATTTACAAAGGTATTTTCCATCAAAGATAAGATTACATATCCTCCACCAAAAGTAAAAGCCGAAAGTTTGAGGGTATTTATAAAAAGTTTAAATAGTTTGTGTGTTTTTGACATAGCAAAATCCTTTCATATTTACATTTTACTATATTTTTATTAAATAGTTATTTTAAAATTTTCCCACCTATTTTTATACATTAAAAAAACAAGGAATAAAAATCCCTTGTTTGTAATATACTTCTTATCTCTTTGAAAATTGTGAAGATTTTCTTGCTTTCTTTTGACCGTATTTGTATCTTTCTTTCTTTCTTGAGTCTCTTGTAAGAAAACCTGCTCTTTTGAGAGCTTTTCTATATTCAGGATTTACTTCAAGTAGGGCTCTTGCTATAGCGTGTCTTATAGCTCCTGCTTGTCCATTAAATCCACCACCTTTTACATTAACTTTGATATCATAGTTTGATTCATTTTCTGTTAATTTAAGAGGTGCTTTTGCTATAACTTTTAATGTGTCATATGCAAAATAATCATCTAAATCTCTACCATTTACTAAAAGACTTCCACTACCTGGTTTCATTGTAACTCTTGCTACTGAAGTTTTTCTTCTACCTGTAGCTTGATATATAATATCTGCCATCTAAATCCCCCTTACTTTAAATCCAATACTTCTGGGTTTTGAGCTTGGTGTGTATGTTCACTACCTACAAAAACCCTAAGTTTTTTGGCCATTTGTCTACCTAATTTGTTATGTGGAAGCATACCCAACACAGCATGTTCTACAATCCTTTCTGGATGTTTGTCCATCATATCAAGGTATTTTGTAGTCTTAAGTCCACCTGCATAGCCAGAATATCTCTTATATTCTTTTTGGTATTGTTTGTTTCCAGTAAGAATGACTTTTTCAGCATTTACAACTATCACATAATCACCTGTGTCAGTATTTGGAGTAAATGTTGGTTTGTGTTTTCCTCTAATTATAGATGCAACTTGTGTTGCAAGTCTACCTAGTACCATATCTGTAGCATCAACTACATACCATTTTGGTTCGATTGTTGACTTTGTAGGTACATATGTCTTTTGATTTTTCATCAAGTTCCTCCTTAAATATTTTGCCTATCTACTTTGATACCGCTCGGATAGGTGGCGGTTTTACTCGTCCTGGCATTTATAAATCGCCTCCAGGATATGCGATTATGTCAAAAGTTAAGTGAAACTTTTTCATACCCACTTATGATACACTAAATTCCCAGCTTTGTCAATGATTTAAGAAAGTTTTTCTACAATTATATTAAGTATTTCATCATACTCTATGAGTCCCTTTTTAATTATTTCTACAGAGATTGCATTTTCTTTTAGAATACTTTTATAGGAAGCTTTGTCTTCACTTTCTATATCTCTATAAACATGGTTTCCAGCAAGGATTAAGAAAGGTATTATCCTTATCTTTTTTATATCCTTTTTCTTAAACTCACTTATTAAATAATCCTTATTATTGTCTTCAAAAGTTGAAAAATAGAGCTTATCAGACTGATTATCAATCTTTTTTTTGAAGTTTTCAAATTGATTCAAATCTTTTTTTGGACTTCCATGAGCTATTATTAAGCTTTCCTTGTTCTCACTAATTTCTTCAATTAATTTTAAGATTTTTTTATCACAGAAGTCTTCTTCAAGCAGGGCCTTAGTGAAGGTAAAGGTGAAAAATTCATCTTTATTTAGGCTGTGGGCAAGCTTTATTAGCTTTTCATACTCTATACCCCTTACCACATAAAGCATCAAAAACTTAACTTCTCTAATATTTTTTTCCCTTAAATTTTTTAAGATATCTTCTAACTCTATTTTTAAGTCTTTATCTTTTATCTTTTTTCTTATACTATTTCCCGCAAGATAAGCCCCTATATAGCTTTTTGGATAAGTTTTCTTTATTTTCCTACTAACCCTTTCGATAAGCTCATATTGAAGATTTAATCTTGATGTTCCATGATTAACTATAATCGTTGCAAAATCCATAAAATATCTCTTTTCTTTTACTTGATTTTACTCCTCTTTGTTATTTTTTCAACGATTAGTGTAAGAGCTATAGTTATAAGAATACTTAAGAAAGTTGCTCCTATTATAACATCAGTATTTAAAAGTATCCTATAGATTATAAATCCTATTATCCAAATTATAATATTTTTAAGATAAAAGTCCTCACCTGTCCTATCGATTTTTATTATAAAAAAGTCCGCAATTAAAATTGCAATCATAGGTGCAAAAACTGAGCCTATAAAATATAGAAAATCAGTAATATCATCCATTGGAAAGATAATTGCTCCAATAGTTCCTATAATTGTAACAAGAATACCACATTTTTTAATATCTATATTTTTATTTAAGGAGTTTGCAGAAACTCCTGCTGAGTAGGCATCAAGGAAGGTTGTAGTTACTGTTGATAGGACAATTATTAAAAGTCCCAAAACTCCCATACCTGATTTTAACATAATCTCTCCAATATCATTTGTTCCTGCAAAAAGTGATGCAGAAAGTCCTATAGTATACATAAAAAATGAAACTATACCATAGGCGAGGACTGAGGCTAATGATGATTTTTTATAATTGTCATAGTCTTTGGAGTAGTCTGCTATAAGTGGAATCCATGATAGAGGCATAGCTATAGAAAGCTCGACCCCATTTCCAAATGATAGTTCATTTCCACTTATACCAAGACTTGCGCCTCTATTTTTAAAGATTACAAAGGCAAGTACAAGACTTAGAACAAATAAAAGTGTCATAGATATCTTATTTACAGGTCCAAGATTTTTAATACCTATGAATATCCAAAAGATAATTAAAAACCCTATTACTAAAGACCATATCCAATTTCCTATATTAAAAATATTTCCAGCTGCTATAGCTCCATCATAGATCATAATTCCAGTCCATGCTACAAGCTGGATTATATTTATTATTGCAAATATAGCAAAACCCTTACTTCCAAAAGAGTATTTCACACTCTCCATAGCAGACATATTTAATCTTGCTCCAATTATTGCAGCCAGATAAAGCAAAAAACAGCCAAAAATGTGGCCAATAATAATAGCCGCCATAGCTTTAGTAAAGCCTAAGGAAGAAAAATATGTTCCCGTGATAATTTCAGCAATTGATACTGCCGCCCCAAACCATATTAGGCTATCTTCTAAAACTCCTTGTTTTTTCATCTATTTTCTCCCAGCTTTTTATACTTGTCTTTTATATCAAAAGCATGGTTCATAGGACCAGACCCTTTTCCCAGATTGAGACCATCTTTTAAGGCAGCTGATAAAAAGTCCTTAGCCATTTTTATAGCTTCCTCCATAGAAAAACCCTTTGAAAGATTTGCTGCAATTGCAGATGATAGGGTACAACCTGTTCCGTGGGTATTGGGATTGTCTATTCTTTCTCCCTTAAACCAAACACCTTTTCCCTCACTATATAAATAATCATTGGCATCATTTAGCTTATGCCCTCCCTTAATAAGAGTTTTACATGAAAACTTTTCAGAGATAATTTTTGCCGCCTCCTCCATATCATCTATAGACTTAATTTCTATACCTGATAAAATCTCGGCTTCTGGAATATTGGGTGTAAGCAAATCTGCCAATGGTAAGAGCTTTTGCATCAATGTTTCAATTGAATCATCTAATAAAAGCTTTGAACCACTAGTTGCAACCATTACAGGATCCACAACTATGTTTTTGGTCTTTCTTTCTTTTAGGCAATCTGCTATAACCTCAATCAAAGCCTTGCTTGATACCATGCCTATCTTTACGCTATCTGGATATATATCATCGAAGATTGCATCAAGTTGGGCTTTTAAAAATTCAGGACTTGATTCTAATATATCATATACTCCTGTTGTGTTTTGAGCAGTCAAGGCTGTTATGGCACTTTCTGCATACACTCCATTTAATGTCATTGTCTTAATATCCGCTTGGATACCAGCGCCTGCCGACGAGTCACTACCCGCTATAGTTAATGCTATTTTCATTAAAAACTTCCTTTCTTAGCACTTTTCTTAAGCGATATAAAGTGGTCTGCCCGATATACCGCTATCGTTACAAATACTCAAAGGAAGTTACAAACTCAGAATAAAAAAGGTAAATAAAAAAGGAAATAGCAAAAGGCCATTTCCTTATAAATTCAATAAATGAAATATTCCCTACGCCAGCATTACCTGGATCAGGTAAGGTCGAAGATTTATCTTCCTCTCAGATCTTTTTAGAACTCCCTTTGTCACTTTTATAATAAATTAAAATGAAGTTCTTGTCAATTTTGAAAGTTTATAGTCTTTTAGAAAAAAACTTGTCTTTCTTATTATAAGATTGCTATAATAGATTAAAATTACATTCTTTATATAAAACATTATTATGTCAATGTTTCCAAGTATAAACTTACCCAATTATAAAAAAATATACAAAAAAACTTGACATTTTTAAACATAGATATTATTATATGTATTAACATTTGAATTTAAAAATTATCAGAAAAAACGAGTAGGATTATAAAGATTTAAAGAGAGTAAGCGGCTGGTGTGAGCTTATAGTTGATATAATTTGAATATCCTTTTTCTTATGCAAGTCTGAAAATAAGTAAGATTTGTCGCTATGGTTGGCGTTATCTAAACCCGGCATTGTTAGATGCTTGAGAGCTTATTTTTGTATAAGAAAAAAGGTGGTACCGCGATAATTTCGTCCTTTGTCAATAAGACAAAGGACTTTTTTTATTGAAAATTTTATAAATGTTAAAGAATAATGAGAATTAAGTAATTAAAAAGAGGTGATTAAATGAAGGTGAAGGGTGCTGAAATAATTGTAAAAACACTTATAGACGAAGGAGTTGATATTATCTTCGGCTATCCTGGTGGGGCTGTAATTCAAATCTTTGATGCACTTTACGACTATGAAGATAAACTCAGGCTTATAAGGACAAGTCATGAACAAGGTGCAGTCCATGCAGCCGATGGATATGCAAGATCTAGCGGAAAAACTGGAGTAGTTATTGCGACATCTGGGCCTGGTGCAACCAATATTGTGACAGGTCTTGCGACTGCCTTTATGGATTCCATTCCCTTAGTTTGTATAACAGGCAACGCAAATAGAAAACTTATTGGAAAAGACTCTTTTCAAGAAATTGACATAATGGGTATAACTATGCCCATTACCAAGCACAATTTCGTAGTAAGGGATATAAGAGATCTTCAAAATACTCTAAAAAGAGCTTTTTTAATAGCCCAATCTGGAAGAAAGGGACCAGTTCTTGTTGATATACCTAGTGATATTACAGGAGATTTTATTGAATATGTAAAAAAAGATATCTTTAGAAAAGAGAGAAATTTTGAAGTTTCAGATAATGATATAAAAAAAATCGCATTCTACATTAATAATGCAAAAAGACCAATTATATATTCAGGAGGAGGAGTCACTTCGTCAGAAAGCTTTAAAGAGTTAAGACAGTTAATCCATAAGTCTCAAATTCCAGCTTGTAATACTATCATGGGTATAGGAGTTTTAGGATATGAAGATGAACTAAATCTTGGAATGGTTGGTATGCATGGAAAATATTCCACAAATAACGCTATAGACGAATGTGACCTTTTGATAGCTTGTGGAGTAAGATTTTCTGACAGAGTCGCTCTAAATACAAAGAAGTTTGCCAAAGATGCTAAAATTATTCATATTGATATAGATAAGTCAGAAATTGATAAGAATATCTTTGTTGATTTTGGTCTAGTAGGAGATGTAAAAGAAATTTTAAATAAACTTTTACCTTGTGTAGAAAAAAGAGAAAGAAAGGATTGGATTTCAAGGATAAATGATTTGAGAAAAAAAGACTTTAAAGCAGAAGATTCAAAAGAATTATTAAAACCACATCAAGTTATAAAACACATATCTAACACTTTGGGTGATGACTTAATCTTTGTTACAGATGTTGGTCAGCATCAAATGTGGACAGCCCAATATTGTGGAAGAACAAAGCCTAGATCATTTTTAACGAGTGGAGGACTTGGAACTATGGGATTTGGTTATGGAGCCGCCATGGGAGCAAAACTAGCCAATCCTAACAGACCTGTAGTTTTAATTACAGGTGATGGATCCTTTAATATGAACTTTAATGAAGTTTTAACGGCAGTCAATGAAAATATAAAGGTCATAACTGTAGTCATGAATAACAATACCCTAGGAATGGTAAGGCAATGGCAACACCTTCTTTATAAGGATAGGTTCTCAAAAACCAATATTGAAAGTAAACTTAACTATGTGATTCTTGCCCAAGCCATGGGTGCAAAAGGATTTAGTGCTTGTACTATAAAGGAATTTAAGGATTGCTTTGATAAGGCCATAAAAATAGATGGCCCATCTATCATAGAGGTAAAGATTGACACAAATGAATTAGTCCTTCCTATGATACCAGCTGGCGGATCAGTTGATGATGTAATAATGGAGTAAAAAGTGAAAAAATTAAGTACTATAAATGTTTTAGTGGAAAACAATGCTGGTATACTTACGAGAATTTCTTCGATTTTTTCAAGAAGAGGATACAATATAGAAAGCATAAATGCAGCTGTAAATGGTAAAGGTAACAAGACAAGGATTATCGCGACCATATCTGAAGAAGAAGAGCTTGTAAGGCAGGTTGTAAAGCAAATTGAGAAGCTTGAAGATGTAATAAATCTTGAGATAATGGATGATAAAAACTTTATTTCAAGAGAAATGCTAATTGTTAGGCTAAAGATACATAAAAAAGACTATTTGGAATTAAATGCCCTAACAAATCTATATAAGGCAAATATAATTGACTATTCTAAAGAAGACCTCTATTTAGAGCTTACTGGAGATAGGGATAAGGTTAATGATTTTTTAGCAATAGTTTCAAAATACCAAATAGAAGATGTAACTAGAACTGGAATAACAGGGATAAAAAAATATTAAATTTAAGGAGTAAAAAATGATAAAAAAATACTATGACAAGGATTGTAATATAAACCTACTTAAGGAAAAAACTGTAGCTGTAATAGGATTTGGTTCACAAGGTCATGCCCACGCCCTCAACTTAAAAGAATCTGGTATAGATGTCCTTGTAGGACTTAGAAAGGGCTCAAAATCTTGGAAAAAAGCAGAAAGCTTTGGACTTAGAGTTTATGAAGTAAGTGAAGCTAGCCAAAAAGCAAATGTGGTAATGATGCTTGTACCAGATGAAGTATCTGCAGACATATACAACAGTGAAGTTGCCCCTTACATGAAAAAAGGTGACACTTTGATGTATGCTCATGGATTTAATATCCACTACTGCCTAGTAAAACCTGCTGAAGGTATTGATGTGGCAATGGTCGCTCCAAAAGGACCAGGTCACACTGTAAGAAGTCAATTTGTTAAAGGTAATGGTGTTCCTTCTCTTGTAGCAGTCTATAAAGATTATTCTGGTAAGGCAAAGGATCTTGCCCTAGCCTATGCCTCTGCTATAGGTGCAGGTAGAGCAGGTATTCTTGAAACAACTTTCAAAGAAGAAACTGAAACTGACCTTTTTGGAGAACAAGCAGTTTTGTGTGGTGGTATCTGTGAACTTATGACAGCAGGTTTTGAAACCTTGGTTGAAGCAGGATATGAAGCAGAAATGGCATACTTTGAATGTATTCACGAAATGAAACTTATAGTTGATATGATTGTTGAAGGTGGTTTTTCAAATATGAGAAACTCCATCTCAAATACTGCAGAATATGGTGACTACTATGCTGGAAAGAAAATAATAGGAAAAGAAACAAGAGATGCTATGAAAAATATCCTAGAAGATATCCAGTCAGGTGCCTTTGCAAGTCAATTCATGCAAGAATTCTCATCAGGAAGAAAGATAGAATTTCTTACAACTAGAAGAAGAAAAAAAGAACATCAATTAGAAGAAGTCGGAAAAGATCTGAGATCTATGATGACTTGGCTTAATAAAAAGGAGAACTAATGAAATTAAATAGTGATAAAGTACTAAGGGGTAGTGAAAGAGCTCCAAATAGATCGCTTTTTTATGCCCTAGGCTATAGCAAAGAACAGCTTAATAGACCTTTGATTGGAATAATATCAGCCTATAGTGAAATTGTTCCAGGTCATATGTACCTAGATAAGGTAGCTGACTCTGTAAAAGCCGGAGTTTTAATGAATGGAGGAACACCTATAACTATTCCTTCAATTGGAGTTTGTGATGGTATTGCAATGGGTCATATAGGTATGAAATATTCCCTTCCAAGTAGGGAAATTATAGCGGATAGCGTTGAAACTATGGCAATAGCCCATGGACTTGATGCTCTAGTGCTTGTTCCAAATTGTGATAAGATTGTTCCTGGCATGATAATGGGAGCTTTAAGGCTTAACCTACCTACAATTCTTGTAAGTGGTGGTCCTATGCTAAGTGGAAAAAATAAAGGTAAGGAACTTTCCCTATCATCAGTTTTTGAAGCTGTAGGAGCAAATAAGGCTAATCTAATAAATGATGAACAACTTTATGAGATTGAAAAGTCAGTATGCCCTACTTGTGGATCTTGTGCTGGAATGTATACTGCAAATTCTATGAACTGCCTATCAGAAGCCATAGGTCTAGCCTTGCCTGGAAATGGAACAACTCCTGCTGTTTATTCTGAAAGATATAGGCTTGCTAAAGAATCTGGCTTTCAAATAATGGAACTTTTAAAAAATGACATTAGGATAAATGATATAATAACAGAAAAGTCAGTTAAAAATGCCATAGCATGTGATATGGCTTTGGGTTGTTCTACAAACACAGTTCTTCATCTATTAGCCATAGCTAGTGAAAGAGGACTTGATATAGACCTAGATATATTCAATAAAATAAGCGAGAAAGTGCCTAATCTTTGCCACCTTGCTCCAGCAGGTCCTCACCACATGGAAGACTTATATCTAAGTGGTGGAATAGGAGCTGTTGAAAAAGAGATCTCTAAAAAAGGATTAATCGATTTAAGTCTTATTACTGTAAGTGGGAAAAGTGTAGGAGAAAATATCAAAAATATTGAAAATAAAAATAATGAAGTTATAAGAGATATTGAAAACCCGTACTCTAAAGTTGGAGGACTTGCAATTCTTTTTGGAAATATAGCCACTAAGGGTGCAGTTGTTAAAAGATCTGCTGTAGATGAGTCTATGCTCAAACACACTGGTCCTGCAAGAGTATATAATTCAGAAGATGATGCCATAAAAGCAATTTATAACTCTCAAATAAAGCCTGGAGATATTGTTATTATAAGGTATGAAGGTCCAAAAGGTGGCCCTGGTATGAGAGAGATGCTTAACCCTACATCTGCCCTTGCTGGAATGGGACTTGATAAAAGTGTCGCGCTTATAACTGACGGAAGATTCTCTGGAGCATCTAGAGGTGCCTCCATAGGTCATGTATCACCAGAAGCAGCACTAGGTGGACCTATAGGCATTATAGAAGATGGTGATATTATAGAGATAGATATACCATCTTATTCTATAAATTTAAAAATAAGTGATGAAGAATTTAAAGAAAGAATTGATAAATTCATACCTCTTGAAATAAACAAAGTAAATGGTTGGTTAAATAGGTATAGAAGACTTGTAACAAGCTCAGATAAGGGAGCTATTTTAAAATAATTTTATCAAATTTTTCCTTTATTAAGTCCATTTTAAATTTTTATTTAAAATAATAAATTAAATCTACGACTAATGTATAAATGAATTTTGCCTTATAAAAATCATCTAATCTATACCAATAAAACCCACATTAAGCGAAAATTTCCTTATTGTGGGTTTATTTTCTTATTTATCCTTCAAATACCTGTAAGTAGATGGATATAAAAGTAAAAGCACTGGGAATATTTCAAGTCTTCCCAAAAGCATAGCTAAGGTTAAGACAAATTTTGAAAGTTGTGACATTTGTGCAAATGTTTCAATTGGCCCAAAAGCTCCAAGACCTGGACCTACGTTATTAAAAGTTGTAGCAACTGCTGCAAAGGCCGTTTCAAAGTCATTCATATCTATAGACACAATCATAAAAAAAATTATAAAAATTAAAATATATATAACTAAATACTTTGATACTGATTTTTCAGTCTTTTCATCAACTCTCTTTCCATCAAGTCTATTTATGGTTATTTTCTTAGGATTCATTGCTTCTCTTATTTGGTTTATACCACCTTTTATTAGGATAACAAATCTAGATACCTTAAGTCCACCTGCAGTTGAACCTGCACATCCTCCTATAAACATTAGAAGAATTAAAATAGACTTAGAAAAAAGTGGCCATTTTCCAAAGTCTGCTGATACATAACCTGTTGTGGTTATTATAGATGAAACTGAGAAAAATGAATTTACCAAAGAATATATTACATCCTTGTACATAGATAGGATATTTATAAATACAAGCACACTTGATATTAGGATTATACCTACATACCATTTTAATTCCTCACTATCAATAGCAACTCTTAGGTTTTTTGTTATGGCATAAAAATAAATATTGAAGTTTACACCAAATACTGCCATCATAATTCCTAAAATAAATTCTATATATCTAGAATTATAGGCTCCTATTGATATACCCTTACTCGAAAATCCACCAGTCCCAGCTGTCCCAAAAGCGTGAACAATAGAGTCAAAAAGATTCATTCTTCCCAACATAAGTAAGATAATAGTAAGTATGGTTAAGATTATATACATAAGGTAGAGGTTTCTTGCTGTGTCTGAAAGTCTTGGTGTAATCTTTCCAAAGCTTGGACCGGGAACCTCACTTTTCATTAGTAGAGATGATTCCTTGTTGGAATTTGGAAGAATTGCTATGGTAAATACAAGTATACCCATACCCCCTATAAAGTGAGAAAATGACCTCCAAAATATTATAGAATGAGGTAAATCTTCTACATTAAAGGCAACCGATGCTCCTGATGTTGTAAAACCTGATACCATTTCAAAAAATGCATCTATATATGATGGGTAATTTGACTTTGTAAGAAATAAGGGAATTGCCCCTATAAGTGAAAATATAAGCCAAGTTGATGCTGTTATAAACATAGCCTCTTTTGTATAGATGTGACTTTTATTATCTCCAAGTTTTGATAGTAACATACCTAGTATTATAGATATTATAATTGGTAGTATAAAATTTATCTTATCAGCTATTGATTCTTTATAAATAAAAGAAACTATTAATGGGAATACCAACAAGCCTGCCAAAACCAAAAGAAGCTTTCCTATAGAATATTTGACAATTTTTAAGTTCATAATTACTCCAATATATCGTCTATTTCTGTAAAGTCCTTGTGCTTGGTTATAACCATAACTCTATCACCAAGTTTTATTACAGATTCTCCATTTGCAACCTCGATTTTTCCACCCAAATCTTTTCTAGATATGCATACTATGAGGGTATTAGACTTAAGGTTTAAATCTTTAAGTCTAATACCTGTTAGCTTAGAATTTTCTATAACTGTAAAATCAATTGCTTCAACCCTATCATCAGATAGCCTATAAAGGTTTGATATAGACTCTCCCCTTGAATTTTCCTTACTTCTTAGGAGTCTTGATACATAAAAAGAAGCAGATTTTTTAGGTGTTACTGTAGTATCTACATCGAGTATCCCAGTTATCCTCAATAGTTGGGTTCTATTAACCTTAGCTATAGTTTTTTCTATACCACATTTTTTGGCAAGTAAGGAGATAAGAATATTCTCCTCATCAATGCCTGTAAGAGAAACCACTGCATCATAGTTTTCAACCCCTACCTCATCTAGGATTTCTGGATCTGTTCCATCTGCATTTATAACATCGCAATCAGGAACAGACTCAGAAAATTCAATAGCCTTTTTCTTATTATTTTCAAGAACTGTTACAGCAAAGTTTCTCTTTAGTAGAAGTTTTGTAAGATAAATGGCAATAGAGCCTCCACCTATTATTAGAACATCCTTTATATTTTTTTTAGAGTCAACTTGACTTTTATAAAACTTATCTATATCCTCCCTAGGACCTGCTACATAGATTTTCTCTCCAACCTCTAATATATGGCTACCATTTGGTATAACAACTTGATCATCTTTTTCCCCAATAGCTATTATAATATTTCCCAAAAGTCCTTCTTTATTCAAGTCCATTAAAGACTTATTGATAAGTTTGGAATTTCTATCTAATTCAAGCTCTATAAGTATGACTTTTGAATTAAGGAAATTTTCGACATTTACCGCATAGGTATATTTTAAGGTTCTTTGAATCTCTTTTGCTGCAAAAAACTCAGGATTTACTAACCTATCAACTTCCATTGCCTTTCTCATAAATTCTTGATCTTTTATATATCTTGGATCACGGAGTCTTACAATAGTAGACCTTGCTCCTTTTCTCTTAGCCATAATTGATGATATAAGGTTTACATCATCATCAAATGTCATAGCTATAAAGACATCACATTTATCGACATTAGCCTCATCTAATACATCAAGGTCTCTACAATCTCCCAGAATTCCCATAACATCATTTTGAGAAAGAAGTCTTTCTAGTACATCTTGATCTTTATCTATAACTAAAATATTGTGTCCTTCATCAGATAATTGACTTGTAAGGTAAGAACCTACCTTACCAGCACCCACAATAATAATATTCATAATTCCTCCTAAAGATACTATCTTTATATGTTCTTATTGTATAATATCTTAAGTAAAAATCAAAGTAATAAAGTCTGATCAGATATATGATACAGGTTGGGCAAAATATTTTTTAAATATAATAAGTTACTTTAAAAAACTTTTTCAAAAAAACTATTTTAGTATATGATTGTCTTTTTTTAAAAATTTAATTACTTTCCAGATGTTTGTCTAAGTAATCTAACCTATCTCTTGAATCACAAATCACCTTAGATAGTATATCTGCTTTTTCTTCATAATGTTTGGCTAAACCATATTTATCAATCTTATAATATATTTTAGATAATATATGAAACAAAAGATCTAAATATTTCATATCAAACAATCTTTTAGAATTATCAATTCCCTTTATTGTATATTCTAAGGATTTTTCATAATTTTTACTCATGTAATTATTAATAGCTAAAATATACATTAAATAATTTGATGTAACAGAATCATCTCCTAAAATATCATATACAAAACATAAAATCTCATTAGATTTGTTAATATTATAATTCATTTTTGTCATTAAATCTGCTATCTTAATTAGAACATGCAGTGATCTTTGATTATAATTAAAACTTTCAAACTTATTTATATCGTAATTCTTAATATATATTTCAATAGATTCTTCATATTTAACTAAAGCAAGTTTATATTCTTTTTCACACAACTCTAAAAATAAGGCTTCATAAAATTTTAAATTAGCATTAATCTCTACTTGTATATAAGGTGCAAACTTATCAAGGTCAATAGATTTCACATTTTCATAGATATCTGATACTTTTTTTAAATAGTTACAATTTAAATTATAGTTTAATTCAATAAAAAGATTATTTATTTCATGCAATTTGGAGCCATTTGTATCTAAAAACAATTTTCTAACACTGATATTTAAGGCATCTAGTATATTTGCTAGGGTAGTTAATTTAGTATCTATTTTACCTTGCTCACATCTTCTTAAAGTTTGTTCACTAATATTTGAACTATCTGCTAATTCTTTTTGAGTCATATTTTGATATTTTCTAATATTTTTAATTTCTTTACCTATAAAACTATAATCGTTCATGATAATCTCCTTGTATTAAAAAAGAACTGCTATAAATATAACAGCTCTAATTATTAAAATATGGAAGCTTAAAATAGTGTATTATTCTACACCATCACAAGCATATCCAAATGCAGGTCCACATATTATTGAACATGCTACACCGAATACTGGAAACGCCGCTCCTACTCCTCCACAGAAGGTTGCACATGCTACGGCTCCTCCCAAATCACATACAAATTTTGGAAGAGAATATCTTATTTCTCTGAAATAAGATATATTATTATATGCAAAAAATTCATTTAGTTCTTCATTTTCATCTAGCTCAGCAGAAGCTACTGATAAAACGATTTTTTGATCAGGAATATATACTACTTGTGTAAATAATTTAGAATTGTTATTTTCATAGTAAATTGGTAATATGATAGCCTTATCATATTCTTTAGATTCAACTTTTACTGGTACTAATTTTGAATTATTAAATTCTTTGTAGTTATTCTTATCTATTTTATTAAGGTATCCACTATAAGATAACTCTTTATTTATTATTTCCCAATCATCATTACTCAAATCGTACTTTTCTGATTTATAATCTAAATTATTATCTTTTAATGTAGATTCAACTATTTCATCAAAAGTTTTACTCTCTTCACTAGCTAATGAAGGTCTAATACCACTTAAGATCATTAATATTGAAATTGAAACTGCTATCACTTTTTTTAACATATTGTTCTCCTATATAATTTTTAAGTAAGCTAATACTTGAATTATCAAAAATACTATTATGAGTATAATAATAAGATTTTTATTTTTAACCAGTATTTCATCTTCTAAATACTTTGTCCCAAACAAACCAATTACTGTAAATATAGCAAAGTAGATTATAGGTTTTATTAAATATTCGGTTTGAAATTTTTTTCCCATCAATACATAAAATAAAACGCTAATAAGTACAGCAACTATAGAACCAGCTAGCGGCAAGTAAGAAAAGTATTTTGATAAATTAGTATTTTTCTTATCCATCTTATCCTCCTTAAGCTTCCATAGAATAACCTAACTATCTTATGTTTAGTTTATAACACAATTCATTTTCATACAACTATCATTTGTGTATGTTTTTTCTAAGTTTATAATATTTACTAAGTAGATTTATAGAATATTATAAACTTAGCATTAATATTAGAAAAATTTGATAAAATTATTTAAGTTATTATTAAAGTAAAAAAAATGAATTCTTATACCCTATCCCTTAATAGGAATAAGGCTATAATATTTGGTATTACCATAAGG
Organism: Anaerococcus porci; assembly: GCF_009696575.1. Classification (GTDB taxonomy): domain Bacteria; phylum Bacillota; class Clostridia; order Tissierellales; family Peptoniphilaceae; genus Anaerococcus; species Anaerococcus porci. Next base: position 4,014 of record NZ_VULQ01000007.1, on the reverse strand, counting down.
GAGTTAAAAAGGTCTGATAAATTCCATACAAGGTTAATTTTAAGAAAAGAACCTGTAATTATAAAGGATATGAATATAGCCCTAAATATATTGATGTTTTTTTCACCAAATAAAAATTTATAGTTACTCTCTGCGAAATAATACCAAGCTACAATTGTTGTAAAGGCAAAAAATGTAAGTGCTATGGCAAGCATTACCTTTCCAAAGGGTCCAAAACTCAATTCAAAAGCCCTTTGAGTAAGGACAGCTCCATTTAAATCTTCTTTATATACTCCTGTAACTAATATTATTAAAGCAGTTGCTGAACAGATTATTATAGTATCAACAAAAACACCAAACATAGCGATATAACCTTGACTATAAGCGTTTTTTGCATTGGCAGATCCATGAGCATGGGCTGTAGTTCCCATACCAGCTTCATTTGAAAAAAGTCCCCTAGCAACCCCAATAGAGATTGCCTTTTTCATAGAAATTCCCATAAGTCCACCCAAAGCTTGTTTATATCCAAAAGCTGAGGTGAAAATAAGCTTAAATGAAGGCAGGATATTTTCCTTATACTTAAAGAGTATTATGATAGAAAATACTATATACAAAATAGCCATAAAAGGAACTAAAAGTTGGGCAAAATTTGATATTCTATTAATTCCACCTATAAGGACAACAAAAGAGACTATGGCTATAAGAATCCCAATTAAAATCAAAGGGATATTATTATTTATAGCATGGATAGATGAAGCTATAGAATTTGCTTGTGTCATATTTCCAAAAAATCCTAAGGCTATTATTAATAAAATTGAAAAAGACCTTGATAGTAACTTAGCCAATCTCTTATTTTTTATACCTTTCATTATGTAATATGAAGGACCACCAATTAAGCTTCCATCTGGAAGTTTTTCATTAAACTTTTGGGATAGGACACTTTCAGCATAAATCGTAGCCATACCAAAAATAGACATTACCCACATCCAAAATATAGACCCCGGCCCTCCTGTTACAATGCAAGTTGCAACACCTGCTATATTTCCTGTCCCAACCTGACCTGCTATAGCAACCGAAAGGGCCTTAACAGGTGAAATTCCTTCATCATTTTGTCGAAACATTCCACCAAAAGCTTCGATAAAAGCTGTCTTAAATTTTCTAAATTGAACAAATCTTGTTTTGAAAGTGAAGTAAATTCCTATAGAAGATAGAAATAAAACCAAAATCCAATCTCTTACAAAGGAATTTAAAATTCCAACAATATTATTTAAGTTTTCCATTATTTTCTCCTAATATTAAATATGTTTAAATTTTATCATAAATAGTATGTCATGTTAAATTAATTTAATTATTAACGTTTAAAATTAAAAATAACTTAAATAATGTTAAATATTAGTAATATTTTTAAAATTACAAAGATAAAATATATTAGCAAAAGATAATAAGCTAATATAAAATTTATATTGATTCAGTTATTCATCTAAATCTTATTTTCCTAAAATCTATATCATGATTTTTAGTAAAATTTCTAATCTTTTCATCTAAGAGAAATTATTCATTGCAAATTTTATATATTTGCCATTATAAAAAATATAAAATATTTCATTAAGTTGCAAAGTACTGATTTTAAATACTTATATATTCAAAACTATTGTAGAATTTGAATTATTACATATAAAAAACACCAATCAAAAATGATTGGTGTTAGTATGGTGGGCCTCCAGGGACTCGAACCCTGGACCTACCGGTTATGAGCCGGGCGCTCTAACCGACTGAGCTAGAGGCCCAAATAAATCTATAAGATTCATTTATGGTGGACCTGAGTAGACTCGAACTACCGACCTCACGCTTATCAGGCGTGCGCTCTAACCTGCTGAGCTACAGGTCCATATTAAAATATAAAATGGCAGGGGTTACAGGACTTGAACCCGTGACATCCGGTTTTGGAGACCGACGTTCTACCAACTGAACTAAACCCCTACTTAAACTCCCATTATCCTTAAGATTACATAAAGAGTTTTCCAGAAGCCGAGTAGGCTTGTTTGGTGCCCAGAGGCGGAATCGAACCACCGACACGGGGATTTTCAGTCCCCTGCTCTACCGACTGAGCTATCTGGGCATATGGCGGAGAAGGAGGGATTTGAACCCTCGCATCCCTTTTGAAAGGATCTACTCCCTTAGCAGGGGAGCCTCTTCAGCCACTTGAGTACTTCTCCAAAAGCCAATTAAGGCTTAAAATATTGGCGGAGAGGAAGGGATTCGAACCCTTGTGAGCCGTAAGACTCTAACGGTTTTCAAGACCGCCCCGTTATGACCGCTTCGGTACCTCTCCATATTTTGGTGACCCATCGGAGATTCGAACTCCGGACACCTTGATTAAAAGTCAAGTGCTCTACCGACTGAGCTAATGGATCAATCTAGAAATACAGTGGCTAAAGATTGCCTTTATCGCCTATTTAGCTTTGCCAGTATAACCACTAAACTAATTACATATTATAAAAAATGTTAATGGTGACCCATCGGAGATTCGAACTCCGGACACCTTGATTAAAAGTCAAGTGCTCTACCGACTGAGCTAATGGATCATATGGCTGGGATAGCAGGACTCGAACCTACGCATACCAGAGTCAAAGTCTGGTGCCTTACCGACTTGGCTATATCCCAACATGTGGCGCGCCTGGGAGGATTCGAACCTCCGACACACGGATTAGAAGTCCGTTGCTCTATCCAACTGAGCTACAGGCGCATATGGAGCGGGTGAAGGGAATCGGACCCTCGCAACCAGCTTGGAAGGCTGGGGCTCTACCACTGAGCTACACCCGCAAATTGGTGGGGAAGAGCGGATTCGAACCACTGAAAGCAAAGCTAACGGATTTACAGTCCGTCCCATTTGGCCAACTCTGGAACTTCCCCAAAATTTGTATTTCTTAAAAATAAGTAAATATAATGGTTTACACCATTTTTTATTTTATTGAATCACAATAAAATTGGAGCTGATGATAGGACTTGAACCTACAACCTATTGATTACAAATCAATTGCTCTACCAATTGAGCTACATCAGCACATTGGATCTCTTTTGAAATCCAAAGGCTTTATCCTTTTATAGCAATAAATGCTTAAAGGACTTTTGGCGACTTAGATGGGACTCGAACCCACGACCTCCGCCGTGACAGGGCGGCATTCTAACCAGCTGAACTACTAAGCCAGAAAATCTAGCTTTGCTAAATTTGTACTCCGCTCGAATCTTCTCAGAACCGGACGACTTGTTTAATGGTGGAAGTAACAGGGCTCGAACCTGTGACCCCCTGCTTGTAAGGCAGATGCTCTCCCAACTGAGCTATACTTCCAAAAAATTATCAAAAATCTAATACATGATTTTAATTAATAAACTAGAATTGATAAATTTAAAAATGGTGACCCTACCGGGATTCGAACCCGGGATACCACCGTGAAAGGGTGGTGTCTTAACCGCTTGACCATAGGGCCTTATTATATTTAGAGTAATTAATTGGTTGCGGGAGTAGGATTTGAACCTACGACCTCCGGGTTATGAGCCCGACGAGCCACCAAGCTGCTCCATCCCGCGATATTGGTGCCGAGAATCGGAATCGAACCGATACGGTGTTTGACCACCGCAGGATTTTAAGTCCTGTGCGTCTGCCAGTTCCGCCACCCCGGCTTATCTCGCTAAAGCGAGTGCTCCGCACGAATCCTTCAGGAACCGGACGGGTTTTAAATGGCGCTCAGGGTGGGGCTCGAACCCACAACCTACCGGTTAACAGCCGGGTGCTCCACCATTGAGCTACCTAAGCACATGCAATATATATAATTATAAAATATGTATTGACTTTTGTCAAATTATCTTATGGGTTTTTGTGAAGAATTATTCTTCACAAAAACTTCTAAGTTTGGCAACTTCCTAATCTCCCGGGAGGTCTCCCTCCGAGTACCATCGGCGTTAGAAGGCTTAACTTCTGTGTTCGGTATGGATACAGGTGTATCCCTTCTGCTTTTGTCACCATATTTTCTTTAC
>NZ_VULQ01000006.1 GCF_009696575.1 Anaerococcus porci | reverse complement strand
TGGTCATTCCATCATGCGATGATTTGACTTTATAGGGTATTATTCTTCGTTTCCAAAGGCTATCCCCTTGTGTAAGGCAGGTTACTCACGTGTTACTCACCCGTTCGCCACTAATCCACTTTTAATCATTCCGAAGAAATCTTAAAACCTTCATCGTTCGACTTGCATGTGTTATGCACGCCGCCAGCGTTTATCCTGAGCCAGGATCAAACTCTCATTTAAAGTTCGATCTTGACTTCTGTCATTTTTTCGTTTGGTTTACTCAAAGTATTTTAACTTTGTAGTTGTAGTTATTTTGTTTTAAAGGTTCATATGTCAGCTGTTACTGACTATTTTAGTCTACCACGTCTTCGATTGTTTGTCAAATTTTTTTATTAACTTTTTTCAAGTTTCTTTTCTTTTGACTCTTCTTTCTCAGTGACGACTATTATAGTATACATTTGATATTTTGTTTTGTCAAGTCTTTTTTTGTTTTTTTTATTTTGACTTGCTCTCTCGCTTCTTTGCTTTTTTCTTTTCACAATTTGGCTTTTAATATCAATAAAATATAGCTATCTTTTTGATAGCTATATTAGTATATTATTTTTATTTTGTTTTGTCAAATATTTTTACAAATTTTTTATTACTTCTTCTATATCAGGTAATTCAGTTTGTGGATATTCTTTTGACCACTTAACAATTCCTTCTTCATCTATAATGATATTAGCTCTTTTACTAGCAGAATTTTCTTCATTAAAAATACCATAAGCCTTTGCTACTTTTCCTAATGGGAAAAAGTCTGATGCAAGTCTTACCTTATCTATGTTAATAGCACTTGCCCATGCTTTTTTTGATGGTTGAGGATCTATAGATAAGCCTATTACTACAGTCTCTCCTTTTTCTTGAATTCTATCAAAATTTCTTTCAAGAGATCTCATTTGATCGGTACATACTGCTGTAAAAGCTAATGGATGAGAAGATAGGATTACTTTTTTACCTTTGAAATCTTCTAAGTTTACATCTTTTGCATTTTGATCCTTTATATTGAACAATGGTGCTTTTTCACCCTTTTTTATAATTGTCATATCTTAACACTTATTAAATTTCAGCTATGGCTTCAATTTCTAATAAACCATCTTTTGGAAGGTGAGCCACTTGAACACAGCTTCTTGCTGGTTTATGATCTCCAAAAAATTCTGCATATACTTCATTTACAGCAGCAAAATCATTGATGTCTGCTAAGAAGATATTTACTTTGACTATTTTTTCTATACTTGATCCACCTTCTTCGATTATATTTTTAACATTTTCTAGTGATCTTTTTGTAGCTTTCTTTATATCATCTGAAATTAACTCACCTGTTTCTGGAACTAGTGGAAGTTGTCCTGATGAATATACAAATCCATTTGTTACTATTCCTTGTGAATAAGCTCCTACTGCTGCTGGTGCGTTTTTAGTTTCAATTACTTTCATTTAATCCTCCTTAAATAAAAAACGATATCTCATCTATTAACATACTTTTATTTTATCTTTAAGGCAAGTAAAAAATCCCCAAGAATATTTGGGGATTTTCCTTAGTTTAGGTTAAATTGATCTTTTATTATTTGTAGATTACGACTTAACTCATCTGATAGGTCGTCGTATGTTTCAAGATTATCTATATCTTCTTTTGCTTTTTTTAAATTTCCTAAATCTATATTTATTTGTATCCTATTATAGATCATTCTCGGATCTTCTGGATATTTTTTAAGACCACTGTTAATTATCTCTATTGCCTCTATTTTTTTATCTAAGGCATATAGGCTTATGGAATAGTCATTATAAAGTTGCCTAAATTCTCCACCCTTATCAAGGGAGTTTTCAAAAGCAAGACTAGAATTTTCATATTGTCCTATATTTTGATAACAAACTCCCAGATAATAATAGGCATCTGCTCTTTTTGTTTTTGATAATAATCTTGTAAGTATCCCCATAGCCTTTTCATAGTTTCCCTTTCCTATATAATAAAGAGCCTCTTCTATTTCGGCATTATCAAATATAGTTGATATTTTAGATCTTATTTCATCTTTTGCATCTAAATCTTCTGTTCTACGTAGGGCATTTTCATAATAACTTCTTGCTTTTATATATTCTCCAAGATTCTGGTAGATATTTCCTAATTCATAATATGATAATGGAAAATCTTCATCTTGTAAAATTATTTCTTGAAGTATTCTTAAAGCCTCTTTTATGAATTCATCCTTATATTTTGTATCTTCATATGCTTTAGGCCACAAAGCTCTTGCATAATTATAGGCATTATACTTATCAAAGGGATTTATAATATAGCCTCCCCTTAAGAGCAATAGAGCTTTTTCTGGTTTTTTATTTCCTATTTTTAAAGCTCTTTGGGCTGTATAAGCTCCTATTTTTTCTAAATAGTTTTCGAGAATTTTTATATAAGATTGCTTATACTTGAAATCAGGATCTATGGCAAGATTTATTATAAGCCCATCAAGTATTATATTAAGTTTTATTCTATTTTCAAAGTCTCCACTTATAATATTTTCTGACATATCATCAGTATATAAAGCAAGTGGCGTTTTGTTTAATAATTCATATGAAGAATCTTTTTTCAAGTCAATATATGCAAGTTTGTCTGTAAAATCTAAAAAGTATTGATCTATTTTTTTCATTTAACCTCTCATAAATTTTCTTTGCCTGTATGAATGCTTATTTAAAAATTTAAATAAGTTTCCTTTAAATAATAAAAAGAAGGTATCCCATAGAGCCAGTAACATTATAAATATTGCCTCATTAGACATATTTAATACATTTAAGCCTATTTGTTTTATTAAAACTCCTTCAATAAAAGTAAAGATTACTGCATAAACTCCCCATGTTAAAATATTATTTTTAACAAATCTAAAGGATTCCCCTATAATCGAAAATCCATAAACATTTTCTATATAAACTAATTCCAAAAAGGCTGATGTTATAATTTTAAACAAAAACAAAATCAAAATCCTAAGGCCTGGACTTAGTACTTGTGTTAGGTTATTTATAACAAGCTCCATTATATAAATACAAAATACAGCACTCATAACTAGATAGAAAAAGTTTGAGATTGAATTTTCTATAGATTTCTTCCCTGTGTTATTATATAAGACAATTGACCTTAAAGACTGAGCTATAAAGCATAAGATAGTAATCTCTATAAAATAGTTAATAAGTGATGAAAAAAGTGAAGATTCAAAAGATTGATCAAAAAAAACTATCCCCTTCATTCCTTCAAACATTGACCTTATTACTATAAAGATAAAAAGAATGTATGATTTTTTTAATTTTTTAACAGTCTCAGTAAAGGCATACTTTGAACATTCCAAAAAATCTTTTATTCTTCCCATCATTACATTTTCTCCACAGTTTTAATACCTAATAAACTTAAACCTACTTTAATCACTATCGATGTTGCGAGCGCTAGAGCAAGCCTTTGATTTTTAAGATTCTCATCATCCACCATGATTTTTGATGAATTGTAGAATTTATTGAAATTTTGAGATATTTCCATTATCTTTCTTGAAATAAGTGAAGGTTCATACCTATCTCTTGCCTTAACTATTGTGTCTTCAAAACTTCTTAGTGATTTAATTAAAATGAATTCTTCATCTGAGTTTAATAGAGAAAAATCCATAGAAGTCATTTCTACTACCCCTGCTTTTCTTAAAACAGCTTTAGCACGAGCATAAGTATATTGAACATATGGACCAGTTTCTCCTTCAAAGTTTAAAAGTTCATCCCAATCAAAGACATAGTCTTTTATCCTATTGTTGTAAAGTTCTTGGAATTTAACAGCACCTATCCCAACTATTCTGGATGTCTTATCAATATCTTCTATATCAGTATCCCTGTTTTTCATAATCTCCTTAGTTTTATTTATTGCTTTATTTAATACATCTTCTAAGAAAACAACTTGACCTTTTCTAGTTGATAGGGTCTTATCTTTTAAACTTACCATACCAAAAGGGATATGCTTACAATCTTTATAAAAATCATATCCCATAAGCTCTAATATCTTCCATAATTGCCTAAAGTGTAGGTTTTGTTGGGTTGCAACAACATATAAATTTTCATAAAAATCATAAACTTTTTTTCTATTTATGGCTGTAGCAATATCACGAGTTATATAAGCAGAAGAACCATTGGATTTTATAATAATAGCTGGTGGCAAGTCATCTTCACCTAAGTCTATAATCTTTGCCCCATCTGATTCTACTAAAAGATTTTTCTCTTCTAATTCTTTTATAACAGCTGGTATAAATTCAGAATGATAAGATTCTCCATCGTAATTATCAAAGTCTATATCTAGTAACTTATAAACCCTATCAAATTCCTTAAAGGAGATTTCCTTAAACCAAGACCAAAGTCTTACCGATTCATCTTCTCCTTCTTCAAGTTTTTTAAACTCATCTCTAGCAACATCCATCATTTCTTCATTTAAAGCCGCCTCGTTATTATATCTTACATATAAGTTTAATAACTCTTTTATGGGATTTTCATTTAGCTTATCATCATCTCCCCAAAGTTTATAGGCTGCAATCATAGTTCCAAATTGAGTACCATAGTCTCCAATATAGTTACTTGCTACAGTCTTGTATCCTAGAAAATTAAATATATTCCTAATAGCATCTCCTATAACTGTTGACCTAATATGACCTATATGGAAAGGCTTTGCTATATTTACAGATGAAAAATCTAATACTATAGTCTTTCCTTCTCCCATATTAGACCTTCCATAATCTTCTTTTTTTTCTAAAATTTCATTTAAAACTTCATTTTGTATAAATTTCCTGTCAATATAAAAGTTAAGATAGGCATTTAGATTTTCTATCTTTTCAAAATAAGTCTTTTCTTCCTTTTCTAATTTTTCTTTAATCTCTTTTGCTATAAGAGCAGGATTTTTTCTTAAAGTTTTAGCCAACGAGAAGCACGGAAAAGAAAAATCTCCCATATCATCTCTAGGTGGTATTTCAATAAGCTTATATATTGCACTCTTTTCAATGCCTAAATCCATATCACATAGCTTATTTGCTATAATTTCTTTTAAATCTCTCATTTATCCTCCAGATTCTATTTGAATTTCACTACAGTAACACCAAATCCACCTTCTTTTTCATTACCCGGCCTGTATGAATCAATTCTTGTGTTATTCTTTAGATAATCATTTATACCTTTTCTTAAGGCACCTGTCCCCTTACCATGGATGATTTTTGCTTGATCAAGCCCTGCTAAAATTGCATCATCTAAGTACTTATCGAAGTTTCTTAAAGCTTCATCATATCTTTGCCCTCTTAAATCAAGAGTTGGTGATATATACATAGCCTTTTTCGTCTTATAGATTTTGTTGATATTTTCCCTTATTTTATCCTTTGACCTAGTCTTGGTGACGTTTTTGATATTTGACTCCATTTTTAAAATACCCATCTGTACTTTTATATTACCCTTTTCATCTGGAGCTTCTATAACTTCAGCCTTTTCATTTAAGCCTTCTATAATTACTATATCTCCAACTTTTAAGGTTTCTGGGGCATTTTTGCTTAGTTTTGGTCCTATATTTTTCTCATCTCTTTCAATTCTTGATGATTTGTATTTATTTCTAATTTCATTTAAGGACCTATCAATGTTAGATGTATTAGCATTTCTAGATTTTTTAGCCATTTTCAGCATCTCTTGAGATGATTCATTCGCCGCATCTATTATTTCATTTGCCTTATCTTCTGCATCTTTTATGATTTTTTCTTTTTGTTTTTCTATTTTTTTAGAAAGATCTAGAAGATTATTACGAGCTTGTTTAATCTTTTTCTTGTAACTTTCAATCTCTTTATTTTTCTTTTCAAGATCTTTTTTGTTTTTATCCAATTGTTCTAATATTGTATTGAAGTTTTTATTCTCATCAGATAGTAAAGACTTAGCATTAGCCAAAATCTCACTATCAAGTCCCAATCTTTTTGAAATTTCAAATGCATTAGATTTTCCAGGAGTGCCTATAATTAATTTATAGGTTGGAGATAGGGTTTCTATATTAAATTCAACCGATGCATTCATTACATCTTCACTTTCTAGAGCATAATATTTAAGCTCAGAATAATGAGTTGTTGCAAAAGTCATGACCTTTTTATTTTTAAGAAAGTTTAGAATTGCTATAGCAAGAGCTGCACCTTCCGTAGGATCTGTTCCTGAACCTAGCTCATCTAATAATACTAATGATTTATCTGTAACATTTTCTGTTATTTTGACAATATTGGTTAAAGAAGCAGAAAATGTTGATAAACTCAATTCTATAGATTGGGTATCTCCTATATCTAAGAATATATCATCAAATATATTTACAAGACTATCTTCATCACATGGTATAAAAAATCCCGACTGAGCCATAAGATTTACAAGGCCTACTGTCTTTAAAGATACAGTTTTTCCACCCGTGTTTGGTCCAGTTATAATTAAGGTATTGTAACCATCTCCCATTTCTACATTTATAGGAACTACATTTCCTTTCAATAGTGGGTGGATGGCATTTTTTAGCTTTAATTTTTTCTTATCAGTAAGATTTGGCTTACTATATTTATTGGCTAAGGCAAATTTTGCTTTAGCTTGTAAGAAGTCGATTCTTGCAATAAGTTTTTGATTTTCTAAAATCTCTACATCAAAGCCTTCTACAAATCTAGAAAGCCTATCAAGTATTCTTCTTATCTCATCATTTTCTTCTATTTCAAGGTTTGATAGGTCGTTATTTAATTCAACTATAGTATGTGGTTCTATAAAAAGTGTGTTTCCACTTGCTGACCTATCATGAATAATACCATTAAAAATTGATTTTTTATTAGTCTTTACTGGAAGAACGTATCTCCCATCTCTAATTGATACAACCTTGTCTTGAAGAGCATCATCAAATTTAGATGATGATATATAAAAAGAAAGCTTATTTTTTATTTCTTCTTCCTTTTTAGTCTTTCTTTTTCTTATTGACCTAAGATTTGATGAGGCATTATCTGCTATTTCATCTTCAGATATAATAGATCTTTCTATTTCATTTTTAAGAAAATCATCTGTAGATATCCTATTAAATAAGTCTTTTATATATGAATCTTCAATATTTTCACCATACTCTTTAAGATATGCACTAGACCTTAATAAATCAAGAACTTTAAGAAGTTCAACAGGCTCAAGAACCCCTTTTTTTCTTACATATCCTATGATTTTGTTAAAATCATAAAGTCCAAAAAGATCTATATTTCCATTTTCTACTATGACTTCAAGCATGGCTCCTGTTTGGTCTAGTTCCCTTTGAATTTTTTCCTTATCATTTATGGGTCTTGTATTTAAAATCATGTCAGATACAAGCTTACTTCTAGCATAATCTTTTATCATATCTAATATCTTATCAAATTCTAAGACTTCTAAAGTTTTTGTCTGCATTAAATAACACCTCTATCATAGCCTAGATTGTTAATCTTTGTATTTTTAATATTTATAATATCATCATTATTTCTTACTAAGTATAATAAGGATACTGAGTTTTCAAGTTTTTTCAAATCAATTTTTGTGATTTTTCTTGAATAAATCCTAGATATATAATCACTTCTTTTTATATCAAATAAATTACCATCTTCATCTTCTATTTGTGAATCATTAAAAATACATTTTTCACAACCATTTAAACCACATTTTTTAATGGATGAAAATGGACAATTTCTCATATTCATAAGTTCAATTGGTCCATAAGCTAATATCTCAGTCTTGTATCTTTTAGAGTTTTTATTAATATTTTCAAAAGAGTTTTCCACAGAAGATGATATCATTTCAGAAAATTTATCATAAAAGTCAAATGAGTAGGAATTAAACACATTTAAGTATCTACCTATCCTAATTTTTAACTTATTTTTTCTTAGATCATCTATAAGAACAAAATCTTTGTAATTATTAAAAATCACTCCTTTAAATCCATTTTCTAATAAATAATTTATTAATTCTTTTTTATTATAGGACTTATCAGCATCTAATATATAATAAAGATTAAGTCCGGAAAAAGACTTATCAAATGCTCTTACATAAACATTATCAAAATCATCAAGTAAGCCTCTATCAATATTATTTGATAAGAGTTCTACATTTTTTTCTCTTTTAATTTCCCTATTTTCTTTTAAATTTCTCTTTTTAATGTTGGGATTTTTCTTATAATAAGGCTCTAGTCTTTTATTATTTAGGATATAAATTGCATTTCTTCTAAGCTCATTTATATCCTTTTTTTTAATAAAGATATTATCATCTATACTTATATTTATATTTTTTACCTTATAGATGGTGTTTCCAAGCTTTGAAAGATTTTCTCTTATATCCTCCTCACTTAAGGAAACTTTATTAGCCCTTTCTATTTTACTCTTTCCAAGAAAATTTACCTTTATATCTTTATAGCTTAAGCTTATTTTAGGATATTCCCCTAATCTTCCTACAAAAGAAATATCAAGCGGAAGATTTTTATAGGAACTTAGTCCATCTTCTAAATTTTCTTTAAGAATTGATGAATTTAATAAACTTATATTTGAGCCTATTTTTGCATCCTTAAAATCTTTTAATTTTAAGACATCTCCATTATTTAAGTCACTTGTTAAGGTAAGTGGTAGGGTCTTGTTTTTCTTTGTTACAACCTCAAGGATAGATCCCTTTCTTAGCTTTGAGTTTGACTTAAAAAACTTATCCTTTGATTTTTCAAAAACTTTTCCTATAACCCTATGTTTATTTTCATTACTTAAAGCAAGATAGTTTCTTTTTTGTCCAAAAATAAAACCCTTGGTATAAGATCTGTTTGATATATCTTCTATTTCGTCATTATTATATGTAGATTCTTCAAGCATACTTTTATAGTTTCTTACAGTATTATAGACATATTCATCTGTCTTCATACGACCTTCTATTTTCAAAGAATCTACTCCTGCTTTTACTAACTCTTCTATATTATCTATTGTATTTAAATCCTTCATTGAAAGATAGTAATCATATCCTAATACCTTGCCATTATTTATAAGCTTATATTTTTTTCTACAAATTCCAGCACACCTACCTCTGTTAGCAGACCTTCTACCTAAATAAGATGATAAAAGACACTCCCCAGAGTAAGATACACAAAGTGAGCCATGAACAAAAACTTCCGTATCTATTTCAAGCTTTGCTATTTTTTTTATCTCATCTATTGGGGTTTCTCTTGCTATAACTATCCTATCAAATCCTAAATCTTTAAGGGCTTTAGCACCATCATAATCTTTTATTGCCATTTGAGTTGAAGCATGAAATTCAATCTTTTTTTCTCCATCTCTTTTTATGTCTTTTATTAGAGAGTAAAATCCAATATCCTGAATTAATATTCCATCTGCGCCATACTCAATTAATTTTTCAAGATATGATAAAGCCTTGTCCATCTCTTCATCTTTTATTAGGGTATTTATAGTTATAAATACCTTCCTATCAAATAGATGAATCAGATCGATTACTTCCTTTATATTATCAATTGAAAAGTTTTTAGCATAGGCTCTCGCCCCAAAATCATCAAGAGCCAAGTAAAAGCTACAAGCCCCTGCGGCAAGACCTGCATACAGCATGGACATTTTACCAACAGGAGCTAATATTTCAGTATTTCTCATTATAAGTCCTTTTCAAGCTCCTTGACCTTCTTGTTAAGGTCAAGGTTATCATCTTGAAGTTTTTGTAAGTTTTCTCTTAATTTCTTAAGATTATTATCTTTAGACTTTATAATCTTATCCTTATTCTCAATTTCTTGCTTAATCTTATTAATAACTGAATTTAGATCGTCTATTTTTTTCATAGATTCCATAAAATCATCTTTAGATTTTTCAAAGTCAGCTTTAACTTTCTCATAATCCATAATTAAGGATTGGTAATCATCCCTTAGCCTTGGATACTTTTCTATAGGCTCTTTAGCCTCATCTTTTAATTTTTTATGTTTTATTAAGAGATTATACATCTCATCTGTTATATTTAGGGCTGCAAGTAATAATTGATTTTCACGTGTAAGCTTATCATTGTCAACTTCTTTAATTTTTTTGTCAACATAAGCTGCTATTTGTTGTATTTGAGTCTTGTCTAATTCACTAGTTAAAGTGTAATCCATGCCAGCAATATTAACCTTGATTTTTTCTGCCACATTTTCTCCTAACTACGTAAAACAACGTCTTTTTCTTCCAAATCCTTTAAAAATTCTTTTTCAATTTTTTCAACTTCCTCATCTTTTAGTGTCCTATCGCTTTTACCGAAAGCCACCTTATATGAGATTGATTTTTTACCTTCTTCAATTTGTTCACCTTGGTAAATATCAAATATTTCTATACTTCTTACAAGACCTTTTGCTCTAGTTATTATTATATCCTCAATCTTCCTGCTTTCTACATTTATATCACAAATAAACGAATAGTCACGTAAACTTGATGGATACTTATCTAAAGGCTTGTATCTTATATCTGTAAGTCTTTTATCAGCAATTAATGAGAGATCTATCTCTAATGCTAAAGCAAGTCCTTTGATATTATAGGCTTCAAGACTTTCATAAGATATTTGACCCATTATTCCTATCTTTTTTCCATCAAAATAAATATTGGCACAACGTCCTGAATGGAAAGCTTTGACATTTTCTTCAGTTTTAAATTCAAAACCTCTAAATCCGGTTCTTGCCATGGCCTTTATAAAGAAATCCTTAAGATTATAAAAAGTGTAATTTCCGTAAAGTCCCATACTTAGGTATTGTCTTTCTGAAGGAAGTTTCTCACCTGTTTTTATAAAACTTGTACCAATTTCATAAAATCTTAAATCTTTTTGTTTATAAGATAGGTTTTTTGAGATTGTAGTGAGCATGTTTGCAAGTAAGGTAGTCCTCATTACAGAGTAGTCTTCTCCCAAAGGATTAATTATTTTTACAAAATCTCTAAGTTTTGAGTCCTCATTTATACCTAGCTTATCATATTCCTTTGGTGATATAAATGAGTATGTTGTGATTTCTGAAAATTGTTGACCAAAAAGATTGAGTTTTAAATCATCTTTTAATAATCTCATAGGAGATTTCTCTCCTCTTTGAAGTGATGAGTATAGTGGTTTTGAAATAACTTTTCCCATACCATATAGCCTTGCAATCTCTTCTATAAGATCAGCTTCTATAGAAATATCCATCCTAAAATGAGGGATTTTCGCTATTATTGTGTCTTCATCTAAATCCCTTACCTCAAATTCTAAGGATTTAAGATAACTTATAGCTTCATCCTTAGAAAATTCATGTCCTATTAAACTATTTAGTCTAGATATCCTAAGTTTAACTTCGTTTTCTTCGCTATTTTTATAACCTTCATCAAAGCTATCTTCAAGCACTTCTCCAAGTCCTAAATCTGTTATTAATTTCATTACTCTTTTTGATGCAAATTCAGAATTTTCTACTGAAATTTGTTTTTCAAATCTTGAACTCGCTTCACTTCTTAGATTTAAACTTTTAGATGACTTTCTAATATTATCTGAATCAAAGTTTGCAGATTCTAGTAGGATAGTCTTTGTGTTTTCTGTAATTTCGCTATCCATCGAACCCATAATTCCTGCAATACCTATAGCCTCTTTTCCGTCAGCTATAAGAAGTACATCTGAGTTAAGTTTTCTTTCTACACCATCTAATGTTTTTATGAGCTCTCCTTCTTTTGCATCTCTTACTATAATTTTTCTATCAGCAAGACTTTCAAGGTCATAAGCGTGAAGTGGTTGGCCTGTTTCAAGCATTACAAAATTTGTTATATCTACTATGTTATTTACAGGTCTCATACCAGCAAGCATTAATAAGTTTTTAAGCCATTGTGGAGATTCTCCTACTTTAACATTTTTTACAATTCTTCCTGTATATCTTTTACACTTATCTGATTTAATTTCAATTTTCTTAAAGTAATCTTCCTTTTTATCAGATACAGTAGGATAATCTATTGATGGATAGGATATCTTACTATTAAATGATGCTGCAGATTCTCTTGCCATTCCTATTATAGATAAACAGTCAGGTCTATTTGGAGTAATTTCATACTCAATTACTGGGGTGTTTGAATATAAAACTTCAATTGCAGGTGTTCCAGGCTTAAATTCAGAAGATAGTACAATAACTCCATCCTTTGATTTTTTTTCAATAAGAGAATCATCATATCCTATTTCCTTATATGAAGTGAGCATACCTTGGCTTGTTATTCCAAAAAAATCATGATCATCTATTTTTTGTCCATTAATAGTAGAACCAGATTTTATAACTATAAGATAATCTCCCTCTTTAGTATTTTTAGCTGAGGTTACTATAGTGATTTCACTTCCTATATCTATAGTTAGAACTTGTAATTTATCTGCATTTGGATGCTTTACTTGTTTTAAAACTTTTCCTACTACAAGTCCTTCAAGTTTATCAGAAATGGTATATACACTTTCAACATGTGAACCTGTTTCTGATAGTCTATCTGTTATTGTCTTTAAATCTTTATCTAATTTTATATAATCTTTTTGCCAAATTAAAGGTACTAACATTTCTCCTCCTAGAATTGTTTAATAAATCTCTTGTCATTATCAAATAGTAATCTAATATCATCTAGTCCATACTTAACCATGGCAATTCTATCAACTCCAAGACCGAAGGCAAAACCAGTATATTTTTCACTATCTATTCCACAATTTTCTAATACATTTGGATGAACCATTCCTCCACCTAAAAGTTCCATTGACCATCCAGTATTTGAGCAAGCAGGACATCCCTTGCCACCGCATGATGGACAAGTTACATCAACTTCAAGTGATGGTTCTGTAAATGGAAAATGGTGAGGACGATAACGCATCTTCATGTCATTGCCAAACATTTCTTTTATAAATGTTTCAAGTGTTGATTTAAGATTTGCAAGAGATGCATTCTCATCTACAACTAAACATTCCAATTGATGAAACATTGGTGAGTGAGTTGCATCGACTTCGTCGTTTCTAAATACTCTTCCTGCTGATACCATCTTAATCGGAAGTTTTCCTTCATTCATAACACGAATTTGCATGCTAGATGTATGTGGACGAAGAAGAGTATCTTCATCTATATAGAAAGTATCTGAAAGAGATCTTGAAGGGTGATTTTTAGGTGAGTTAAGATCATCAAATACATTTTTTACAGTATCAATTTCTGGCCCCTCTACTACATCAAATCCCATATTTTGAAATATTTCTTCAAGTTCAGCCATAGTTTGATTTATAACTGAAAAATGTCCAGTTTCATAGATGTCAAAATTTGCAGTTACATCTATCTTTTCTTCCTTTATCTTTTTTTCTAGAAGTTCTTTTTTTATTATTTCTTTTCTCTTTTCTAGTATTTTTTCAACTTCTCTACTAGTTTCATTTATAAGCTTTCCTGCCATTGGTTTTTCTTCGTTTGGAAGTTTGGAAATATTTTTCTTAAAAGCTGTAATCTTTCCCTTTTTTCCTAAATACTTAACCCTTAACTCTTCTAAGGATTTAAGGTCTGTTTTTTCTTCTATTGCCTTTGTAGCTTCTTCTACCAAGGCCTTTAATTCTTCTTTCATATAATCCTCCAATAATTTTTGGTACAAAAAAACTGCCCTATAAAAGGACAGACTAGCCTGCGGTACCACCTAATTTGGTTATAAATAACCCACTTAATAACTATAACGCGTAACCGTATCAACTACTTAGTTTCGTATCAAAGCTGGGCGGTGAATTACTATACCGTTACAAGGTGGCCTCTCATCATCTACCACTTGCTTTGCTTGGATAGTATAGCTTTAGTCCGCTTTGGCTAAATTATTCATTAATATTGATGCAGCAATAGCTGCATTTAGTGATTCAATCTCACCTTGCATCTTTATAGATATAAAATCATTTGTAAGATTTCTTAAATCATTTCCTATCCCATTGGCTTCATTTCCTATAGCAAGAATTATCTTGTTAAAATCCTTAAAACAATCAGAACTTTTCCCATCCATATCTGCCAAAATAAGCTTGTAATCATTTAACAAATCTTTTACTTCATTTATTGAATATTCTAAAAAATTCAACCTAAAAATAGATCCCATACTAGCTCTTATAGTCTTTTCATTATAGATATCAACACAATTATTTAATAATATTATATCCTTAAAACCAAAAGCCTCAGCACTTCTTATGATGGTACCAAGATTTCCTGGATCTTGTAAGTGATCTAATAATAGTACTTTTTTTGAAGAAATATGTTTAGGGGCCTTAATCTTTAGACAAGCTGAAACTCCTTCAGGATTTTCAAGACTTGAAAGTCTGTTAAAAAGACTATTAGAAAAAACTATTTTAGGATAGTCTGTTTGAAAATCTTTCATATCTTCATTTACGAATATAAACAAAAGCTCCATATCAGGAGGAATTTGTTCTACTATTTTTATAGATTCTACTACAAAGACCCCATATTTTTTCCTATACTTCTTCTTTTTTAATTTATAAATATATTTATATTTTTCGTTAGAATCTGATTTTATAATCATTAAGCAGCTTGGTTAGCTAATTCTACTAATTTTGTAAATTCTTCAGGATTTGATACTGCTATTTCAGCTAGCATCTTTCTATTGATTTCAATGTTAGCTTTCTTAAGATTACCCATCAACTTTGAATAGCTTGTTCCATTTGCTCTAGCAGCAGCGTTGATCCTAGCAATCCATAACTTTCTGAAATCTCTTTTTCTTCTTTTTCTTCCAATATAAGCATATTGTAAAGATTTCATCACAGCTTGGTTAGCAGTTTTGAAAAGTAATGATTTTGAACCGAAGTAACCTTTAGCTTGTTTTAAAACTTTTTTATGTCTTTTTTTTGCATTTATTGCTCTTTTAACTCTTGCCATTTAATCCCCCTATTAGATGTTTAATAATACCTTGATGTTCTTTTGATCACCCTTAGATGCAATTGTAGATTTTCTTAATCTTCTTTTTCTTGCTGGTGATTTTTTAGCTGTAAGGTGTCCTTTATAAGCCTTATATCTTTTTATTTTTCCACTGCCTGTAACTTTAAATCTTTTAGCAGCTGCTCTTTTAGTTTTGATTTTGTTTTTAGCCATGTTAGCCTCCTATTTTTCTTCATTATTAGGTGAGATGAATAGTACAAGTGATCTACCTTCCATTTGAGGTTTCTTATCAATTTTAGCACTATCTCCAACCATTTCTATAAATTTATCTAATAAATCATAGCCTAAGTTTTTATGACCCAATTCTCTACCCTTAAACCTAACAGAAACCTTAACTTTATCTCCATTGTCAAGGAATTTCTTTGATTGATTTGCCTTTGTTGCTAAATCATGATCTTCGATATTAAGGCTAAATCTTGTTTCTTTAGTTTGAATAGTTTTTTGCTTTTTCTTGTTTTCTTTAGCTTTTTTCTCTTGTTCGTACTTATATTTACCATAGTCCATGATTCTTGCAACTGGTGGCTTAGCATTTGGTGACATTAATACTAGATCCAAATGTTTATCAAAAGCCCTATCTAAGGCTTCATTTTTAGATACTACACCAATTTGTTCTCCATCTTCATCAATTAGTCTAAGCTTATTGTCTCTTATTTCTTCATTAATTTTTAAATCTTTTATAATGTTCCCTCCGAATATATGCATAAAAAAATGGGTACTAAAAGTACCCATAATAAATCAATAATATATTAGAAATTTCTTCTAATAGAGATTGTAACCTGAAGACACAATTGTCGGCAGGTGAGTATTGGGTACTTCTTTAACTCTCTTTTGTTATGATACAAGATTCTTATTTTATTGTCAAATTTTATTTTTCAAAAAATTCATACATCATTTCAAACAAGAGCATTCTTTGATCATAATTTGTAAATGAATGATCAGTATTTTCAAGAACATGGTAGTTTGAATTTTTAAAACACCTATTTAGTTTGATATTAGACTCATCCAAAACAACATCATCAAGATCTCCCCTTATAATTTGAACTTCACCTTTATATAAACTTGCTTTTTTATATATGTCATAATCCATTATATCAAAAAGAAAATTCTTATGAATTCTAAGTCCTCCAACATCCAAATCTTTTATACTAACTAGTTTCTTTACCTTTTCTATATCGCTTAAATCTTTATCTCTATTTTTCTCATCAATATAATCATAAAGATTTAGGGCAGTTTTTTTCAAAAGCTCAAGATTGTTCATATCACTTGCTGGAGCAAGTAGGCTCATCTTTTTTGGTTTTAGTTCATCTGCTAGGAGAATACTTATAACACCACCCATAGAATGACCTATAAAGTAAATATTGCTATCATCCACAAAGTCTAAGTTTTTAGTAAAATCATAAATAATTCTTGCCTCATCAAGCTCCCTTGTTAGTGTCATATCATAAAATGAACCATCACTTTCTCCAGTACCTGAAAAGTCAAATCTTATACAAACATATCCCTTTTTTGTTAAATATCTTGAATTTAAAATCCTAAACCAATGTGATCCATCCCTATCTCCAGAAAAACCATGGTAGAAAAGAGCTGTTTTATATTTTTTACTTGAATCAAAGTCATCTGGTGTATTAACAACTCCCCTTAAAACTATTCCATCTTTCTTTTCTATATGCCTATAAAGGTATTTCATTTAAACTAATCTCTTTCATTTAATATTCTTGCCATAAGAACCCCTGATGCTGAAGCTTGGGAAAGCGAGTGTGTAACTCCTGACCCATCTCCAAGACAAAATAGGTTCTCTTTACTTGTTTCGAAATTTTCATCAACTTCAACTACTGAATTATAGAACTTAACTTCTATTCCATAAAGTAAAGTATCATCATTTGCCATACCTGGAGCAATCTTATCTAGAGCATAAATCATTTCTATTATGTCGTCTAATTGCCTTTTTGGCATAACTAGAGA
Source organism: Anaerococcus porci (assembly GCF_009696575.1). Taxonomy (GTDB): domain Bacteria; phylum Bacillota; class Clostridia; order Tissierellales; family Peptoniphilaceae; genus Anaerococcus; species Anaerococcus porci. The sequence continues at coordinate 135,725 of NZ_VULQ01000006.1, read as the reverse complement.
TAAATCTCCTGCCGTTGCATTTAAGGTTGGTTTTAAGAATGATTTTTTCATTCTTCTTTCTGATGATCTTCTTCCTTTGATAAGATCACCAAATCTTTGCATTAAAACTCCCCCACCTAGCATATTTGAAACTCTAGCTATTGATTCACCATATTCATTTGAATCCTTAAATGGTTCTGTGAATTTATTAGTAACTAATAGGGCAAAGTTTGTATTTTCAGTTCTTAAGGCAGGATCTGCATAGGAGTGACCATTAACTGTAATAATTCCATTTGTATTTTCTGTAACAACTTCTCCATATGGATTCATGCAAAATGTCCTTACAAGGTCATTATATTGCTTAGTTTGATAAACTATCTTTGCCTCATAAACTTGATCTGTTATGTGTTTGAAAACTTCTGCTGGAACTTCAACACGAACCCCTATATCAACCCTATTTTTCATTAAATTTACATCAAACTCTTGGCAAGTATCTGATATCCACTTAGAACCTGATCTTCCTGCTGCAAGAACTAGATACTTACATTTAATAGTTTCTGTTTTATTCGTATGAACATAGTAGAATCCATCTTTAAATTCAACTTCTTCTACCATAGTCATAAATTCAAAGTTTATTTTATCTTTAACTTGATTATAAATTTTTTGTAAGATTTCCCTATTTCTTTCTGTACCAAAATGACGAACCTTTGCTGTAAGAAGATGGAGATCATTTCTTAAGCATTCACTTTTTAAGTTAGTATTGTCAGTAGAATATAATTTAGCATCTCCCTTATCAAAGCTCATAAGGACTGAGTCAACATACTCCATTAAATCATAGGCCTTTTTTTCGCCTATGTAGTTATGTAAGTCACCACCAAAATTAGTAGTTATATTATATTTTCCATCAGAAAGAGTACCTGCACCACCAAAGCCATACATTATATTGCAAGGCTTACATCCTATACAATAATCTACCTTACCTTCTGTAATTGGGCATTTTCTTTGGTCTACTTTCCTACCTCCATCTATTATTAAAACAGACTTATTTGTGCCAAGCTTATTAAACTCATAAGCCATAAAAGCACCAGCAGCACCACTTCCTACTACAACTACATCAAATTCTCTCATAATCTTCCTTTCTTTTTATATAAGATATTCATACTCTAATATTGTATACTTTTATTTAAAAAATAGCTATAATTATATTATAAAAGGAGGAATTTATGAAAGAAAATAGGAAAAATTTATTACTATCATTTATTTTATTTCTTATATCAATAATTCTTGCAATTATTTATTATGATAGGTTGCCTGTAAGAATTCCTGTTCACTATGATTTTGACTGGCAGGTTGATATTTATGCCAAAAAAATTAATGCTCTATTGTTTATAGTTATATTTATGGTTCTAGTCTACCTTGCTCTTTATTTTATATTAACCCTAGATCCTAAAAGAAATGAACATGATGAGTCCTACAAACATATAAGCTTGTTAATAATTCCTATACTTAATCTTCTTATAATTGGCCTAACTATAAGAAAAACTTTTGACCCATCTTTAAATGTAGGAAGGATAATCGTAGCGGTTATAGCTGTTTTTATAGCTATAAGTGGAGTTTTCATGCCAAGAATAAAGAGAAACTATACTCTTGGAATAAGAACACCATGGGCCTTAGAAAATGACTATGTTTGGAAAAAAACTCAAAAGCTTTCTGGACTCTTACTTTTTATAAATGGAGTTTTTAGCCTGATAATTTTAGGATTTTCAGTAAAGATTGCCTTTATACTACTAACAAGCCTTTTTATTTTAACAATTATAGTTTCATTTATATATTCTTATCTAATTTATAATAACTTAGCAAATAAATAGCAAATCACTTATAATTGTGATATAATTATATAAATTTATAAAAATATTTATATAAGAGAGGAATAAAGAAAGAATGAAAATCGCATTTAAAAAGGCCTTTCCTTATACAGTACCAATTCTTTTAGGTTACTTATTTTTAGGAATAGCCTTTGGTTTACTAGCTAGTGAAGTAGGTTTATCCGCCATACAAACAGGCCTTATTTCAGCTGTAATATATGCTGGAAGTTTGCAATATGCCCTTATACCGATTTTTGCAAATCCAATTTCTTTAATATCGATAGCTATATTTAGCTTGTCTATAAACATAAGATATCTCTTTTATGGTCTTACACTTATAAGACCTTTTAAAAAGACAAAACACAAACTTTTCTTTATACACGGCCTAAGTGATGAAGCTTTTGCCCTTATAACAAGCCTTAAAACACCAAAAAATGTAAAAAGAGAAGATTTTATCCTTGCTATTGAAATTTTAAGCTATATATATTGGGTTTTTGCATGTTTTCTTGGAGGACTTTTTGGAGACTTTTTTGATATTAATACAAAAGAACTAGATTTTGTCTTAATAGCCATGTTTATGGCACTTTTTGTTGGAAATATAAAAGAGCCTAAAAAGGTAATACCTTCAATTATTGGTATTATTATTCCTTTTATATGCTTATTAATATTTGGAAGTGGTAGTTTTATGATCCCATCAATAGTTATAATTGTTATAGTTCTTCTTTTTTTCAGAAAGCAAATCGAGGAAAACAACTATGCAAAATTTTATTAAAATACTCATAACGGCAAGCCTAGTTACCTTTGTAATAAGGGCTGTTCCCTTTTTTCTTCTTAAAAATAAGGAGGTCCCTGATATAATAGATTATCTTGGAGAATATCTTCCTGCATCTATAATGGGACTGTTGGTAGTATATGCCTTAAAAGATACAAATCTTTCATCTCCATTTTATGGGATACCAGAAATCATCGCATCTATTGTTGTAATTTTGCTGCATTTATGGAAAAAAAACCTACTCTTATCAATTGCAGCTGGAACTTTTGTTTATATGTTTTTAATTCAAACGGTATTTATTTAATTTTGCAGGATTTATCCTGCTTTTTTTTATTCTTGTTTTTCACTCTACTTTGTTATATAATTAATAAAAATTATCAATAAAAATAGAAAAGAATGGAGATAATATGAGTAAAGAATTTTCAATAACAGGAAATAAGGTCATACTTAATTTTTCTGAGCAATTTTTCAATGATGTGGATGAACTATTAGATAGTAAATCTTTTCTCGATTTAACTAAGTCATTTATATCCTACCATAAAAATGAATCATCTAGAGTTTATGCATACATAGAGCAATTTTTTATTAATTCATCTGTAGAAAATCTAGCAATAGAGTTAGTAGATATATTAAAGCTTCTTACAGTTATGAATATAGAAGAAATATCATCAAAGATTAATAAATATCATAAGCTTGATGAACAAAAAGAAGGTGTTTTAAAAATAGTTGAAGAATATTATGACTATTGGAGAAATCTGGAAAGATATTCAATAATTGAGCAAAAAAAAGACTCTCGAGGGGTTGGAGTTGTAAATTTTGTTGAGCTTAATGAAAAACTAAAAAATCTGATTCTTCAGTCATATAGAAGAATTGAAATGAATATAACAGGTGCTTGGCCAAAGGTTTATAGACAAGTTCCAGCTGCCTGTGATGCTTCAATTATGATTAGGTATTTTAATAAGGACTTGCCAGAAATTTATAATAATTTAAATAAGATTCCTTTTATCACCCAAGTTATGATAGAAACTCCTTATATTACCTATACTAAGTCTAATAAAAGGGATGGTGTGTTTGAAGAAGTATATAAAAATCCAGTCTTGGATACTAATATAAATTATCCTCACTTTTTCTGCTATCCAGCCAAGGTTGGTGATAACCTAATATACATCTATTTTCACAGAGACTTGCTTACTCATGGGGTTTCTGCATCAAATCTCTTTGAGCTTGCAGAAGTAAAGGATATAGAAAATGAAAAACCAGATGCAATATATATCTATGGACCAAAAGATAAGGGAGAAAGGAAAAATTCTTTCTACTATGATAAGGAAAATGAACTTTATGTAGGATATATCGCTTATTCAGATAAGATTGATTATTTTGGCTACCTTAAAAAAATGGTTTTAACTTTAAACAATGTTATCAACATCAAAAAGGGCTATTTGCCAATTCATGGTGCAGGGCTTTCTGTAGTTTTACAAAACAACAAGACTGTAAATATAGTTATATTAGGAGATTCAGGAGCTGGAAAAAGTGAATCTATAGAAGCTTTCAGAACTCTCGCAAAAGATTATATTAAAGAGCTTACTATAGTATTTGATGATATGGGTTCTTTTAGAATTGAAAATGGAAAAGTATATGCTTATGGTACAGAAATTGGTGCTTTTGTAAGACTTGACGACCTAGATGCAGGCTATGCATTTAAGCAAATCGATAGGTCAGTTTTCATGAATCCTGATAAGGTAAACTCAAGACTTATAATGCCTGTTGCAAGTTTTGATGAAATAAATAAGGGATATGAAGTTGATTTTTTCCTTTATGCCGATAACTACTCAGCAGTTTTGGAAAATGCTAAGTCAATCGAATTACTTGACAAAAAATCTGAAGCTTTAAGAGTATTTAAAAGAGGAGGAAGACTTGCTAAAGGAACTACAACTGAAACAGGACTTGTACAAACCTACTTTGCAAATCCATTTGGACCTGTTCAAAAAAGAGAAGAATGTGATAAACTTCTAGATTTATACTTTGATACACTATATAAAAATAAGGTAAAAGTAGGTACTATAAAAACTCAATTGGGACTAGAAAATATGCAATTTATAGGACCAAGAGCTGCTGCTATAGAACTATTTGAGCTTATTAAAGAAATTGAAGACTAATAAAAAAGTGGATGTTACAAAGATTAATTCATTCTTTAACATCCACTTTTTTAATACATTATAAAATTTATTTATTTATAAAATCAATCGCATTCTTTATAAGCTTTGGACTTATCCTACACTTATCCTCACTTACAGCACAAACTGCAAATCTTAGGCCTTGTTTATTTGCTACTATGTATATATCATTTTCCTTAAGCTTTTCTGCGATTTCATCTGATCCATCACATGGAATAGATATGAAAAAACCACCAAAATAAGGAAGTGTAATAAGCCCTACTTCTTTAGAAGCTTCCATAAAAGCATCGGCTCTTTTTTGAAGTTTAATCCTATATTTCTCTAGCTCATCCTTATAAGATTTAGATTTTTCCTTATCTTTTTCAATTTCTGTAAGCAGAGTCATAGCAACGTGAGTTATATTTGACCAAGTTGCCCTATTTGAATGTTTCATTGAGTTAAATACAGAATCTGCTATTTCCTTTTTCTTAGATATAATTATACAAGCTCCTGCTCTAAGACCATAGGCTGTATATGATTTACTCATAGAATATGCAACTGTAGTAAGTATATTTTCTGGTAAGTATGAAAATTTCTCAAAAAATTTCTTTTGAGAGCCATCTCCTGCAAATTCTATATAGGCTACATCTAGAAGAATTGTTATATACTTTCCTTCTTTTGCCCTATCTTTAATAATATCTATAATCTTATCCCACATTGAATCATCAATAGTAAAACCTGTAGGATTGTTAGCAGGTGAGTTAAATACACAAACTACCCTATCTCTTTTATCAAGAGCATAATCAAGGGCTAGCTTAAATGCTTCAATATTAAAATTAAAGTCCTTATCTAAAAATTCATATGTCTTAAACTTTCTATTGAATTCTTCGCACATAGTCATATAGGCAGGCCAATACCAATTAGGACAGATTACATAATCACCTTCACCTAGAAGTGACCAAAATACATGTCTTACTGCACCTGTACCACCTACTGTAGAAATAGACCTAATAAATCCTTCTGGTCTATAGTTTCCAAAACATTTAGATATAACACCTTCTAAAAAGTCCTTATCGCCCTCTATTGCTCCATAACTTGCTATAGATCTCTTATCCATATTTTTTAAAGTATCGTATACACTATCAAAAGCAATCAGTTTTCCATCATCATCTATAAGGGCTCCTATAGTTGAATTAATAATCTTTTCTCTTCCCTTTTCCTCTATAGCTTTTTTTGCTTCACCGCCAACTTTAAAGATTGAATCTTCAAGGTTTGGCCATCTTGCATGATCAGCCAATATATTTTTTTCCATAATTTTCTCCCTATATTTTTATAATATTGTATCAGAATTTATTATAATTTTAAAGTAATACTTGGATAAATTTTTATTTTTAAGTAAAATATACAAGGAGGATATTATGGATAAAGATTTAAAAAAAGAAAGATTAAAAGAGCTTGATAAGCTATCTTATGAAGTTACACAAAATTCACTTACAGAGAAGCCTTTTTCTAGTAAATATGATAATTTTTTTGAAGATGGAATATATGTAGATAAGATTTCTGGTGAAGTTTTATTCTCATCAAAGGATAAGTTCAATGCTGGATGTGGTTGGCCTTCATTTACCAAACCACTTGAAGATAATATAGATGAATTTGAGGATTTATCTCATGGTATGGTAAGAACTGAAGTTAAGTCAAAAGATGGAGAAAGCCATCTAGGTCATGTATTTTCTGATGGACCAAAAGAGACTGGTGGGCTAAGATATTGCATAAATGGATCAAGTCTTATATTTATCTCCAAAGATGAACTTGAAGAAAAAGGATATGGCAAATATTTAACTTTATTTGAATAAAAATAGCAAGGCAATCTAGATCAAAATCTATCTGCCTTGCTATTTTTATTCATAGGTTCCTTTTCTTACAATTTTTTTATCTTTCATCATAAATAACCCATTTGAAATCACTGTATTTATATCTAAATTTTCATCAAGAAGTAGGAGATTAGCTTTATAATCTTTTTTTATTTTTCCTACTTCCCTATCAAGTTTTAAAGCCTTGGCTACATTTATAGTAAAAGGCTTTATGGCTTCTTTTAATTTTTCTCCTGACTTTACTATCTCTTTTATAGCAATAATCCCTGTATTAACTGGAGTATAGCCTATATCTAAAAGATTTCCATCATCATCATAAGTTGACCAAGATCCATATCCATCAGATGAGTAGGTTATTTTTTCTAAAACCCCCTTATCTTTTGCTTTCTTATAAGCATATGCATCATTTAGATAATCCTTACCCATTCCAGAGGTAAGATCAATATAGCCACCCCTTTTAGCAAAGTCTAAGGCATCTTCAAAAAGTGAAAGTTCCCTATTTACATGAGTTGGTCTAAAACATCCTATAGGTAGATTTGAATGTTTTAAAGCATCATCTATTAGTTTAAAATTAAACTTACCCCCTCCCATATGGATTGTAACATGACCTGATTTTCCTGAAATCATTCCAGCAACCCTAGCATCAGCTCCTATTCTTTGAAGTTCTTTATAATCAAGGCTAGAATCCCTATGATCATTCACTGCGATCTTGACTCCTATGAGTTGATCAATAAATATAATATCTTTTTTTATAGAACCTGTTATAGTCGGACTAGGATAAGCATAAGATCCTGTTAAACTATAAGTCTTTATTCCTTCCTTAGTTAAAGCTAGAGATTTAGCAACTAAGTTTTCTACACTTCTAGTTTCTGAATCAGTTCCTAGAAGACCGACTACTGTTGTAATACCAGCTTCTATAAGTTTTGATAAAGAAATTTCGGGAACTTTTGTATTAAATCCCCCTTCTCCACCACCACCTGTAATGTGAATATGTTGGTCAATAAGTCCTGGAATAACTATCATTTCTTTTCCGTCATATATGCAATCTACAGGATATTTCTTATCATCCTCACTAATATCTAAAATCTTATCATTGGCAATATAGATATTTGTAAGAGACTTATCTCCTACAATTTTTATATTTTTAATTAAAATCATTTGCTTTCTCTTTCTATTTTCAAAAATTCTTCCTTTTCCTTATCACTTATTTTTGTTATACCAATTCCAGTAAAGGCAAGTATTATAGCCATCATTATTCCTGTGTAATTTAATATAGCCCATGGAAGATAGGCTAAGGTTTCAACCCCTAAGGTAGCAGTCATATATGCTCCTGCTGCAGACCATGGTATAAGTGGAACTAAAACTGTACCTGAATCTTCTAAAGTTCTTGAAAGATTTTTAGGATGAAGATTTCTTTCAAGATAAATTTTTCTAAATAATTCTCCTGGTATAAGAATTGAAAGATAAGAATTTCCTGTAACAAAAGCAACTGTAAAACAAGATGCTATAGTTGATAAGATAACTCCAAAAGTAGACTTAACTCTCTTAAGTATTGCATCTAAAACTACATCAAGCATGCCAGATGTTGACATGACACCTGCAAATCCCATTGAACAAAACACCAAAACTGTAGTGGTTGTCATAGAAACAGCCCCACCTCGATTTATAAGGGTTTGAATATCATCAATGATATTAGCTTGAAAACCTGTCATTTCAATATTAAATCCATTTATCATAGAAATAAATCCATCCTTAAGACTGAAACCTTGGACAAGAACACCTATTACAACTGAAACTAAAGAGTTTACTACCATGGTTGGAAGTGTTGGATACTTAAGTATAGATCCTACAAGCATAATAATAACTGGTAAGATAAGTAAAATATTCCAATTATAAATTCCAGAAAGTTGATTTTGAATTAGGGCTACAGACTCACTACTTGTGACAGTTACATCAGCCCTAAGTCCTACAATAAGATAAACTATCATTGAAATTATTGATGCGGGAATTGTAGTATAAAGCATATGTTTTATATGTTCATAAAGATTTGAACCTGCAGCAAGTGGAGCTAGATTTGTAGTATCTGAAAAAGGTGATAACTTATCACCAAAATAACTTCCTGCAACTACTGCTCCTGCAGTTATAGGTAAGGACATATTAAGTCCTTGAGCAATTCCCATAATAGCAACACCAACTGTTCCTGCTGAACCCCAAGAGGTTCCTGTAACAGTTGATAGGACTGCTGTAATTAAAAAGGCACTTAAATATAAGAATCTAGGATTCATAATTTGTACCCCATAATAAATTATCATAGGTACAGTTCCTGAAAACATCCATGCCCCTATAAGAAATCCTACTGACCATAGAATCAGAGTTGCTGGGAGGGCTCTTGAAATCTTTTCTATAATTCCAACTTGAAGTTCTTCCCAAGTATATCCCAATTTCATTGCAATAATGCTTGCAAAAATAGTACAAAGTAAAATTATTGGCTCTGCCCTAAGTTTTAATATACCAACACCAATAGTTAAAAGAACAATCATTACAACTAAAGGTGACATAGCCTGTATAGTATTAGGTTTCTTTTTCTCTTTTTTCATATTATTCTCCATTTTTATATTTTATTTACATAATAATACAATAAAGAATGATAAAAAGTCAAGCAAAGAATTTATTAAAGTAAATTGTTAAATTAGTAGTTGTAGTCAAACTTTCCCTATAAGTATATAGAAAATTAAATGGGACTGTTGCAGAATGAATTAATCGTTCAAAATCATTACAAACTCCTCCACTACAATTTACCTACTTAAGTGGCAAGATATTCTCAAATTGTCTGTGAGTAACTTTTAATGATGCAACGTTAGAAATTCATAATTTTGCAACAGTCCCATTAAATTTAAATATATAGCTTTATTTATCTTAAAAATATAAATGCTTATTTTTGACTTATACCTTCTTCTTTAGCACAATCTGCAACAGCTTTTGCCACTACATCAGCAACTCTCATGTCAAATGGAGATGGTATAACGTAATCATCCTTAAGCTCTTCATCTGATATTAAGCTTGCTATAGCCCTTGCTGCTGTAATTTTCATTTTCTCAGTTATGGCGCTAGCATGAACTGATAGAGCTCCTTTAAAAAGACCTGGAAAAGCTAGAACGTTGTTTACTTGATTAGGATAATCACTTCTACCTGTTCCTACTATCCTAGCTCCTGCTTCTTTTGCATCCTCATAGGTTATTTCTGGATCTGGATTTGCCATAGCAAGGATTATAGGATTATCTTTCATGGATTTTACCATTTCCTTACTTATCTTATTTGGTACTGATACTCCTACAAAGATATCAGCATTTCTCATAGCCTCTTCCAAACTATAGTCTTTATTTTCCTTGTTAGTTTCTCTAGCAAGTTTATTATATAAATCTTTTGAATATTCTTCGCTTTCTTTTAATATTCCTTTTGAGTTAAAGGCAAAAATATCATTTATTCCAAAATCATTTAACATTCTTACTATAGATGAACCTGCAGCACCTACTCCTGAAATTACTACATTACAATCTTCAGGTTTTTTTCCTACAAGTTTTAGGGAATTTATTAAAGCAGCAATTGTAACTATTGCTGTACCATGTTGGTCATCGTGGAAAACTGGTATATCTAGCTCTTCTTTTAGTCTGGTTTCAATTTCTATACATCTTGGAGATGAAATATCTTCAAGGTTTATACCACCAAAAGTAGGTGAAACTTGTTTTACAAATTTAATTATCTCTTCCGTATCATTTGTATTTATAACAAGTGGAACTGCATTTAGACCACCAAATTTTTTAAATAAACAAGCCTTTCCTTCCATTACTGGTAAGGCTGCTGCTGCGCCTATATCTCCTAAACCAAGAACAGCAGATCCGTCTGATATTATTGCAATTGTATTTGCTTTTCCTGTATATACATATGCATCTTCTTCATTTTCATGTATTTTTTTGCAAGGTTCAGCTACTCCTGGAGAATATACTAAGGATAAGTCGTCCTTATCTTCTAGTTTTGTTTTTAATTCTGTTGATATTTTTCCTTGAATTTTTTTGTGTAATTCAAGTGCTCTCTCTTTTAAGTTGTCCATTTTTTCTCCTTATACCATTTTCTCAGGTTTTACTATCTTATCAAATTCTTCATCACTTAAATAAGCTAGTTCTTTATTTGCCTCTTTTAAAGTAAGATTCTTACTAAAGGCATATTTTGCAATCTCACTTGCCTTATCATAGCCTATTTTAGGTGAAAGACTTGTTACAAGCATAAGTGATTTATCAAGATTTTCATTTATTTTTCCTTCATTTGCCACAAGATTTCTTAGAAGTTTTTCTCTAAAACAATGGATAGATTTTGAAAGAAGTGTAATAGAGTTATCCATTGAATGAATTATAAGAGGCATATAGGCATTTAATTGTAATTGACCTTGGGTATTTGCCATAGAAATTGCTAGATCGTTTGCCAAAACTTTTATACATATCATGGTAATAGACTCAACTTGGGTTGGATTTACCTTACCTGGCATAATAGATGAACCCGGCTCGTTAGATGGTATTACAAGTTCACCTATACCACACCTTGGTCCACATGATAAAAATCTTATATCATTTGCAATCTTATAAAGATCTGTTGCCAATGCTTTTATAGCTCCGTGAACATTTACAAGACTTGATTTTGATGAAAGTTGGAAGAATTTATTTTCATCTGATTTAAGATCCATATCATATATTTTTGAAAGCTCTTTTGCCATCTCCTCTCCAAATTCTTTTTTGGCATTTATTCCAGTTCCTACAGCTGTACCTCCTATAGCGAGATACTTAAGTTCTTCTTTTACTTCCCTTAAAACTTTTAAATTTCTTTGTAGACATACCTTCCAAGCTGAAATTTCTTGAGATAGTTTTATAGGAGTTGCATCTTGTAGATGGGTTCTCCCTGTTTTTATTAACTTATCATTTTTTTTGATTAAATCATCAAAGCAATCAATAGTTTTTGAAACTTCTATTATGAGTTTTTCCGATAAATTTTTTAAGGTTGAAAGATGCATGGCTGTTGGAAAAACATCATTTGAACTTTGGCTCATGTTTACATGGTCATTGGGGTGAATAAGTTTTTCATCTTCATTAGCAATGTGGCTTATTACTTCATTTACATTCATATTTGTTTGAGTACCAGATCCTGTTTGCCATACCGTAAGTGGAAATTCATCATCAAATTCTCCACTTAAAATTCTATCACAGGCTTTAACAATCAAGTCTCTTCTCTTATCATCTAATTTTTTCTCAAGATTATTTACAATGGCTGCTGACCTTTTTATTGTAACTATGGCCATTATCTGAGAGTGTGGAATTTTTTCAACACCTTGAGGAAAATTTTCTAGAGATCTTTCTGTCTGTGCTCCCCAATAGTGATTGGATGGAACATTAACTATACCTAGAGAATCTTCTTCTTGTCTGTATTTCATTTCTTTACCTCAATTCAAAATTCTTCTTTAGCATAAGCTTTTAACATGTTTATAAATATTTTAGCAATTGGTCTTAACTTATGATTAGCTGAATAGTTTATCATAGTTGTCCTTGAAGATAAACCCTCCTTTAATTTAAAATAAATAACCTCTTTATAGTCTTCTTTTAGCATGGATTCTGGAAGAATTGCAAGACCTATATTTTCTCTTACACACTTTTGGGCTATAAAAATAGAATCTGTTTCAAGGATTGTCTTTAGGGTGTTTTCTGTAAACTCATCAAGCTCCTGGTATTGGAGCAGTAAATTTTGCCCTTTTTTCATTCTTATTATTTTTTGACCCATAAGTAATTTTGCATCTATTGAATGGATTTTTTTATTGTTATTTAAATTAATCTTTGAAATCAAAGGATTATCCTTTGAGATTGCAACATATACATTTTCCCTATAAAGGTTAATACTTTTTAAATCTTCATATTCATTAGTTTCATAGGTTATGGCAAAATCACATTCACCATTTAAGGCTAAGTTATTTAAGTCACTCGTCTTTGCCTCAACTAAGTTTACCCTTATACCTGGATAATTTTCATTGAAATCTTTTAAGACTTTGGATAGGAAATAGTAACTTTGATAATCAGTTGATCCCACTTTAATATTTCCTATCTTAAGCTTATTTACCTCTTCAATTTTTAATAGTGTATCTTCTTTTAATTTTTCTATTTCTTCAAGGGACTTTTTATAAATCTCACCTGCTTCAGTCAGTCTTATTGGCTTATAATCCCTATTAAAAATCTCAATCCCAAGCCTATTCTCAAGCCTTATTATATACTGACTTAAGGCTGATTGGGATATATAAATTTTCTCAGAAGCCTTTGTTATAGAACCATACTCTAAAATCGTGGATATATATTCTAAGTCCCTATCTGACATAATATCTCCTATATTTCTATATTTTTCTGAAGCTTAAGCCCTAGCCTTAAACTTTCCTTTACTAATTCTTTTTCACTATCTATAAGTGGATACTTATCTCTTTTTTCATCCTCACTATTTATAAAACTTGCCTCAGTACAACCTATAATGATATAGTCTGCTCCCTCTTCCATCATTTTTTCTAATGTTTTGTGATATCTTTCAAAATTGACAGTACCATTTTCCTTAACATCCTTATAAATACAAGTATTAACCATCTCCTGAAGCTCATTTGATGATTTTAATACCTTTTGCTTGGATTTTTCAATCACTTCATTAAATAAGCCAGACTTTATACTTCCTTCTGTTGCAAAAAGTCCTATTGTCTTATCCTTGCCAAGTTCTTTAAGTTTTTTTTCTACAAGCTCAATCATATTTATAATTGGCTTTTTTGTAAGTTTTTGTAAATCATCATAGAAAAAATGTGCTGTATTACAAGTTATTACATAAAAATCAGGATTAAGTTTATCCACACTTTCTATATCTTCTTTTAAATATTCAAGCGGATTCTCCTTAGACTTTTTTAAAATAAAAGATGTCCTATCTGGTATAGTCGCATGATTTAAAACAATATAGTTTAGGTACTCTTGGTCAGAATCTGGTCTGTAAGCCTTATTTAAATCATTAAGAAAATTGGTTGTAGCCAATGTTCCCATGCCTCCCAATATTACAAAAAAATCTCTCATAAAGCACCTATAAACCTACTTCTTCCATAATTGGTTTTTCATCTGATAAATATCTTTCTTTATCAAGTAATCTCTCTTGTGTTGCTGATATAAATGTTGCAACAACGTCACCTGTTACATTTAGAGCTGTTCTAAACATATCTACTATTCTTTCAACACTCATAATAAGACTTACACCTTCAACTGGAAGTCCTACTGATGATAAAACCATTGAAAGCATAATCATACCACTTCCTGGAACTCCTGCTGTACCAATTGATGATAAAACAGCAGTTAAAACAACTGTTACAAGGTTACCGAAAGTTAAGTCTATACCATAAGCATTTGCTATAAATATAACCGCACAACCTTGATAAATTGCTGTACCATTCATGTTTATAGTAGCACCTAATGGGATTGTAAATGATGATATCTCACGAGGTATACCAAGAGTATCACATGATGATAAAGTTAGCGGTATGGTTGCATTTGATGATGCTGATGAGAAGGCAAAAGTATAAACTGGAAATACCTTCTTTAAAAAATGCATCGGACTTGACTTTGATGTAAGAACTATAAGCGGTAAGTAGGCAAGAAGTATTACTATCACCATTGAACCTAAAACTGACGCTAAGAAAGTTAGTAGTGGTCCTACTATTCCAAGCCCTATGTCTGTAAAAGTTCTTGCTATAAGAGCAAATACGCCAATAGGTGCTGCCTTCATTACAAGAGCAGTTACCTTCATCATAAAGTCATTTCCTGCTTCCATTAAATCTTCTAATGGTTTTAACTCTTCTCCAAATCTTCCTACTATTATACCTGTAATAAATGCCCAAAATATTACTTGAAGCATATTACCATTTGCAAGTGCTTCTATTGGGTTTTTAGGAATTATATTTACTATAGTTTCAATTAGGGTTGGTGCCTTTTCAGCATCAGCTGCAGGGGTTGATGAATTTGCAGCTTCTACAAGATTCATTCCGACACCTGGTTTTAACATTTTTGCTAAAAATAAAGCAACTGCTACAGACAATGCTGTTGTAATCAAATATAAAACTAAGGTTCTTATAGCCACCCTACCAAATTGGGAAATATCCCTCATTTGCATTACGCCTGTACCTATCGAGAAGAATACAAGTGGTACTACAAGCATTTGTAATAATCTAACAAAGCCTTGTCCAAATAGGTAAAATACCCCATCTATTAAAACTGATTGTTTAAAAAATCCATCAGGAATTATATAATGTAGTCCTATACCTACTACAAGTCCTATGAGCATAGATAAAAGTATTTTTTTAGTGGGGCTCATTTTCTTTTTTTCAGTCATATCATCCTCCAAAAATTATTTTTCATTTAATTGATCCTCTTCCAAGATTCCAGGTGTAATCATTTTCTTAAAGTCAAGCATCTTATCAAGTTCATCTTCAGAAATAAGTCCTTCTTCTAATACAAGCGCTCTTATAGTTTTACCTGTATCTTGAGCTTTGTGGGCTAGTTCACTTGATTTTTCATAACCTATATGAGGTGCGAGGGCTGTTACAAGTCCTATACATTTTTCTACCTCATCTTGAAGTTTTTCTTTATTGGCTGTAATACCATCAATGCAATTTACTCTAAGTGTATAGATTGCTCCTTTTAAGGCTCTTAAAGATTCGAAAAGTTTGTAAAATATAACTGGTTCAAAGGCATTTAATTCAAGTTGACCTGCTTCTACTGCCATTGTTACAGTGGTGTCATTACCTATAGCTGCAAAAGCAACTTGATTTACCAC
Source organism: Anaerococcus porci (assembly GCF_009696575.1). Classification (GTDB taxonomy): domain Bacteria; phylum Bacillota; class Clostridia; order Tissierellales; family Peptoniphilaceae; genus Anaerococcus; species Anaerococcus porci. Next base: position 120,205 of record NZ_VULQ01000006.1, on the reverse strand, counting down.
CTCTGGTATAACTGGATTTACCTTACCTGGCATAATAGATGAACCTGCTTGTCTTACAGGTAGGTTTATATCACCTATACCAGTTTGAGGACCTGATGACATAAGTCTTAAGTCATTTGAAATCTTTGAAAGAGATGTGGCAAAAGTCTTGAGAATTGATGATGAAAAAAGAAAAGAATCAAGATTTTGTGTACCATCTACTAAGTCTTCTGCTTGTTTTAAATCAAGTCCTGTAATCTCTTTTAAAACACCTACAATTTCTTTAACATAAGTACTATCTGCATTAAGACCTGTTCCTATTGCAGTAGCACCAAGATTTACTGAAGATAAGATTTTTATTGCACTATCCATCCTCTTATAGTCTCTTTTTATAGCACATTTATAAGCGTTAAATTCTTGCCCTAAACTAATTGGAACAGCATCTTGTAATTGAGTACGACCCATCTTATAAACATCTTTAAATTCTTCAGACTTTTTTTCTAAAGATGCTAAAAGATTTTCACACTCATCTTTTAATTCAATAAAATATCTAATAAGTGCAATTTTTCCACTTGTTGGAATAACATCATTAGTAGATTGACCCTTGTTGACATCATCATTTGGATGAACCATGTCATATACACCAAGTCTTCCTCCAAGTTTTTCATTTGCAATGTTTGCAATAATTTCATTAGCATTCATATTATAGCTTGTTCCAGCACCGCCTTGAATAGGATCAACTATAAAATTATCTCTATATTCTCCATCTAAAAGCTTGTCGCACGCATACAAAATAGCATCCTTTTGCTCAGTTGTTATCAAATCAAGCTTTTCATTTTCTATAGCACAAGCTTTTTTCACTTCAATTAAAGCATCTAAAAACTTATCATCAGCTTTAAGCCCTGTTATAGGAAAATTTTCTTCTGCTCTTTTGGAATTGGCACCATAATAAGCATTTTCTAAAATATCCATCTCACCTACTGAATCATGTTCTCTACGAAACCTAGTCATTTTATCCTCCATTCGATTATAATAAATAAGACCCAATGTTTACAAATATTATTATATTGTAAACGTTTTTACATGTAAAATTATAACTTTATCATATAATCCATAAGCTTAAACTTATATACCTTGATTTGAGAATGTTAAAGACTTGCAAATTTCTAAAATTTTATAAAACTTTTAGAAAGATATTTAAAAAATTCAAATAAAACATTTTTTATTTGATAAGTATTTACTTGTTTACTTTTATCAAATAAATTATAAGAAAATTTAATTTTCAAAAATTATGCTGTTAAAAATAGATATTAAATACTATAAAATTTTAAATAAAAAAAAGAAATGTCTATAAAACATCCCTCTTTTTTTAATATGGTGCAGGATAGAAGACTTGAACTTCCACGTCCTAAAATCGGACACAAGATCCTTAGTCTTGCGCGTCTGCCAATTCCGCCAATCCTGCGAATTACTTTTATATAATACAATAATTCTTATATTTTGTCAAATAAAAAAGAGGATTTTTTCCTCTCCTTTATAGGACTTTTGATAAGAATTCCTTAGACCTATCTTCTTTTGGATTATTGAAGAATTCTTTTGGATTTTTACTTTTTTCTACGATTTCACCATCATCCATTATGATGATTTTATTTGAAACTTCCTTGGCAAATTCCATCTCATGTGTAACTATAGCCATAGTCATCCCCTCTTCTGCCAAATCTTTCATAAGATCAAGTACATCCTTTACCATTTCTGGATCGAGCGCACTTGTTGGTTCATCAAAAAGCATTAATTCTGGTTCCATCATAAGGGCTCTTATTATAGCAACTCTTTGTTTTTGACCACCTGAAAGTTCATCTGGATAAGATTTCTTCTTGTCAGATAAGCCTATTTTTTCTAAAAGCTCTAATGCCTTCTTTTCTGCATTTTCTCTATTCATCTTTCCTGTATTAAGAGGAGCAGCTAAGAGATTATCCATTATATTCATATTTGAAAAAAGATTAAATTGTTGAAATACCATTCCTATTTCTTCTCTTAGCTTATTTATATTTAAGTCATCTATATTTTTATCATGAAAGTAAATATTTCCAGATGATTTTTCTTCAAGCTTATTTAAGCTTCTTAATAGAGTTGACTTACCTGAACCCGAAGGTCCAATTATAGCAAGTATATCCCCCTTATCAATTGTTAAATTAATTCCTTTCAATACCTCTTTGTCTTTAAATGACTTTCTTAGATTTTCTACCTTAAGCATGGGCTAAATTCTCCTCTATCTTATTAAATATCTTCTCTAGAATTAGTACAATTAGTAAATATATAAGGGCTGCTACAAAATAAGGTATTGCTGCAGAAAATGTCCTTGATATAATTATTCCCGCTCCCCTAGTAAGGTCTACTAGACCAATAAATCCTGAAATTGATGTTTCTTTAAATAAGGTAATAACTTCATTTCCTAAAGCAGGTAATGCATTTTTAAAAGCTTGGGGTATGACTACAAGCTTCATTGTCTTATCATAAGATAAGCCTAAACTTCTTGCTGCTTCTATTTCACCTTTATCTACTGAATTAATACCACCTCTAAAAACTTCTGACATATAAGCTGCTGAGTTTATTGAAAAAGTAACTATCGCCACAAGCAAAAGTGACTCAGCATTTACCAAAATTACATTAAATACTATAAGAAGTTGTATAGTTGATGGTGTTCCTCTTACTATAGTTACAAAAATATTGAATATTCTAGCTAATATTTTTATAAAGATGGCTTTAAAGGACTTATCTTTAGGGTCTATATTCTTATCATAATCTTTTACAATAGCAATGAGCATCCCTATTATTAAAGAAAAAAATAGGGATACTATTGTTACAATAAGGGTAGTTTTTAGACCATCAAGTAGATAGTTGTAGTTACTATCCTTTATTAAGCTGTTATGAAATGCTTCTATCATGTTTTATTACTTACTTTCTATATATTTATTTACAATCTTATCAATAGTTCCATCTTCTTTAAGCTCTTTTATGGCCTTATTTACTTCTTCAAGAAGTTTATCATTTTTCTTATCCAATGCTATAGCATATTCATCATCTGCAAGAGACTTTTCTAATACTTCAAGTCCTTCATTAGCTTCTGCGAATTTTTTCACGGTTTGTTCATCAAGAACCACTGCATCTATTTTTCCACTATTTAGGGCAACTACTGCATCAGAGTTTTTATTAAAAGATTGAACATTTTCTTCACCATATTCATCCTTAGAAACAGCTTCACCAGTTGTTCCTAATTGGGTCCCAATTTTCTTCCCTTTTAAATCTTCAGGGCTTTTATATCCTGAGTCCTTTTTAACCAAGACTTTTTGAACTGACTTAGCATAAGTATCTGAGAAGTTTACATTTTTCTCACGCTCTGGTGTTTTAGAAAGTCCAGATATACCACCATCAAGTTTTCCTGATTCTATTGATGCAATTATATTTGCAAATTCCATATCTTGGATTTTGACTTCCATTCCAAGTTTTTTTCCAACTGCTTCTGCTATTTCTGCATCAATTCCAACAATTTTGTTATTATCGTCATAAAATTCGTATGGTGGAAAGTCAGCGCTTGTTCCTAAATCAAGTACACCATCACTAACTAATGATGTATTCTTTTTATCTGTGCTTGCGTCATTTGAAGCACTTTCCTTATCTTTTGATCCACAAGATGCAAATACTGTTATTGCTAATCCAACTAATATTAATTTCTTCAAGTTTTTCATAATATATCTCCTATTTTTTAATATTCCAGTTTAAAGCAAATAAAAAAGTCCTCACCCCAAAGGGACGAAGGACTCGTGATACCACCCATCTTCATCTATATTTCACAAAATAGACCTCATCAAGTACGTACATACTCTAACTCTTTATCGGGAGTTCCCGTATGGCTTTTTTCTTAGGCCATAAGCTCCAAGTTTCTCTTCCATAGACTTCCACTTATCCTCTTACACTCTACAGGACTCGCTTTAAGCTTTAGTAAATGTACTCTTCTCATCAACGCTTTTATTGCTTTAACTTGTAATGTATTATATAACCTTAAAATTTATTTGTCAAATATTTTTTTATTTTTTTAAATAAGTATTTTAGGATATTAAAAAATTAAAGTGAACTACTATAAAAATTTTTCTACATACATACTTGCAAGTTTTTACTAAAATATACAATAATTAACTTTCATAAAACTATAAAGCAAATACTTTTTATATTAAAGTTTAAAGCTAACAAACTAAGATCTATAATAATATCAAAGAATATTTTAATTTATTTTGTTATTAATTATAGAAGAATTAGTTTTGTTATAAATATATTGTATGGTCTTTTGCGATGAGCTGTTTTATCATTTTTTACAAATTCTTTAAAAAGTATTATCTTGTTAAATAATCTTATACCATCTAAACTTTATCACAAGCTATCAAGCATTAAGGGCATTTTCTATATCTTTTAATATGTCTTCTATATCTTCTATCCCTATAGATAATCTTATAAGAGATGGACTTATTCCTACTTCTTTAAGTTGTTCATCCGATAATTGTCTATGGGTTGAGCTTGCAGGATGGAGGGCATATGATCTTACATCTGATACATGGACACATAAGGTTAAAAGTTCTAAGTTTTCTATAAACTTCTTAGCCTTTTCACGCCCTCCCTTTATTTCAAAAGAAATAACTCCTCCACCACCATTAAGGTATTTTTGTGAAAGTTCATAGTCCTTACTTGATGGAAGGTAGGCATAGTTTACACTCTCTACCTTATTAGATTCTTCTAAAAATTTTGCAACTTCTAAGGCATTATCACTTGTCTTTTTGAGTCTTAATGAAAGCGTATCAAGTCCAAGATATGTCAAATAAGCATTGAAAGGAGATAGTATTGCTCCTAGGTCCCTAAGTCCCACTGTTCTAATTCTTGCAGCATAAGCAACATTTCCAAAATGTTTGGTATATATTAAACCATGGTAAGACTCGTCAGCCTCATTTAGGTAAGGGAAATTTCCCTTAGTCCAATCAAACTTTCCACTATCTACTATAATTCCACCCATGGCCGCTGCATGACCGTCTAAGTATTTTGATGATGAGTAGGTTACTATATCACAACCAAAGTCTATTGGTTTTACAAGAGCTGGTGTTGCAAGTGAATTATCAAGTATAAGGGGGATATTATTTTTATGAGCAATTTTTGCATAAGCTTCTATATCAATTACATCCGCTCTTGGATTAGATAGAGTTTCTCCAAAAATCAATTTTGTATTTTTATCTATATTTTTTTCTAATTCTTCTAGGTCATTTGAATTTACAAACTTTGTTTCAATACCAAAATTTTTAATTGTAGTTGCTAAAAGATTAAAAGTTCCACCATATATATTGTTTATAGCTACTATATTGTCTCCACTTCTCGCTATATTTAGTACTGCAAGTAGGTTTGCAGATTGACCACTAGATGTACTTACTGCTGCTATGCCACCATCTAAAGCAGCTGTTTTTTTCTCTAGGGCATCATTCGTCGGATTACCTAGTCTTGTGTAGAAAAATCCTGACTCTTCTAAGTCAAACAATTTTGCAACTGTGTCAGTACTATCATATTTAAATGTTGTTGATTGAACTATTGGAGGAATTCTACTTTCTCCATTTTGTGGATTATAACCTGCTTGTGCACAAAGTGTATCAATTTTCGTGAATTTTTCTTTAGTCATTATTATTTCTCCTTAATTTTATCATAGATAACAAAAAAGAGCCTTCTCCTAAAAAGGACGAAGACTCGTGTTACCACCTTTATTCTTCATATGCTCATGCATATGAACTCATCAAGTACTAGCATACTCTAAGCCCTATAACGGGAGCACCCGGAAGAATCTCAATATCGATACTTCCTAAAAAAGACCATCTTCCTAAAAATCACATCTACTTCTTTCACCAATCGAAGCTCTCTGTAATCAGTTTTTCTTAGTACTCTTCTTTTTGTAAAGTTTTTAAACTAATTAAGTTTTCTAACTTGCATATATTCTATTATTTTTCAAAATATTTGTCAATAGTCTTTTAAAATATTTTATATAGAAAACTAAAGCATTGAAATCTAAACATTAATATAGGTACAATTTTTAATTTTTTAATTTTACAAAAATAAAAGACTAACATAGATTTTTAAATAAAGGCTAGATAATGATAACTTCGATATTTTAAAGATAATAATGAGATTATCTTACTTATTAACTACCTTAGTTTTGCTGATAGTCAATTCTACTAGTCTTTTATAATATTATACTTTTGCACCTTCTTCTTTTAAATTCTCACGAGCCTGACTCATCATAAGCTTAACCCTATTTATTTGATTAACTTCACTTGCACCTGGATCATAGTCTATGGCTACTATATTTGCTTTTGGATAGATTTCTCTTATTTTTTTCATAACTCCTTTACCTGTAATATGGTTTGGAAGACAGCCAAAAGGTTGAATACATACTATATTTGGTGCATCTTGGTGAATTAACTCAACCATTTCACCTGCAAGAAGCCATCCCTCACCTGCTTGATTTCCAAGACTTGTAACCTCTTTTGCGTATTCTTTTACATCATTTATATAAACTGGTTCTTCAAATCTTTTTGAGTTTTTAAGAGCTCTTCGAATAGGCTTTCTATAAAACTCAATTGTATTTATCGCAGCCTTTCCAAAAAATGCTGTAAGTGGACTCTTTCCATATAAGTCTTTTTTTATCTCAGTATTTGCAAGACAATACATTAAGAAATCTGTTAAATCTGGAACTATAACCTGAGCTCCTTCATCTTCAAGTGTATCTTGTAGATGGTTGTTTGCCTCTTCTAAGTATTTAACTAAAATTTCTCCAACAATTCCAGCCTTTGGTTTTTTTATATCTAAAACTTCAACTTCATCAAAGTCATTAACTATATCTTGGATCATTTTCTTATAAGTCTTTGAACTCATTCCAAATATCTTATCACAAGCTTCACCTATCCATCTTAGCTTAAGAGAATTTACTTCACCCTTATTCTTCTCATAAGGTCTTGTTGCATTTGAAACCCTATTTATTAAATCTCCAAGTAAAAGAGATCTTACAATATTTATAAGCATAGGGATACTGGATACTTTTTTAAGATCAAAACCTGAGTGAGATTCTATACCTTGGGCTGATAGGGCAATTACAGGAATTTGTGGATAACCAGCATCTTTTAAGGCTTTTCTAATATAACCCACATAATTTGATGCTCGACAAGCTCCACCTGTTTGAGTCATTAAAAGAGCAAGCTTATCTGTATCATATCTTCCTGATTTGATAGCTTCCATAAATTGACCTACTACAGTTATTGAAGGATAACATGAATCATTATTTACATATTTTAGGCCATTATCAATGACATTACTGTCAACCTTATCCAAAAATTCTATATTATATCCATACCCATTTAAAAGACTTTCCATAATTTCAAAGTGCTCTCTTGCCATTTGTGGAGCAAGAATGGTATATCCATCATTTTTCATCTCTTTGGTGAATTCATGACTTTCATAAAGTTTAATATCATCATCTAAATTTTCTTTTAAATCTTCACGTCCCTTTTGTTGTTCAAGAGCTTGGACTAAAGATCTTATCCTAATCTTTACAGCTCCTAAATTTGATACCTCATCTATTTTAAGAAGGGTATAAATCTTTCCCCTTGATTCAAGTATTTCTTGAACTTGATCAGTTGTTACTGCATCAAGTCCACAACCAAAAGAGTTTAGTTGAACTAATTGAAGACATGGGTCATTTGCTACAAATTCAGCAGCCCTATATAATCTTGCATGGTAGGACCATTGGTCAAGAACCCTTGTTTCATATTTTAAATCTTCTATCGAATATGCTATAGCATCTTCTGATAAAACAGGTATTCTCATAGATTCTATAAGCTCTGGTATACCATGATTTATCTCAGGGTCTATATGATATGGACGTCCTGCAAGAACTATGGCCTTTTCATTATTTAAATGGACATATTCAAGAATTTCTCTTCCTTTTTTTCTTATATCTTCATGGTATTGACCTTCTTTAGCCCAAGCATTTTTAACTGCATTTATAATTTGCTTTCTAGTTAATTTATATCCATTGTGTTCATATCCTTCAAAAATTTCTACAAGCCTATCTGATATTATCTTTTCTGATTCAAAAGATAGGTATGGAGCCATATATTTGGTTTTTGAAAGGTTATCTACATTATTTTCAATAAGATCAGGATAACCTGAAACAACTGGACAATTCATGTGATTTTGAGCTTTATCAAATTGTTTATATTCATAAAATACTGCAGGATAAAATATCATATCAAGGTCTTTTTCAATTAAGCTTTCTATATGACCATGGCTAATCTTTGCAGGATAGCAGGCAGTTTCTGATGAAATTGTAGCTATACCCTTTTCATAAATCTCCCTAGTTGATTCATCTGATAAGACTACATCAAAACCTAAAGATGTAAAAAACTCATGCCAAAACGGATAATCTTCATACATATTTAAAACTCTTGGTATACCAACCCTACCTAGTATATTTTTATCTCCCAATGTTTTTCTATCAAATAGAAGTTTATTCTTAAATTTATACATATTAAGGTCTGCTAAAGTTTCTTCTTGTTTTACACCAGCACCTCTTTCACACCTATTGCCAGTAATATATCTTGAACCATCTGGAAATATGTTTATTTGTAGGGAACAATTGTTAGTACACCTACCACACCTTGCTGATTTTTGGGTGTAAGTGAAGTTATCTATCTCCTCAAGAGATAAAATCTTAGAGTGGCCAGTTGATTTTTCCTTAGATAAAAGTGCCATACCCATGGCTCCCATAAGTCCAGATATTTCAGGACGGGTAACTTTGCGAGTTGATAATTTCTCAAAGGCCCTAAGGATTGCATCTCCGTAAAATGTTCCACCTTGTACAACTATATTTTTTCCTAAAGATTTGGGATCTCTTACTTTTATTACTTTTTGAATAGCATTTTTAATAACTGAATAACAAAGACCAGCTGCTATATCAGAAACTTCTGAGCCTTCCTTTTGGGCTTGTTTTACTTTAGAGTTCATGAATACAGTGCATCTTGAGCCAAGATCTGCAGGTTTCTTAGCAAAAAGTGCCTTTTTTTGAAACTCTTCTACAGAAAGACCTACACTTGCAGCAAAGGTTGAAAGAAATGAACCACAACCTGATGAACATGATTCATTTAATTGGATAGAATCAATTATCCCATCTCTTATGTGCATAGCTTTCATATCTTGTCCACCAATATCTAGTATAAAGTCCACCTCTGGATTAAAGAATTTAGCTGCAGAGTAGTGGGCTATAGTTTCAACCTCACCATTATCTATGTGAAGAGCATTCCTTATAAATTCTTCTCCATAGCCACATATTCCACTTGATACAATCTTGGCCTTATTACTCATCTTCTTATAAGCCTTTTTAAGCATGCCTATTACAACTTCAAGAGGTCTTCCTAAATTCATTTGATAATCATCATGAAGAATTTCATTATCTTCCGAAATCATTACAAGCTTTGAAGTAGTAGAACCAGCATCTATACCAAGATAAATTTCCCCATCATAATCTTCTATTTTCCTATATTTTACAAGATCTGTCTTATGCTCTTTCTTAAATTCTTCATATTCATCTTCACTTTTAAAAAGCCTATCCAAGCTTTTTGTCATTTCCATATCTATATCTTTATCTTCCTCAAGACTTTTTATAAGTGATTTATATGAGATAGGCTCGCTTTCTTCTGCACTCATTATAGCAGCACCCTTTGCTACATAAAGTTGAGCATCTACTGGAGTAAAAAATGTATTTTCTTCTTCTCCCAAAGTTTCAATAAATCTATCTCTTAGGGCCTTTAAAAAATGGAGTGGTCCTCCTAGAAATGTTACATTTCCCTTTATAGGTCTACCACAGGCAAGATTTGATATAGTTTGGTTTACTACTGATTGGAAAACTGAGATTGCTATATCTTCCCTAGAAGCACCTTGATTCATCAAAGCTTGGATATCAGTTTTTGCAAATACACCACAACGACTTGCTATAGGATAAATTTTTTTATAGTCCTTACTTAAATCATTAAGTCCTGATGCATCTGTATCAAGAAGGGCAGCCATTTGGTCAATAAAAGCACCAGTACCTCCTGCACAAATTGAATTCATCCTTTGTTCTACAGATCCTTTTAGATAAGTTATCTTAGAATCTTCTCCACCTAACTCTATTACAACATCAGTTTCAGGAATAAATTTCTTTATGGCCTTGGTTTCTGCGATGACCTCTTGGACAAAGTCTATACCCAAGTATTTTTCCACAAACATTCCACCTGATCCTGTTACATTTACAGTTACAAAATCATTCTTAAATTGTTCATAAGCTTCTTTTAAGACAGTAGCTACTGTTTGTTTAACATCTGATTTATGCCTTCTATACACAGAGTAAAGAGTGTTAAAATCATCATCAGTTATAACAATCTTTACAGTGGTAGAGCCGACATCAAGTCCCATATGTAAATTCATACATTTTCCTTTCCTATATTATTAAAGGTAATTTATACCAATAAAAGCACAAGTAAAAACTTGTACCATCATATATTCTATGCTAATTTTAGCTAATTACAAGTAAATCACTCGTATTTATTTCAATTAAAAAATATAAGTTTTTTTAAGAAAAAATTTCCAATTTTTTATAAAAATACTGGAATTTTTTGCAGATTGAAACTTTTATTTGAAACTTCTATCCCTATATGATATTAAAAACAAAGTCTGATATCAAGCATAATTTATAAATTAACATTTAAAAATATAAATAAAAATAGGACCTTTTTCAGATGACTTGACAGCTGAAATAGTCCTATTTAACATTTTATTTTCTTATTTCTTTAACTAGATTTGAAATTTCTTTGAAATTTTTATCTTTTGAATCACTAGCTAGATCAAACATTATAAGTTCTGTATTGACTATACTTGCTCCCATATCTCTAATTAGTTTAAGACCAAGTTCTTTTTGCTCTTGATTAAAACTTGAAACTGCATCCTCAACTACAAATACCTTATAGCCTTCAAAAATAAGTCTTCTTACTGTTTGAAAAACACATATATGACTCTCAGCCCCTGTTATCACAACGTTTGTAATCTTCTTTTCTTTAAGGTATGAGAAAACATCATCAGTTATAGCATCAAAGCTTGTCTTAGAAAATATATGGTCATCATCCAAATATTTTTTTATGTCTGCTACACTTTTTCCAAGTCCCTTTGGATATTGTTCTGTAGCAATCTTATCAATACCATACATATCAAAAGTTTTTAAAAGTACAGAAGTTTTTTTAACTATCTCATCAGACTTGTATATTGCTGGCATAAGATTTTCTTGAAGGTCTACTACAAGTAAAATTGTATTCTCCTTACTATCATATGTTTTTGTATCAAAGTTATATCCTTCTACATAATAATTTCCTAATTCTCTTTCCATAAATCCCCCTGCTTTAAATTCATATCTTTTAATTTCTTGTCTATAGTTGAAAGAACAGCCGCCTTATTTTTTGACCAAATAGGCCAAACTATCCTATCATATCTACCATCTCCAGTAAGTCTTTGTATGACAATACTAGGATTTAATTTACCCAAGATCTCAATAATATAATCAGTAAACTCATCTTTTGTCATCGTAAAAAGATTCTCATTTTCTTTATAATAGTCATATATTAAAGTATCGTCTTCTATATAAAGATTGTGAATTTTAAGTCCCCAAAATCCTCTCTTATTTATATAATCCACATCCTTTAGATAATCATTTATATCTTCTTTAGGAAGACCTATTATAAGATGAGCTAAAGTTTTTATATTAAGATTATTTAGTTTTAAAACTCCCTTATCAAATTCCCTGTGGCTGTAACCTCTATTTATAAAAGAAATAGTATCCTCATTTACAGATTGTAATCCTAATTCAACTATTAAAAATGTCTTCTTGTTTAAATCATCCAATAACTCAAGTACTTCATCTGTTAAACAGTCTGCCCTAGTTGCTATAGAAAGGCCCATAATACTAGGATTATTAATCGCCTTATAAAAAACATATCTTATATAATTAATATCCCCATAAGTCGACGTAAAATTTTGAAAAAAGGCAATATAGCCCTCATCTCTATCTTTTTTTCTAAGCCTATTTATTTGGAATTCAATTTGCTTATCTATATCATCTAGCCTATTAGTAAAATCGCCTGCCCCATTTTCAGAGCAATAAATACAACCCTTATCTGAAATAGTACCATCCCTATTTGGACAAGTAAAGCCACCATCTAGAGGAAGTTTTATTATCTTTTTCTTATACTTCTTCTTAAAATAGGAATCAAAATCCCTATATCTTTTCTTATTTATCTCCATAAAATAATTTTACTTTTAAATAAAAAAAAGACACCTATAAGGTGCTTTCTTTGCTTATTGAAAATTATTTATTCTATTTATCGATTAATTTTAGTTTTCTTCATAAGGCAATAAAGCTACTTGTCTAGCTCTTTTTATTGCTCTTGTTACTTCTCTTTGATGTTTCGCATTTAGTCCTGTAACTCTTCTTGGAAGGATCTTTCCTCTATCAGAGATAAATCTTTTTAGAGTTTCAATATCCTTATAATCTATTACTTTTGAAGGGTCTTTGACAAATGGGTCGACTTTCTTTCTTGGTCTGAAATTTCTACGCATTTTATCCTCCTAATACTTAGAAAGGAATTCTTCCGTCATCTTGAATTTCTTGAAAGTCATCATCGAAAAAGTCATCATCATCGTTTATGTTTTGATTGTTGTTATTTTGTTGGAAATTACTAGAATTATTGTAAGACCTTTCTTGGTTAAAATTACTATAACCTTGATCTTGGTTCATGTTTCCAAAAGCTTGGCCATTTCCAGCATTATCTAATCTTGAACCTAAGAATTCCACATTGTCTGCAACTACATCTGTAGTATAGACCATCTTTCCATCTTTATCTTGGTAAGAGCCTGTTTCAAGCCTACCATCTATAGCACATTGACTTCCTTTTCTAAGATACTTTGATATATTCTCAGCTTGCATTCCCCATACTGTGATTCTTGGAAAATCAGCTGTTGGACGATTTTGAGATTCCATTTCTTGCTTTTTTTGTCTACTTAATCTTTTATCAACTGCTAAGGTAAAACTAACAACCGCTTGACCTGATTGGATATACCTAAGCTCAGGGTCTTTGGTTAGTCTTCCTATAAGAAAAACTTTGTTCATCTTAGTCCTCTTTTCTGATTACCATGAATCTAAGAATTAAATCTGATATTCTTAATCTTCTTTCAAATTCTTTGATGTGGTCAGCATTAGCTTTGAAATCAACAATATAATAATATCCTTCTTTGATATAGTTGATTTCGTATGCAAGTTTTCTTTTTCCCCAGTCATCTACAGATTCAACTTCTCCACTATCATTAATGATACCTTTGAATATTTCAAGAGATTTATTTCTTTCTTCATCTGAAACTTCTGGTTTGTAAATCAATACTGCTTCATACTTATTCATCTTTTTCACCTCCCTTTGGTCTTTGACCCCGATCTTTAAGTCGGAGTAGAGAATTCTTATTTATGTTACTATAAATTCAACTTTGTGTCAATATTTTTATTAAATAAACTCTCCACTATCTTCAATTTTAGAATAATATATTGCATTTGCAATAGCACGTGCCATCACCTTAGCTGATAAGGCCCCTACTAGGTTTATATCTGCCTTTACCTTGTTTGTAGCAAGGGAGAAAATTGTATCTCCATCAAGCATAGTATGGACTGGTCTTATAGCCCTGGCGTATCCATTATGAGCCATACCTGCAATTTTTCTTAGCTCAGTTTTGCTAAATTTCCCATTTGAAGCAACTATACCTATCGTTGTATTTAGGGAATTTTTCTTATCAATTTGATTTTTCTTATATAAATCACATAAGACATCTATAGTTGGTATAAATTTATTATCCTTATAAATTCCTGCAATTTGCTTACCATTTTCATCATCGAAAATGTCCCCCATAGCATTTAAGGCAACTATAGCAGATACCTTTAAATCCCCTACTTCAATTGTTGCAGATCCAAGACCTGATTTCATAAGAAAGTCTTCTCCCATTGCCTTTCCAACAGTCGCTCCTGTACCAGCACCAATTATTCCTTGGCGATTTTCATCAAAGTTTGCGTTTTCGTAAGCTTCTTTCCCCATTTTAGCATCTGGTCTTATTTTTGATTCCTTATAGTCTAAATCATATAAAATTGCTTGGGAAACTATAGGAACAATAACTCCACTTGGAAGTTTAAAACCTATCCCGTCTTTTTCAAGCTCTTCTACAACTCCAACGCTTGCAGAAAGTCCATAGCTTGATCCTCCTGATAAGACAAGAGCTGATACTTCACTTACTGTATTTATAGGATTTAATAAATCCGTTTCACGTGTTCCAGGACCTCCTCCTCTTACTTCTACACTTGCAGTATTTCCTCTTGGAGGAATAAGAACAGTTACTCCAGTTCCTGCATCAAAATTTTGAGCATGCCCTATCTTTATACCTTCTATATCAGTAATATATCCCTTATACATAAATTCTCCTTTATAAAAAGACTGTTTAAAATTTTCCTCTAAACAGTCTTTCGTTCTTATTTTCTATAATTTTCCATCATTGTCTCAAATACTTCTGCACTTGATGGAGCTGTGTATGAAATGGCATTAGCCCCAGCTTCTATGGTTTTTAGTATTGTTTCTGGCTTATTGCCACCAGTAGCTATAATTGGAAATTCCTCACCAACAATACTTCTGATTTTTGCCACAAGTTCAGGAGTTTTTGGACCACCAGAGATATTTAAAATCTCAGCCCCAGAATTAATCTTACCTAGTACATCATCCTTAAAACCTGTCACTGTAGCAATTACAGGTATATCTACAAATTCTGATATAGCTTCTATATCTTTATTTGGTATAGGTGAATTAACTACAACTCCATAGGCTCCCTCAAGCTCTGCATCAAAGGCAATATACTTACTTCTTAAGCCCTTAGTTGTTCCTCCACCTACTCCTATAAAGCATGGTACTGATGCTGTTGATATTATGGATTGAGCTATAGTGTTTTGCGGTGTATAAGGGTAAACTGCCATAATGGAATCTGCGTTTGTATTTCTAATAATGGCAAGGTCTGTCGTAAATAATAATGATTTTATTCTTTTTTCATAGATTTTAATTCCACTTGCCCTATATATTTCTTCTGGAACAGTAATAAAAGATTTTCTTAGTTTAGAGTGTACTTGAGGTATAAATTTTTTCTTTTTTTCAGTCATAAGCTCTCCTTAGTCTCTTTGGTAAATATCTCTTGAATATAGTTTATCTTTCACATCTTTTAGTTCTTCTTCAACCCTATTAGCAACAATTACATCACATTTTTTAAACTCATCTAAGTTATTTTCTACCCTCAATCCTTCAATTTCTTCAACTTTTAGAGTAGGTTCATATACAATTATTTCGATATTTTCTTTTTTGAGATTTTCAATCACATCAAAGATTGCTGACTTTCTAAAGTTATCAGAATTAGTTTTCATAGTTAGTCTGTAAATCCCAACCGTTTTCGGATTTTTATCTATTATTCTTCTAGATACAAAATCTTTTCTTATCTTATTTGACTTAATAATTGCTTCAAACATGGAATTCGGAATATTTCTATAGTTTGCATAAAGTTGCTTGGTATCTTTTGGTAGACAATATCCACCATAGCCAAAGGATGGATTATTATAATGATTTCCTATCCTTGGATCCTCACATACTCCATCAATAATATTTCTTGTATCAAGGCCTTTACTTTCAGCAAAAGAATCTAATTCATTAAAGAATGAAATTCTCATAGCAAGATAATTATTGGCAAATAACTTAACAGCTTCTGCTTCAGTTTTTCCCATAATTAAAACTTTTGGAGCATTTTTACTTGCCTTTAAGTAGGCTTTAATAATATTTTTTGTATACTTTTCATCCCCACCAAAGATAATTCTTGAAGGATATAAGCAATCATAAAGAGCTCTTCCTTCTCTCAAAAACTCAGGTGAAAATATTATATTTTCTGCATTATACTTCTTGCTAATCTCTTTGGTATATCCTATTGGAATAGTTGATTTTATAATGATTATTACGTCTTTGTTTACGCTTTTTACATCTTCTATAACCCCTTCTACAAGGGATGTATCAAAGTACTCATCTTCTTCGTCATAATTTGTAGGAACAGCTATAATTACATAGTCAGAGTCCTTATAATCTTCATCAGCTTTGGTCTTACAAGTAAGATTTAAATCTTCATTTTGAAGATATTCAATAATTTCCTTATCTTTAAGAGGTGATTTCTTATTGTTTATCATAGAAACTTTCTCTTTATCAACATCTACTCCAACAACTTCTTCATTTAAGGATAATAAAATTGCATTGGATAAACCAACATATCCTAAACCTACTACTGTAATCTTCATATCTTTCTCCTATAAAAATATTTTACCCATCTAATTAATTATTTAAAATTTGAATTTTCGTTTTACACCCAAAAACAATTCCTTCATAAGGTCTTAGGTTTAAAGTATTAACTATTCTTCTTCTTGAAATATTTCCAAGTAAAAACTTAGGCTTGGTCAAAATATTTAAGGTATCAACTAAAATATCCTTTTGACTTAGATTAATCATTATAACCAAGCACTCTCCATCCTCATAAAAAAGATAAGCCAAAAGGTCCTTATCCTTTTTATATAAAGGTAAGTATTTGCCTTTAATTATATCACTATATTCATATTTTATTAAAGATAGGTTCTTATAAAATTCAAATAAATCCTTTCTTATCTCTTTATCTAAACCATCCTTATACAATAAAAGTTCTTCCCCTTCCTTTATGAAAGAAGATTGTTTAGTTAGTATACTAATTATAGCTAAACTTTTTGCACATTCTATGTAAAAATTTGAGAAATTAAGGACTTTTGAACTTATCCAAAATCTAGATTTATTTAAAGAAATAAAATTATCATCATAGTCTTCATTTATCTTGTGAATGTAATTTTTTAAGTAAATATTCTTATCAGATGCTTTTATAAAATCAGATGAAAACTTATTGAAAATATCAAAATTTTCTAAACTAATAAAAGAAATTTTTAATCTTTTTAGCATACTAACCACATCAAATGAAGGTGTAAAGTCTAAGAAAAAACATCCAATTCCATTTTTCTTCCAATAAAAAAGGACTTCAATAAGACTATTTTCATCCTTAAAATCTTTTCTAGAAAATTTAAGATATGAACAGATACCAAGCTTCTTACAATTTCTAATCTTATCAATAAAATCATCCCTATTTCCTAAATTCGGGTATATATCAAATAAGTCATTTGGATTAATGACATCTTCTATAAGAATATTTCCAATTTGTAGGATATTTAGTAAAATAAATCTTTGATCAAGTTCATAAATATCTAAAAAACCTGTATTTTCTTTAGTATTAACTTTTTTTGGATAGGTCCTGTAAAATAAATCTCTCATGGTACATCTTATATTATTATATTGAAAAATTTATTTTATTCAAAACTTGAAATGATTTAAGCTAAGTATATATCAAAAAATAATTAGAAAGGAATAATATGCTAGAATTAAAAAATATTACCAAAATATATAAGACTGGTGAATATAAGCAAAAAGCCTTAGATGATATAAGCATCAGCTTTAGGAAAAATGAATTTGTATCAATATTAGGACCTTCAGGTGGTGGAAAAACTAGTCTATTAAATATTATTGGTGGGCTTATGGGCTACACACAAGGAGATCTTTTAATAGATGGTAGGTCAACTAAAAAATTCAAAGACAAGGACCGGGACTACTATAGGAATAAGTCTGTTGGTTTTGTCTTTCAATCTTATAATCTTATAGGACACCAATCAATACTTAAAAATGTCGAACTTGCCTTAACTCTTTCAGGAGAAGAAAAACATAAGAAAAAAGATTTAGCTATCAAAGTTCTAGAAGAAATGGGACTTAAAGATCACATATATAAAAAACCAGCTCAACTTTCTGGAGGGCAAATGCAAAGGGTTGCTATAGCACGTGCTCTTGTAAATAATCCTGACATAATCCTAGCAGATGAACCTACAGGTGCCCTTGATACTGAAACATCAAAAGAAATTATGGAAATCTTAAAAAAAATTTCAAAAGATAAGTTAGTTATAATGGTAACCCACAATCCAGACTTGGCAGAGAAATATTCAACAAGAATAGTAAAGCTAAAAGACGGGAAGATTCTTTCAGACTCTCTCCCATATGTGGAAGAAAAAAATCAGGATAATTTCAAAACTAAAAAGCTTTCCTTATCCCTTCCAACAGCACTTGGTCTGTCTTTTAATAACCTACTTACCAAAAAAACAAGAACTATACTTACAGCCTTTGCAGGCTCAATTGGGATTATAGGGATTGCCCTTATTCTTTCTCTTTCAAATGGAGTCGATGAATTTATAGTAGAAAGCCAAAGAAAAACTTTAAAATCCTACCCTATAGAAATTCAGGAACAGAGCCTAAAGCTTGGTGAAAGTTTTATAATGTCAAAAAAAGATGAAACAAATAATAAAAAAGATGATAAAAATGTGACAGCAAATGCCGAAATTATAGAAAAAAAGTCAAATCTCACTTCATCTATAAGTAAGAATAATCTATCTCCTTTCAAAGAATATTTAGAAAGTGGAGATCAAAAAATAAATAATTTGATAGGAAAGCACTCCATAAATTACTTATATAAGCTTAATTTTGATATATATGGTAAAGATAAGGATGGTGAGATAGTAAATACAGATGGGTCTGACTTTAAAGATGATGAAAATATAATATTTACTGGTCAATCTAGTCCAATTTTTACTATGGGAAATGGAGAACACAAGAATTTCAGACAAATAATCTCCAACAAAGATGGTACTATCTCTGACATAGTAAAAGAAGAATATGATTTAATAGAAGGGGATTGGCCAAGCAAGGGAAATGAATTAGTTTTATTCACTGATAAAAATAACTCAGTAAATGCTGAAAGCTTGTATGAACTAGGAATTCTTCCTAAAAAAGAATACAAGGATATATTAAAAAAGATTGATAATGGTGAAAAAATTAAGCTTGATAATAAAAAACTAAATAAATCAAAACTTATTGGTCTAAAATTCAAAGCCCTAATTCCTGCAGATTTTTACAAGAAAAGTGGAGACACTTATGAAAATATAAAAGATGATGAAAACGAAAGAAAAAAGACAATAGAAAATGGTTTTGACCTTAAAATAGTAGGTATAGCAAGAGCAAAGGAAGATAGCGAAACAAATAGTCAAACAAATGCACCAATAGGTTTCACTTCTAAGTTTACAGATATACTTATAGATAGGGCCAAAAACTCTGCCATAGTCAAAGAACAAGAGTCTAATAAAGATATAAATATCTTAAACAAAATCCCATTTAAGGCTAATAATGATAAGGAAAAAAGAGATGCTGCTAAGTCTTACCTTAAAAATCTAAAAGGCAAGGAAAAACTTGAGATCCAATCCTTTCTTCTTGCCAACTCAGATATCTTAAAGGAAAATTTGCAAAAGTCATCTAATGAAAATCTAAAAATATCTATGGAAAATCCTAGTGAAAATTCTTTGAATATTATAAATCTATTCTTAGAAAATCCAGAAGATAAGGTCTTAGATAAACTGTATGAAGAAAAGCTTTCTTCAAATACCTACACAAATAATCTAGAAAGTTTTGGATATATATCAAAATCCGCCCCATCTACCATAAAAATATATGTAGAAAACTTTGAAAATCGTGAAAATGTAAAAAATATAATAGATGACTACAACAAGGATAAAAAATTAGAAGATAAAATCAACTACGTAGACTTCGTAGGACTTCTTACCTCAAGTATTAGGACAATTATAAATACTATATCTTATGTTCTAATAGCCTTTGTTGGAGTATCTCTAATTGTTTCATCTATAATGATAGGTATTATAACCTATATATCAGTTTTAGAAAGAACTAAAGAAATAGGAATCCTAAGATCAATTGGTGCTAGCAAATCTGATATAAGAAAAGTATTCTTATCAGAGACCTTTATAATAGGTTTTCTTTCAGGTCTTTTGGGAGTTTTGATAACTTACTTATTAAATATACCTATATCAAATATCATGCAAAATGTAACCAAAATATCCTATATAGGTTCAAGACTTCCATCCAAAATAGGAGTATTGCTAATAATCATTTCAATATCACTTACCCTTATTGCAGGTATTATCCCTTCATCAATTGCAGCTAGAAAAGATCCTGTAGAAGCACTAGCAAATGAATAAAATAAAGCTCAAGAGAAATCTTGAGTTCTATTTGTGTATTTTTGTTAAGCTACTTAACTATTAAGACTTGTACAAGATTTTAAAAAAAGTATTATACAATATATGGAGAGTAATATGAAAAAAGATATATATGAAAATGAAATAATAGATAATTGGGTAAGACTTGATGATAATAAAAAAGACACCGATAGAAAATACAAAGAGTTAAGTAAACTACTTGACCCTATGTATGACTTTGTTCTTGCCTTTTCAAACTACTACAACACTAGAAGAGATTATGGATTTGGACCAGAACTTACTATGATAGAAGTTCATATCTTAACTCAAATTTCAGATAATCCATCAATAACAGTAACTGAACTTGCCAAGACTTGGCACAGATCCACATCAGCCATATCTCAAACTGTAAGAAAACTAATGAAACAAGACTTAGTTTATAGGAAAAATTCTAAAACAAATGGTAAAATTTTCCACCTTTATACAAGTAGTATTGGTGATAAACTTGCTCTTGCTCACAAAAAATATGACAACATAGACATACTTAAAACAAGAAAAAAACTTCTAAAAGAATATAGTGTAGAAGAACTAGTTGCCTTTGACAATATATGTGCCTCTTATACAAAATTACTAAGAAAATCTGAAAAAAAGTAAAGGAGCTATTGCAAAATAGATTATCTATTCTGCAACAGCCCCTTTTCTTATCACTTAAATGAAATCCAAGAATTAAAATTCATATCCCTATAAGCGACAAACCTTCTTTTTCCAGAATATCCTATATAGGAAATCCACCTATATCCACCACCTTCCCAAACCTCATCATAATAAATAACATCTCCCTTCTTATAAAGGGCAACTATTTGAGAGCTAGTAGATGGCTTAGCCCTTACATTACAATCAGCCTGACATATCCCCCTCCATTTTTCATCTTTTACCTTAAAGGCTTTAGAAAAATTAATTCCTCTTATAACAGGCCTAAAATACCTTTCATTAGCTGATCTCTTTCTTCTTAAAAATGATGAAATATAAGAATCACATCCATTAATAGTTACCGTATTATTAGATGCATTACAATGAATTATCTTATCTTTTTCTAAGAAAATCCCAGTATGACCATAAGCACCGCTAGAATATCCTTCATATCCTCTTATAAATATATCTCCTCGCCTTACATTTTTATAATCATAAACTTCCTCTAAGACTGTTCCATTTAATTTAAAGAGTGTCTCTGTATTTCCTATGGGATGATTTTTAGCTAAGAAGCCACCAGCTATAAGAGCATAATACACAAAAGAAGAACAGTCTAGAAAGTTGGGACCTAGCCTTTTAGGTCCCATAGAATATCCTACCTTATGCCATTTACTTATAGCATAGGATATCATTTTTTCAACGCTTGCCATTACTTCTCCTTCTTATCGATTTTTGCAATAAGTTCATTTACTTTTACAATCAAACAATCGACTTTCTTATCAAGACTTGTGATAAGAATTAAAGATACAACAATTGGAAAACCAAGATTAGTAATAATTTCAACTATATCCATATAAATTTTAACCACTTCATTTGTTATATCTGATAGACTCTGCATCAAAGTAGGTTAATCCTCCTTTCTTAAAGTCTATTTATCATTTTCATCATCAGATACATAGATTACTTCAATCTTTGTCATAAAAAATCACCTCCTACTTATAGATAAGTAAAAAGGTGATAATGTCCCAAATTTATATTTATTTGTAGAGTTCAAGCTCAGCTTCCATCTTAAGTCTATTAATTTCCTTACTCTTTTCTTTAGAAAGTCTTTTGATAAGGGTAAGGAGCTTTTTTTCTGCCATTTGTATATCAAACTTTTTCTTTCTCATACCTATCCTAAGTTTAATATCTGATAAGGCATTTCTTGTCGAACTATATTGGCTAAGCTTGTAAGGTAGGTCAATAATATCTGCAAGCCTTGGGTCAAAAAGCAATAAATCTGAATGGAGATTTAATAAAATATCCTGACTCCTGTCTATAGCATTATTTATGGCATTATTTTTGTTATTTCTCAAAAAATCTCCAACAATGTTTCTGCCCAGTAAAGCTGTAAGCTTGAAATCAGCTACATTTCCAACTCTTTTTGTAGACCTATTTAAAACTCCCAAGGCATATCTTGTTTTATCAATAAGTCTATCTATTTCCCTAATTCTTTCATTTGTGTAATTATAATCCTTCATATCAATCTCCCTTAATTTCCTTATTATTATATTATACCCAATTTAATTGAGTAAAATGCATTTTTGGGTATACTATTAATACTATGCAAAAAAGGAGAGAATATGGCTTTAATAGTATTATTTAACGCTAATGATATAGAAAAAGAAAAATTAAGAATATTAACAACAAAAGAAAATATTAAATTAAAACATATAGGTATGCGAGACTTAGACCAAAAAATGGGATATCTAGCAGAAATCGAAGGATTTGAAAATAACAATACCAAGTCAGACTATGTAAAAGACTACGACTTTACCTTTGCTTTTTTCAAAGACTTTGAACAAGAAGACTTATTTGACTTTATAGATAAAATGAGGGCAAATAATGTAGTAATAGAGCATAAGGCAGGTATAACTCCAACCAATATCAATTGGACCTTAAGATATCTATTAAATGAAAATCATAATGAACATGTAACTATGCAAATAGTAAATGAAATAAATACCTACCTTACAAAGGCCAAAAAAATAAAAGAAGAAACAGGCGAAGAAAATATAGAAATAGCAAAGCTTGTTAAAAACCTAAACCACTACTTCCAAACAGCAGGCGAAGACTTTGATGTAGAAATTGCAAAAGAATATAGGGATAAGATTAAAGAATTGGTTGAAAATCTTTAATAAGAAAAAAGGTCGGTTTTGTAAAAAGTTTTGTGTATCAACCTAAATCCTGATAAAAGGGTAATGGTTGATACAATTTTTTATGTATCAATATATGTCCATTTCTATAGAAATGGAGTTTATCTTAATTTAAAACTCTTGTAAAATTATGCAATAGTCTTTTTAGATTATTTACAATTAGGCTAAGATTATATATATTTTTTTATCCTTCTTCCTTATTTATGAGATTTATCTATCGCATCAATCTTCGATTTAAGCTATATCTTTATGCTAAATTTCAAAGTATAGTCAAATCCAAGACTTAGTTAATTACAACAAGTTACTTAGAACCTAGGAATAAGTTCCCTATGCTTGAATTAATTATATATTAAGAAAAACTGTTTAGTTTTATATAATAATTTAATAACTAAAGAATCCATTCATATAAGATAATATCTATTAAGGGGAACTTGTTCTTAGCAAACGAAGTAAGGCTTCAAAGCATTTTCTCTTCATTTTGATCAATTTAAGTGATTTAAGTTGCTTTTTTAATCAAATAATTCGTCCAATTTTTCTTCTAGGTCACCCTCTTTTATGTGTTCAAGAGAGTCAAGTTTTCTTAGATTATGGCTTTCTATTTTAATTTTATCGCTAAATCCTAAAACAAAATTAAGAGCTATCCTATAAATTATCTCAGTAGGAGCTAGACCATAAACTTGATTTTTAAATATATGATTTAGTCTTTCTTCCTCATTAGGAAAAATCTCTTTTATTTTTTCACTTCTAAATAATCTTTTTACAATTTCTGAAATATATAATCCTGATTTCATATATAAGTCTATGAAAGTTTTGTCTTTGCCATCAAAACATCCTGGGTTTTCTTTTTCTAATAAATCCACCATTTGTATAACTACTTTTTTAGGTGTAAATATTTGGTTAGTCTTCTGAGGAGGTATATAGTCGAATATATCCATTTTAGTATCATCTTCGAAATAATTTGAAAGTTTTTCTTTTTTATTTAAAAATTCTTTAACAGAATCATTAAATACTATTTGATCAAAGAGATTCCCCTCATAGTGTTTTGTCTCTCCACTTATTTCATCTGTGTAATCTCCACCATCTCTTAAAAATCTAAATTCATTTAAGCTTATACTTGTTACTTCTTTAAATACATAATCAGGTACAATTTGATCAAATGTTTCAAGATTTGTATTCTCATCACCATAAGCCATCAAGAAAGAAGGAATAGTTCTTGAAAAACCTCTTAGATGATCTCTAATACCATCTTCAATTGTTTTCTTTTCTTTTTCTTTTATATCTGTTTCAACTGTTTCTACTATTTCCTCTCCTGACTTCTTGAATATTTCTTCACTTTTAAATTTTTCCTCTATATTTTTAAACAATTCTTTTCTCTTAACTTCTAATTTTTCATTATAATCTTTGTCAATTTTAGTGAGCTCTTCAGATGTTTTTGCCTTAGCTTTTCTATCTTTTTTTTCTGATTCAATTATGTTTTTTTCTACTTCATAGTTACCATATTCTTTTTTGACAACCCTATCAGTCATATACTTTATTTTATTTTTTAACTTTCTACTAGAAGACTTACTTAAATCTTTACCATAATTTATTTTTGTAATTTCCATAAGATTATCTACTATAGGTTTACTAAAATCTTCTTTTAATCTTTCCAGATCATTTGTTTTTTTCTTATTTGAACTCTTATATTCCTCTGAAGTTTCATTAATCTTCTTTCTTATATCTTTATATACTTTATCTCCGAAAAGACTATTTGCTTTTCCTATTATCTTATGCTTAGGTATGGAAATCTCATTATTTTCATCTAAATCTAAATCATCTTTTGTATTATCATTTATATCTATATCTTCCTTTCTTTTGCCCTCTTTTTGTGGCTCAAATTTATTTATAATATCCCTTATCTCTTTTGGAGCTTGAAATATATTTGATATATTTGTAAATAAAAAATTAGACATAAATCCACGATTAACTACTTCATTTGCATGGATTTTTCTAGGAACTGTAAGAACTTTTTCAGAATCAAGTTCTACCATAAATCCTTCTTCGTCTTCTCCATACACAGGAAAAAAGTTAAGAAGTTCCCTAATATTTTCTTTCCTATTTTGAAGATCTCCCCCACCATTTGAAGTATCCTTGTTTAAATCATTGGCAAATTCTTCAAAAATTATAAGACTTCTTGCTGGATCAAAATCAAATACATAAGAATTTTTCTTTCGTAGATTTTTTCCATTTTCTTTAAAAAGACATGGATTTTGGGCTCTAAAAGCAGACTGCATATATAGAGCTGGACTTTTCATATTTGAAAGAATCAATACCGCAGTCCATTCTGGAATAGTGATACCAGTAGTTAATTGTCCTACTGATAAGGTTATAGTCTTATCATAATTTTTAATAGCATTTACTACCTTAGTATAGGATTGTTCAAATATATCTTCATCATCTAATTTTCCATCACCAGCTGCAAGCACTATCTCATATTCTCTAAAAACTGGATTATCAGAAAGCTTACTTGCAAGGGCTTTTGCGCTATCAACCCTATCTAAAATCCAAAAGGTGTGTTTAAGTTCATTTCTCAAATCTTCAGTTGAAAATGGAAACTTATATAAACTTGTTAAAGAATCCAGAAACTTGTCTACATCTGATTCATAAACAAATTTACCCTTGCCATTAGTTGCAAAAAACTCGTTTAAGTCAAAAGCGTATTCTTTATTCTCTCCTTCAAAATCTATCCCCTCTTTTACTTTGTCTTTTATAATTTCAGACATTTGATAGGTATATAGATGTAGCTTTGGCAAAGCTAAGTATGGGTTTTCTTCTTCCTGTGTATTGTCCCAACTCTCTTTGGCTTTTTGTTCATCAGCATAGGTCCAATTATATATAGCATCATCCGAAAACTTATAATTTGCTATTGCCTTAAAAGGAGTACCTGATAGGTGAAGAGTATTTTTTCTAGAAATATGGTCGAATGCTACATCCGTTTTATAGGTATCAACTCCCTCATGAGCCTCATCTATTATTATAATATCCCAATTAATTCCTATAGGTTTCCCTTCGCTGTCTTTAGCTGAACTTAACTCCCTTAGTTTATCACTGTTAGGATCTCCTCCAAAATACTTCGAACCTTTCAAGTCTTGTAAACTTACAAATTCTATACACCCCTTTACATTTTCATCACTTGAAACTTTTTTAATATATTGATTTCTATCTAATACATTTGAATTATCCCTTACACCTTCAACATGGCTTACAAAATAATATCCGGAGTTAAGACCTATAAATTTCTCAAAATCATTATACCAAGAATTAACTATGGCAGGTCGGTTAGTGACTATAAGTATATTTTTAAAGCCCATTTTCATGCACAAGTCATAAGCTGCAAGAGTCTTACCAAATCTAGGCTTGGCATTCCACAAGAATTCTCCTTCTTTATGACTTGCAAAATAAGCTATAGTCTTTTCTACTGCCTCTTCTTGTTCTTTTCTTAGTTTATATGGTATGGGAAGATTTTTGCTAACTTTAAATCCCCTATTTTCCCTAAAATCATTAAATTCATCCTTAGCATCTTTTGGATCTATCTTAAACCATTCAGTTCCCTTTTCTCTTTTGATACCTAATTTGTTTAGATAAGCATGGAACTCTTTGTCAGTAAAGGTTTCATTACTTCCCTCATAGGTTGCATTTTTGACCCGTTCTTTAATATATTTAATATTAGCTGTATGTGTCTGTTCTTTTATTCTTGTATCTACATCTCTTTCAGTAAAACCAATCTTGGTCCAGCCTTGATGATATTCTACTCCAGGAGTTGTGTAAGCGTAACATTTAGGAACAACTTCAACACTGGTACTTATATTAATTTTTTGCATTATTTCATCTCCTGAACCTTATCTTCTATAAAGTTAATTTCTTCATCATCTAAAGCATATTTTTTATATAACTGTTGGTCTATTTCAGCAATGGACTTAGACCAATCTATATCAGAATTTTCTGTGAAATCTTGTAATGGAACATTTGCCCATGTTTCTTTATTATTTCCTTGAGTTATTTTTAATATCCCTAATAATGTTCTACAAAATTTTGTTTTAACATATTTCAACATTGCCTTAGCTTCATATAAAGTATCAAATTTACCAAAAGAAATAAACGTTTGTGTATTCCCGATTAGGGGTTCCCCGATTAGGGGTGTACTTAAAACCTCTCCAATTGCTCCTGAACCATTAGCAGAAGGAACGAACACTTTATACTTATAGAGTACATCATCATTTTGGATATATTTTTTCTTAATATATCTATAAGCCCTTTTTTTATTAACTAATCCAAGAATTTTATAAGAATCATCATATATTTTATCTTTTGTAAATATTTCAGGTAATCTCTCCATAATAATTTGGCGTAATCTCTTATCTCTACCCTTATTCCCTATTATATTTTTATATTCAGGATAGTCTTCATACAGTGCATCCAAGTCAAATTTACTTTGTATTTCAATTATTTCTCTTATATCTTTAAATTCATTATTATTTACAACTTTATTTCTAATACTCGCTAATTCTTTAAAACTTGTAAATGCTTCTATTGGTCCGAAATCTTTACTTTCATCCCTATATGTTATTGCAACTCCACCTTTAATATCAGTTCCTTTAAAAACATCACTAGATTTCTGCTTATATTTTAAAACCTTAAAATGTTTATCATTTAACATTTTTTCATTCCAAGGCTTTGGTGTTTTTCCTGCATTAAATAAGAATCTAGCTGGAGTAATAAGTAATACTTTATCAGCAATATTAAATGATTCATCCATAAATAAATTATATACAGGACTATCACTTGTACTTTGACCTTTCGCTTCTAAATTATAAGGCGGATTCCCAATCACAAAATCAAATTTTTTCATCTCTTTCTCCTTTATTTCCTTAAATAAGACTGACTTATTGGAACGCCAATCATATATTCTACAAGGTGTAGCCTTTATTTTTTTATCTTCATCAGTTTTTTCAAATAAAGAAACTTGACTCTCTTTTTCTAACTTTTGACTAAATGGTTCCTCATCTTTCAGTCCATTCATTTGCCA
The DNA here is from genome assembly GCF_009696575.1 of Anaerococcus porci. Lineage (GTDB taxonomy): Bacteria > Bacillota > Clostridia > Tissierellales > Peptoniphilaceae > Anaerococcus > Anaerococcus porci. Next base: position 91,905 of record NZ_VULQ01000006.1, on the reverse strand, counting down.
TATATTCCAAGCTATAATATTTGCTATCTTTTTTATTTCTTTATCACTTGGCCTTTCATTCCATCTTTTTTCATAATATTCAACATAAGTTAGAAGGATATTTATTCTAGCTATAAGTAGATTATCTCCTTGATATTCATAGCCGTAGATTGCTTCTATTGCCCTAGTTGCCCGCTTCTTCCATTCAGCCTTATTCCTGCTATTTTCATTTACAATCCTTAATTTCCTATCTAGAATACCAATTCTTTGATTCAAATCTTCTATAAGTTTTCCACTTACTACATCATATCTTGAAACAAGGTAAGGAGCCTCTCCACAAGTTATTTCAAGCTTTCTTGAATCAACATAGTCTTTCCAAGTCTTATCTTTTGGAAATTTTATCTTATTTTCTATGGATTCCCATGACTTATCTTTTTCTATATTGAAGACATTTTTGTATCCAAACCACTCTTCATCTATAAAATTTATCATTTGGTTAACCACCCAGGATGGAGTAAATACTTCAGCCCTCTTTCTAGTTCTTTCAAGTTTGATATCTTCATTTTTGTTAATTCTTGCATTAAGTATCCTTGTAACATTGAAGGTATCAGCTAAAATATAGGAAGTTTCATTATAGGCCTCTCCCAAATTTTTATAATTATCACTAGCCCATATTATATTTTTCTTTGTACTTTTATTCTCTAATAGACGTTTTAGACCAACTCTTACTGCATATGAACTTTGATCTAAATTATTTATTTTTTCTGACATTTGCTTATCTTTCTCTATCTAAAAATTCTTTTTAAAATTGGATTATTATCTATATTGTATCAGTTTTAATAGATTATTTCACTTTATTAATTCATATTACTACTATAAAAAAATATTTTGTAAAATTATTTGACAACTATCTTTTAATTTGTTATTATCTAAGAAATACTTTGAAAAGCAAGTAAGTTATAGAATTATCTTAAGAGAGGTCTTGGTTGGTGTGAAAGACTGGGTTTTGTGATTGAAGAGAGGCTTTTAATAGTTGGGAGTATAATACATAAGCTTTCCCGTCTAACCCTCGTTATGGGTTCTAATGAGGCAAATTTATTTTGTGAATTAGGGTGGCAACACGTTTTTTTCGTCCCTTTTGTCGGGGCGATTTTTTATTTGGAGGATAATATGGATGATAATATTTACTATGGATTTTTGTCACTATTACCTGCACTTATTGCAATTATTTTATCTATATGTACTAAAAATATTATAGTTTCACTTTTGATTGCAGTTTATGTGGGTGCTTTGATTATTAATAATTTTAATCCTTTTACAGGACTGATTTCTATGATTTCTGATTTTATGTATGTAAAAATTGCAGAGGAGTCTAACGCCCAGACTATTTTTATGATGTCTATTATTGGGGGTTTTGTGGCTCTTTTAACTAGTACTGGTGCTGCCAATTCTTTTGCAAAGAATATGACTCATAAATTAGATAGTCGTTCCAAGGGTGAGTTTTTAACATGGATTGGAGGAATTGTTATATGGTTTACTGATACTGGTAATTCTCTTATACTTGGACCTATATTTGAAGAGATTTTAGATAAGCTTAAGACTTCCAAGGAGAAGTTTGCCTATATTCTAGATGTTACTTCAATTTGTGATGCTGCTTTAATTCCTATTATAGGTTGGGGTGTTTATTCTATGGGTCTTATAGATACTGAACTTAAAAATTTAAGTATAAACAGTATTAGCTCATGGACTGTTTATGTAGGAGCTATTCCTTTTAATTTTTATGCTATAATCTCCCTTGTTTTAGCTGGTTTTTTAGCCTTTAGTCAGTTTGATTTTGGTCCTATGCTTAAGGCTCAACATAGGGCAGCTGTTAAGGGTGAGACTATGAGAGAAGGTGGAACTCCTATGAGAAAACCCATTAAAGAGCATTTTAATAAGGATGTAGATGTTTCTGTTTGGATTATGATTATTCCTTTGATTGTAATGGTTATAACTATTTTTACTAACCTTATTTTAAATGGCTTTCCAAGAGATGTTGTTCCTGGAAAGATGATTAGGTCATCTATTGCTGCAGGATTTTTGCTTGCATCTTTGACTTTGATTTTACTTTCTATGAAAGATAAGATTATGACTTTTAATGAGTGTATGTCCATATTTTTGAAGGGTGTTTCTAATTCTTCTTTTATGGCAGTATTACTTACTCTTGCTTGGTCTTTGGGAGGAGTTTCTACTCAAATGGGAACTGCTGAGTATATCTTAAGAATTACAGAAGGATTCTTGAGTCCAGAAGTTCTTCCAGGAATATTTTTCCTTATAGGATGCATAATGTCCTTTGCTACAGGTTCTTCTTGGGGAACTATGGCAATTCTTATGCCACTTGCTATACCTATGGCTTACAAGCTTGATGTATCCCTTTCAGTTGTAGTTGCCGCAGTATCATCTGGTGGACTTTTTGGTGATTCATCATCTCCAATATCAGATACAACTATGCTAGCCTCAACTGGGGCCGGTGGAGACCATATGGACTTTTTCACCTGTATGCTACCTTACTCATTAACTGTAGGAGTTATCTCTTTTGTAACTTTTATAATAGCAGGACATATGGCATCTAATCTTATAATATTTGCCTCACTAGTATTTGTTCTTGTACTAGCCTATCTACTACACAAGTTCTTTATGAAAAAGTATGGCTTTGATAAATTTTAATAAAAAAATATTTTATTTATTAAGTTATAAGCTAGTCTATAACAAAAAAGGATAGAGCCCGTATAATTGTGTAAAAAGAAAAAGGTCATTTGAAACCTAACCTAGTACAATGTTTTTAACAAGCCAAAACTAAACTAGGAGGTATCAAATGACCCAATTACATTGTAGACTTAAATCAACCAATTGCTTAGAAAGACTAAACGAAAAAGTTAGAAGACGTAAAAAAGTGATTGGAATATTTCCAAATCAAGAATCGGCTATTAGACTAATAGAAGCAATCCTCATTGATATCAATGAGGATTGGATAACATCTTCTAAATTGTATATTAGAATGAAATAGTAAATATTTTACTAGTAATTTTTGCACAATATTATGGACTTGACTAAAATCATGTAAAATAAAGCGATTTCTTTATCTTATTATATTAAAATTTATCCCTATAGTTTTCTAATTTTATAAAAAAAGCACCGTCTCCAGTGCTTTTAAAATATTTGCTAACTATTTTTTTATATAATTTCATAAGTTTTCCTACACATTCAAATTCTAGCATATTCTTCTAATCAAATCTAGGTATTTATTAGTTTAGTTGGCTTATATCAGCCAAATTTCAAATTAAAACATCATCTCTTATTTGATATGCTTAGTAAAGCTGAACAAAAAGAATACTTTTCAAAAACTAAATTTGGCAAATATTCTTTAATTTCTTCATATACAAAATATATTTCTTCATCATCCCGGTATTTTCCAGCTTTTAATTTACAAGATTCTAAATCTTTTCTTCTCTCAAAAGCTACATCTCCAATAAATATTTTTCCACCTTCATTTAATAGTAAAAGTAAAGATTTTATAAACGAAATCTTTTGTGAATCTTTCAAATGGTGAAGTGAATATGTTGCAATAATTACATCATATCTTTGTTTTCCCAAATCTTCTACTAGTCCTTTAGTAAAATCGCCTTTATATAGCCTTGCATTTGGCATTTTTTCTTGAGCAGTCTTAATCATCTTTTCAGAGAAATCTTGCCCATAGATTTTATATCCTTTTTCATATAAATGACTTGCTAAATTTCCTGTACCAAAGCCAATATCTAAAACTTTTTTTCCATTTGATTTTAATACTCTATTATAAATCTCATTTAAAATTTTTTTATAAGCTGCAAAAGGATATTCCTTATTATCATCTGATAAAGTAACACTTTCATTATAATTTTCAGCCCACAAGTTAAATCCATTATTATCTAACAATTATTTCTCCTCGATTTTTATATATGATTTTACAAATTTATTTATATCAATATCTACTCTCATAATATCTTGAAATGAAAATCATGATTAAGGGAGATATAAAGACTGATATTCCTAAAAATATTGCTGGTAAGTATGCCTTTATTGACATTGAGATTATTGCGATTATTCCCATTAACACCATTAATATTGCTGACATTGTTGCATTTACCTTATCTCTTATTTTCTCATTTCTTTCATCATTTATACTTATTCTATAATCTAAATCTTCCTTTAACATTTTATTATGAATTATTTTTACATAACTAACAGTAAAGCTTATAGCAAATACTTGGGTTAATATTATTTCTAATGTTTTATTTAAATCTAATAAAAATACTACTAAAAGGCTTAAGATTCCTATTAAACATCCTAAATACCAAATTTTATTATTTTTCATAATCTTTCTCCTCATAGATAAAAATTTCTTCAATTTTTAGATTAAAATAGCTTGCAATTTTAAAGGCCAGTATTATTGATGGATTGTATCTTCCATTTTCCAAAGAACCTACAGTTTGTCTTGATACTTCTAGTGCTCTTGCAAGCTCTTCTTGCGTTATACCCTTTTCCTTTCTTACTTCTTCAAGTCTATTTTTCATTTAACCACCCCACTTATGTAAAGTTAGCTTTACATATATTATAATAATTTTAATAATTTATGTCAAGTTTACTTTCCATATTTGTTGATTGATAAAAAAATAAACCCTGGAAACTGGGTTTATTTTCTATTATCTTCACTTATTTTTCTAATCTCTCTACAAGGATTACCAAAGGCAACTGTGTTGTCTCCTATATCTTTTGTTACGACTGATCCTGATCCTATTACAGTATTATCTCCTATTTTTACTCCAGGATTTATTATAACACCTGCTCCTATCCATACATTGTCCCCTATTTCGACTGATTTTGCATATTCTAGGCCCTCATTTCTTCTTTTATAGTCGATTGGGTGTCCTGCTGTGGATATGGTTACATTTGGGGCTATAAAGACGTTTTTTCCTATTTTTACTTTCGCCCCATCTAGTATTATAAGCTTGTGGTTTGCGTAAAAATTTTCTCCAACTTCTATATTAAATCCATAGTCACAATAAAAAGGACTTACTATTTCTATGTTTTTTCCATGCTTTATTTGTAATTTATCAATAATTTCAAGTTTTTTCTTCTCATCACTTGGCATAGTATTATTATATTCAAAACATATGTCTTTCGCTTTAAGTCTTAGTTTTAAGATTTCTTTATCATAGTTTGCATCGTATATTTCGCCTTTTAGCATTTTTTCAAATTCCCTCATATTTTTATCCCTAGTGATTTTTTAGCCAGGGCATCTGCCAAGTCGTTGTATTTGTCGTTTGAGTGAGCCTTTACTTTTATAAAATGAATATCTATCATCTTTTTAGCGTTTTGGAAAAAGTTATAGTATCTTTGGGTTAGTTCGTTATTTCTCTTCCAAGATCCTTTTGCCCATGATTCTATTCCTTGATAGTCAAAGTGAATATAGATTGTTTTTTTACCTTCTTCTATTGCCTTATTTATAGCTCCAACGCTCGCCTTAACCTCTCCTGCCACATTTCTATGAATGTGAAATTTATCATCAAAGGCTTCATATATCTCTTCTATCTTATCATCAGTAATGTAGACTATACCTGTCCCATATTTCTTATCATTTTTGGAATAGGAACCATCTATATATGCTATTACTGAATTCTTGTCTGCCTTTACTTCTATTTCTTTGTCTAAAAGGAAGTCTTCTGCCTCTTCTTTTTTCTTGAAGGATTTGTATATAGCTCCCTTATATCCTTTTACCTCTTTTAAACACAAATCCCAGGATGTATATATCCCGGGATTTCTGCCCTTTTTAACTGCATAATATTTCATTATTTTTCTATACTTTCTTCACTTACCCAATATGCTACTGAGCCCGGTCCAACATTAAACATTCCATTTCCATTTTCATCTATGGTTACTTTATTTTTGTTTTTCCCAGATAAATCTACATAATTTTTTCCAGCTTCTTCTTCTCCAACAAACATTTGTTTTTCTGCCATATCCCCTATAGATATAATTACTGCTAGGGAGGAAGTATCCTTATCGGTCCTTCTTACCCATCCAACTACTTGTGGATTATCAAAATAGTCATCTTGTTCTCCAAATGAATATTTTATTCTTACGCTTAACATATTATCTATCATATCTTTAAGTGGCTCTTTTTTAACCTGACCTTTTAGACCATAATAATCGCCTGCAAAGATACAAGGATAGCCGTCTTTTCTAAATAATATAAGTGAATAAGCAATTTCTTTAAACCAATCCTCTACCCATGAGTCTAAAGATTGACCTGGTTGAGAGTCGTGATTATCAACAAAAGTCACTGCTTGGAGTGGATGCCTTTCAACTATTGTGTTATTAAAAATATTTCTCATATCATAGCTTCCGTTGGATTTGCTTGCCTCTTCCATATGAAAGTGAAGTGGTACATCAAACAAGTCTATCTTCCAATCAGTATCATCAAGATAACCATCTATTTTCTTTTCATCATATTGCCAATATTCTCCAAAAAGATAAAAATCATTTCCTTTTTTATCCATTATATGTTTGGAAAGATCATAGATAAAGTTTTCTGATATGTGTTTTAATGCATCATACCTAAAACCATCTACCTTGGTTTCTTCCATAAACCAATCAACCCACTTGAATATTTCTTCCCTTACTTCTGGATGGTTATGGTCTATATCAGCATTCATAAGATAGTCAAAATTTCCCTTCTCATGACTTACACCTTCATCCCAATACTTCCCATCACCTAATATCCTATATATGGCCTTGGTACCTGTATTTGAATCATAGTCTACACCTGAAAAGTGATAATAGTGCCAAACAAAATCTGAGTATTTGCCGGCTCTTCCAGGAAAGTCAAAACCTGTCCAAGCCTTTATTTTTATATCTCCAGATACGTCTTTTTCTCTATTATTTTGATCTACCATTCTTGCCATGAATTCTTCTTCAAAGTCAGCATTTCCTTTATGGTTTAATACTACATCTGCATAGACTCTTATATCATTTTTATGGAGTTCATCTATTGCATCTAGAAGTTCTTTTTTTGTACCATACTTTGTTCTTATACTTCCCTTTTGATCAAATTCTCCCAAATCCCATAAATCATATATACCATAACCTACGTCTTGGTCTCCACCACCCTTACACATAGGTGGAAGCCAAAGAGCATCTATACCAGATTCTTTAAGCTTTTTTGCATTTTTCTTTAAATTTTTATAAAAGTTACCATCAGCTGGTGTATCCCACTCAAAGGCTTGCATCATAACATCAGGCATTTTCTTCTCCTTTAACTATAGCAACAGATGCAGAAGAGCCTAGTCTATTTGCACCAGCCTCAATCATTTCTATTGCTTCAGCATATGTGTGAATTCCACCACTTGCCTTAACTCCTAAATCATCTCCTACAGTTTTTCTCATTAAGGCAACATCTTCCTTTTTAGCACCAGCTGTTGAAAATCCAGTAGAAGTTTTTACAAAATCAGCTTTTGCTTCTTTAGAAAGTTCACATATCTTTACTTTTTCTTCATCATTTAAAAGGCAAGTTTCAATTATTACTTTTAAAATCTTATCTTTTGAAGCTTTCCTAACTTCTTTTATATCATTTAAAATATAATCGTAGTCCTTATCTTTTAACCTTCCTACATTTATAACCATATCTATCTCATCTGCTCCGTCTTCTATGGCACACTTTGCCTCAAAGGCTTTGGCTTTAGTTGACATTGCTCCAAGTGGAAAACCTACTACAGATGTTATTCTTATATCTTTATCCATATTCCTTATATATTTTACAAAGGATGAGTTTACACAAACTGATTTAAACTTATATTTCTTAGCTTCTTTTACAAGTTTTTCTATTTGCTCTACTCTTGCATCTGCCTTTAGAAGTGTATGGTCAATATAATCATTGATTTTCATCTAATTCTCCTTATATTCTAACAAGCAAAGACTTATGTCGTCTTCTTGCTCACCCCAATAGTATTTATCTAGCTCGTCTAAAAGCTCATCTAATTTCTTTAGCTTTTTTATGCTTTCTTCTAATCTATATACCCCAAATTCTTCTTTATTTGCATCTTTTGCTTCTGTTACTCCGTCTGTATAAAATAAAATCTTGTCATTTGGATGTAGTTTAACTGTGACTTCCTGATAGATATTTTGCTCTATTATATTTGATATCATTCTTCCTGATACAAGAAGTTTGTTTACATAGTTCTTATTTTCTTGGTAATGGAGAGGTGGGCAGTTTAGTCCTGCATTTGAATAGGTAAGGATATTATATTTAGTATTGAATATACCAACCCAGACTGTAAAATACTGGGATGAGTTCATATCAAGCTTTACAAATTCAGACCTCAATTTCTTTAAAACTTGACCTGGTGAATAGTTTTTATGACTTTCAAGTATTCCTATTATAGATAATTTTACAAACATGGTCATAATTGATGCCTTGACTCCATGTCCCATTACATCTGCAATATAGAAAGCGAACCTATTTTCATCAATTTTTATTATATCAAATAAATCCCCTGAAACATCATTTGAAGGAATGTATCTTCCTTCAAGTTTTATTTTCCCATATTGCTTGTTTTTAGGAAGAATACTTGATTGAATTTTTCTTACAAATCTGATATCATCTAGCATCTTTCTGTTAGCATTAAAAAGCTCAACTTTCATTTTAGATTCACTGGTAATATCTCTATAAACTTCGATAGTGCCTACAAATTCTTTGTCAAAATATAAAGGTGATGACTTTTTTGAATAGTACTTGCCTGCTATCAACTTTTCTTCTTCTATTGTATTATTTTTAAAAATATCAGCTTGTTCTTCTAAGTTTTCACTTTCTACATTTAACTCAATGAGTGATCTATCAAGGTGAATATCTCTTCTCATCTTTTCATTTACAAAAATAAGTCTTCCGTATTTATCAAGAATTCTCACCCAATCATCCATTGAGTTTAAGGCATAAAAGTTAATTCTACTAAAATTTTCGATTTTTTCCTTACCCATTTCTACCTCTTTATAACATATTCTACTTTTATGTTATCATTTATAGGATATATTTTCAATTTATAAGTGATTTTATTATATTTCTACACAAAATTAATTTAAAATTCTGCCTATAAATCTTTAATTAGCAATATTTAGTATATATAAAACTATAAGTAAATATATATTCATAAATAATAGATAGTATTATACCACTTGTTTATATATTTTAAATTTTTCAATTAAAAAAAGCACCTTATTTTCATAAGATGCTATAGAGTAAGTTTATTATACTAGTTCTATAATAGCTCTTTCAGAACCATCGCCTCTTCTTGGTCCTAATTTTAGTACTCTAGTATATCCACCATTTCTGTCCTCATATCCAGGTGCTATTTCATTGAATAATTTTTGAACTGTAGATGGTTTATATATATAACTTGCTGCTTGTCTTCTTGTGTGAAGTGTATTCTTCTTACCTAATGTAATCATACGATCAGCCATTTTTTGTGTTTCTTTTGCTCTTGTTAGTGTAGTGATTATTCTACCATTATCTAACAAAGAAGTTACTTGATTTCTAAGTAAGGCAGTTCTATGATCTGTCCTTCTACCAAGCTTTCTTTTATTAGCCATCATTTCCTCCTAATCTTCTTTTAAGCTAAGACCTAAACTTTCAATCTTATCTTTTACTTCATCAAATGATTTTTTACCAAAGTTTTTGATTTCTTTAAGTTCAGATTCACTTTTTTCTATAATATCACCCACATTTGTAAAGCCTGCTCTCTTTAGGCAGTTAAATGATCTTAGTGATAGGTCTAATTCCTCAATTGTTTTAGCCTTTTGTTCAGATTGATTGTCTTCTTCGATTATTTCATCTTCAACTTCAACCTCTTCTTCTTCAGGTGGGAATTGTTGACCTGGTAATTCTTTGAAAAATCTAATATCATCCATAAGAATTGTTGCTCCAACACTAAGTGATTCTTGAGGAGTGATTGTTCCATCGGTCCAAACTTCAAGTATTAATTTATCATAGTCTGTTGATTCACCTACTCTTGTATTTTCTACTGTGAAATTTACACTCTTTACTGGTGTAAATGATGAATCTATGGCTATGGCCCCTATTGGGTCTGTATCTTTTTTGTTTTCTTCTGCTACCCTATAACCCTTACCATCAGTAACATCAAGAGCTATGAATAATCTTCCCTTTTCATTTACTGTAGCAAGATAGTGGTCTGGATTAGCGATTTCAACTTGATTGTCAGTTTTTATATCTTTTGCTGTAACAATCTTTGGACCTTCAATATCTAAAAAAAGTGTTATATCTTCTTTTGTATATTTTTTTATATCGATACCTTTGATATTTAATATTAATTCAGGCACATCTTCAACAACTCCTGGAATTGTTGAGAATTCATGTAGTACCCCGTCTATAAGAATCTTTGAGACGCTAGAACCAGGTAAGGATGATAAAAGCATCCTTCTCATACTGTTTCCTATGGTTGTACCATAGCCTCTTTCGAGTGGATATAGAACAAACTTACCGTAGTTGGTTTCTTCATCTATATCTAAAATTTCAATCTTTGTATCTAATTTCTCTATCATTGTATCTCCTTAGTTCTAACAATTTATCTAATTCTATTTAGAATAGAACTCAACAATCATACGCTCTTCTACAGGTATATCAATGTCTTCTCTTGCAGGGAAGTGTTCTACCTTAACCTTAAGATTTTCAAGGTCGCTATCTAACCAAGATACCACTCCAAATGAAGCGTTAGCTTCCTTTACAGCCTTGAATAGTTGTGATGATCTTGATTTTTCTTTAACTTCAATTACATCACCTTCATTTACAAGTATTGAAGGAATATCTACATTCTTACCATTTACTAAAAGGTGTCCATGAGTTACTATTTGTCTTGCTTCTCTTCTTGTACGAGCAAGTCCTGATCTAAATGCTATATTATCAAGTCTTCTTTCACAAAGAATAATTAGGTTTTCACCTGCTTGTCCTTCTAATTTAAGAGCTTTTTCATAATAGCCTCTAAATTGTTTTTCACTTACTCCATAAATGAATTTAGCTTTTTGTTTTTCCCTTTGTTGCATACCATATTCACTAAGTTTTCTTCTTTGATTAGAGTTTGTTCTTTTAGATTCTCCTGAATAACCTAAGTATGCTGGGCTTATTCCTAAGCTTCTACATCTTTTAAATATTGGATCTCTGCTTACTGCCATAATCTCTCCTTACTAAACTCTTCTTCTCTTAGGTGGTCTACAACCATTGTGTGGAATTGGTGTTACATCTTTTATCATTGTTACTTCAAGTCCTGCTGCTTGCAAGCTTCTGATTGCAGATTCTCTTCCAGAGCCTGGTCCTTTAACAAAAACTTCTACTGTCTTAAGACCGTATTCCATAGCTTTTTTAGCTGCCTCTTGTGCTGCCTCTTGTGCTGCGAAAGGAGTAGATTTTCTTGATCCTCTAAATCCTAATTGTCCAGCACTAGCCCATGAAAGTGCGTTACCTTGAGCATCTGTCAAAGTTACCATTGTGTTATTGAATGTTGAATTGATATGAGCTTGTCCTCTTTCGACATTCTTTTTAACTCTTCTTCTACCTCTTTTAGCAGAAGATTTTCTAGTCTTTGCTGCCATATCTCCTCCTAATGTCTTCCTTTTCTAGTTCTAGCGTTGTTTTTTGTATTTTGACCTCTTACAGGTAGACCTTTTTTGTGTCTCATTCCCCTATAACAGTTGATTTCTCTAAGGTTTCTGATATTCATTGATACTTCACGTCTAAGGTCACCTTCGATTGTGTAATCATCAAGTGCCTCACGAATTTTACCTAATTCGCCTTCTGTAAGATCTTTCATTTTTGTATCAGGGTCGATTCCTGTTTTTTCTAATATTTCTTGTGCTGAAGATTTTCCTATACCATAAATATAGGTTAATCCAATTTCTGCTCTTTTTTCTCTAGGTAAGTCTATACCAGCTATTCTTGGCATCTAAAACCTCCTTAACCTTGTCTTTGTTTATGTTTTGGATTTTCGCAAATTACCATTACTTTACCATTTCTTTTGATAATTTTGCATTTATCACACATTTTTTTTACTGATGCTCTAACTTTCATTATCGTTCTCTCTTTCTTTATACTAACTTGAATAAAATAATCTAACTTTGACTAAACAGCTTATTTGCTCGCTTAGTTTTTCGGACTCACTTCGTTCGTCTCGAAAATTAAAGATTTTTTTCAAAAATCTTTAACACTGCCGTGACTACTTCTTTCTCCAAGTAATTCTACCTTGAGTAAGATCATATGGGGATAGTTCTACTGTTACTGTATCTCCTGGTAATATCCTAATGTAGTTCATTCTAAGTTTACCTGAAATATGTGCTTGTATTTGGTGACCATTTTCAAGTTCTACTTTAAATATTGCATTTGGTAGAGCTTCTTTAACTACTCCTGTTACTTCTATAGCATCTTTTTTTGACATCGATAAAATCTTCCTTTCTTTAGTGTTTATCTATTAATGTCTGATTGATTCGCTTTTAACAACAAGACATGATCTAGATATCTTTAGGTAAAGACTCTATCTTCATCTCGTTTTCGATTTTGTAATTTATTGAAAAATTCAGTATATTTGTCATATCTCGAAAATTATTTTCCTAAACTTTTTTTAATTTGCTCAAAAACTTCATCAGGAGTTTTTGTACCGTCAATAGTAACTAATATACCTTTATCATTATAGTAATCAATCAAAACTGATGTGTGTTTCTTGTAAACATCAAGTCTTTCTTTAACTGCTTCTGGTCTATCGTCTTCTCTTTGGATAAGTTTTTCTCCTGTTTCATCATCAATTCCTTCAACTTTTGGAGGATTGTATTTTATATGATAAACTTTTCCAGTTGATATATTTACTCTTCTTCCAGATATTCTTTCAATAATTACATCTTCTGGTACTTCTATATTTATTACCTTATCAATCTTATTATCTCTTTTTTGCATTCCTTCATCAAGTGCTTCGGCTTGAGTAATATTTCTAGGGAAACCATCAAGTAGAATTGTTTTGCCATCTTCTACCTTATCAAGGGCATCCCAAACCAAATCTATTGTTAATTCGTCTGGAACTAGTTGTCCTTTGTTCATGAAGCCAACAGCTTTTTGGCCTAAAGGAGTGTTGTTTTTTATATTTGTTCTAAATATATCCCCGGTAGATATTTGAACTGCATCCAATTCTTTTATTAACTTTTCTGCTTGTGTTCCCTTACCTGCTCCCGGTGGTCCTAACAATATGATATTCATTATATTACCTATTTAAAAATCCTTTGTAGTTTTTCATAGTAAGCATAGCTTCTATTTGTTTTACTGTTTCAAGTATTACACCAACAACTATTATTACTGAACTTCCACCAAATGATAAGTTTAGTCCTAAAAATCTTGATGATATTGCTGGTACTATTGTTAGTAAGGCTAATGAAATAGCACCAATAAATGTGATTTTATTTGCAACTTTGGCTAAATAGTCACTTGTTGGTTTTCCAGGTCTTATTCCTGGTATAAATCCACCATTTTGTTGTAGTTGCTTAGCATACTCAACTGTATTAAATTGTATCATGTTATAAAAGTAAGCAAATACTAATATAAGTACTGCTTGTATTATAAGATATAATACGAATCCAAATGTTGATTGGCTAAAGAATTTATTTAAAGCTCCTCCGCCTGCATTTCCCATAAATAATGAAATTGTTGATGGTATTGCAAGAACTGCTGAAGCAAATATGATTGGCATTACTCCACTCATGTTTACCTTAACTGGTATATGGGTTGATTGTCCACCATACATCTTTCTTCCAACTACTCTTTTTGCATATTGTATTGGAATTTTCCTCTCACCTTCTGTAATCTTAACGGTGAATAATACTATAAAGATTACTACAATTGCCATTATTATTATTGATAAGATGGAAGTTGTATTGTAGTGAAGTCCTGTCTTCCATGTACTTAATGTTTTTGGTACGTTAGCGATTATACCCATAAAGATTATAATTGATACACCATTACCTATACCTTTTTCTGTTATGGTCTCACCCATCCATGTAACAAGCATTGTTCCACCGATAAGCACTACATTCATAACAAATTTTTGGAATGTTGTTGCAGATGATAGTGCAGCTCCATATAATCCGTTTGTTATGGCTATAGCTTGGAATATTGCAAGAAATATTGTCATATATCTTGTATATCTTTGTATAGCCTTTCTACCTGCTTCGCCTTCTTTAGTTAGCTCTTCAAACCTTGGTATTACTACTGTTAATAATTGCATTACGATTGATGCTGTAATGTAGGGTTGTACACCAAGTGCAAATATTGATAGGGTTGAAAGTCCACCACCTGTTAACATATTTAAATAATCAACGAGTGTTCCTTCCATTCCTTTATAGGCATCAGCCAACTTTTGGGCGTCTATAAATGGAATCGGGATGTTGTTACCTAGCCTATAGATAACTAACATCACTAGAGTGAAGTAGAATTTTTTTCTAATTTCTTCTTCACTCCAAGCTCTCTTTAGCGTATCTAACATTAGATCACCTCAGCCTTTCCCCCTTGGGCTGTGATTTTTTCTTCTGCTTGCTTTGTAAATTTGTGAGCTTTAACTGTTAATTTCTTTGTTAATTCACCATCGCCTAAAATTTTGATTCCAGCTTTAGCTTTGTTTTTATTTAAGATTTTGTTTTCAAATAAAAGTTCAGGTGTAACTTCTGTTCCGTCTTCAAAGATTTCTAATTCTTCAACATTTATTACTTCATATTGTTTTCTGTTGAAGTTTTTAAATCCTCTTTTTGGAAGACGTCTAAATAGTGGCATTTGTCCACCTTCAAATCCTGGTCTAACTCCTCCACCACTTCTTGAGTTTTGTCCGTCTTGACCACGACCTGCTCTTGTACCATTTCCACTTCCTGGACCTCTACCTTTTCTATTTTTTGTTTTTAGCTTTTGGTTAGGTTTTAAATCGTGAAGTTTCATTCTACACCTCCTAGCTTAATTCTTTTACTTCCAACATAAATGGAATTTTATTTATCATTCCTCTTAAGGCAGGATTATCTTCTCTTACTACAGATTGTCCAATCTTTCTAAGACCTAAGGCTTTAGCTGTAGCGATTTGATCATCTTTTCTACCTATGAAGGATTTTTTTAATTTGATTTCAACTTTTGCCATAGAATACTCCTTAATAATCGAATTCTTCTATCGATTTACCACGTAATCTTGCAACCTCTTCTACTGTTTTCATAGATTGAAATGCTTTTATACAAGCATTGATTATGTTTTGTGGGTTTGATGAACCTAGGTTTTTAGCTCTGATATCTTTATAACCTGCAAGTTCACAAATAGCACGAACTGGTCCTCCAGCTATGATTCCAGTACCTTCTGATGCTGGCATAAGAAGTACTTGACCAGCACCTTTTTTTGCTAAGATTCTGTGTGGAACTGTAGTATTTACTATAGGAACAGAAATCATGTGTTTTTTACCATCTTCTGTTGCTTTTCTAATAGCTTCTGGAACCTCTGTTGCTTTTCCAGTTCCTATACCTACATGTCCATTTTGATCTCCTACTACCACTAGGGCAGCAAATCTCATGTTACGTCCACCTTTTACAGTTTTAGCAACTCTATTTATACTAACTACTCTATCTTCGAGGTTTAGTTTGTCTACATCTTGTTTTAATAAATACATCTAAATCCTCCCTCGTTAAAACTTAAGACCATTTTCTCTTGCTGCTTCAGCTAGGGCTTTTACTTTTCCATGATAAAGATATCCGTTTCTGTCAAAAACAACCTCTTCAATTCCTTTATCAAGTGCATTTTTTGCAATTTGCTCACCAACTTTTGTGGCAGCATCAATATTTGCACAGTTTTCTAAGCCTTCTTTTACTTCACTTTGAAGAGTGTTTGCACTTGCTAGTGTAACACCATTTACATCATCTATTAGTTGTGCATATATATTAGTATTTGATTTGTAGACACTAAGTCTTGGTTTTTGAGCAGTTCCACTGACTTTATTTCTTACTCTAAACTTACGAGTTTTTAATTTTTGCTCTTTTGTTCTTTTAGCCATTTATTGCCCCCTACTTACCTGTCTTACCAACTTTTCTTCTAACATGTTCGCCCTCATAACGGATTCCTTTACCCTTATATGGTTCAGGTTTTCTCCAATTTCTGATATTTGCTGCATGTTGTCCAACTAGTTGTTTATTTGTTCCCTTTACAATAATAGTTCTATCGTTAGGAACTTCTACTTCAATACCTTCAGGATCTTCCATCTTAACTTGGTGAGAGAATCCTAGGTTCATTACAAGTGTATTTCCTTGCTTTTGAGCTCTATATCCTGTACCTTCAATTTGAAGTGTTTTTGCATAGCCTTCTGTTACACCTACTACCATATTGTGAACTAATGATCTATAAAGACCATGTTCTTGATTTTCAAGTTTTGTAGGATTTTCAGAGGCAATTATATTTAATTCATTATCTTTTTGCTCAATTTTTAGTCTTTTAGATACTAATTGAGAATCTTCGCCTTTTGGTCCTTTTACTGTAATCAAATTGTCTTTAACATCAATAGTTACTCCAGAAGGGATTTCAATTGGTTTTTTACCTATTCTTGACATTTATTCCTCCTTACCATACGTAACAAATAACTTCTCCACCAACATTAGCTTGGCGAGCGTCTTTATCTGTTAATAGTCCTTTTGATGTTGATATTATTGCAATTCCAAGTCCATCTAATACTTTAGGCACTTCATTTGCTTTAACATAAACTCTTAATCCTGGTTTGGATATTCTTCTAAGTCCTGTTATAACTTTTTCGCCTTCTTCTGTATATTTTAAATCTATTGTAAGAACACCTTGCTTATTGTCTTCTTCTACATCAAAGCCTTTAATATAACCTTCATCTAAAAGGATTTGAGCAATAGCACGTTTCTCATTAGAAGATGGTAAGCTTACAGATAAATGATTAGCCTTGTTACCATTTCTTATTCTAGTTAGCATATCCGCAATTGGATCTGTCATCATAATTAATTTCCTCCTAACTTACCAGCTTGCTTTTCTTACTCCAGGAATTTCCCCTTTGTTTGCGAGCTCCCTAAAGCATATACGACATAAACCGTATTTTCTTAGTACACCATGTGGTCTTCCGCAAAGCTTACATCTTGTGTATGCTCTTGTACTATATTTTGGTTTTCTTTTTTGTTTCGCAATCATTGACTTTTTTGCCATTTTTTGCTCCTTTATTTCTTGTAAGGCATTCCCATTAGTGTTAAGAATGCTTTAGCTTCTTCATCAGTTTCAGCTGTTGTTACAAATGTGATATCCATACCATGTAAGAAATCTACATCATCGTATTTAATTTCTGGGAATATTAATTGTTCCTTAATTCCTAACGAATAGTTTCCTCTTCCATCAAATGAATTAGGATTTATTCCTCTGAAGTCTCTAACTCTAGGTAGGGAAATTGAAATTAACTTATCCATAAAATCATACATTCTTTCTCCTCTAAGAGTTACTTTTGTACCTATTGCTTGTCCTTCTCTTAGTTTGAAGTTAGATACAGATTTTTTTGCTTTTATTTCAATTGGTTGTTGACCTGTGATAAGTGCAAGTTCGTTTTTAGCTTTTGTTAATAAGTTTTTATTATCCTTAGCTTCCCCAAGTCCTATATTTATAACAATTTTTTCAAGTTTTGGAACTTGCATTAAATTTTTATAACCGAATTGATCCACAAGTTCTTTAACAACTTCTGATTTATATTTTTCTTTTAATCTACTTGTCATAATTACTCCTTTTGGACCTAATCGAATTTCTCGTCAGTTTTTTTGCAAACTCTAACTTTTTTGCCATCGATTATTTCAGTTGATGTTCTAACACCTTTTTTAAGACTTTCTGAGTAAAGAAGAACTTTAGAAGCATAGATTTTTCCTTCTTTTTCAATTCTTCCACTTTCTTCTCCCATTTGTCTTGCCTTTTGGTGTTTAACTATGATGTTTGCACCTTCAACTATTACTTTATTTTCTTTAGGGAAAGCTTTAAGTACTTCTCCTACATGTCCTTTATATTCACCTGATATTACTTGGACTTTATCGCCTTTTTTAATATGCATGTAATCCTCCTATAATACTTCCGGTGCAAGTGAGATAATTCTCATGAAACCTTCATGACGAAGTTCTCTTGTTACTGGCCCGAATATACGAGTTCCTACAGGTGTTTTATCGTCTTTTACGATTACTGCCGCATTATCATCAAATTTGATTGATGATCCGTCACTTCTTTTAACACCTCTTGATGTTCTAACTATAACCGCTTTAACAACTTCACCTTTTTTTACCGCTCCACCGGGTGTTGCACTTTTAACTGAACAAGTAACTATGTCCCCAATGTTTGCGTATCTTCTTCCGGCTCCACCAAGAACTTTGATAACTAAAAGTTCTCTTGCTCCGGAGTTATCTGCTACTCTCATACGAGATTCTTGTTGTATCATAATAATCTCCTTTACCTAATTAAGCACGAACTGCAGTTTCGTTAATTTTAACTAGTCTCCATCTTTTTGTCTTAGATAATGGTCTAGTTTCCATTATGGTTACAGTATCGCCTACTTTAGCTTCATTGTTCTCATCGTGAGCTTTATATTTCTTACTTACACTTAGTCTTTTTTTGTATACAGGATGTTGGATTTTTGTTTCAACTTTTACAGTTATTGTCTTATCCATACTATCTGATACAACTACTCCTTGAACGGATCTTCTACTATTTCTTTCCATCAAGTTAAGCCTCCTTATTTATATTGAGCTTTCTCTCTGTTTGGATTGTTTTTACTCTAGCTATATCTCTTTTAACATTTCCAATAGCAGCTGGGTTTTCAAGTTGACCTGTAGCCAATTGGAAACGAAGATTAAATAATTCAGATTGTAAATCGAAAAGTTTTTTATTTAATTCGCTATCACTTAATTTTCTGATTTCTACTGCTTTCATTAAGCTTCCTCCACTTCTTTGACTTCAAGCCTTTTAACAAATTTTGTCTTGATTGGTAGCTTTTGTGCAGCAAGTCTCATAGCTTCTCTTGCAACTTCTTCATTAACACCACTCATTTCAAACAAAATTCTACCTGGTTTGACTACCGCTACCCAATATTCAGGAGCACCCTTACCAGAACCCATTCTTACTTCGGCTGGCTTCTTTGAAACTGGCTTGTCTGGAAATACTTTAATCCAAATATTTCCGCCTCTTTTTATATATCTTGTCATAGCACGTCTTGCAGCCTCAATTTGATTTGCTGTAAGCCATGTACTACCTATTGCTTGTAATCCGTATTCACCATAAGCAAGTGTATTACCCTTTTGGGCTTTACCTTTCATTCTTCCCCTATGTTGTCTACGATATTTAACTCTTTTAGGCATTAACATAATCTTGTTTCCTCCTTGAGATAATAATCTTATCTATCGTTATTTCTATTATTAGGACGTCTTCTTCTGTTTTTTCTGTTGTTTTGGTTTGGTTTTTTTATCTTTGGTTGTCTTGGAGCTTTTTCTCCTGGAAGAATTTCTCCTCTATTAATCCAAACTTTACATCCTATTTTACCGTATTGTGTATCTGCTTCTGCAAAACCGTAGTCAACATCTGCTCTTAGTGTTTGAAGAGGAACTTTACCTTCGTTGTATCCTTCGCTTCTAGCCATATCAGCTCCACCAAGTCTTCCAGATACTTGAGTTTTTATACCTACAGCTCCAGCTCTCATTGTTCTTTGAACTGCTTGTTTCATTGCACGTCTGAATGTTATACGGTTCTCAAGTTGTGCTGCAATGTTTTCTGCAACTAATTGTGCATCAACATCTTGGTTTTTAATTTCTTCTACATTGATGATTACTCTTTTGCCTGTAGCT
The DNA here is from genome assembly GCF_009696575.1 of Anaerococcus porci. GTDB lineage: Bacteria > Bacillota > Clostridia > Tissierellales > Peptoniphilaceae > Anaerococcus > Anaerococcus porci. The sequence continues at coordinate 71,978 of NZ_VULQ01000006.1, read as the reverse complement.
ATTTTCTCAACTTTGTTTTTAAGTTCTTCTACTCCAGAGCCACCTTTTCCTATAACCATTCCTGGTTTTCCTGTGTAGATAGATATTTTGATGTTGTTTACTGCTCTTTCAATTTCAATATCAGAAATTCCTGCATCATAAACTTCTTTTTTGATTAATTTTCTTATTTTCTGATCTTCAACTAAAAGATCAGAAAAGTCTTTTTTTTCTGCAAACCACTTTGAGTCCCATTCTTTTATAACTCCAACTCTAAAGCCTTTTGGATTTACTTTTTGACCCATATTATGCCTCCTCTGTTTCTAATTCTGTAAGAACTACACCTATATGAGATGATCTCTTAAGGATTGGATAAGCTGCACCCTTAGCTTTAGGTCTCCATCTTTTCATAGTTGGAGCATCATTAGCGAAGGCTTTTTTTACAAATAAGTTATCTCTTGATAATCCATTATTATTCTCAGCGTTTGCTATTGCACTTTTTAGCACATCTGAAAGTAGTTTAGCACCTTTTTTGTTAGTAAATCTAAGAATTGTAAGTGCTTCATCTACTTGTTTACCTCTAATTTCTCTGCATATATAATTAACTTTAAGAGGAGATATTCTTACATATTTAGCTGTTGCTTTGACTTCCATTTATACTCTCCTAACTTAATCTTGATTTTAATTCAGTTGCTTTTTTAGCATGGCCTCTGAATGTTCTTGTTGGAACAAACTCTCCAAGTTTGTGGCCTACCATGTCTTCTGTTATATAGATTGGCACGTGTTTTCTACCATCGTGAACTGCTATAGTATGTTCTACAAATTCTGGAAATATTGTTGAACGTCTTGACCAAGTTTTTATAACCTTTTTGTCATTTTTTTCATTTAAAGCTTCTACTTTTTTCATTAAATGTTCATCGACAAAAGGTCCCTTTTTTAAAGATCTTGCCATTAAATCCCCCTATTTTTCGTTTCTTCTTCTTACAATGTATTTAGAAGATTTGTTTTTCTTTTTTCTTGTTTTAAGACCAAGTGCTGGTTTACCCCATGGTGTAGATGGTGCTGGTCTACCTACTGGTGTTCTACCTTCACCACCTCCGTGTGGATGGTCTACTGGGTTCATTGCTGATCCTCTTACATGTGGTCTTTGACCCATATATCTAGTCTTACCAGCCTTACCTACTCTTACAAGTTCGTGTTCTATGTTTCCAACCATCCCGATTGTAGCTTTACAATTGTTGTGGATTAGTCTTGTTTCACCACTTGGTAATTTAACTGTTGCAAATCTTCCTTCTTTAGCCATAAGTTGAGCAGAAACTCCCGCACTTCTTACTAGGATTGCTCCTCTTCCAGCCTTAAGTTCGATATTATGAATCATTGTACCTACTGGGATATCTTTAAGCTCAAGTGCATTACCTGGCTTGATATCAGCTTCGGATCCACTTTCTACAACATCTCCTACTTTAAGATTTCTTGGAGCAAGAATATATCTTTTTTCTCCATCAGCATATGATAGTAGGGCAATATTTGCTGATCTATTTGGATCATATTCTATTGCTTTTACTGTTGCTGGTATATTATCTTTATTTCTTTTAAAATCAATAATTCTATATTTTCTCTTAGCTCCACCACCTCTATGGCGAACTGTAATTCTACCAGTATTGTTTCTACCACCCTTTTTCTTTAAATCGGTAAGTAAAGATTTTTCTGGTTGTTTTTTTGTAATCTCATCAAATGTCAAAACAGACATATTTCTGTGTCCGTTTGAAGTTGGTTTAAGTTTTCTTATAGGCATTTAAATCCTCCCTACATTCCGTCGAAGTATTCAATTGCTGCAGAATCTTCAGTTAAAGTAACATAAGCTTTCTTCCAATCTGCTTTTTTACCATAACCATATCTAGTTCTAACTTTTTTACCAGTAAAGTTTAAAGTTCTCACTTTTTCTACTTTTACTCCGTCAAAGATAGATTCAATAGCTTCTTTGATTTCTGCTTTGTTAGCATTTTTGTCTACTTCAAAAGTGTATTTATTATCTTCAAGTAATTCCATACTTTTTTCAGTAATTATTGGTCTTTTTACTATATAGTAAGGTGACTTCATTATTTAAATACCTCCTCAAGTTTTGCAATTGCATCTTTTGTAATTACAAGTTTATCATGTCTTAATAAATCATATACATTGATTAGGTTTGCTTTTTCTACATCAACACCTTCAATATTTCTAAATGATTTATAAATTTTGTCATCATTTTCTGCTATAACAACATAGGCTTTACTATTTGCATCTATGTTATTTAAGATTGTTTTTGCTTCCTTAGTTTTGTATGAATCAAGTTTTAAGTCATCTAAAACAACCAATTCATTTTCATTAACTTTTGAAGTTAAAACTGAGTAAAGAGCTTTTCTTCTCATTTTCTTAGGAATTTTGTAGCTATAGTCTCTTGGCTTTGGTGCAAATACAATTCCACCGCCTGTATAATGAGGAGCTCTTATAGATCCTTGTCTAGCTCTACCTGTTCCCTTTTGTCTAAATGGCTTTCTTCCACCACCTCTTACTTCTGCACGAGTCTTAGCGGATTGTGTGCCTTGTCTTTTATTAGCTAGTTGGTTTTTAACTGTGTCATAAACAGCATTTTCAGCGATTTCTGCTGCGAAAAGAGTTTCGTTTAACTCGATTTCACCAATATTTTCTCCCTTAATATTTAAAACTTCTACTTTAGGCATTTATTCCTCCTTATTATAGGCTCTTTGTAGCTTGTTTAACTTGAACAAGTCCACCTTTTGGTCCTGGAACAGCGCCTTTAACTAGGATGTAGCTGTCTTCTGTATTAACCTTAACAATTTTTAGGTTTTGAACTGTCACACGTTCATTACCCATCTTTCCAGAGCCTTTTCTACCTTTGAACACTCTAGCTGGGTCAGAACCTGCAGCTCTTGCACCTGCTACCCTGTGTGATTTAGAACCGTGGCTTGCTGGTCCTCTTCCATAGTTCCATCTTTTTATGGCACCTTGAGTTCCTTTACCTTTTGAAGTGGCTGTAATATCAACCAATTCACCTTCTTTAAAGATATCTACTGATATTGTTTCCCCAGGATTAAGTTCTGATTTTTCATCAAGTCTTATTTCCTTTAAGAATCTCTTGTAAGAAACTTCTGCTTTGTCAAAGTGTCCTTTAATAGGTTTTTTAACATTTTTTTCTTTTTTGTTTAAATATCCAACTTGGATAGCATTGTAACCATCAACATCTTCTGATTTCACTTGTACTACTACATTATCATCAGCCTTAAGTACAGTTACAGGTGTCACTATGCCATCTTCGTTGATGACTTGAGTCATGCCTATTTTTGTTGTAAATATACTCTTCATTTGAGTACCTCCTTAATTACAGCGGATTGATCCAAAATATTTTGGAAAATCTTCAATCATTCTAATTACAGTTTTATCTCTATATCAACACCAGCTGGTAGATTTAATTTCTTTAAAGAATCTAAAGTCTTTGCATTTGGTCCAATGATGTCGATTAATCTTTTGTGTGTTCTTTGTTCAAACTGTTCTCTTGAGTCTTTGTATTTGTGAACCGCACGAAGAATTGTTATTATTTCTTTCTCTGTTGGCAATGGGATTGGTCCACTTACTTGTGCTCCTGATCTTTTTACCGCTTCTACGATTTTTTCTGCTGAGCTATCAATTATTTCATGATCATATGCTCTTAGTCTAATTCTTATCTTTTGATTAGCCATTTTTCCTCCTTTTGATGTGCCACCCATCCGGGCGTTTAATTATATTTGGAAAGCACTAGAGATTCTTCTCTAGCTTGCTTGGTGAAAATTACCTTCCACATCTGGCCTAAGTGTGAAAGCAACCTCCCACTTCATAGCACTTGAATATAATACAACAAATTCTAGAAAAAATCAAATATTTTGTTATTTTTCTAATATTTTTTAATCTCTTTAGAATCTACCATATCAATCTTTTTTATTATATATTGTTTTTAAGTTTTTTTCAAATTATTTTTCAATTTTTTTCTTTTATTTTTTAATCTAATAAATTTTCTTTCCTTTTATATTATATGGATATATAGGCATTAAAAATTCATTATATAAGTAGATATTTATACTAATATATCAAGTTCTCCAAAATATTCTTTTTTAGTATAAAAATTTCCTTTTTATCTACTTTTATAATACCCTCATCCATCATTTTAGAAAGTTCCCTAGAAAGTGACGGTCTTGTTGTTGAAAGAAAGTCTGCAAGCTCTTCTCTGGTCTGATTTAATATTACCTTATTATCTTTTTCTTCAAGTAATAGGAAATTTCCTATCTTTTGTCTTAAAGTAAATTGAGTATTGATTTGATTTTTTTGACTAAGGACAAGACACTTTTTACTAAGTAGGTCTATATAATTTAGTAAAAATGACTTGGGCATAGCTTTATTAATTATATTTCTAAAATTTTTTATATGAAAAACTTTAGATTCTTTTTGGCAAAGTGCCGAAAAGTCATACGGAACCTTAAGATAGGCGTAGACTTCTCCAAAAATACCTTTATTATTAAAGGTTTGAATTATTGATCTTTTTCCATTCGAATCAAATTTTGCAACTAAAATTGACCCCTCCTTTAAGTAATAAAGATCGTTTTTAATCTCTCCTTGCTCAAATATATAAGAATCTTTTGGATATCTTACTTCTACTATATCTATATTATCTTCTAAAATCTTAAGATCATCTTGACTTAAGTTTTCAAAAAGTGGTATTTCTCTTAAATTCATTTTTCACCTCTGATATTTTTTACCCAATTCAAGACTAAAACACTAAAATTAAACACTAGTATTTTTTCAAAAATCCTTAATAATTTTTTGTATTTTAAAAGCTAAATAATGGACTAAAATATTCCATTATATTTTTATTCTTTATTGAAATATTCTTCAGCTAGCAAACTATACATCGAAGCATCAACTATTCCTTTGTTACTCCAATCAGCCTTCCTTAATGTGCCCTCAAAGGTCAATCCAGATTTTCGCATTACTTTTCCAGAATTTGGATTATTGGGATCATGCTGTGACTCAATTCTTTGGACCTTAACTTGCTCAAATAGAAAAGGAATAATAGCTTTTAAAGCTTCACTAGTAATGCCTTTATTCCACCATTTACTTCCAATTGCATATCCAATATGAACCATATTTGTTTTTTCATTCATATCTACAACAGAAATCGAACCAATTGGCTCACAAATTTCTTTTAATACAATTGCCCGCTGATAGAATTTCTTATTTTTATAACTAGATATCCAATCTTCAATTACTCTCTTTGTAATAATTTTATCTTCATGCCTTGTCCACCTTAAAAATTCAGTCACCTTATCATCATGTGTCCAATTCTTATAAGCAAACTCTACATCATCAATATTGAATTGCCTTAACAGTAGACGATTTGTCTCAATTACAACTGTTCCTTTATGTTCCATAAAAACTCCTTAAATCTATTCCATCTTATAATAAGAACATTTTGAATCTATCTTATAACATTTCTGGGATTTTTAATACATTATATCTTATTCATTTTTCTTGAGCATATTTCTTATTAAATGTTATATCTTTGTCAACTTACACTTAATAATATTTTAAAGATAAGTTAAGGAGCATTATTGATAATTTTCCTTCCTTATTTATATTCTATGAGGGGAATCTTTTGATAACATTTGGTATTTTTCTTATAATAGAGCTTATTGTATTTTTGCTTGTATTTGTACTTGCAGGAATATGGGCAACAAAAAATGCTAATATTGCAGAAACTTTACCTATTTTTTATCTTTTGAATTGGTGTATAAAAATTTTTCTTACGATGTTACCAAGTTTGGCAAGTATATGGGCAATCACTATAATTTTTGATAAAGTAATATTGTCTGTTGGACTAAATATTCTTTTGGTAATTCCAAGTATACTTGTAGCAGCTACTCCACTTAGAATAGTTTATCCATATTGTTATAGTGGTTATTTGGTGTCATGTTCATTATATGATTTTACGTCAACTGGTATAAATAATAATTTTGAATTATTTCCACTTATGCCTATTGCAATTTTTATTTTGGCTTTTGCAATTTTGGTTGCAATAATACAATTTGGAAAAAAAGAAATGAGGTAAAATTTCAATTTATCTTAAACAAACAATACTCATGCAAAAAGTAAAATTACTTTTATACAAAATTTTTCAAGATTAGTAAAGTTCTATTATTAAGAAATTTAATAACAAGGCTATAAGATAAAATTACACAATCTATAAGTTATATAATTAAAAAGGAAGTATAGAAAAATCAAAACTATACTTCCTTTTTATATTTTTACTATAAATTAATCTTTAGTGATTCTGAAATTTATGAAACTATTAATACATATAGAAGAATATTTTAATTTCAGGATAATGAATAAAATCATAGCTGTTAAATATTTGTAATAAATCCAATCCTAACGAATTTCTATTAAAAAGGATATACAATCGCATATCCCCCCAATTTTCATTCAATTATCAAAAGCTCTTTTACCTCACTATCATCAACATCTAAGAGGTTTTTGCTTGGCCAGTTTGGTTTATCTTCTTTGTCTATTATTTGAATTCTTATTCCTTCTTGGATATAAGCTTTTTTTATAGCATAGTTTATTATTTTTAAATCTAGGTTATAAGTTTCTTCTTGACTTATTTCTTTTCCTAGAAAATATTTTTCAAATTGTACCTTTAACATAAATGGTGAGCACTTTTTTATATTTTCAAGTGTCTTTTTGGCAAAGTCATTATCTTGATTTTCCTCAAGTTCTTTTATTATCTCTTCAATACTTTCTTTTTTAAAGTATTTTTCTATTTTTTCTTTATTTTTGTAATTTTCAGTTTCCTTAAGCTCTTTTGCATATTTTGATGCTTCTTTTTTAAATTCTTCCAAAAGTTTCTCAGCTTCATATTTTTCTGAAATTTCAAATAGTTTTTCTATTAGACTTTCATAAGAATTTTTATCTATTAATATATGGGCTATATTATATTTAACTAAGTCATCTGGAAAAAGCCTTGCTCCTATAAGTCCTACGTACTGTCCTAATGCTTGAGGTAGTTTTGAAATGTGTTTTCCTACTCCCACATCTGGAACAAATCCTAATCTTGTTTCTGGCATAGCCCAATTTACTGTTTGATCGGTTATTATAAAGTCTGAGTTTATTGTAAGTCCTACTCCACCACCCATAGTTACTCCGAACCAATGGCTTATAATTGGTTTTTTGTAGTTTAGAACATACTTGTCAAGGTCAAACTCTTCTACAAAGAACCTATCCTTATCATAAAGCTCTTTATCTATAATATCTTCATAGATTTCTTTTAGATCTCCACCAGCTGAAAATCCTTTTTCTACTTTTGAGTCAAATAATATGGCTCTTATATTATCATTATTTTCCCATTTTTCCATGGTGTTTTTTATATCTTTCACCATTTTTTTATCTAATGCATTTAATTTTTCTGCTTTATCTAAGTAGATTATGCCTATCTTATTTTTTATTTTTTCTATTATCATAAATTCTCCTTTTTATTAAGATATTTGATTAATAAAAAAAGTCAATATTTTTTTGATAATTCTTATCAATATTTATTTTAAATAATTTATGAAATTTTAATAATTAAGATTTTAGTTGGTAGCTAAAGTTAGGATATAACTTTCTAATTTCCCTATAAGTTTATAATTTACTAGGAATAATTTAAAACTTTTGCAATCTTTCCTTTATACTTATTTTACCAATTTAATATTGTAAAATACCAAATAATATTATTGATAATCTAGTTGTATTATTTATAGGTCATTTTCTTCTTTTTCTATCTTTATATTTAAAGCTCTTAATGTATCATCATGTAATTTTTCTTTTTTGTTTTTGTCTTCTTTTACAAAATATGAATAAATCAAATCTACCATTACTGATATTGGAAACTGAGGACTTATAACGTTACCATGGTTTAGGTGAATTAGAGATGGAACAAGTATTACCTCATCACAATAATTCTTATATGCTTTTTTATTTTGAGATGTTATAAGAACTGTTTTTGCATTTTTCTTGTGGGCTTCAAACAAGTAATATAGTACTTCTTCAGTATTTCCACTTATACTAAGACCTATAGCTAGAGAGTTTTCATTATGAAAGATTGATCTCATTTTCATCTGGTCTGAGTCTGTAATAGAGTCAATATTTACACCTATTCTCATAAATCTAAGTTCCATTTCATTTGCTGCAAGTCCTGATGAGCCTTTTCCACAAACAAAGACTTTTTCTACTGTATTTAAATAATTGATTATTCTTTTTATTTGATTTTCATCAACTAAACTATAAGTTTTGTTTAATAGTTCCTGGTATGTGTTTAGTACTTGACTTATATTTCCTGTTACATCTTGTTCTTTTTCTACAAAGTCTTCCAAATATTGATAAATGAATTCTCTATATCCTCTAAAACCACATTTTTGAGAAAATCTTGATAGAGACGCTTGTGATACAAACAGTTTATCAGCGAGATCTTTGGATGAAAATTTTTGCTTTTTGTTGTTATGTATGAAAAAATCTGCTATATTTTTTTCAACATCTGTAAAGTTATCATAGTTTGATTCTATTATTTCAACTACTGATTTTATATAGTATCCTATAGCATCCTCCTTGCTATTGATTTATCCTCTTGAAATTATAGTAAGCTCCTAACATTCCCGCACTATTTTTATGTTTTGCAAATTTTAAGCTAAGATGTTTGTATAGTTGCTTTCCAAGATGCTTGGATAGACTAGAGTTTATTCTTTCTTTAAGATAGCCTTCTTGAGCCATGATTCCACCACCAAGTACAACCGTATCTGGATTTAGAACATAGCAAATATTTGAAATTCCTAAAGCAAGCATGTCACACATTTCATCTATTGCTTTTATACAAATTTCATCATTATTCTTTGCAGCTTCAAATACTTTCTTCCCATCCCAATCTTTAGGATTTTCATTTTTTCTTTTAGCAACTTTTTCAACAAGTGCCTTTGCAGAAGCATAATTCTCAAAAGTATCATCTTTTACTTTCATGTATCCTACTTCACAAGCAGAGCCTGATACGCCATGCAGTACTTTACCATTTATTATAGCACAACCGCCTATTCCAGTCCCTATTGTTAAGATTAAGGCTATTTTACTTTTCATGCAGGCTCCTGATTCATATTCAGCAATCCCTGCACAATTAACATCATTTTCTACTTGGCACTCTAATGCAAATTTATCCATTATTGTTTGTTTAAAGTTTATACCAGTATAATTTGGTATAAGTTCTGATGCATGATATATCTCACCTTTTTTGGTATCAACAACACCTGCTGTCGAAATCGAAACTCCTTCTATTTCTTCTTTGCATATTTTTTCTAAGTAAGTCTTTATAATTACTAAAACTTTTTTTAAAATATTTACTCCACCTTTATAGGCCTCAGTTTCTATCTCATTTTTTTCTAAAATATTGCTATTTTCATCAATTATTCCATATTTTATGGCAGTTCCGCCTATATCTATACTAATATATTTCTTCATGATACTTCCTACTTTTTATAATTAAAGAGGCATATGTTTAAAAAACATCTTGCCTCTTTAATTATATTATATTTTTATTTTAAAAATTGCTTTTTTTATTTTTTGAGCTTTTTTATAAGCTATGGCTGTCATGTGCCCATCATTTGGAAAACAGATTAGAAAATCTTCATTGTTTAATATTACGAAGGAATTATTATCTCCTTCTAAAGCTTGATAATCATCTTTTTTAACATATTCTCCAAGTTCTAAATTAGATATAAAGTTTAAATCAATTTGCTCACACCCATCAAGCATAAGGTGTAAATCTAGGTAGTCTTTATGAGCTTCCCAAAAGCTATCTTCCTTATTTTTTGTTTCATATTCAACTATATTTACAAATAATCTGTCACCATCAATTTGATAACTTCCTTTTTCAAAAGTTTTTAAATCATTGTTTTTGGCATAGTCAAAGCATTCTAGTATTTTATTTTCTAAAAATGAATATTCTTTTAGATTTTTAATATTTCCAAATATCATATTTTCTCCCAATCTATTTATATATGGTTGTTTCTTTTGGTGGACTAATTTTGTCTCCTTTTATTTTGTTATAGACTATTGATCCTATAATTCCAACTATTAGTGAAACTACTATTGAAATTATTGAATAAGACCAGAAGGAAATTTTTGCTGGATCTACAAAGTATTTTATATATACCATAACACAACTTGCTGCAATAAAGGCCAAGCTTGCCCCAAATTTATTTGCTATTTTTGTAAATGCACCTAATATAAATGTTCCAACCAATATACCTAGGACAAGGCCCATAAAACCATTAAACCATTCATAAGCTGATTTTATATTACCATTTGCAAGAACCATAGAAACGATTATAGCAAAGATACCCACTATTAGTGATACTCTTTGTCCAATTTTAGTTTGTTTTTCAAAACTTAAGTCTTTTTTACTTATATTGGATTGAACATCTAAAGTCCAACTTGAAGCAACTGAGTTAAGTCCTGTTGAAAGTGTTGATTGGGCTGCTGCATAGATAGCTGCAAGTAAAACTCCTGTAAATCCTACTGGAAGTTCAAATGCAATCCATGATGCATAGATTTGGTCTTGTTGTGCTGCAGGTGGTAGTGGATTTCCTTGTGTTTGATAGAAAACATATAAACCTGTACCTATAAGGTAGAAAACAGTTGCAATAAATATTGATAGACAACCATTAGCTATCATCATCTTGTTTAATTGTTTTGTGTCTGTTGTTGTAGTAAACCTTTGTACTATATCCTGACTTGAAACATATGAACCTACTGTATTTAAACCTGCACCGAAAATTAATAAGAATATACTATCTCTGAATATATTCGCATCAAATATTGGTTGATCTACTGCTAAGAACTTATGATTATTTATAAGCTCATCTGCTATAGTTGAAAATCCTCCATCAATATTGCATAATAGATAGATTAAACCAAAAGTTACACCAAGTAGTAATACTGAACCTTGTATAAAATCTGTCCATAATACTGATTTAAGTCCACCAGTATAAGAATAGATTATAGCTATAATTCCCATTATAATAATAAGTATATTAACATTAATGCCTATAAGTTTTGAAAGCACCATACATGGTAGATACATTATAATTGACATACGTCCTACTTGATAGATTATAAACATTAGTGCACCAAGTATTCTCAAACCTTTGCTATCAAATCTTAGTTCAAGATATTGATAAGCTGTATCTATATCAAGCTTGCTATAAATAGGCAAGAAAAATCTAATAGTAAATGGAATTGCTATCAACATACCTAGTTGAGCAAACCACATTATCCATGTTCCAGCATATGAGTTACCTGGAAGTGATAAAAAGGAAATAGGACTTAAAAGTGTTGCAAATATAGATACTGATGTTACCCACCATGGAATTGTACCATCACCTTTAAAGTATTCTTTGCCCTTCATCTCTTTTTTTGAGAAATGAAGGCCAGCAAATAATACCACCGCTAAATATACTATTAATATAATTAGATCAATTTTAGTAAATCCTTGCATATTATCATCCTTTAATCAATATATTTGTCTCTTGCTTTATTTATCATCTCAGCAGCTTCTTTTGCTATAGACATATCATCTTCAACAAGTCCAGATAGAGGTTTTCTTACACTTCCTATATCTAGATTTTCATCAATCCTAAGTATCTCTTTAATTACTGCATACATATTTCCATGAGCTGAACACATTTTGTAGATTATTTCATCTACATCATATTGGATATCCCTTGCCTTATCTAAATCTTTATTCTTTAAACATTCATCCATTTTTAAGAATAGTTCAGGCATAGCTCCATATGTACCTCCGATAGCTCCCTCTGCTCCTATAATTCTACCTGATATAAACTGTTCATCTGGACCATTGAAAATTACATAGTCATCTCCTGCTTTTTGTTTAAACATTTGAATATCTTGAACTGGCATAGATGAATTCTTTACACCAATAACATTAGGATTTTTTCTCATTTCAGTAAAAAGTGCATCTGTTAAGGCTACACCAGCAAGTTGTGGTATATTATAGATTACAAAATCTGTGTTCTTTGCAGCAGATGAAATATCATTCCAATATTCTGCTATTGAATATTCTGGTAGTCTAAAATAAATTGGTGGTATAGCTGCTATAGCATCTACTCCTAAGCTTTCTGCATGTGCTGCAAGTTCCATTGAATCTTTTGTATTATTACAAGCAACATGAGCTATAACTGTAAGTTTATCCTTAGCCTCTTTCATTACATTTTCAAGAACCGTTTTCTTATCTTCTACACTTTGGTATATACATTCTCCTGAAGATCCATTTACATACACACCCTTAACTTTCTTATCTATAAAATATTTAGTTAATTCTCTTACTCTTTCTGGACTAATTTCACCCTCATCATCATAACATGCATAAAATGCTGGTATAACACCCTTATACTTATCTAAATTTCTCATCATATCCCCCCTTATATTATTTTTTATTAATTTCTTTAATTTCATCTACAAACGCTTTTGTTATTACTTGTGGTCTTGTAATAATAGATCCTACTACTACACTAAAGCATCCAAGTTCAATTACTCTTCTAGCCTTCATAGGAGTATTAATATTGCCCTCAGCTATAACTTCATGTTTTACATTTGCTATAATTTTCCTAATTATTTCAAAATCATTATTTTCTATTTTGTCACCTTTTGATTGGTCTGTATATCCAACTAAAGTTGTTCCTATAAAGTCAAAACCAAGCTTGTCTGCCCTTATAGCTTCATCAACTGTAGAGCAATCCGCCATAAACAGTTGATTTGGATATTTTTTCTTAACTTCTGTGAAAAACTCTTCTATACCAATTCCACCTGGTCTTAAATTCTCTGTTGAATCCATAGCTATAATTTCAACACCACTTTCAACCAAACTATCAACTTCATCCATAGTAGGTGTTATGTATATTTTAGAATCAGCATAGTCTTTTTTAATAATTCCAATTATAGGCAAATCTACTTCTTTTTGTATTTCTTTTATATCTGCGCAAGTGTTTGCCCTAATTCCACTAGCTCCTCCAACTTTTGCAGCCCTAGCCATTCTTCCCATTATAAAAGATGAATGTAGGGGTTCACCTGGAAGTGCTTGACATGATACTATTAACTTATTTCTAATAGAATCTATTTTTTCTCCATAGGTCATGTTAGCCTCCTTACTGATTAAAGTATATACTCCTTTGAATTTTATTTCAATATTTAACTTAATTTAGAAATTAATTTCATTAATTCGAACAAAATGATATCATTTTCCTGTTTTCCTTTATTTTTTCTTGTTTTTTTTGAAATTAAGTCCAAAAATTAATATTTTTTAATTCCCTAGAAACAATAAAAAAACTCAAAGTTTTTTAGAGAATTTAAAACTTTGAGTTTTTCTATACTTTACTTATTTAATTACATATTCTTTAAGTCTACTAAAAGCTTCAACTACCTTATGATAAGGCAAAGCAAGATTCATTCTTATAGCATATTTTCCATTAAATGGTCTGCCGTCCTGCCATGCTACACCGACATCCCAACCTTTTTTAAGAATTTCTCCTACATTAACATTGTGTTCTTTACAATAATCTCTGAAATCTAGAAAAAGCATGTAGGTTCCCTCTGGTTTTGATAAGTTGACTCCTCTAAAGTTTTCCTTAATGAATTCATAAGCATAGTTTACATTTTTTGATATAGTTTCACATAATTCATCAACCCACTCTTGACCAGTCTTACTATAGGCTCCTATCAAAGCATGCATAGATAAGAGATTCATATCATTGTAGTGTGAAAGTGAAGATTCTTTATCCACCCTATTTCTTATATATTCATTGTAGATTATATGGTATGAGCCAACAAGGCCTGCAAGGTTAAAAGTCTTGCTTGGAGCATAAAGGGCAACTGTATTTTCATGAGCATAATCTGAAACTTCTTGAGTTGGGGTTTGTTTTGCTCCATTAACAAGGATATCCGACCAAATTTCATCTGATACTATCTTTACATTGTGTTTTTCAAATATAGCTACTGCTTTTTTGAGTTCTTCTTTAGTCCATACCCTACCTGTTGGATTGTGAGGATTACACATAATAGTTGTAACTATTTTTTCTTCTACAATCTTTTTTTCCATATCTTCATAATTCATAACCCATCTTCCATTTTCATCTTTAATGAGCTCGGAATGAACAATATTGTAACCATTGTTTACTAAGGACATAGTAAAACCAATATAAGTTGGGGAATGAACTAGAACCTTATCTCCTTTTGAACAAAATACATTTAGAGCAGAAATAACACCACCTAAAACTCCATTTTCATATCCTATATGCTCTTTTTTAATATTCTCAATACCTTTTCTATCCTTATGCCAATTTATGATAGAGTTATAATATTGCTTAGATGGAGCAAAATACCCAAAAGCGGGATGCTTTACTCTTTCAATAATTGCATCTTGAATAGAAGGAGCTGTAGCAAAATTCATATCAGCAACCCACATAGGAATTGCATCAAATCCTTCTTTTGGAAGATCAGGACTCATATTAGGTATTGTTCCAAGTCCATCAACAGCCATAGCGTCTTTTCCATGTCTTTCAAGCATTTCATCAAATTTAAATTTCATAATTTCCTCCTAATGTATTTTCAGCTTCTAAGGCTTTTTTAACTACATCTCTTTTATTTTCTTCTAATTTTTCTTTACTTACTGCGCCTTGTTTTAATCTTAACCAAGACAAGAAGAACATAAGCACTAGCATAATAACAGCTATTATAGTTTCTCTAAGATTTAAATCTTTAAATAAATTAAAGGCTACAATATTCAATAAGTTAAACTTGCTTATAAAACATATTTAATATGATATTTGAATAGTTAAGATATTTAATTATTAAAGTATAATTTATGATATCGTTTTTGTCAAATTAATTTTTTACATAAAAAAGGACTATTGCAGAATGAATTAGTCGTTCCAAAATCATTACAAGCTCCCCACAACAATTTGACCTACTTAAGCGTTAGCTATTTCAAATTGTCTATGAGTAACTTGTAATGATAGAACATTAGAAATTCATAATTTTGCAACAGTCCTTATAAGAACTTTTAATATTATCTATTTGTTATATCAAAACAAAATAAATTTTTCTTTAAAATAATCTTTCCCCTCTTACAAACTTAGAAACTACATCTCTATCTTCAGAAATATATATTATCCTTTCAAGTCTTTGTCTGAGTGTGAGTTCATCTTCTTCTAATAAATAGGAATCATCTATTACTATAGCATCAAATTCGTAGTCTTTTTCAAAAGAACCTACTTTTCCAAAGAATTCTCCCCCTCCTAATGTTGCCATATAGAAGGCTTCTTCTATACTTAGGGGTTTTATACTTTCATCAACTAGTCTATATCTTAATTTTGAAACTTTTATGGCATCTGCCATAGCCTTAAATATTGATGAATGAACTCCTCCTGCTATATCTGAACCAAGTCCTATTTTTTGACCATTTCTTAGATATTTCCCTGCTGGAGCTATACCTGATGTTAGGTTGGTATTTGAATCAGGACAGTGTGCTATAAAGACACCATTGTCTTTCATTAGTTTTTGTTCTTTGTCATTTGAATAAACACAATGGGCCATTATTGTTTTATTTTCCTTGCCAAAAAGATCAAAAAGTTCGTAAGCTTCACCATAGAAGTCTGATTTAGGTACTAGGTCTTTTACCCAGTCTATCTCACCCAAGTTTTCTGATAGGTGAGATTGGATTGGAAGTTTGTATTCATTTTTTACTTTTCTTAATTTATTCAAAAGCTCATCACTACAAGATGGGATAAATCTTGGAGTGATAATAGGGTAGGTGTTTTTATATTTTCCTTTTATTTTATCAAGCCAAGATATAGTCGTTTTTATTGACTCATCAGCATCTTTTTCTTCCAATTCAGCTCCACCATTTCTATCCATATTGACCTTTCCTATAAAGGAAACAAGACCTGACTCTTCCATCATATCCATTAGGATAATAGTTGGATCAAGATGAAGAGTTGCAAAAATTGCAAATCTTGTATTAGGTCCTCTTCTTATATAGTCTACAAATCTCTTATAGGATCTTTTAGCATAAGATAGGTCTTTAAATTTTGCCTCAGCTTTAAAGGTATAGGTGTTTAACCAATCTAATAATTCTAAATCAAGTCCCATACCCCTAAAATTGTATTGAGGGGCATGGATATGGAGATCAACTAGACCTGGCATTATTATCTTATCTTCGAAATCAATTATTTCATAATTTATAAATTCTTCAGGAATCCTATTATATACTCCTTGGCTTTTACCATCTTTTACAACTAGGTAAGAAGCTTCGTAAAAATTTATTTCATTTTCATTTTTGCTATAGATTATATTTCCTTTTAGGATAAATTTGTTCATATTTTCTCCTAACCGAGTGTTATAAAGGCATACCTAAAAGCGAAGGTTAGTGCTATTATTAAGGTAAGTGGTTTTATTTCTTTAGCTTGTCCTGTAAAAGCCTTAACTATGCAATAGATTATTAAACCTATGGCTATACCATTTGCTATAGAGTAGGTAAATGGCATAAACACTATTGTACAAAATGCTGGTAAAGCATTTGTAACATCAGCAAAGTCAACTTCTTTTATTCCAGCAAGCATAAGTACTCCAACAAATATCAAGGCTGGAGCTGTAGCTTGAGCTGGAATAATTGATATTATTGGGACAAAGATTATTGATAGTAAGAAGAGTAAGGCTGTAGTTAAGGAAGTAAGTCCTGTTCTACCACCTGCAGCAATACCTGCTGATGATTCTACTACTGTTGTAACTGTACTTGTTCCAACCAAAGCTCCTGCTGCTGTTGATATTGCATCACTCATAAGAGCTTGTTTAAGATTTATAACTTCACCATTTTTATCTACTAAACCAGATTGTTTAGCTGCTGCAAGTAGAGTTCCAAGTGAATCAAACATATTTACTAAAGAAAAGCTTAAAACAAGCATGGTTACAGTAAATATGGAAGACCATAAATTTGGACCTTGGAAAAGACCTGCAAAATCAAGGTTGAAAAATGACACTTCAAAAAAGTCACTAAGCTTTGGACCTATATTTAAGCTAAGGTTTGAAATCTTTGTAAGTCCCATTGGAATACCAATTATAGTTGATGATATTATTGATATAAGGATTGCTCCTTTTACATTTTTATATGTAAGGATTGCTATAATGCAAAGTCCTATAAGGGCAAGAACTGCTCCTAGAATCATCTCAATATTACCATCTGCTCCTCTCCAATTGGCAAAGTCAATTAGAGAAACAAGAGTTGCATCATTTCTTACGACAAGACCTGCATTTTTAAGACCAATTATAGTTATAAATAATCCTATACCAGGTGTCATTGCAAGTTTAATTGAATCAGGTATAGCCCTTATTATTGCCTCTCTTATACCTAGGGCAGTAATTACTATAAATAAAATACCTGATATGAATACTATGACTAAGGCTTGAGAGTAACTATATCCCATGCCAAGCATAGTAGTATAGGCGAAAAATGCTGACAGTCCCATACCTGGGGCTTGTGCAAAAGGTAGTTTAGCATAAAAAGCTACAAGAATTGTACCAATAAAGGCACCTAAACATGTTCCTATAAAAACACCATTTGAAATTTTTTCAGCCATTTGGCCATCTCCCATAATCTCAAAAGGGCTTGATAGAACCTGTGGGTTAATGATCAAAACATATGCAATAGTAATAAATGTTGTGATACCAGCGATAACTTCTGTCTTTACATTAGTATTATTTTCATCAAGATGAAAAAACCTACTTAGAAAACCATTTGTTTTTGAGTCCATACGGATCCTCCTTCATAATATTTTTCTAACTTAAGTAGTTAAGATATAAATTGATTTACATCAACTAAAGAATAGCCACTTATTTACGGTAAGTTGTAGAGACTCTCATCCAGATTATGAGATTATATTACTTTAGTAAAAACATATCAAAGCCGGCTTTTATGATAACGTTTTTATTATTATAACATTTTGCTTCTTCTTAGTCAATAATTTTATATCAAATGTTTCATGTGATATATCATAGAATATATAAGAATATTTTATTACAATAGGTAAGATTTTGGGTAAATATATTACAATAATTATAAAGTTTATATTTTTGATTTATGAAAAATAAGGAGAATAAAATAAAGAAAAAATTTAAAAATAGAGCCTATATTATAGCTTGGATTAGTTTTCTCTTAGTTATAATGCTAAATTATATGGCATATATGGGGATTTTGTTTAAATACAGTCAAATAGAAACCTCAAATATGTATACAAACCTCCTTTCACCACCATCATTTGTTTTTTCAATATGGGTTGTAATATATATTGGTATGATCTTATTCTTAATCATGCCATTGGGTAAAAAGTTATCAATGTCAGATGATGAATTTTATTATGATAAACTCATACCTATTTTTATAGGATCTTCTATTTGTAATGTTTTGTGGACTATAACTTGGAATAATGATTTGATTATGCCAGCACTTATAGCCATAATGGCTTATACTGTTACCCTTGTTCACTTGGTTAAAGCAATTGATAGAAATAAAAAATTTAGTGAAAAATACAAAATCTTTGTCACCATTCCTTCAGGACTTCATGCAGGTTGGCTTTTATTTTCAACATTTACCAATGTCATCACCATTTTAGTAAAAGAAGGAAACAATCCATTTGGAATATTTGGACTTTTTATAACATTAGTATTACTGATAATCTCTTGGACACTTATATTTTACGTCTATAAAGAAAATCCAAATATAGGACTTGTAATACCACTGATATGGGCACTTTTTGGACTTGTTATAAAGCATAAACCAGGTTCAAGCTTTTCAAATCCAAGTCTTGTGGTACTTTTTCTATCAATAATACTATTAATCCTATCTGTAATATGTGTATATATGTTAAAAAGAAACAAACAATTTGTTAAATTCTTCTAAGTTTTTTAAGATTTTTATACATATCCAACTATAAAATTAAACTGAACTTCCTATCCAGATTATGAATTAGGAGGTTCAGTTATAGTAACCATAAATTTCTTATTATTCTAATATTTCTTCAACTATTGGAATTGGTTCAACTTTTTTGTCTGTATAGGTGAATGTATCATAGAAGCTTTCAATCCATTCATCTGTAAGTTCTTTATCATGATATACTGTGCAAAGTAGATCACCTTTTTCTACCTTATCACCTTTTTTGACCTTCATTTCAAGTCCTACTGCATAATTTATTTTATCTTCTTTTCTCTCACGTCCTCCACCTAGCTTCATTGATAGGATTCCAAGGTTCATGGAGTGAATATGGTCAAGATATCCTGCCTCTTTTGATTTCATTTCAGTTTTATATTTTGCTTGTGGAAGTAGACTTGTATCTTCAATTTGTGCAACATTTCCACCTTGATATTCTACCATTTTCTTAAGTTGGTCAAAAGCCCTTCCTGAAGATATAGCTTCTTCTAGAAGTTTTCTTGCGTCTACTTTATTATTTGCTTTTCCAGCTTGGATTAACATAATTTCTCCTGCTACCATTACAAGTTCTGTAAAGTCTTTTGGTCCTTCACCTTTTACTGTTTCTACAGCTTCTCTTACCTCTAGGGCATTTCCTATAGTATTTCCTAAAGGTTGGTTCATATCTGTAATCATAGCCCTTGTGTCACGACCTAGTTTTTTTCCTATGGATATCATTGCACTTGCTAGTTTTTTGGCATCTTCAATGGTGTGCATGAAAGCACCTTCACCATATTTTACATCAAGTAGAATTGTATCTGATCCAGATGCTAGTTTTTTACTCATTATCGATGATGCTATTAGTGGTATAGAATCAACTGTTGCTGTAACATCTCTTAGAGCATAAAGTTTTTTGTCAGCTGGAACTAACTCTCCTGTTTGACCAATTATCGCAAGACCTATATCTCTAACTTGTTTTTTGAACTCTTTTTCTGTTAGAAATACATTAAATCCTTCGATTGATTCAAGTTTATCGAGTGTTCCACCAGTATGTCCTAATCCCCTACCACTCATTTTAGCAAGTTTTAAGCCACAGGCTGAAACTATAGCTCCAAGAGCTATTGATGTTTTATCTCCCACCCCACCTGTTGAGTGTTTGTCAGATTTTACTCCTTCGATATCTGATAAATCCATTACATCTCCAGATTTCATCATAGCTTCTGCAAGTTTAGCAGTTTCATGGCTAGTCATTCCATTTAAGACTATGGCCATAAGAAGGGCTGATGTTTGGTAATCAGGAATACTATCATCTGTAACTCCATCTATCCAATATTGGATTTCAGCATCTGTTAATTCTTCTTTATTTTTCTTTTTTTCAATTATATCTACTATTCTCATATTATCCTCCTAAAATAGCATCCATATTCCAACTATCATTGCTGATAGTAAGCTTACACAAAATCCTCCAATCATCGCCTTAACTGCAAGTTTGGCAAGGGTTGGTCTTTTTTCCGGACAAAGTACCGATATACCTGATATACAAATTCCTATTGATGATACATTAGCAAATCCTGCAAGAGATATTGCAAGCATAAGTCCTGTTCTAGGACTCATTGATGCAAGTTCTGGAGCAAGTTTACCAAAAGCTACAAATTCATTAAGTATAAGTTTAGAGCCTAAAAGTTCTCCTGCTTTGAATATTTCACTCCCTTCTAGTCCCATTAAATATCCTATTGGTGCAAAAAGATATGATAAAACCAATTCAAATGATATGCCAAATATTCCAAGTATACCATTTAAAAGGGCAACTATAGATATGATTGCTATAAGTGATGCACCTATAGCCATCGCCATATTCATACCATCCATAGCTCCTGCTGAAAGGGCATCTAATACATTCTCATTATTACCCTTATTATCCATCTTAATCTCACCTAATTCTTTAACTTCTTCGGTTTGTGGACATATAATTTTGGATATTATAATTGAGCCTACTGGAACAAGAGTTGATGCTATAAGTAAGGACTCCATTGGAATCCCAAGAGCAGTGTATCCCGCTATAATTGATACTGACATAGAACCCATTCCTGATACTAGAACAAGCATAACTTCTGAGTCCGTCATCATCTTTAGGTATTTAGCAACCAAAATTGGTGAATCTGTTTGACCTAAAAACATATTCGCTACCGCTACAAATGATTCCACTTCACTTGTTTTAAATATTTTTCCTATAAGCCAACCTATCTTTGAAACTACAAAGCCTAAAACTCCTGTGTAGTATAAAACTGCAACTAGGGCTGATATAAAAATAATGTTTGTTAGGGTTTGAAAAGCAAAAATCATACCAGTTGGAGCTGTTGGATTTCCCAACGAGCCAAACACAAAACCTATACCCTCAGAACCATATGAAAGCACCCTTTCGACTGCCTTTGATACAGCCGCTATTGCCGCTCTTCCTGCAGGAAGTTTTATCAAAAGTCCTGCCAGAAAAAATTGAACTACTATTGCAAGTCCTACAGTTTTAAAGTTTACTGCCTTTCTATTAATAGATATAAGCCACATTATTCCTAAAACTACTAGGATTCCTATTATATTTAATATTAATTTCATAATATCACCTATCTTTTATTTCCTTATAAAAGCTTTTTCCTTCCGTATTTGCCTTTATTTCAAATATATCTGCTATTGTCTGTGATATATCTGCAAATGTTTTTCTTGTGCCTAAATTCATACCTTTTCTTATGCTTTTCCCATAGGCAAGCATTGGAACATATTCTCTAGAGTGATCTGTAGATGGAGTTGAAGGATCACATCCGTGATCTGCTGTAATTATTACTATATCATTATCCCCTAACTTTTTAAGCATAACTCCAAGCTTTTGGTCAAATTCTGTCATGGCATTGGCATAGCCGTCAACATCATTTCTATGACCATAAATCATATCAAAATCAACTAAATTAACAAAGCATAACCCTTTAAATTTCTTATCCATAAGCTTTATTGTTATATCCATTCCCTCGTTATTATCTTTCATAGGATAGTGTTCTTTTATGGATTCTCCTGCAAAAATATCATAAATCTTTCCTACACCGATTGAATCATAGTTATTTTTCAAAAGTTCATCCATAATTGTAGTGCCTTGTGGCTTTAGAGAAAAGTCGTGTCTGTTTCTAGTTCTTTCAAATGAGCCAAGCTCTCCTACAAAAGGTCTTGCTATAACTCTTCCTACTGCCATATCTCCAATAAGCATTTCTCTTGCAATCTTGCAATATTCATATAGCTTTTCTAAAGGAACTATATCTTCATGAGCTGCTATTTGAAATACTGAGTCAGCCGATGTATAAACTATAAGCGCTCCTGTTTCTAGATGTTCTTTACCATAATCTTCTATAACCTTTGTACCAGAGTAAGGTTTATTACAAAGAATCTTTCTTCCAGTTCTTTTTGAAAATTCATATAAGAAATCTTTTGGGAAACCATTTGGAAAGGTTGGAAATGGAGTTTCTGATATAATTCCTGCCATCTCCCAGTGACCTGTAGTTGTATCTTTTCCATTTGAAGCCTCTTTCATTTTAGCAAAAGATCCTATAGGATTTTCCATCTTTTCTATAAAATCAATCCCATCTATATTAAAAAGACCTAATTTTTTAAGGTTTGGTGTCTTGAATTTTGGACTTTGACAGATAGCTTTGAGGGTATTTGAACCCTCATCCCCATAATTTTTACTATCAGGCATCTCACCTATTCCAAATGAATCCAATACTATTAAAAATACCCTTTTATCTACCATATTTTCCATCTACTTCCTAATTAATGTTTATTTGTTAACATTTTTACAGCTGAAGATGTTCCTATTCTATCACACCCTGCTTCTATGAAAGCTATAAGGTCATCTTTAGTTTTTACTCCACCTGCTGCTTTTATTTTCACATTTTCTCCAATATATTCTTTAAATATAAGAATATCTTCCATTCTTGCTCCATCTGTCCCAAAACCAGTACTTGTCTTAATATAATCAGCACCAGCATTTGTTACAGCCTCACACATGGCAATTTTTTCATTCTTACTAAGATAACATGTTTCTATAATAACCTTGAGAACCTTATCACCGCAGGCCTTTTTAATCTCCCTAATTTCATCTTCTACTTTCTTATAGTTTCCATTTTTAACATCTGAGATATTAACTACCATATCAATCTCATTGGCACCATCAATAATTGCCTCTTTAGTTTCAACAATTTTAGATTTTGTCGAGTTATATCCTAGAGGAAATCCTATAA
Organism: Anaerococcus porci; assembly: GCF_009696575.1. Taxonomy (GTDB): domain Bacteria; phylum Bacillota; class Clostridia; order Tissierellales; family Peptoniphilaceae; genus Anaerococcus; species Anaerococcus porci. The sequence goes on along the minus strand of NZ_VULQ01000006.1, from coordinate 48,641 downwards.
CTGTGCAGATATTTAGGCTAGGGTAGTTTTCCTTGATTCTTTTTATATATGTTTGAGGAACACATACTGATGCTGTTTCATATTCTACTGCTTCATCACAAAGCAACTTGATAGAATCCCATGTTGAGTATGCTTTAAGTAAGGTATGATCAATGTGCTTTAATATTTCTTTATTATCCATATTTACTCCTTTAAATCTTGCAAATATTTTTCAAAATACACGTGTAGTTTTTTATCTACTTATATTTTAACATGATTTGATAATTTGTCAACATTATTTTGTTGTATTTTTATAAAATGTTGTTATTTTACCTTGCATTTTTTGCTTGTTTCGAAGATTTCAAACATATTTATATAAATTATGATACAATAAATGTAAGCGAAAGGGTTTAATTATGAGTAAAAAAGAAGATAGAAGAAATAAGATAATTTCGATAATTAAAGAAAATAATGGAGCCTCAGTAAAGGAACTTGCTACAAAGCTTGATGTCTCTGATATGACTATAAGACGTGATATTAGAATATTAGAAGAGCAAAATATAGTAGAAACTTTCCATGGAGCCATTGTTTACAATTCAAAAATTGATAATCCTATAAATGAAGATAAGTACAGCCTTGACTCCCATTTATTAATTAAGGACAGGGAAAAATTTCTTATCGGACAAAAAGCTGCTTCTATGATAAAAGAAGATGATATAATAATTATAGATACGGGTACAACAACAGAAAAGCTAAGCCAAGCCATGGATGATATAAAATGTACTGCCCTAGTTTTCTCATCAAATAACCTTATCAATCTCTTATTTAAGAAAAATATCGACTTGATTATAGGAGGTGGAAACTTACATAGGGATTCAGGTATGATGGAATCAAACCAAAGTATAGAAATGATGAAAAATATTAGGGCATCTAAGTTATTCCTATCAGCAGCAGGAGTTCACAAAGATTTAGGAATTACTTGTGAGAATTCCTATGAATTAAACAGCAAAAAAATAATAATAAGAAACTCTCTAGAAGTAATACTTTTAGCTGATTCATCAAAGTTTGGAGCAGTAAAATCAACCCACTTTGCAGACTTATCTGAAATTGATACTATAATAAGTGATAAAAATCTAAGCGATGAATGGCAAGATTACCTAAAGGAGATGGATATCAAGTTAATTTTGGTATAAAAATTGGCTCTTTTAAGAGATTATCTTAAAAGAGCCATATCTTTATTTTTCTAAAAGTTTTTCTATATTTTTACTTAGTCTATCAAGTTGTCTAATCATTATATAGTTTTGTAAAACTATACCTTGGATTCCACCTTTTGAATCAATGGAATTATTATAAAAAATTTCTAAGTCTTCTTTGTTTAAGTCTTCAAGACCATAGTCTTTTAAAACTTGTTCGAATACTTTATCATTATTTTTTACCCAAATAAGGAAGATTTTTATTATTTTCTCTTTTTTAATAGTCCAAGTCCTAATATTGAGCCAAGTCCTGTAAGAATGATACTTGATAAAGAAGTAACTCCTGTTTTTGGTGCTTTGTTATCACTTGTTGAAGAAGATTTTTTAATCTTTTTAGCACTTTGTTTTCTTGAAGCTGTTGGAGATTCTTTTTCTTCTTTTTTGTTTTTTGAATCTGATTCTTTTTTATCGTCTTTTTTAGAATCTGAATCAGGGTCTATTTTACTTTTTTCATCTTTAGATTCTTCTGTTTTATTCTTATCATCTTTTGGCTCTTCACTAGAGTTTTCATATATTGGATTTTCTTCTTTTTCGTCTGCTATATCTATTTTTTCAAGTCCTAAGTCAATCATATAAGCCTTGTTTAAAGAAGCTAGTCTTATATCTTCTTTGTTTGTTCCATCCATAAAGTATAGAACATCTCTTGTGTCTTTTTCACTTGATGGAAGAATTACAAAACCTTCGTTGTTAAGTCTTTTATTCATCTCACTTGGAGCAGATACATTTATAACTTTTGGCTTATCTGTTCCATCAAATTGGATAGCTGTGTGGATGTTGTCAAATCCGTCATCTGCTAGAGCCCAAAGTATGTCATTTTCTCTATCATAGTCAAGTCCCATAACTCCACCAAGGTTAGTTGAAAGCTCATTTATAACTTTAGCGCTTCCATCATCTTGAAGAATTAGGGCATAGATATTTCCATTTGCCTCAAGTCCTACGAAAAATACTCCATCTTGGTAGGCGTTTTTATAGTCATTTTTATCAAATGTTTTATTTAAAGATTGGTCAAATAGTCTCTTGTTGATGTGGTCAAATCCAACCCACTCAATTGTTTCAATTCCAAGGTTCGCCCCAACATCTGGTAGGATATTTGTAATATCCCATTCCTTATCTGCAACAAACTTATCTTTTTTATCAAATGGATTTTGAACTTGTAAAATCATATTTTTATTTACGTTCTTATCTCCATTGTCTCTTTCAACTGCAAGATAGATAAATCCATCCTTATCTACTGTTATTCCTTCAGAATCTGGACCTTCAGCTTCTGGATTGTCCTTATCTTTTATGAAAGCTACACTCTTACCCTTGTTGGTAAAGCCTGGAGCAAGTTTTATTTCTCCATTTTCAAGTTTAAAGATTAAGAAGCGCCCTTCTTTATTATTTACTCCATAAATCCACTCGCCATCTTGATCAATTCCTGATAAGTCTGTTAGGTCAAATACAGTCTCATTGTCAAGGATTTTAATATCACCATTTCCAGGAAAGTTTGCTGTTTCAATATCTATAGTTTTTGGAGTAAAAGCTGTGTTTTTTCTTCCCTTACTTGGATTTGTATCTGTAAATTGTCCAAATCCGTCTTTAAGTCTTCCATAAGTTCCTGGTGCATGACTTGTCCATGCGAACTTATCAACTAGATTTCCATCTTTATCATATAGGTTTACTTCATCATTTGAACCAAGGCCAAAGTCAAAGTCTACCCCTTCTTCAAATACGAAAAATCCTAAAGGTTCAATTATTGTTCCTTCTTTTAGTGGGCTTTTTTCGTGGTCTGGGTCATTGTCTAGAATGTACCATCCTGAAATGTCTACTGGATTATCAGAAATATTATAGATTTCTGCATAATCTTTTCCGCCACCTTCTGCTGATGATTCAACCTCATTAATTACAACAGGTTTTTCATCTTTCATCTTTTCTTCATCAATATTATTAGAATATCCCTTAGAAGCTTCACTATCAACAAAGTCTCCCTTGCCATCTTCACCTCTTGCAAGAACACCTTCAGCATGTCCATCCCAAGCAAAAGAATCTATAAGTTCTTTGTCTTTGTTAAATAGGTTAACTTGGTCATTTTTTCCAAGTCCAAAGGAGAAATGTATACCATTTTCAAAAACAAAAAATCCCTTAGCTTTTATAACAGACCCATCAGGAAGTACTTCATGCTCTCTTGTTAGATTATCATCTAGGATAAAGTATCCTGAAATGTCCTTATCTTCATCAGAATCATTGTAAATTTCAACATAGTCAGGGCCATCATTTGGGTCACTTGATTCAATTTCATTAATCTTTATTGATGAATCAGCTTCTTTTATTTCTGTATCGTCTTCTTTATTATTTGGAGCATTTTTAGAAACTTCTCCATCTACAAATTCTCCCACTCCATCAGGATATCTTCCGTAAGAGCCAAATGGATGTGAATCCCATGAGAACTTATCTCTTATATTTCCATCCTTGTCGTATAAAACAACTTGGTCGTTTTTACCAAGACCAAAAGAAAAGTCCTTGCCATTTTCAAGGGTGTGGAAATTTTTACTTTCTATAAAGGTTCCTTCCTTTATTCTTTCAATTTCCCTATCTTCTTTATCATCTTTTATATACCAACCAGAAATATCTTTTCTCTCATCTGCATTGTTATAAAGTTCAACATAATCTTGCTCTGTGTCTACCTCATTTATAACAACATCAGATTCTTCCTTTACTTCGGAATTTTCTGACTCATGAACATTTATATCTGTTGAAACTTCAGTCTTTGTATCAGTTTGTCCAGCATAAGTCGAAATCTCTTTAGCTTCTGTTAAACTTACCTCTTCAATACTTTCTTCTATTTTTATATCTTCATCTAGATTTACAGCTTCATCTGCCTTAGCATTTGAAGGTAGGCTTAAGATAAAACTTGCTGATAGTGCCAATAATAATGTTTTTTTCATTTATATCTCCTCTTATTTTTTTTACATTTGATGTAATCATACCTAAGTACTTTAAGAGCCTTATTAAATGAATGTAAAAGAAATGATAAATATATTATTTAAAAACTAAATTTGTTTATTAATTTAAATTTAGGGAATAAGTTAAATAAGTTAGATTGAATAGTTTTAAAAAAAGAAAGGAATTTTATGAGAAAGATAATAGATATAGTAAAACCTGAAAAGGGCATTGATGGAGCAGGTGTCCACCTTTATCACGTCCTAAGTAGAGAAACAATGCTTGATACAGACCCACTTTTACTTTTAGATGCCTTTGATTCAACTGATCCAAAACAATATGAAGCAGGTTTCCCATTGCATCCACATAGAGGGATTGAGACAATTTCCTATGTATATAAGGGTACTATGGTCCACAAAGACTCTTTGGGAAATGAAGATGCTGTAAATGATGGTGAGGTTCAATGGATGACGGCAGGAAGTGGAATATTTCACGAAGAAATGATGCCTCCTGTAGAAAAACTTTATGGTGTTCAATTATGGCTTAACTTAAAAAGTGATGATAAATTCACAGTTCCTGAGTATTTTGCTATTTCAAAAGATAAAATAGAAGAGATAAAATTTGATAATGGTTACCTTAGACTTCTTGCAGGAAATTATAAAGACCATCAAGGATTTATTTCAAAACATCAGCCTGTAAACTACTACGATATCCACATTAATCCAAATTCTTCCTTTGAACTTGACCTTGAAGATGATGATTCTATAACACTTTTTGCCCTAATTGGAAATTTTACAGTTGGAGATAAGACAGTAGAGAAATTCCATGCAGGATTAGTTGAAAGAAAGGGTGAGAAAATTCTTATAGAAAATAATACAGATAAAGAAATTGCAGTCCTAGCCTTTATTTCAAAAAGAATAGATGAGCCTATAGCATGGACACCAGGCCCAATTGTAATGAATACTCAAGAAGAGTTAGATAAGGCTTACGAAGAAGTAAGAAATGGTACTTTTATAAAAGATGATATTGATATGAATAAGTAAATATAAAAAGGAACGGTCTATAAATAATTTTGTATATCGACCTAAATCCTGATACGATATATACCCCTTTAATGCTTTATCCAGCAAGGGGTATATATCTTATTATTTCTATCTATATCTCTTTTATTAACAAAATATCTAATAAATGTTTTACCATTTTTATCAATTTCTCTAATCTAATAGATCCTAATCCTTGATTTAATGGGGATATAATAATATTCCTAATTAGCAGATATTTTTATCAATTTCTCTAATCTAATAGATCCTAATCCTTGATTTAATGGGGATATAATAATATTCCTAATTAGCAGATATTTTTTTCATAATCAACATAATATATTATTCCAATCCCAATATTTACATCATTTATTGAAATGATAAGTAAATAATTTTCAGTACTACTAAAATATTCTATCGTTTTTAGAATTGAATCAATCTCAATTTTGCTTTCCTTATTTACAGCATTACTATTACAATTGATTCATTATATAAATTATATAAAAACTTAGCATGACTTTTGTCTACATTCGTAAATGAAATTACAACTTTATCATTAATCATAATTAAACGCCTCATTAAAGTTATTAATAGCTGGTAATTTCCTTATGTTTTTATTTATTGTCCAATAAATTGCTACCAAAAGTATGATTACACTTGCTATAAAAATGGCTTTTGAACTTGATAGATATTCCCCTAAATATCCACCCAATAATGCTCCTAGTGGTGCCATAAAGGTAGAAATACCAACCATAGCTGCCATTGCAGAACCAATTCTTTCTGCTGGTACTATAATCTGTACCATTGTTTGAGCATATACATTTACAATTCCTACAACAAACCATCCTAGACCATATAATCCTACTGCAATTTTTATATTAAAATGATAGAAGGATACTCCCATCCAAGATGCAGCTACAATTATTATTCCATAAATATAAAGTTTGCCTAAAGATATATCTTTTAGTTTAGGAAAACCTGCAAATAAGGATCCAATCAAAACTCCAGCACCCATTGTCGCAAGCATTAGACTATAAAATATTTCATCCTTTGCAAATGCAGGCAAGACTGCACTTATCGATGTTGCTGAAAAGTTGATAAATACAACTCCAAAAACTAAAGCAAAGATTCTAGAATCCTTAAATAAGCTAAGCCCCTCTTTAAGGCTATCAAAATGATTTTTAATTACATTTTCTTTGCTAGTTTTTTCACTTTTATTATATTGACTAAGTTTTTTGGACAAGAAACAAAATAAAATCCCAGTTAATAAAAAAGTAACACTATCAACATAAAAAACCATCATAAATCCAAAGGCTGATATTACAAATCCTGCAAGTGTATCAAAAATCGCATTTGAACCTTGGTATGCCATAGTCATTAAAGAATTACCTGTCACTAGCTCATCTTTTGATAAGATTTTTGGCAATAATGATATCTGACCAGGATAAACAAGTTGGTTAATCAAAGAAATTATTGGCATTATTATCATAATATGATAGAAAGTAAGTCTTTCCAAATAATACAAGGCTGGAATAATTAATATTAAGATAGCTTGTATAAGTTGGGAAAGAATCAAAAACTTCTTCATATTAATCTTATCTAAGATTGGACTTAGAAGTAATTGAACAATAGCTGTTGACGAAGTTAGAAATAGGGTTATACCAGAATAGACAGTAGACCCACTCATCTGATAAACCAAGAGAGTAGAGGCTATAGCATATAGACTATCACCAAAATTTGTTATTAATCGTCCTAAGAGTAGAACATAGAAATCTTTATTTTTAATCATTTTAAACATACTCCTTTTATTTAACGTTTTGTTTTATTTGACTGTTGTATATTTTTTTACCAGCAAGGATTAACTTACTGGTTTTAAGATAATTTATATATTTGTACTTGATAGCTTTCATTATCATCGTCAGATTCGCTATATTTTTTTATTAATCCATTTAGTTCTTTTTCAAATGAATCATAATTCTTACTAGGAATTTTGAAAGTAAAGAGTTTTTCTTCTAAGTTTTTATTAAATATTTCGCTATTTGGTATAAAAGCTTTGGCTACTGGCAAGAAATATTTTTGTGTTATGCCATTTATTAATTCTGTATCAACAACTTCTATTATCCCATTTTGTTCAAGTATCTTAAGGTGGTAGTGAATTTTAGACCTACTAACTCCTAAAACATCTGATAAATCTTGGGCTGTTTTTGGCGTAGTTCCTAATGTCATTATTATTTTAAGCCTTGTTGGATCACTTACTATATTTATTTCTTCTAATGAGTTTAGTATATGAACTTCTTTCAAACCACTCGTCCCTTTCTGTTTTATTTAATTATACTATAGCATAAATTTTTTATTCGGTCAATCTTTTTTTAACGTTAAATTAATTGTTTTGTTTTGATTCCATTTTACAATATATAATTAACCTTATCTTATCCTAATGACTAGATATTCAAAATATTGTAAAATAAAATATGAAAACACTAATAATAAAAAAGAAATAGAAAAATTAGATGTTTCAACTAAATCCATACCAAATTGGATAAAAAATATAAGATTTCTTTGATTTCAGGACTTATGAATAAGAAGAGAACTGTAAATAGAGGAATATGAGTTTTGAAGAGAGAAAGAATTTTTAAAACAATTTGAAAAATAGCACAAAGAGTGCAAATAATAACATCTAAGGAAATTGAAAAAGCATATATAGAACTGTTGGTCATTTATTGTAGGAAGTAAGATATATTATGCCCTAAAAAACATGGCTTTAGAAAAATACATCCCAAAAAGGCAAATGAAGAGGCAACAGAATCCTCAAAAAATTAAATCTAAGGCATAAGAGATAGGAAACATTAACGTAAATAGAAAAGCAATAATAATGTTTCAAGATGAAGCAGAATTTGGTCGTATAAATGAGCCTAAATACTGTTGGTGTAATGACAAAATAAGACCATCTGTACCATGGCATCTTATTAGAGAATATAGATATACCTATGGAGCAGCAGATCCAAAAACAGAATAAATTTCCTTTTTAGTACTACCTTTTGTATGAACGTATTCTTAGAAAAGTTATCCAAAGAGTATAAATAAGATAAAATACTAATAGTATGTGATAGAGCAACATGGCACAAATCAAGGAAATTAAAAATCCCAGAAAATATAGAAATAATCCATATTCCACCTTACAACCCATAAATGAATCTCATAGAATAAATTTGGAAGCAAATAAGGTCTATAGGATTTAAGAATGAGCTTTTTAATTCATTATCTAATGTTGTCGATAGACTATATGCAACAATAAATAAATTAACTAAAAAATTGTTAAAAATATTACTCGTAGGGATTGGTTGTGTGAGTAGTGTTTAGTATTAGCCATTGTTTTGAGATTATAGTCTATGTATAATTAATTGAAAATAGCCATTTAATCATCCGATTAAATGGCTATTTTCATATTAGTCTAATAATTTTAAAGCGTCATCTAATATTTTAGCTCCGTTTACCATTCCGTAATCCATCATGTCAATTACACTTACCACTGTTTTTTTATTTTCATAAGTTTGTTTAAGCTCATTAAGTTTAAATCTAACTTGTGGTCCTAATAGTAAAACATCTATACTTTCATCTTCATGAATTTCTTCTACACTTGAGACTGGAACAGCTTTTATATTAACATCGATTCCTTTTTCATAAGCTGATTGTTGCATTTTTTCTACAACTAAGCTTGTACTCATTCCTGCTGAACAACATAGAACTATATTTAATTGTTCACTCATATTATTCTCCTTTAATAATTCTAAATGGATTTTGTTCACATAGCATATTTAATATTAATTGTTCATTCTCATCTAAATAACCTAATAAATTTCTTTCTCCTGTATTTTTAATTTGTTTTTTAACAATTTGGATTTCTCCTTTATAATGAGCTAACTTGTTATTAACAATAAGCACATCACCCCTTTCAAAGAATTCTTTATCTACATTCTTTGCGGGTATGTCACTATCCTTTGCGAAAATTCTTGTAGAGCTACTTCTAATAAAATATTCAGATGAATCGATTCTATCAGCATGAACAAAATCAAATAGTATATTTTCTTCAATATCCATTATATCATTATTTAAATTGATTTTTAAGCTAGGTATAGATAAATCTATTTGACTTAATACTTTAAGTTCATCTTCTGAAGCAAATGCATTTCCAATAATAATATCATTTATTCTTCTATCAGCTATTAAATGTCTTAATTGGTAGTCAATTGCTTTGTACCTATGCTCTTCTAGTGTGCATAACCCCTTGAAAACTGGCCAAGGACCAAAAGTATTCTCATTATTGCTAGAGATGAAAGAATGTACTGGCAAACCCATTTGATAATATTTATCTGTAAAATAATCAAACCTTTTCTTAGATAAGCCTGTATATTCTTGAGGATAGAAGTTATGACATGTAGACATGGCATTTCTATTAGCCCCCTTTTTTATAAGCAAATCTAAAGATATATCAGAAGATGCATTAAATTCAACAGCGATACCATATGGGTTATTTGTCATTAGTATATTTTCCGAGTCTGAAAGAGGCCAGTCTAATCTAATAATGTCTACACCCATTTGTGAAAATACAGAAAGATTATCTGCTTTTGCTCCTAAAAACTCAAATACATGTCCATTTGTGTCTACAGATACAGTGTAACCAAGATTATGAGCTTGACTTATAAAATTTGAAAAATTAGATATAGTTTCTTCTTTACTTTCTTCAACTGACAGTAAGCAAGTAAATATTCTTGTAAAACCGTATTTTGCTGCCATCTTCATATATGCTAAATCATTTTCTTTTGTAGAATGTTCGGGATATATTGATATTCCTAAATTTCTCATTTTACTTCTTCGCTTTCTAGACTTTCTTCTTGAATTAGGTTGTTTTTATCAACTGCTGCTATAAATGGATAGTAAATTAAGCATCCAATTGCAATTAATAATATTTGCAAAACTGCTCCTTGCCAGTTACTTGATAAGAATCCAGATATAATTGGAGGTGTTGTCCAAGGCATGATTATTCCGTTAGTAATAGGTACTAAACCAATACTCATTGTTATATAAGTAATAATGATATTAACAGTAGGAACTAGCAAGAAAGGAATGAATAATAGTGGGTTAAGTACTATTGGAAGTCCGTAAATTACTGGTTCATTAATTCCAAATACTGCTGGAAGTATTGAAAGTCTTGATAATTGTTTTAATCTCTTTGATTTAGAAATTAATACAGCTACTATTAACAGAGATAATGTGGAACCTGCACCGCCAAATGTAGCAAATAAGTTTTGGAATTGTACGTTAATTATATTTTCAGGCATTTGCCCTGCTGTTACTTTTGCTAAGTTTTCTGCTGATAGAGCATATAAAACTGGAAGAAACATAGAGTCTGTAATATTTGTTCCGTGGATTCCTAAAAACCATAAAGCATGAGCAAACAGATATACTAAAATCATAGCTGGAAGTGATCCACCTATATGCTGTAGTGGAAGTTGTAGGACACTATATACAAATGTAAATGCATTCCCCCATTGTGTTAATGAGAATATAAATCTGATTAATACAAAAGTAGTCATTACAAATGCTGTAGGGAATAAAGACGCAAATGATTGACCTACTGTAGGGGGTACACCTGCAGGCATTTTGATAACTAAACCTTTATCAACTATGATTTTATATATTCTTACAGCTAAGAAAGCTGAAATTATACCGATAAATACACCCTTTGAGCCTAGCCAATCTAATGATAATCCGCTAACAGTGAAAGCATCTTCGCTTCCTTCAGGAGTGAAATCAAATTTGAATGGCATTAAAATAAACCAGCCAACTAGCGATACAACCCCACCAAATAGAGGATTTACGCCAAGTCTTGTCGCATAAGCATGGCCAATTCCTATAACTACAAATATTGACATTATTGTAAATGAAGCACTAGTAGCAGCAGAAAAATATGATGAAATAGTATTACCATTAATTTCTGCACTATTAAGTAAATCAATCCATGATTGTATAGGGAAATTAGATATTAACATGAATATTGACCCTATAATTAAAAGTGGCATTGCTAGAGCAAAACCATCTCTTATTGATTGTAAATGTGCATTAGCACTTATCTTTGCCGCTATGGGCATCATTTTTTCTTCGATTTTATCCATAAAACTTTGTTTTTTCATTAGCTTTCTCCTTTATTTTCTAAATTAATAATCCTTTCATATGATTTTATAATTTCTTCGGCTAAAATACATATGGTTTCGCTTGCCATCATTTGATCTTCAGCATGAACCAATAATATAGTTTTCATCGATTCATCTAAATTAAAATTTTCAGTAAACATTTGTTGATGAATTTCATGACATTTAGAATAAGCGTCTTTTCCTTTTGATATTAGATCTCTTGCCCTATCGAGTTCACCGTATCTTGCTTGAGTCATAGCTTCAATATAAGAAGACTTAGCAGAACCAGCAAAAGTTATTAATTGCATGCAAATTTCTTCTAAATTATTCATTTGTATCTCCTTTCATTTATATCAAATTAATCATAACATTTTTGAAATCATCAAAGCTTTTAACATTTATTAGTGATGTAAGAATATCTTCATCTTTAATTATTTTAGTAAACAATCCTAATAAATACTCATAACTTGGAGCAGGCTTTGAAGATGGAGAAATATATATTATTATTCTTACTTTTGTATTATTCTCATCCCAAAATATATCCTTTTTTGAAATATATATGAAAATTTTGGTTTCTTTTTCTATCGGATTTACAGGATGGGGAAGAGCTACCAAATTATTAAAAACAACACTTCCAAAGCTTTCTCTAAGAATTGTTTCAGATCTATATTTTTCTATATCTTTTTTATTATTTGTTAAACTATGATATATAAAATCAAGTATTTGTTCTTTTTTCTTAGATTCATTACTTATACAAAATCTATCAAATAAAAAATATTTATCAATCAGTTTATTTGAATAAGTGTTACTTTTTGTAGATTTCTGAATATCTTCACTAAGTTTTAATTTTTCATCTATAATTTTACAATCATTTTCATCTAAAAATATGCTAACCTTAACATATGGAACAGGAATAACTAAATAATCTAAATCAACAGTTGAAATAATAAAATCTATATTATTTAGATTTTGAGATCCTATTTCATAATAACCTATAACTTCTTTTATATTTATGTTATTTCCATATTCGTTTTCTATTCTGCTTTTTAGCATAAGACCAGTAGATAAGCCCGAAGCACAAACGACTAGAACATTACGTTTAATGTTAGATTTTTTTCTTTCTATAGCTGAAAGAATATATATAACTATATAAGACCATTCATCTTCAGTTAATGAATCGTTTTCAAATATAGAAAACTTTCTGAAACTTTCAACCACTAAATTATAATAATATTTATATTGGTTAGTAATCTTTTTTGTTAATGGATTTGTCACAAATAATCCTGAATAAATCCTATTTTCAAGACTAGATAAATGCTCCATAAAATTATTAATAAATACTTTATCATCTAATAAATTTATGCCTAATTTTTTTGATAGGTAACTAAGCAGTTGTATTATTTTTTTATTAGTAATCAATACAGAATTATATTGCGACTTAGTTTTTGATATTAATTGTAAATAAATATATTCTTGTTCATTTTCAGGCAAAGATATGTCAAAACTTTTTGATATTCTATTTATGATGTTTGATGCAAATCGGTAAATTTTAGGGTTATCTTTTTTTATTAAACTAACATCAGGATTTTCATAATCTTTAATAATACAATTATCTTCAACTCTTTCTATTAGTAAAGCAAGATGAATAACGAGATTTTGAATTGTGTAATCATTAACCGAAATTTTAAATTCTCGAATCTCATCTAGAAGAATAATTAGTATCTGAGATATAGAAGATCTATTAAACAATTCTAGTTCATTTAAATCTTTTATAAAATTATTAGAATATAAGTCTGAAAAGAAATAATCTAGTATAAAATGTCTTTTATTAACCTCCTTGCCAACAACAGATATAATAGAATCTTGATTTTTATCTATATAAAGACCATAATCTTTTAACTTATCTCTTATATTATATATATCTCTATTTAGCGTTGATTCGCTAATATATAGAATGTCTAAGACTTTATAAAAATCTAAATTATTATTCTTTAAGAGTAAATTTTCAAGAATAAACTTCTCTCTACCTTCTTTATCATATATTTGATTAATATTAGAAATAGCATTTTTGTAATTATAGATAAAATCAATATAATCATCGTTGTTAATTATACTGATTTTAAAGCCACTTCCTTTTTTTGATATAATTTTAAATGAATTATGATTAGGTTTTTCAATTATATTATTAATTGATGTCCTTATAGTTTTTTCTGAAACTCCTACATTTTCACCAATTTCTTGGCTTGTACAAAATCGGTGTCTATTACTATATAAAAACTTAATTATTTTTATTTCTCTATCAGATAACATAGCTTTTCCTCATTACTATTATACATAAAAAAGTATATAAACTCCTTTAATTATTTTCCGTTGCCATAACGGAAATAGTGAAATTAAACTATTTGTGCAAATAATATTTATATTTATTAAAAACTTATTAGATTTATACATATATTTTAGCATAAAGGTAGTGTCAAATCATTTTGCAAACTCCCCTATAATATTTTGCTAACATCTACTACTTCTCCCTTTTAAGATAGAAAACTTTTTCATTTTTTTATTTTTCTAATTTATTAAATATTTCTTCTATTTTTATCTTGAATTTTTCCAAATCCTTTATTTATTCTATTATCAAATTTTTCATTGTATTCTAAACATATCATGCAGATTATGCAATCTAATGAGTCTTCATTATTTGATGAAATGTTTTTATATCTTTGTCAACTAGTTTAGATATATTTGATTTTGTGCTTGCTGAATAATAATGACCATACATTCTGGATATTAAAGAAGCTATTTCTCTAGTTGTTATACTATTTTTGTAAATTTTTACGATGGTTGTTTCTAAATCATCATTTATTCTTTTGTATTATAGTAGTGGACCTTAATAAACTCTCTGATTCTATCAGGTGATATTTCTATATTTAGTACTCATATGATGTATTTATTTTGCTATTGTAATACCAATTTATAAAATTTCTGGAAATTGTATCCTATAGGATTATATTTTTTATAATCTAAAAATACTATTAATTCATGCTTTAGTAGTTGACTATCTGATTTTTCAAGTTCACACCTAAAAAATTCTTTAATATTTTACTTTTGCTTGGTGTTTCTATTAATTTTATGGTAAAACATTTCATAATGACCTCCTATTATATGCCTTGCTAACAAATTTTTATAGGTTTTTGTCATTTTTTCTGCTTTTTAATTTGGATGTTTACACCTGATATTTTATATTATGATTTGATTATTACTTTGACTAATATATACAGGTCAAAGTTTTTAATATCCATATTAATTTCAGTACTAAGTATACTCATCGTGTAAATAATCTTAGTTTATATGAGATTGATGTAAATAAATTTGGTGATTTTAAGAGTTTTTCTTTTAACTTTTTTATCCTTATAGGAGGATATATAATTTCAATTTTAATAAAGAAAATAAGATATTTTTTTGATAAAAAATAAGAAGGAGATAAGCTACTAACCTTCTTATTTTTTCATTATATCAAGAGGATCTATTACATTGGGAGATACTGAAAATTTATTTTTGTTATTGTAAAATACAAAAAGTGGGAAGTTTGTTTTTCCTTCTTCTAGGTTTTCTATAAGTGTTTCTAGGAAAAATTTCATGGCTTTTTTGTCAATTTTGCCCTTTGAGTTCTCTTATTTTACTATCCAAAATGGTGATAGGGGCTTTAGCTTGTTTATATCAACTACTATTCCTACTTCTATATCCAAATAGTCAAAACTCGCCAAAAAGGCGTATATTCCCTTATCAAGGTCTGTTTTTTGGTCTATATTTTCTGGAGAATCTGTCACATCGATTTCCATTATTTTTGTAATCTTACCATTGACTTTTTCAAAGTTTTCTATGATGTTGTCTTTTTTAAGCTCAGATAGTATAAGTTTATAATATTCTTTACTTTTTAACATAAATCTCCTTAATTAAAGTAATCTTGTCCATCTATTACTGTATTTGCTATTACTTCTACAGCAGTTTTTATAGCCTTATCTGAGCAGTAAAATTTTCTACTGTGGAGGGCTTCTTTGTTATGACCTTCTTCTCCACTTCCAAACCAGTAGAAAAATCCTGGTACTTTTTTCATATAAAAAGCAAAATCTTCACTTGCCATAGTTTGACCATCTCTTATTATATTGGACTTGTCTAAAGTTTTTAGGACGGATTTTAAGACAAATTCATACATTTTTTCAGGATTATATACTAAGGGAATAAGATCCTCATATTCTATTTTATATTTGCATCGGTAGGATTTTGCAGTATATTCAACTATCTCTTCCATTCTTTTTATAGAATTTTCTAGGCTTTTTTCCGAAAGACTTCTAATAGTTGCACTTAAATCTACCCTATCTACCACAAGATTATCCTCACTTCCTCCATTTATGGAATTTACAGAAAGAACTGTATTATCAAAAGGATTTGTATTTCTTGAAATAATTGTTTGAAGGCTCATTACTATATTTGATGCACAAACTATAGGGTCAATATTAAGTTCTGGCATGGAACCATGTTGACCGTGACCTATTATTTTTATCTTAAAATTTGTCTTTGTAGACATCAAGGCTCCCTTTTTTACAATCACCTTTCCATAATCTATTAAAGGCCAATTGTGAAAACCAAATATATAGTCAATTTTTACTTTTTCAAAAAGACCTAAGTCTATAAGTTCCTTAGCACCTTTAGTAATCTCTTCTGATCTTTGGAAAATAAAAACCACATCGCCCTTTAATAGCTTCTTATTAGATGATAATAATTTTACAAGACCAAGGTTAACAGCGGTATGATAATCATGTCCACAAGCATGCATAAGTTTATCATCTAGGGACTTATAGTCTACTTCTGTTTCTTCCTTCTGTAAAAGAGCATCTATGTCAGATCTAATTGCTATGACCTTTCCATTTTTTCCAGTCTTTAGTCTTGCTACAAGACCTGTTTTTATAGGAAATTCTATTATTTCTATATCTTTAAATTGGGAAATATAATTCCTAATAATCTCTGTCGTTCTGAATTCTTCTCCTGATTTTTCTGGATGCTTGTGTATATCATGCCTTATGTCTGTTATAATTTTTAAATCTTGATTTGATATTCTTAACATTTTCTACCTGCCAAAAGACCACCCTCACCTAGTTCTGTGAAGTCTTCTTTTTTAAGATCAAGTTTTGCAAAAAATCTAGGGAGAAATATATCAAAGCTTGTAAATTTAGAATGTATGGATGCACCAGGAACTCCTACTAGATAAGTCTTATCTTTAATTCCTACTGTAAGCATATTACCTGGTTGAACTGGTATACCTTGTATTATCAACTTATCTGACATATCTTTTATTATTGTTGGTGTAATATCATCTGGGTCTACACTCATTCCACCAGAAAATACTATAAGATCAGCTTTTCTTTCAAGGTAGCCTTTTGCAACATTTTTTATATAATTCATATCATCAGGGCATTTCTCAATTCCTAAAATTTCATGGTCATAAAAAGATAGTTTTTCTCTTATAACCGGTTCAAATAAGTCATCTATCCTAGCTGTATAAATTTCATTTCCTGTAATTATAATTCCTACCCTAAGCTTATGAAATTTCTTTACTTCGAATATAGGTCTATACCTTTGTCCTATTCTCTTTATGTTTTCTACTTCTTCTCTCTTAGTAAAAAGCGGAACTATTCTTCCTCCAACTAGATTATCTCCACTAAAAACCTTAGTATAGGAAGGAATGGTAGCAAAGGTGTAATCACCTTCATTGTTTAATTCAAATAATCCCTTTCTATTTGTAACAAATATTCCATCGCTATTTGCCTTAAATGTGATTTTTCCCTCAGATGGATCTTTGTAGCATATATTTTCCCCAATTAAATCATCTGCAACTTCTTTTATTGCATCTTCTTCGTGAACAAAGCCATAATCAAGCTCCCCTACAAAGAGATTTTCCTTGCCTATATTCTTAAGCTTTTCTATGTCGCTTTCTTCTACTATGTGACCTCTTTTAAAAACAACTCCTTTGAAACCATCTGCCATTATTCCTGTCAAATCATGAAATAGAGGCTTTCCTATTGCTTCTTCAACCTTAACTTTCCTTAGCATATTCTCTCCTACTTATTGATTTCTTTATTGTTTTTTATGGATATTATTTGTGAAATTATTGATATGGCTATCTCTTCCACACTGCCATCATCAATAGGATAACCTACAGGAGCATGGACTTTATCTAGTAGTTTTTTATCCACACCCTTTTCTCTTAGATTATCAAAAACTCTCTTAACCTTTCTTTTTGATCCTATCATTCCCAAAAACTTGTAGTCTTTGTCTATAACATTTTCTAAAACTTCTTCATCATAGTCAGGAGTTGCTATTAATATATAGGTATTTTTATTAAAATCAAAATTTTCAGAAAACTCTTTTGGCTTTTTAAGGACAAATTGGTCTATATCTTCTAAATCTTTTTTGTTTTTAAAGTCTTCCCTTTGATCTATAACTACTACATTAAAACCTGTTTTTGTTGCAATTCTTGCAAGTTTTTGGCCGACATGACCTGCTCCAAATATTAAAAGCCTGGGATTTACCCTAAATATTTTTATATAACCTTTGTTTTGACCACCACAAAGCATTTTTACCTCTTGCTTCTCATTGAGAGTGTAGTCAAAAGATTTTTCTTTGTCTTCTTTAAGAGCTTTTAAGGCCTTTTTTGTCAAGTCATATTCAATAGGACCACCTCCTATAGTTCCAAAAGTTTTCCCATTTTCAAAAACAGCCATAGTAGAGTTATCCTTGCCTGGGGCTGACCCCTTTGTTTCTGTAAGTATAGCAAGAGCTACATTTCTTCCATTTTCTAATTCCTTAACAACTTCTCTAAGAATTTCTAAATCCATCTTCTATTCTCCTTTTACATATGAGGATTGCTTCAAGAGTTCCTCCACCTATAAGTCTTGCCTTATCAGATATGGTTTTTGTGTTTCTTTTATTTACTCTTGGATCTACATCTCCTATTTTAAGGTCTTTTGTAACCTTTGATTTATTTCCAATCATACCCCTTACCATACCATCAAGTTCTGATCTAACTTCTTTATCATTTACATAGGCTAAAACTTCTCCTTTTTTCACAATTGATCCTATATCTTTTATTACTTCAATTTCTCCATCATCAGGAGATCTTAGGATTCTTTCAGTTGTATATCCATTTATATTACCTGGAATACCTGTGTTTTTTTGAGCATTTCCTTCGAAGATTAGCCTTCCCAAATCATGCCCCCTATTTGTTTCTATAACTACATCTACATCTATCCCTGCCTCATATCCAGGACCTAAGGCTATAGTTATGTCTGCCATTTGCTTATTTGTCCCAATATTTTTCTTAGCTAGAGTTCCATCAACTAAAGCCATAGGTTTTAATTTTTTTATAATTTCAGCCTTTGGGTCAATATATACTGGAACTTTTCCATCCTTCCAGCACTCTTTTATTTCATCAATATTAGTTACCTTTTTAGCTATAAAGTCTTCTATTTGAATTTCACCATCGAATATTGCTTGGGCGCAAGATACATATCTTCTTATACAAAGAGGTTTCTCCATTTCAAGAACTAAAACTTTAAAACCAGTTCTATGAAGCTTCTGGATAGAACCTGTGGCTACATCTCCACCCCCTCTAAAAACTACTATATCATTTTCTAGCATCTTCAAACTCCTCTAGGTTTCTATAGGTATCTACATCCCATAGTTCTTTTATGTCATCTATATACACTTCATTTTTGTCATTATCTTTAACAAGAAGCATTCCGCCTTGATCAAATTCTAAGGCTAAAAGTCCTTCCCTAAATTCGTTTGAAAATATAACAGGTGCTCCTCTTCTTTTTTCAGTCCTTGGATAGGTTACATACTCATTTTTCTTGTAAGCTTCTATGAGTTTATTTACAGTTTCAAGTGTGAGTAAAGGTTGATCTGCGACAAAAAACATCATAGCTGAGTCCTTATCACAATTTAGAACCCCATATTTTATAGATGCTGACTTGCCTACTTCATTTTTGTCATTAAATATTGCCTTGAATCCTCTTTTTTTAGCATCATTTAAGATTTCTTCATATGATGAAACTAAGATTACATCATAAAATCCAACTTTTTCTATCATATCAAAAGTCCATTGGTAAAGCTTTTTACCATTAAAATCTAGTAAAAGTTTGTTTTCACCCATTCTTTTTGAAAGACCAGATGCCATAATTATTGCACTAATTTTCATAATATTCCTCCTTTAAGATAGAACCATAAAAGACCATAACTTCATCCAAATTATCCTTAAGGTATTTGGCTAAGTCATAAGCTTTTTCTTTTTCTTCATTACTTTCTACTTGGTTTATATATATTATTTTTTTACCCTCAAAGCCTTTAAATATTCCAGGCTTTGATTTAATTAGTTTTAAGATTATTTCTTTGCTAATTATGTCCTTACCTATATTTCTAATATAGTCTTCATAGTTATAAATAAAGTCATTGTTAGGCTTTTTTCCAAGAACCTTTATTGGAAAAATCCCTATAGCCTTGGAAGTTTCTTTATAGATTACTGGTTCATAATCCTTCCAATATTTTAAGGGAAGATTTCTAGACCCATCTGCTTCTATTAGAGTAAAGTCAAAATCTTTGATTTTTTCTAAGAGAATATCCTTATCTATAGACTTAAGTTTATTTTTATCTTTTATAAGCTTACCTATTACTACAAGTTTATTATTTATTGGCCTTTTATAATCCTTTTTTGATGTATACAAAAAATCATATTCATCATTTTTAGGTACTTTTATCTTAGTTGATGTAGTTACTAAGACTTTCCCCTTATCTCTAAGTCTTTTTGCAAGGTAGAACATAAGACTTGTTTTTCCTGCTGATCCTGTAATGGATATTATGTCATTTTTTTTTATATCTAATATGTCTAATATATCTTTTTTCATAAAAAAAGCTGTAGCAATTTTTTGTCGCTACAGCTATAATCTCCTATTTTTCAATTTTTTTTGTCTTTTTATAGAAGGTATCCCTAAGTGGTAGTTCAAGTCTTAAGTCCCCATCAAGAGCATAGTAGGCTCCTTGAACTGCTGGAGCTGTAGGAATAGTCGCTATTTCTCCAATTCCCTTTGCCCCATAGGCAAGATCTAGTAATTCTTCTTTTTCTATCAAAATAGGGTGAATTCTAGGAGTATCTGTAGACCTCCAAAGTCCCATGTTACCATATTTTGCCTTTATAACAGAATCTTTTAATTTAAGATCTTCTGTTAGGGCATAGCCTAAGCTCATCACTACCCCACCTTCTATTTGACCTTCAATGGTGGTTGGGTTGACTACTTTTCCTGAATCATGGGCTGCATATACATCAGTAACTTTTCCATTATCATCAAGGACTACTACATGAGCTGCAAAACCATAGGCTAAGTGGGATTTTGGATTTGGCTTATCTGATCCTAATGGATCTGTTGGGTCATCATATTCATAGAAATATTCTTTTTTATCTAACTCTTCTAGACTATGATTTTCTAAGTCTTTTGCAAGTTTTTCTGCACATTTTTTGGCAGCTTCACCTGTTATCAAGGTGTGTCTTGATCCTGATGTAGTTCCAGAGTCAGGACTTGTTAGGGTATTTGGAGGCATAATTTTTATCTTATGATATGGAAGAGATGTTGCTTTTCCAATCATTTGAAGGATTATAGTTCCTACTCCTTGTCCTATGCAAGTTGCTCCAGAATAGACTTTTACCATATCACCATCTACTACTATTTTAACCCTTCCTATATCCTTTAATCCAACACCAACCCCTGCATTTTTCATAGCTACTGCTATACCTGCATGGTCTTTATTTTCTTCATATATGTCTTTTACTGCTTCAAGACATTCTACAAGAGCTGTAGATCTGTCTGCAATTTGTCCATTAGGTAGGACTTCTCCTGGTTTTATAGCATTTCTGTATCTTATCTCCCAAGGTGATATCCCTACTTTTTCAGCTAATATATTAATATTACTTTCCATTGCAAAATTTGATTGGCAAACTCCAAATCCTCTGAAAGCTCCTGATGGTGGATTGTTTGTATAATAACCAAATCCCTTTATATCTGTGTTTTGGTAGTTGTAAGGTCCTACCGAATGAGTACAGGCTCTTTCTAAAACTGGTCCACAAAGGGAAGCATAAGCTCCAGTATCAAAGTAGATTTCACATTCCATACCTTGGAAAATTCCATTCTCATCACAGCCAATGGTAAATCTTCCCTCCATAGGGTGACGTTTTGGATGCCATCTTAAAGACTCATCTCTGGTAAATTTATGTTTAACTGGTCTTTGATATAGGTAGGCTGCAAGGGCTGCTGGTGGTTGGACACTCATGTCTTCTTTTCCACCAAATGCTCCTCCTACAAAAGGATTGACTACAACAATCCTTTCTGGAGTATCTTCCCAATTAAACATTATAGATAACTCTCTTCTTGTATCGTATACTGATTGATCTGATGAATATACTCTTACCCCATCTTTATAAGGTTCTGCTACACAACATTCTGGTTCTAGGTAAGCATGCTCTCCTAAAGGAGTTTTGTAAGTAAAGCTTGCTATGTACTTAGAGTTTTCTAAGGCTTTCTTAGCATCTCCACGGCTTACATGTCTTTTTTGACAAAGATTTCCATCAGGATGAATTTTTGGAGCATCTTCTGCCATAGCTTCTTCAATAGTACTTACAGGTTTTAACTCCTCCAGCTCCACTTCTACAAGTTTTTTTGCCTTTTCTAAAGTTTTTTCATCTTCTGCCACTACAAAACAGAAAGCATCCGCAAGAGATTTTGTTTCCTCTCCCACATCTATAAAAACTGGCCAGTCTCTTTGGATATGTCCTATAAGATTTACTGGTACATCTTTTGCAGTTAAGACTCCAACTACTCCATCAAGCTCTAAAGCCTTACTTGGATCAAGTTTTAATAGCTTAGCCCTAGGATATTTTGTTCTTACACATGAGCCATAAAGCATATTATCTAATTCTATATCATCAGCATAAATACCAGTTCCTAGTATCTTATCGTGAGCATCAATCCTATCTGCCCTTGCCCCTACTAAGGCTTCTGATTCCTCATAATTTATTTTTTCATCTCCCCTAAGTATGGCACTTGCAAGCATTATTCCTTCTACAATTTTCTTATATCCTGTACACCTACAGATATTTCCTCTTATTCCTTTTCTTATATCATCTTCTGTAGGATTAGGGTTGGATCTTATAACACTTACTCCGCTCATCACCATACCAGGTATGCAAAATCCACATTGGACAGCTCCCGCCTTAGTAAAGGCATAAGTGAAAGCTTCTTTTTCTTCATCCTTGAGACCTTCACTTGTTATTACCTCTTGGTCATTTAATTTTGAAAGTCTAACTACACAGGCTTTTTTGGATGCATCTCCTACTAAAACTGTACATGTACCACAAGCTCCTTGACTACATCCATCCTTTACCGATGTTAGTTTTAAGTCATCTCTTAAAAATCTAAGAAGAGTCTTATCCTCATATGTTTCATAGACCTTACCATTTACCCTAACAAAAAGGGCTTTACTATCATTTTTATCACCTATTCGTATCGTTTCTGTCATAATTTATTCCTTACTTAAAATTCTTTTTATAAATTCTCCCATTCCAGCTTTTGCATAGTAACCTTTCTCATCCAATATTATTTTTCCCTTTGAGATTACTGTATCTACTTTAAAATCAGTATCGAATCCTTCATAGCTTGTATAATCACATCTTGAATGTCTATTTTCCTGTTTTATAGTATATCCATTCATAGTTAAGATAGCTAAATCAGCATCTGTTCCTTCTTCTATACTTCCCTTATTTGGATAAAATCCAAATATTTTTGAAGGATTTAAGGACAAGACTTCCATAAGTCTAACAAGACTTATCTTTCTTTGAAGACCAAGTGTTAATACAACTTCTATTCTTTCTTCAATTCCTGGTATTCCTCCTGGAGCCTTGATAAAATTATCGGCATATGGCTTTTTTTCACTTTCATATATAAATGGACAATGGTCTGTTGCAACAACATCAACATCTCCATTTCTTATCCCAGCCCACAAAGCTTCTATGTCATCTTTTTTTCTTAAAGGAGGAGCACAAATATATTTAACAGCCTCATCATTGGGGTTGTCCATATATTTTGACTCATCATAAGTTAAATATTGGGTACATGTTTCACAATAGAGGTTTTTCGCCCCTCTTTCTCTTGCTCTTTTTATCTCATCAAGCCCCTCTTTTGTTGAGGTATGAACAATATATAATTTAGGATATCCTGCAGTTTCTGAAAGATAGATTAACCTATTTATAGCCTCAGCTTCACTTTGGTTTGGTCTGGTTAGGGCATGGTATTTTGGGGAAAGCTTATTATCTCTTATGGCCTCATTTCTTAGCTCATATATAAGTCCATCATTTTCGCAGTGGACACAAACAATAGAGCCTGTTTTTTTTGCAGTCTTTAGAACCCTGAGTATTTGGTCATCGTTAAGTTTTCCCCCATATGTTGTATAAATTTTAATGGAAGGGATACCCTCATTTTTTAAGTCTTCAATTTCAGATAAAAGACTTTCATTTTCTTCATACATAGCTCCATGAAAGGAGTAGTCTATATAAGCTTTTCCATCTGCTATATCATGATAATGATCTATTAGACTATGAAGACTTGCACCTTTTCCTAAATCTCCAATATGGTCACAAATGGTGGTAGTAGCTCCAAAGCTTGCTGCATAAGTTCCACTAGCAAAATCATCACAAGCTATAAATTTACCTAAGTCAAGTGACATATGGGTATGCACATCAACACCACCTGGTATAACTAATTTATCTTTTGCATCTATTATTTTATCTACTTTCTCTTCTATGTTTTTTCCTATTTTTGATATTTTTCTTCCTTCTAATAAGATATCAAGAAAGTCTACCTTATCCTTTAAAACTACTTTGCCATTTTTTATAAGCGTTTTCATAATACCACCATCTTATTTATTTGTTTATAAGTGACTATTACAAAATAAGGGTTTTCTCTTTTTTATCATTTAAAACTTCTCCTATATAATTAAAGTCAGTTTAACGACTTCCAAAGATATATCTAACTGGTAATAAATCTTAACTTATCATTTAGAATTAGACATTTGATAAATCTTAAAATAATATTTTAAGGATTAATTTATTTTGCAATAGCCTCTTAAATTTACATATAGTCTTTTTTATTTTCTTGGCTAATCCTATTTACTACATGTTCTTCTTCAAGTTCAAATCCATTTTCTATATTATTGGCCTTTTGAACTGCTATAAGTATATTTTCATAACCTGTACATCTACACATATGATTTGCAAGTTCTTTTCTAAGCTCATCTATTGTGTAATATTTTCCCCTAGCTATAATTTCTGTTGCGGAAACTATAAAACCAGGTGTACAAAATCCACATTGGACTGCAGCTTCATCTACAAAGGCTTGTTGGATTATTGAAAGTGAACCATCACTTGCAGTTAGTCCTTCTGTTGTCCATATATCTTTTCCCTCAGCCCATATAGCAAGGTAAATACATGAGTTAAAACTTTCTCCATCTATTAATACTGCACAAGCTCCACATTCTCCAACTTCACATCCCTTTTTAACCGAAGTTAGACCAAAATCATTTCTTAGAAAGTCTGTAAGAGATGCTCTGACATCAGTCATTTTTGTAACTTTTATCCCATTTATCCAACAGCTTACTATCTTGTATTGAGGTTCATAGTGAAGTATATCTTCTTTTCTTGGGGCAAAAGGTCCAAATTCTTTACTATGCATAGACTGCCTCCTCATGTTCTTTTCTTATCTCTTTTAGACATCTTACTGTTATTTCATATAAAACTTGCTTTCTTAAAGCCTTTGTTGCTCTCCATGAATCTCTTGGTGAAAGTTCATCAAGGCACTTTTTGGCAAATACATTTATATTGTTATCTGTAAGTTTTAGACCTTTTAGACTCTCTTCTGCTTTTGGAGCTCTTACTGGGGTTGAACTTGCAACTCCGTAAGCTACTCTAACATCTTTTACAAAGCCATCTTCAAATTTCACATTGCATGAACAAGATGAAGTTGCTATATCCATAGCATTTCTCATTGCATATTTAAAGTAGTGTCCAAAATATCCTTCATAGGACTCTTTTTTTATTTTTACTGCAGTCATTACTTCAGTATCTTTTAGGTCAACTGTAGAAAAACCTACATAAAAATCTCTAACTGGAAGCTCTCTTATACCATCAACTCCCTTTAACTCAATTATGCAATCATAAGCAAATACTGTAGGTGCAGAGTCTGCTGATGGGGCACCATTACAAATATTTCCGCCAATTGTAGCTATATTTCTAAGTTGTGGTCCACCTGCTGTATCTACTGCCTCTCCTAGGGTCTTACAATATTTCTTTACTAAAGGATCAGCTGTTATATGGCTAAAACTTGTAAGAGCACCTATTCTTAAAGTTCCGTCATCTTCCATACTTACTCCCTTAAGTTCATCTATAAGTTGGAGAGAAATAAGCTCAAGTCCCGCCATTTTTCCTTCTCTTATCTTAACTAAAACATCAGATCCACCAGCTATGAAGCTTGCATCTGGGTGTTCTTGTTTTAGTTTTATGGCCTCATCTACTGTATATGCTTCATAAATATTTTTTATATCATACATTTTCTACACTCCAAGCCTTATTTTCATATTTCATCTCTTTTTCATAGTCATTTTCTATAAGTCCAGCCTCTTTAAATAATGGGAATAAGACATGTGGTGTCATAGGACATTGGTTTACTCTCACTCCTGTTGCATTTAAGATTGCATTTCTAATAGCTGGAGCTGGAGAACATGTTGGTGGTTCTCCTAGTGACTTAGTATTATATGGTGAAGTTGGTTCGGGATTCTCAATAAAGTAAACTTCAAAATTCGGATGATCCATTGTTGTTGAAAGTTTGTAATCAAGTAGGTTATTATTTAAGATTTTTCCCTTATCATTGTATTTTAACTCTTCTGATAAGGCAAATCCTACTGCCATGCTCATACCACCATGAGCTTGGGCTTCAGCAAGCCTTGGATTTATAAGTTTTCCGCAATCATGAACATTTACAAGCCTTAAGATTTTAACCTTACCTAGAGCAATATCTACTTCTACCTCTGCAAATGATGCACCAAAAGAGAAGGCGTTATTTCTAATAGTATAGGTTGATTCAGCTGATATATGATCACTATCCTTATTATCATAAAGAGCTATTGTAGCAAGTTCTCCTAAGCTCATTAACTGTCTGTTATCTGTTTTTCTAATTATCATGCCATCTACTAAGTCAAGGTTTTTTGGAGCAAATTCTAATTCTTTCCTTGCCCTGTCTATTATTTTTTCCTTAAATATCTTGGCAGTATTTGTTATTGAAAAACTTGCCATATAGGTTTGCCTTGATGCATAAGCACCTAATCCAAATGGTGTTACATCAGTATCTTGAGTTGATACTATATGTATATCATCTAAAGGAACTCCTATAGAGTCTGCTGCCATTTGTGAGAAAGCTGTGTCTCCACCTTGGCCAATTTCTGTTTCACCAAGTTGAACTTGAACTGATCCATCTTGATTTAGTACCATCCTACATGAAGATGTTTCAACTGATATTGGATAAACTCCTGTATTATACCAGAAGCATCCTAATCCTACTCCTCTTCTTATATTTCCACTTTGGTTTTTATACTCTTCTCTTTTCTTGTCATAGTCTATTGCACGTCTTCCAACTGCAATAGCTTCCCTAAATGAATCATAGTAGTTTTCATTTCTTGAAAATCCATCCTTAAAGCCCTTAGGCATAATATTTTGTATTCTAAGTTCTATTGGATCTAAGCCAAGTTTTAAGGCTACATCATCTAGATGAGATTCAAAAGCAAACATGGTTTGAGGTATACCATAACCTCTCATAGCTCCTGCTGTAGGAAGATTTGTATATACTGTATAGCCATCTGCCTCGATATTATCACATGGATATAGTTGGTGGAAGCAATTTGTCCCTTTTGCTGCTATAGAATGGCCATGGGATGCATACCCACCATTATTTGCATATAATTCTAGCTTTCTAGCTACAAAAGTTCCATCTGATCTAACATAAGATATAATATGGATTTTTTCGGAGTGTCGTGTTCTTGATGATACAAAAGTTTCTTCTCTTGTTGAGTCAAGTTTTACAGGATGCCCACCAACTTGTGTTGTAAGATAAGCTGCTAATGGCTCATATAAAGCATCTTGTTTGTTACCAAATCCACCTCCAATATATGGTTTAACTATTCTTATTTTCCCCAAAGAAATACCTAGAGCTTGTCCGCAAACACGCCTTACTATATGAGGAATTTGAGTTGAAGCTACTACAACAATCTTTCCTTGTTCCTCATAAGCATAAGCTATGTGATTTTCTATGTGAGAGTGTTGGACAATTGGTGTTTCATACCAAGTATCAATCTTTATAAGTCCCTTTTCTTTTATAGCCTCTTCATAATTTCCAAAACGATTTTTTGTATGTCCTATAATATTGTTAGGAGTCTGTTCATGAATTGGTATAGAATTTGAATTCATAGACTCTATAGGGTCAAAAACCGCTTCATATTCTTCATATTCAACTTCAATTAGTTTTAAAGCTTGTAAGGCTTGAACTTCATTTTCAGCTATAACAACTGCTATATCATCTCCATAATATCTTACATGCTCATTTAATAGTCTTCTATCTGCTATATCTTGATGGTTTTCATCTACTGACCAAGGATGACCTGCTGTTGGGAAAGAATGTTTTGGCACATCAAAACATGTGATTATTTTAATTATTCCCTCAAGCTTTTCAGCCTTGCTTGTGTCAATTGAGATAACCTTTCCATGAGCTATAGTCGAATGTAATATTTTTGCTGTATAGGAGCCGTTTCTGATAAAGTCTTCTGTATACTTTGCTCTGCCAGTTACCTTATCATAAGCATCTACTCTATTAACGCTTTTACCTACGTACATTTTAACCTCCTAAATGATTAAAAAGTCTTTTTATGTAATGCAATATTCCTGTATATTGTATATAATATATTACCACAAAACGCCTAACATTTACAAGGCTTTTGTAGTAAAAACGAATCTTTCTGTTTCTTATTTTTCTATCTCTATTAAGTCTTTTTCAAAGATGGAATCATCTTTTGGTCTATCTTCTTCTTTTTCAGGAATAATTAAATTCATCAAAACAGAAGATATAGTTGCAAGTACTACTGGTGATGAGCCTATTGCTATAGTTAAGGCTTCTGGCATAAAATTAACTCCAGAATTTTGGGCACTTGCTACAACTGATGTAAATCCTACGCCCAAAGCAACAGATACACCAACTATGGATGTATTTCTTCCTGTTAAAGGTTGGCTTGTTATCATTCTTATTCCATTCATAGTAATTGCTGCAAATACAGAAAGAGTAGCTCCTCCCAAAACTGGATATGGAATAGTTGTAAGTATAGATGATAGTTTTGGCACAAGACCTGAAATAAGAATTATAAGAGACGCTATGGTAAATACTTTCTTATTTACTACCTTATTTATTGAAACTATTCCTGCATTTTGTGAAAATGTAGCTGTTGGTAAGCATCCTAAAAATGCACCTATTACATTGGCTACACCATATCCTATAATTCCTCCCCTTAATTCTTTTTGTGTTGGGACCCTATCCATACCACCTACTGTTGTTGAGGTCATATCCCCAATTCCTTCAATTGCTGTAACTATAAAAATTATGCTTATAGAAACTATAGCTGATGGTTCAAAAGAAATACCAAAATGTAGTGGTTCAACTACTGATATCCATCCAGCATCTCTTACTGGGCTAAAGTCTACCATCCCAAAAAACATTGATATAATATAGCCTATAATCATTGCAAAAAGTACATTTGCAAGTTTAAACATTCCCTTGCCAAAATGGGTAAACCCTAATGATAAAATTAAAGTTATCCCTCCTACAAGCCAGTTTTGCCAAGCTCCCCAACCAGCCATATCTACTGATCCTGCTCCTCCCATATAATTCATAGCTACAGGATATAAGGATAGCCCTATTACTAGGACAACTGTTCCTGAAACAAGAGGTGGAAAAAGTGGCAAAATATACTTAAGCCCTAATCCAAATAATATAGAAAATATCCCTCCTATAAGTTGAGCTCCTAAAATAATTGCAACAACTTCCATTGGTCCTCTTGCTCCAAATTGTCCAGCAAGGGCAATCATCGTTGGAACATAGGCAAAGCTTACACCGAAAATCATAGGAAGTCTTGATCCAATAATTTTTATCGGATAAATCATAAGTAGTGATGTGAGAGCTGAACCTATAAGAGCAATTTGTATAAGTATAATTGTATTCTCAGGCGATAATCCTGTAGCTGCTGCAAGCATGATTGGAGGTGTAATACAACCTGCAATCATAGCTACAACGTGTTGAAATGCAAGAGGAAGTGCCTCTTTAAAAGTTACTTTTCCATCAAAATTGAATAATCCCTTAAATTTACTTTTTTCTGTCATTTTATTTCCTTTGTATTTTTATATAAAAAACAATCTTATTTAAAAAATAAAGTTAATACCCTAAGATATTAACTTTATAACTAATTATGCACTAATCATCCATTGCATTTCTTTCAGCTTCTTCTTCTGCCAATGTTTTTTTAGGTAAAACTATATTTAAAACAAATACTACAAGAGTAGCTAAAACTACCGGACTTGATGTAAATACCATTTTAAACCATTCAGGAAATTGTGCTAAGGCTTGATCTCCTAATTGAACTATTCCCATACCTAAAGCTATACCAAGTCCAACTATTGTAAGGTTTCTTGAACTCATTTCATCACTCATTATAAGTTTCATGCCACTCATTGTAATTTGAGCAAATACTGTTATTGTAGCTCCACCTATAACCGCTTGAGGAACAGATAGCATAACAGCCCCAAATTTTGGCATAAAGCCTGATACAAGAATTAATGCTGCTGTAATAGCAAATACCTTCCTTGCTACTACCTTTGTTAATGAAACTATACCAACGTTTTGGCTATAAGTTGCTGTAGGGAGTCCACCTATAAATGAGCCTATAACTGATGCAAGACCATTAGCTTTTATTCCACCTTCAAGCTCATCACCTGTTGGAACTCTTCCAAGTCCTCCAGCTGTGGTTGAAGATAAATCACCTACTGCTTGAATTGAGTTTACCACAAACATTACTGACATTGTAATAACAGCATCTACTGGAAATTCTAGTTTAAATGGCATTAACCTAGGTAGGGTAAACCATGCAGCTTGACCTACATTTTGAAAATTAACTATGCCAAAAAATACAGAAGCAATATATCCTACTGCTATACCTATAAGTATTGCTGCAAGCTTTATTAAACCCTTTCCAAACATATTACAAATTAAAGTTACTGCAAGTGTCAAAAAAGCAACTCCCCAATAAACCAAGTCTCCTTGATTAGGATTTCCATTTCCTCCTGCCATATAATTTAGGGCAACCGAGTAAAGGGATAGTCCTATTGTAAGTACTACTGTTCCTGAAACCATTGGTGGAAAGTATTTATAGATTCTTTTAATATTCATACCAACTATAAAGGCAACTACACCACCTACAAGTTGGGCTCCATACACTGCTCCAATTCCATATTTTATTCCAATTGATGTAAGTACAGGTATGTAGGCAAATGATACTCCCATTATTACTGGAAGCTTTGCTCCAACTTTAATTACTGGATATAGTTGTAAAAATGTTGCTATTGCTGCAATAAACATTCCTGCTTGAATTAGATAAACCGCATCAGTTGCACTTATGGCATGAGGCGTATTTGCAAGCTGACCTGTTAAAACAATAGCTGGTAGAGTATTTCCTACTATCATAGCCAAAAGATGTTGAAGTGCTATTGGAAACGCTCTTTTGATGTCTGGGTTTCCATCAATGTCAAAAAGTGACTTTGATACTCCCGCTTTTTCGTTAACGTCTGTCATATTTTTCTCCTTATTTTGTAGTTTTTAGTAACTGATATACTTTTTTTCTAGCTTTTTTATTAGTAAATTTTTATCACTATAAAGTGTTTTTTTCTTATATATGATTTTTCCATTTACAATTGTCTTATTTACTAGAAACTTAAAACCTCCACTTCATATTATATACTTTAATATCCAAATCAGCTCTAAAAAGTTTGATTTTTTTGAAATCAATCATATACAAATGATAATGCTTTCTTATCTTCATTACCAATATATTTTCAATATCATTTCCAACATATATTGATATCTTTAAAAGTCTAGTTCTTGTAAGCACAAGTCTTACAAATTCTTAAATATTTTTTATTAGAAATTAAATATTTTTAACTATTTTGTTAAAAAATAAATTATTTTTGTGTCAATAAGTATAGTATTTAAAGGATACTATTATTTTATTCGTTGAACTTCTTTACCAAAGAAAAACTCGTCAAGAGAATTCTTGTGATTATAGATAGACACATGTTTAGCTTTGCCACCATTGTTTATTACAAATACATGAAATTTTTTTCCTTTATAGCTTGTATAAAAGTGACTTATCAAATTTTCATGGGTGATAATATTTGATTTTACAAAAGGTGTATTTAAGATTATCTTATCTTTTTTAATTAAAAGTTCATAGCGATTGTAATAAAAGGCAACGAGTGTAAATACTACAAAACTTATAATAAAGAAGGCTATCAAAAATAAACCACTTTTCAGATTTGGAAGATATCCAGATTCTATTAAATAGAAAGTAATTAGAGCGTGTATAATACTCCATGCCCACATGAATCTAGCTTCAAATAATCTTGTCAAAGTACCACCAATTTTTCTTTTAGCAAATACCTTGGTCAAAAATAATGATCCAAAAAAAGCACACAGAATGCCAATAACTATACATACTAAAGTTTTCATATACACCTACCAATTATTGATACAATACATAGCCGCTAATCTGTTCTGCCTAACTAACGCTTTAGATAATCGTTCATACTCTTTTAGCAAGCCTTTCTCTGCAGCCTTTCCATAAGGATCATCATTCCAAGAACCCATCGCACCAAATACATCAGACTCTGAAGCAGCCAATAAAATATGCATATATTGTCTAGGAAAATCATTTCTATTCAAAGTATTTTTAGCATTGCTGAAAATTTTAGCAAAATTTTCAGCTCCTATGTCTGATGCAAATTTAGATATCTCATCTAATATACTGTCAAATTTGTATATATCAAAAGTAGTGCCATCTTCGTAAATCTTGGGATTATCTATTTTCTCTTCAACATAGCTTATGTCCCATTTTCTTATGTTTTCATCGAAATGCCATGTAGGTCTATATTCAATGATTTTGCCATTCAATAAATGCAATATAATTTTGATATCATTCGTATTTGAAAACCCTAGTAAACCTGGATCTTGAACATCTGGATTTATATATACCTTTACATCTTTATAGTTAAATTTTTGAATATGACGCACCCAATCCTTAAAAGACTTAAGCTGCTTAGTTTTTCCAAATATCCACTTTACTTCAAAACTAATACTATTTACATAATATTCTGGTGTATACTCTACCATTTCGTGATATTTCAATATTCTTTTCGTAGCAGCTGTCATCTTCATTATTTGAGATACTTGACCATTCACTTTCTCTCCTTAATATATTCCTCACAATAATATTAAATGTGTCCAAGATTTATATCTAATATTTATTATAAACTTACCTAGCTTAAAAAAAGCTAGATAAGTTTGTTTTTATAATTTAGACCAAATTTTTTCTGCTCTTTGTCTTGAATCAGCATGGATTTTTGCTTGGTCTACTTTTGTTATTATCTTATCTCTCATTACAAATTCACCATTTATAATGGTATCATTTACAAGTCTTCCTGTTAGACCAAATAGGCTATGTCCTCCCCAGTTGTTTTCATTAAGTGGGGTGTATGGATCATATTTAAAGCTTATAAGATCTGCATATGCTCCCTTTTTAATTCTTCCTACTTCGTGATTTAGAAAATGTGAAACTATTTCAGGGTTGTTCTTAAATTGCATATCCAAGGTTTCAGCAAATCCTTTTGTTGGATCTTGAGTATTGTGAGCTTGGATAATATTTGCAACCTTCATTGATTCAAACATATCATTTGTATAAGCATCTGTTCCAAGACCAACTTTTAGTCCTTTTTCTATAAAGCGGTTTACTGGTGGTACTCCAACAGCGTTGTTCATATTGCTTTCTGGATTAAAGATTACTGGAGTATTGTGTTCTTTTAGAATATCCATCTCACGTCCATTTATATGAACACAGTGAATAGCTAAGGTATTTTCTGTAATTATTCCAAAGTCTTCAAGTCTCTCAACTATTCTTTTACCATATTTTCTTTGGCAATCCCATTGGTCTTCTATGCCTTCAGCTATATGAACATGATAGCCGTCATAGACCCCATCCATGGCCTTAACTGCCTTTTCTAAACTTTCATCTGATAGGGTAAATGATGCATGAAGTCCAAAAAGACCCCTTAGCATATCATCATCTTCTTTTTGGCAATGTTTAATCCAATCAATATTTTCTTTTATTTCTTTATCTCTTATCTCTTTTCCATCCCTATCTGATAGCTCATAGCAAAGATTGGTTCTAATACCAACTTCTTTTGCAGCCTCTCCTAGGGTAAAGAGTGAGTTTTCAACAGAATTCGGACCTGAGTGATGATCTATTACTGTTGTTACACCATTCGCTATTGATTCCATATATGTTGTAAGAGCATTGAGCCTTACATCTTCTGTTGTAAGTTGCCTATCAAGAGCCCACCATTGGTTTTCTAATACGTTAAAGAAGTTATCTGTTGGCTTTGAAACTCCCATACCCCTAGCATAAGCAGAATAGATATGTGAGTGAGCACATATCATTCCTGGCATAAGAAGTTTACCTTCAAAGTCTATTACTTCTTCGTCTTCGTATTTATTTACGATATCACTTGAGTTTCCAACATCTTCTATTAGCTTATCTTTTATATAAACAGCTCCATTTTCATAAAATGAATTGTTTTCATCATTTGTTATTATAAGGCAATTTTTAATTATCATAATATCTCCTTATTATGCATTTATCGCTTCAGTTGGCTTTATATAGTAGTTGTAATCTTTTTCTATAGTTCTAACTAGTTTAAGAACTTTTTTTGATAAATCTTTTTCTAGATCTTTACTTTCTATTACTTTTCCATTTTCAAGTCTTACTAGGTAGTCATTTTCTCCTAGCTTTAAGAAACCTGTGTTAGTTGAATCTTCAAAGTCTTCACGAGTCCAAAATACTGTTAGTTTATCCTTATATGGACGACCTGAATGAGGACAATAGAAAGCACAGTTTCCGCATTCATTACACATGCCATCAAGATGGATAATTTGGTTAAGATTATCAAATCCCTCAACATTGATAGCTACATTTGCTCTATTTGGACAAACTTCAGTACATATTTCACAGATTTGATCACATTTTAAACATCTAAGACCTTCACTTTTATCATCTAAGGCTGGTGTAAGTTTTCCTCTCTTAGAAAAGATATTTTCCTTATCTTCTTTTTCTTCATATCTTACAAAGTCATTTGGAAGATTTTCTTTATCTAATATATCAAGGCAAACTGCTTTTGCTTCTCCCATAGCCTTAACTATAGTGCTAGCTCCAGCTCTACAGTCTCCTATAACATAAACATTGTCTATGTTTGTCTCATAAGTATCTGTAGTTTTTACATTACCCCAGTCATCAAGATTTATTTTATTTTCCTTAAAGGCTGTAGTATCTACTCTTGCTCCTGTAGCGCCTATTACTGTATCGAATTCTAGCTCAAGTTTTTCACCTGTTGTGTGTATTGACCTTCTTCCTGAATCATCAAATTCACCTAGTTGCATCTTGTCACACTTTAGAACTTTTCCATCATAAGCATATGGTGCTACAAGTTCATATATCTTATGACCTTCTTCTTTTACGTCATTTACCTCTTCTTGAGTTGCTGGCATATAAGCTTCTGTCCTTCTATAAACTAGAGCTACTTCTTCAACTCCATCAAGTCTTGCTGCAGTTCTTGTACAATCCATTGCAACATCTCCTGCACCAACTACTGCAACCTTTTTACCTACATTTGCACTACCTTTCATTCTTACATCCCATAAGAAGTCTAGAGCATCAAGAATATTCTCACTACCTTCTTTTACTGGAGATCTTCCCTTTTCCCAAGCTCCTGTGGCAGCAATTATATAGTCATAGTCTTTCTTTAGCTCTTCATATGATTCTGTAACTTCCGAATCAAAGATAAAATTTACACCTTGCTTTACTGCTATTTGGTAGTCTTTATCTATATCTTTATCTGAAATTCTAAACTCTGGAATAATATGGCTTACTATACCATAAGCTTTAGAAAGTTTTTCACGTACATCTACCTTGATTCCATTACGTCTTAAATATGATGCCACTGCAATTCCACCAGGACCTGCTCCAATTACCAAAACTTTCTTATCAGATTTTATTTCTGATTTTTCTATTTTTTCAAGATAAGCTTCTTGAGCATTTTCTGCTGCAATAAGTTTCATATTCCTTATTTGAAGGCTCTTTTCATAGTCAACTCTTGTACAGTGTTCTTGACAGTAGTGAGCACAAAGCTTACCAAGAATTGTTGGTGCTGTATTATCATTTGCTATAACTTCTATAGCCTTATCAAAATTTCCTTCTGCAACAAGTTTTAGATATTCTGGTATTTGTTGTTCTATAGGACAACCTCCATCCTTACAAGGTGCCTTGTAGCAGTCAGTAAGAGGAAGAACTGAGTCAGTTTTTCTTGAATGAACTTTTTCCCTATATAATTTGTTATTTTCCCAAGAAGCTATAGTATCATCTCTAAGTTTTACAATTTTTTCTACATCTACATCTCTTAATTCATCTTGTAAAAGATCTTCGGTTTCTTCTGCAAGTTGGTTAAACCTTAAATATCCACCTGGCTTAAGAATTGTTGTAGCAACTGTTATAGGTTGACCTAAAGCTTCGAATATATCTTTTATATTTCTAGCATCAGCTCCACCTGAGTATGACATTGGAAGTTTTCCATCAAACTTTTCTGAAAGCATAGCTGCCATAGAAAGAGTTAATGGTAGGAGAGATCTTCCTGACATATACATCTCTTCTGATGGAAGTTCTCCTCTCTTTGTATCAACTGGGAAGGTATTTGTGAGCTTTACACCAAAGGCTAGGTCTTTTTCTTTTGCAAGTTTCAATAATCTTTCAATCATTACAACTGCATCTTCATATTGAAGGTCATTTTTAAAGTGGTAATCTGTAAAAGATATATAATCAAATCCCATATCGTCCAAGGTTTTTCTAGCATAGTCATAACCTAACATTGTTGGATTACATTTGATAAAGGTTGACATATGCTTTTCTTCTATTAAGTAAGATGCTATTTTTTCAATTTCTTCTGCAGGACAACCATGTAATGTTGATAGGGTAATAGAATCACATACAATAGGATCAATGCTTTCGAGGTCTTTTTCGTTAAACTTTTCAAATTTTGAAATATTATCTAGAAGGTATGACTTGCATTCTTTGAATATATCAGTATTTTCTGCATTTTTAAGGCTTTCGATATATGTATCAACTTTCTCAGATTTTATACCTTCTAGATCATAACCTACTGACATATTGTAGGCAAAGTCTTTTTTATCAGAAATATCAAGCTCTTTTGCTATAGCAATAATTGCAAAGTATGCCTTAATATATTCATTAAAAGCTTCTTTTACAGTAAGCTCTGTTGACCATTCACAGTTATAGCACTCATCTTCTGAGTTTATACAAGGTTTTGCTACTGCTTTTTGTATATCTTCTCCATCAAGTTTTTGAACTGTCTTAAGTTCTATAAACCTTGCTCCTGTAAGATAGGAAACTAGGATATTTTGGGCAAGTTGAGACTGTGGACCTGCTGCAGGACCAACAGCTGATGATATCTCATCACCAAAAACCGTCTTAAGTTTTGTACCTTTTTTATTTATATAAAATTTTTCTTTTTTAATTCCAAATATAGAACCCTCATTATTATATTCTTTTAAAGACCACTCAATTAGGTCTTTAAAGGGAATTGGTCTCATAAATTCGCTCATTTTTTACTCCTTTAATTAAATTTATTTTTTGATCAGGTTCGGATACTAATAATGAGTATCGTTTTCATGTTATATAATTTTGTTAAACTTTTCGATAAGGGTAGGAGTTCTTCCCTCTCTTTTTCACGTTTTTAAATTATATAATATTTAGTTTTATCTATAGCTAAAAATCTTTCCATCAAAGGTGCGACTTTCCTCCTTATAAAAGTGAAAATAGTCTAAATCTTTATTGACCTATTGATTTTAAGCTATAGAAAAAATTTAGTTTTTAATTATTATTACTCTATCCAAGTACCAGTCTTACCACTCATTGCATCTAAGGCCTTTTCAAGTGAAGTAATTACTGCCTTTCTACCAGACTTTCCTTTTACAAATTGCATAGCTGCCTCAACCTTTGGTAGCATAGAACCTGGTGCAAATTGTCCTTGTTCAATATATTTATTGCAATCATCAATTGTCATCTTATCTAGCCACTTTTCATCTTCTTTTCCGAAGTTTATAGCTACTTTTTCAACTGCTGTAAGTATTAGTAGGACATCTGCCTCCATTAAATCTGCAAGTAGGGCACATGAAAAATCTTTATCTATAACAGCATCTACTCCCTTATATTTTAGACCATCTTTTATAAGTGGAATACCACCGCCTCCGCAAGCTATTATTACATTTCTTGCATCATAAAGTGATTTTAGGGAATCTTTTTCTACAATATCTTTTGGGAAAGGACTTGCTACAACTCTTCTATATCCTCTTCCTGAATCTTCTTTAAATTGATAGCCTGTTTTTTTAGCTATCTCTTCTGCTTCTTCTTTTGTGTAAAAAGAGCCGATTGGTTTGGTTGGATTTTTGAAAGCTTCATCATTTTCATCAACTATAACTTGAGTTATAACTGTAACTACTGGAACTTCCCTTCCTCTTTCCTTAAATTCATAGTGAATAGCATTTTGTAGGTGATAACCAATGTATCCTTGACTCATTGCCCCACATTCTGGAAATGGCATGAGAGGAATCTTATCTGTATTTTTATGTCCTTCTTCCATAGCAAGGTTTATCATTCCAACTTGTGGACCATTACCATGACCTACTATAATTTTATTTCCATTCATAACTAGGTCTACTAAATGTTCAGAAGTCTTTTTTACTGCCTCTTTTTGTTCTTCAACATTTGAACCTAGGGCATTACCTCCTAGGGCAATTACTATTTTATATGACATATTCTTCTCCTTAAAAAAATTATATCAAGGGAAGCTTGTGAAACTATTAGCTTTTAAGTTTGTTAGCTATCCCTTGATACATTAGTTTTTCTTATTTAATATATTCTAATGGAAGTACTGCATATGTTGCGGCACATGTTACTAAATCTTGTTTGAATGTAACTTCGTTTGGTGCATGAGCTTGGTCTTCTGCTCCTGGACCAAATCCAATTGTTGGGATATTGTGTCTACCCATTATAGCAACACCATTTGTTGAGAAAGTCCATTTATCTGTTAATGGAAGGTCCGCTCTCTTGGCTTGTTCTTTTTCTACATTTGGAGCAATTCTCTTATCTCCATAAAGTCCCTTGTAAGCTCTTTCTAAGGCTTGTGTTACTTCATGATCTTCTGGAATTACCCATGTTGGGAAATAACATTCTTGTTTTTTGCTTACTCCTGTCCATGATTCTCTTTCATAATCATACATAGTAACTTTTGCACCAAATTTTTTAGCTGATGGTAGATCTTCTATTTCTTTTATACAAGATTGCCATGTTTCTCCAGCTGTCATTCTTCTATCAAGTGAAATTGCACATGAGTCTGCAACTGCACATCTTGATGGTGATGTAAAGAAGATTTGGCTTGTTGTAACTGTTCCACGTCCTAAGAAGTTTGCTTCTTTATATTCAGGATTGTATTTTTCATCAAGCATCTTTACAAGACCTTTTATTTCTACTGAATCATCTGCTGGGTTTTCGTTAAGTTGTTCTATTTCATTAAGGATTTTTGCCATCTTATAGATTGCGTTATCTCCTCTTTCTGGAGCTGAACCGTGGCATGATACTCCTTCAACTTCTACACGAATTTCCATTCTTCCTCTTTGTCCTCTGTAGATTCCACCATCTGTTGGTTCAGTTGATACTACAAAGTCAGGTTTTATTCCTTCTTCTTCTATCATATATAACCAGCAGTTACCATCACAGTCTTCTTCTTGAACTGTTCCTGTAACCAATACTCTAAATTCATCATTTAAAAATCCTAGGTCTTTCATGATTTTTGCACCATATACAGCAGATACTATTCCACCTAATTGGTCAGAACCACCACGTCCTCCTATAAGATTTTCATCTTCGAATCCTTCATATGGGTCAAAGTCCCAGTTATCTCTATTTCCTATACCAACTGTGTCAATATGTCCATCAAAGGCAATTTGTTTTTTACCTGTACCCATTTCACCAAGTACATTTCCTTGTCCATCAATCCAAGCCTTATCAAATCCAAGTTTTTCCATCTCTTCTTTGATTCTTTTAGCTTTTGGACCTTCTTCACATGATTCACCATGTTTTAAGATTAAATCTCTTAAAAAGGCATTCATATCTTCTGAATATTTTTGAGCTGTTTCTTTAACTAAATCATAATTTATATTTGTCATTTATTCTATAATCTCCTTCTATTATCCTAGCTTATTTATTTTCTTCTTTATCTAATAATCTTTCCTTATTAGCTTCTAATAGTTTTTTGATTGTGGCTTGTGGATCTTTTACTTTTTGTAAGAAAATCATAGCTGCAATTATATATGGTTTGTAGCTTGCTTCTTTGTAAAGTGGATCTCTATATCTATCAAATACAGATTCATCAACTTCTCCATCTTCACAAGAAAGTCCTGTTATATCTGCTGGTAGACAATGCATATATAAAGCTTTTCCATCTTTTGTAAGCTTCATCATCTCTTCTGTAGCAGCCCAATCCATGTGTTCTTTGTTTTGTTCTAGAAGTCTTTTTTCAAGTTCATCTATTCCTTTTTGATCACCCTTACCATAAAGTTCTGTTCTTTCTTCCATAGCAGCAAATGGAGCCCAAGATTTAGGATAAACTATATCAGCATCCTTAAATGCTTCCTCCATTGAGTTTGTTTTTGTGAAAGAACCACCATATTTCTTAGCATTTTCTTTTGCTATTTCCTCAACTTCTGGCATTATTTCATATCCTTCTGGGTGAGCTAGTACAACATCCATTCCAAATCTTGTAAATAGTCCTGAGATTCCTTGAGGAACTGAAAGTGGTTTACCATATGATGGTGAATAAGCCCATGTCATAGCTACTTTTTTACCTTTAAGGTTTTCTACTCCACCAAATTCGTGGATTACATGTAAAAGGTCAGCCATTGATTGAGTTGGATGGTCAATATCACATTGAAGATTAACAAGGTGTGGTCTTTGTTCAAGTATACCGTGATCATATCCTTCTTGTACATATTCAGCAAAGTCTTTCATGTATTTGTAGCCTTTTCCGATATACATATCATCTCTTATACCAACAACATCAGCCATAAATGAAATCATGTTTGCTGTTTCTTTTACTGTTTCGCCGTGAGCTTGTTGTGATTTTCCTTCATCTAAATCTTGAACTTCAAGTCCTAGAAGGTTTGCTGCTGATGAGAAAGAGAATCTTGTTCTAGTTGAGTTATCTCTGAAAAGTGAGATTGCAAGACCAGAATCAAAAATCTTAGGAGAGATATTTTTTTCTCTCATTGCTCTTAAAGTATCTGCTACTGTAAAGATTGCTTCAAGCTCATCTTGTGACTTATCCCATGTATGAAAAAAATCATCTTGATAAAGGTTTTTAAAGTCTAAATTGTCTAATTTTTCTAATAGTTTGTTTATATCTTGTGTCATTTTTAATCTCCTATCTTATTATTTTTTTATATTCATATTCTTCATCGTTAGTATAGTATCCATCCCAACAAACTTGTCTATAATGCTTAAAGTCTGTATCACCTTCTGTTGATATAAAAAGTATTACGGAATTTTCGTCTAGTTTCAAATCTTTTTTCATATCTTTTAAGTCTTCTCTTTGAAGAATTTCACTTACAGCTCCGAGTGTTGCCGCTCCTGACTCTCCAGATATTACTCTTTCGTCATTTCCAAGTGGGTTTCCTAATATTCTCATACCCCTTGCCGCAGATGAATCTGGAACTGAAAGGAAAGCATCTACGTATGATTTTAAGATAGGATAACCAACTGTTACAGGTTCACCACAAGCAAGTCCTGCCATAATGGTGTCCATCTCACCTTCAACATTATGAATTTTTCCATCATTAATCTTTGCTGTTAAATAATTGCAGTTAGCTTTTTCTGGTTCTATAAGTCCTATAAAAGGCTTCTCATCTGCCTTATATTCATCTGAGAAAAATCCAGTAACTCCTGTAGCAAAAGAACCTACTCCTGCTTGAAGAAATATATGGGTTGGCTTACTATTTACTTCTTGTAGTTGGTCATAAGCTTCTTTTGCAAGAGTTGAATAACCTTGAATAATCCAAGTTGGTATTTCTTCATATCCTTCCCATGCTGTGTCTTGGACCATAATATATCCCTTTTCATCAGCATATTTACTTGCAAGCCTTACACAAGCGTCATAGTTAAGTCCATCCATTATGTCACATTTTGCGCCAGTCTTCCTTATATTGTCACGTCTTTCAAGTGCTGAACCATCAGGCATTAATACTACACAATTTTGTTCAAGTTGTTGACAAGTCCAAGCTACACCCCTACCATGATTGCCGTCTGTAGCTGTTATAAAGGTGAGCTTACCTAATTTCTTTTTAATATCATCTGATACCAATTTCTCATAAGGCAAGTCATCTATATCCATATCTAATTTTTGAGCTATGTATTTGGCCATTGCATAAGATCCTCCCAATACTTTGAAGGCATTTAAGCCAAATCTAAATGACTCATCTTTCACAAAAATATCCTTAACACCAAAAAGATCAGCTAAATTGCTAAGCCTTCTAAGAGGTGTTACTGAATATTGAGGAAAGCTAGCATGAAATTTTTGAGCCTTTGAAGATTCTTCTTCATTAATGAAACTTAAATCAGCTAATTCGTTTTTGTTTGGCTGATTTAAAACAATGTTAAAACTTTCTTTCAACTTTTTCTCCTTTCTAGAACTTATTCTAGTATTATAGTAACATATCACATATCGAAAAGCAAGGCTTAAAAAAATGTTTTCTAAAAAATTTTTTTATTTTCTTCTGTTTGTTTTTTCATTGAATTTGATACTATTTTAAGTATAATTAAAATAATTGTTAATTTTGCAACATTTAGAAAGGATAATTATGACAAATATTAAACTAGAAGTTTGTGGAGGATGTAACGCCAAAATTCCCCAAGAAAGTCTTGAAACCACCCTTTCTTCAATTAATAATTATAAAAGAGATGATATCCTAGTAGGTTTTGATACCATGGATGATGCTGCAGTTATAAAAATAGACGAGGAAAATGGAGTGGTTTCTACTATGGATTTTTTCCCACCTATGGTAGAAGATGCTTTTAGCTTTGGTCAGATAGCTTGTGCAAACGCTTTAAGTGATATATATGCTATGGGAGCCGAGCCAATTGCAGGCTTAAATATTGTACTTTTTCCAGAAGATTATAATCTTGAAATCCTAAGAGAGATTTTAAGAGGAGGTGCAGATAAGATGATTGAGGCTAAAGCAAGCCTTGTCGGAGGGCACTCAATCCATGATCCCAAAATCAAGTATGGACTATCTATTACAGGAAGAGTAGATATTAAAAAACTTTGGAGAAATAATACCGTTAAAAAGAATGATGTTTTAATTCTTACCAAGCCTTTAGGGGTTACCCTTGTTACCAATGCCTATTCTGTGGGTATATTAGGAAAGGACGAACTTAATAAGGCTATAGCTTCAATGACTTATTTAAATAAGTATGCTAAGGAAATTTTTGAAAAATATAGGATATCTGCTGCAACTGATGTTACAGGGTTTGGATTTTTGGGTCACTTAGGAGAGATGCTTTCTGATAAGTTTACCGCCATAATAGATTCATCAAAAATTCCAATACTTGATGGAGCCTATAAGGCAGCTAGTGAATTTATATTTACAAAGGGTGGACAAAGAAATAGGATGTATTTTGAGGATAGAGTTGAGTTTTTAAAAGATGATTTTGCTCTTGAAGAAATTCTCTTTGATCCTCAAACTTCAGGTGGACTTTTGGTAA
This sequence comes from Anaerococcus porci, assembly GCF_009696575.1. Lineage (GTDB taxonomy): Bacteria > Bacillota > Clostridia > Tissierellales > Peptoniphilaceae > Anaerococcus > Anaerococcus porci. Next base: position 4,874 of record NZ_VULQ01000006.1, on the reverse strand, counting down.
GTATCAATGAAGATGATGCCAAGTATGCCATAAAAGAGCTTAGAGATTTTGGTATTGATGCAAATATTATTGGAAAAATTTATAATAAATATGATAAGAGCGTGTTTATAGAATAAAGGAGAAAGAAATGAAAGAAATAGATGCAAGAGGAATAGAATGTCCAATGCCAGTAATAATGGCAAAAAGAGTTATAAAAAGTGGTGAAGAAAGCTTTAAAGTTTTAGTTAATGAAGATATAGCTGTAGAAAATCTTAAGAAACTTGCCAGACAAACTGGTTTTGAAGCAGAACTAAAAGAACTTGAAAATGAAGATGTCGAGCTTACTTTCAATAAGTTAGATGAATTCAAAGATGAAAAACTAAGTAAAGATAGTCTATCTTCTTCCTATGTTGTAGTCTTTGATTCTGATAGGATAGGTGATGGAGATGAAGAATTTTCTAAGTCACTTCTTGAAAGTTTTTTAGTATCTCTTACTGAAGAAGATGTTCTTCCAGACTATGTAATCTGCTATAATAAAGGAGTTTTCCTATCTACTCAAAGAGAAAATACAATTGAAGATTTCAAAAAACTCGAAGAAAACGGAGTTGAGATTATCTCATGCGGCCTATGTCTTGACCACTACGGACTTAAGGAAGACTTAAAAGTTGGCAGGATTTCAAATATGTATGAAATCTGCTCCTTAATGAGAACCCACCACACTGTAAGACCATAATGGATTATATAATTTATACATTTGATTCTTCCAATATAGCCTACCTTGCCCTTGACTTAATAGAGAAAAATTCTGTAAGGGCAAGACTTGTCCCACTCTTAGCTGAAATTGATGCAGGATGTGGTCTTTGCCTTAGGTTTGAAGAAAAAGATAGAGAAAAAGTAGAAAATATAATTGAAAAGTCTAGTCTTTTATATAAGGAAAGATATAGACTTATTTATAAAGATAGAAAGCCTGAGGTTTTAAACTATGATTTATCTTGATAATGCTGCAACAACTATAGATAAGGACGAGTCTGTTGCAAAAGCAGTCTATAATGCAATTTATTCGAGAAATTTTGCAAATCCTTCAAGGGGTGCCTACATTCAAAGCTTAAATTCTTTGAAGCTTTTAATGGAAACAAGAAAGAATGTAGGAAGGCTTTTTGGTATGGATAATCCACTAAATGTAGTTTTAACTAGTAATGTAACTTTTGGTCTTAACTTTGTTATAAAGTCACTTTTTTCAAAATATGACCATATTATAACAAGCATTTCAGAACATAACTCTGTCCTAAGACCCCTATATGACCTAGAAGAAGATGGAATTTCCATATCCTATATAGGGCTTGACAATTTTAGCCTGAGACTTTCTGAAATAGAAAATAATATAAGAGATAATAGCAAAGCACTTATATTAACTGGAGCATCAAATATATCTGGTATGGTCACAGATATAGACAAAGCTTATGATATTTGTAAGAAAAATAATTTGATTTTAATCATAGATGGAGCTCAGCTTGCTGGATATGTTGACTTTGACATAAGTAAATATGATAATACTATATTTTTATTTACAGGCCATAAGGGACTTCACGCTCCCCAAGGAACTGGGGGTTTTGTTGTAAATGGGGATTTTGACTTTAAACAAGTCTTTTCAGGCGGGTCTGGTTTTAATTCTTTTTCAAAAAAACAACCCCAATCCCTTCCAGACCTTTTTGAGCCTGGTACAGAAAATGTTCATTCTTTTGCAGGATTAAACCAAGCTGTTAAGCTCTCCCTTAAAAATCCCCACTATAGAGAGCTTGATGAGCTTACAAGATATCTTTCTGATGGACTAAGAAATATAGATAATCTTATCTTTTACAAGGACTTTAGCAAAAAATCTGTTCCTATTATATCCTTTAATATAAAAAATTTGTCTGCAAATTATGTAGCTATGAAGCTATGGGATGACTACTCTATATGTACAAGGGCAGGAAGTCACTGTGCCCCACTTTTTCATAAAAATTATAAAACTGAAAAACAAGGCATAGTAAGGTTGAGTCTTTCATATTACAATACAAAAGACGAAATAAAAAAAGCCTTAAGCGCAATTGAAAAAATCAAAAAAAATAGCTAGAAAACAAACTTACTCCACTATTGTTTTAAAAGCAATTTGTAGGATAGTTTATCTATTCTAGCTATTTTTTTCTTTAAGAAACATTATGTCTTCTTTTCTTATAGAAAAATATAAGTTTTTTTCATTTTTTAATTTTTTCCAATCTTCTTTTTCTAAAAAAGCCGATAATATTCCCTTTCCAGATTTCTTCCTAAGAATAAGACACATATTAAAAGTCTGTTCAATTTCCTTTAAAAGCTCTAATTCGAAAGAATTTTCTCCTAATTTCTCGCTTGAAACTTTTATATTATGAGCTCTTATACCGATAAAGTCACGATTTTTGACATCTTCAATAGACAAGTCCAAGTCCCAATCTATAGCATAAATACCTTTTTCTGATTTTTTAATCTTTGAAAAATTTTTACAACCTGAAAGCTCTGCTGCAGCCATAGTTTTTGGATTGTGGAAAAGTTCTTTAGTTTCTTTCTTATCTTCACTTTTTCCCTTATCCATTATGACTATTTCATCACACATCCTATATATCTCATCCCTATCATGAGATACAAATAGGGTTGGTATCTTATACTCTTCTATTATATTTTTTATATCAAGTTCTATTGACCACTTCAAATAACCGTCTATGGCAGAATAAGGCTCATCCAATAGAAGAATTTCAGGCTCATTTACAAGAATTCTTGCAAGTGCTGCCCTTTGCTTTTCCCCTCCTGAAATCTCATCAGGAATCTTATCTTTGATATGGTATATGTGAAGTTCATCAAGCTTTTTATATATTATTTCTTGATAATTTTCCTTTTTTTCCCTAAAACCACATTTTATATTTTCATAGACTGTCATATTAGGAAATAGAGAATAATCTTGAAATAAATAGGCAACCTTCCTATCTTTAGTGGGAATATTTATCTTTTTATCAGAGTCAAATAAAACCCTATTATTTAAGATAATCTTTCCCTTATCAGGTTTTACAATCCCTGCTATAGCTTTTAGGCTAAGACTTTTTCCAGATCCAGATGCTCCTAGGATTCCCAAAACTCCTTTTTCACTTTCAAAGCTTATATCTAGTTTAAAATTTCCAAAATCTTTTCTAATATCTAATTTAAGCATGGGACATTTCCTTTTTTTCAGGTGTCTTATCTTCTAAGAAATTTATGGCAACTAATACTACAAATGATATCAATACATTTATTAAAACCCACTTATAGGCTAGTTCATCTTGTCCTATTCTCCAATATTGGTAAACCGAGGTTGAAATTGTAGCCGTCTTTCCTGGAGTATAACCTGAAACCATCGAAGTTGCACCATATTCTCCCAAAGCTCTAGCAAAGGATAAGACAAGTCCTGCCATAACTCCCTTCTTACAATTTGGAAGAATAACTTTCCAAAATATCCAAGTATTAGACTTTCCCAAGGTTTGAGCAGCAAAGGATAAGTTTTCATTGTAGGCTTCAAAAGCTCCTCTTGTTGTTCTATACATAAGGGGAAATGTTACTATAACTGTTGCAAAAATTGCTGAATACCAATTCATGATAAGAGGTAGGTTAAAATAATCTACAGCAATAGAGCCTAAGCTTGAATTAGGTCCTAAAATTTTAATTAGAAAAAAACCTACAACAGTAGGAGGCAAGACCAAGGGGAGGGTTAGTATTACATCAATTACCCCCTTTACTTTTGCAGGTAATTTCCTTATATAGTAAGCTGCAAAAATACCTAGAAAGAATATAATTACCGAAGATATTAAGGCTATTCTAACAGAGTTATATAAAGGAAATAAATCCATTTTATTTTCCTAATGGTTTAAAACCATATTTCTTGAAGATTTCAGATGCTTTTTCTGATTGTAAGAATTTAATATATTTCTTAGCCAATTCTTTATTTTGAGAATCTTTAAGAACTGCTGCAGGATATATTACCTTATTTTCAAGCATTGAATCATCTGCTACTGCTACTACATCAAGGTCGGCTATAATCGCATCTGTTTTATAAACTATTCCACAATCTACAGTTTTTTCACTTACCCATGTTGTAACTTCTCTTACATTTGAACCGAAAGTAATTTTGTCTTGGATTTCATCCCAGATTCCTAGTTTCTTTAGGATTTCTTCAGAATATTGTCCAACCGGTACATCAGAATTACCTAAGGCAATTTTATCTACCTTATCCGATGAAAGGTCTTTGAAATCTGTGATTTTTTTATCACTTCCCTTAGCTATTGCAAGAGTTACCTCATTTTCTAATAAATCTATTCTTGTATCATTTTCAAGTTTATTTTCCTCTTCAAGCCCATTCATTTGTTTTTGAGCTGCCGATATGAATACATCTGCCTTGGCCCCAGAATCAATTTGGGTTTTAAGTGTTCCTGAAGAATCGAAGTTAAATGTTAATTCACTACCAGGATTTTCTTTTTGGAATTCTGACTTTAATTCATCTAATACATCAGTCATTGATGCAGCTGCAAATATTGTCAAATTGCCAGTTTTTTTAGCTTCATTACTATTTTTATTTGATTCTGCCTTAGAAGCAGCAGCCTTGTTTGATTCTTTATTATTACTTTCATTATTTTGACAGCCTACTACTGTAAGGCATAAAGCTAATCCTAGTATTAACTTTCCTATATTTTTTAATTTCATAACTTTCTCCTTATATAATATAATTAGGTTGTAAAGGTAACCTATAACCCTTTAATTACTTAATATTATTCAGTTTAGCTGTATAATATTTGTATTAGATAGAGGCACTCGTTTTCTCCTTGAGATTTTATCTCGTAAAAAAGAGTGAGTCCTCTTAT
>NZ_VULQ01000005.1 GCF_009696575.1 Anaerococcus porci | reverse complement strand
TCAGTAGGGTTAACTTTTGTTGGTTCGCCTTCTACTGTTGTTTTTGTTCTGTTGTCGTCTACACCTTTTGTGTGTCCTGTTACTGGAACTTCTTTTGTGATTTCTCCCTTTGGATTGTCTTCTGTCTTGAAGTCATCGTCTTGAATTGTAACAGTTATTGGTCCATCTACATTTGTTCCTGGTGTTACCTTGATTTCTCCTGTTTCTGGATCGACTTTTACTGGAATTTCTGTTCCGTCTTCATCTTTGGCTGTTACTGTTGTTGGTGTAGTTTCGTCTTGGTTTTTAACTGTTAAACCTGTTTTTTGTTCTTCGTCAGTAGGGTTAACTTTTGTTGGTTCGCCTTCTACTGTTGTTTTTGTTCTGTTGTCGTCTACACCTTTTGTGTGTCCTGTTACTGGAACTTCTTTTGTGATTTCTCCCTTTGGATTGTCTTCTGTCTTGAAGTCTTCATCTTTGATTGTAACAGTTATTGGTCCATCTACATTTGTTCCTGGTGTTACCTTGATTTCTCCTGTTTCTGGATCGACTTTTACTGGAATTTCTGTTCCGTCTTCATCTTTGGCTGTTACTGTTGTTGGTGTAGTTTCGTCTTGGTTTTTAACTGTTAAACCTGTTTTTTGTTCTTCGTCAGTAGGGTTAACTTTTGTTGGTTCGCCTTCTACTGTTGTTTTTGTTCTGTTGTCGTCTACACCTTTTGTGTGTCCTGTTACTGGAACTTCTTTTGTGATTTCTCCCTTTGGATTGTCTTCTGTCTTGAAGTCATCGTCTTGAATTGTAACAGTTATTGGTCCATCTACATTTGTTCCTGGTGTTACCTTGATTTCTCCTGTTTCTGGATCGACTTTTACTGGAATTTCTGTTCCGTCTTCATCTTTGGCTGTTACTGTTGTTGGTGTAGTTTCGTCTTGGTTTTTAACTGTTAAACCTGTTTTTTGTTCTTCATCAGTAGGGTTAACTTTTGTTGGTTCACCTTCTACTGTTGTTTTTACTCTCTCAACTATTGTTTGTTCTGGTGTTAGAGTATTTGTTGAATTATCTTTGTAAGTTAATGTTACGTTTCCATCGTCTTTAACTTCTACTTTTGTTGCTTCTGGATTTGCTTTCTTAACTTTTGCTTCAACTTCTTGTTTTTCTTCCGGTGTTAATTTCTCTTTGTTTTCAACAGTTGTCTTTTCTGGAGCTACTGCCGGATTCTTTTCAGCTTCTGTTTTTTCTTCTATTACGTTAATCTTTGTCTTAACAATTGTTGGTCCACCATTTTCTGTTGGATTTGGATAAGTTACTTTAACATTTACATCCTTTTCTCCAATTGAATTTGTATCTGGAGTAATCGGATCTCCTTTATCATCTACAAATTCGTATGTTGTTCCTTCAGGAAGTGTATCCTTATTTGCTATTGAATCTTTGGCATCAACCACAGCTCCCTTTTGTACAGTTTGTTCAGTTCCCTTTGGAGCATAGGCATCTTTAGCGCTGACTTTAAGTGTAGTATCTGTTGTTGGATAATCAGTTGGAACTACTTCTTTACCATCTACTGACCACTCTAAAGAGTTTCTACCAGTTATAGGATCAACATTTATTGTAGTCTTAGAACCATCTTTAGTAATCTCATTTATTAGATCAGAATATTTAACAGTTCCATCATTTTTGACATCATAAGCTTGTGTTCCAGTAATACTAGCAATATTTTTTCCACTTTCAAGTGTTACTCTTACATATCCTTGTGGTGTTTCTTGATTAGGGTCTGTTACTTCAATTATGTCGTCTAATTTTTCTACGTTGATTTTTGCTGTTGTAGTATCTGTTGTGTCGTCTGAATAAATTACTTTTACTGGAACATTTATAGTTTTTCCTGCATCTCCTGCACTTGGTGTATATGTTACAGCACCTGTTAGAGGATTAACACTAGCATTAGCTGGTGGGTTATCACCTAATTCAAATTTTGTTCCGTCTGGTATTGGAGTTGGAGCATTTTCAATATCTGTAAAGCTTGGAACATTAGTTGTAACTTCTTCTCCTACTTTTGCTTGTGTTTCTTCATAGTGAGGCTCATATGAAGTTGCTTTATCAGCTTGTTTTATTACTAATGGTACATGATCTACATGTCCTTCTGCAAATAGAACTTCTTCATTATTATCATTTAATTTATATATATCATATGTTACATCAACATTAGTTTTTTCTTGATCTGCATCAACAGCAACTGTTGGTGTTCCTGATATAGTATTATTTTCAGCTGTAAGACCTGCTATTGCACTTGTCAATTCAACTTTAACATTTTTAAATACATAACCGTCAATTGCTTTTGGACTTACAGTTTGATTGTATTCTTTTCCAACCATTCCTTCTGGAACTGGTGAATCAGTTATTAAATAACTATATGTTCTATTAGCTGAAAGAGCTCCTGATTGATCATTTACAGTTGTTGTAACTGTCACATCAAATTTTCCAGCTTCAGTTGGTTTACCACTAATAATTCCAGTATTGCTATCTATCTCTAAACCATTAGGTAATCCTTGAGCACTAAATGTTGCACCTTTTGTACCCTTAGTATCATGGGTAAAATCATCATATACTGAACCAATATATTTATCCACTATAACTGCAAATGAATCTACAGCTAAAAGCTCTGCGTTGTTACCTCTTGAGTCAACCCTATAAAGTTTTGCAGTATAAAGTTTGTTCTCTTTAACTCCACTTGTATCAAGTGTTGCTTCTGGTAATGCTCCTAGAGAATTTGGTTTTGAAATATCTTCTGACTTAACTTCAGCTCCCTTTTCATCATACCAAACTATTCTAAATGAATCTGGTGTATTAGAATATGGTAGACCTTGAGTAGATGTTTTTGCAATATCTCCTGGTGTTGCGGTATTTGCTCCTGCATCATAGTTTACGATATTAAATTTAATTTCAGCTGGTGCTAGGGCAAAGTCTGCTCTTAAGGAAGAGTTTGTCGCATTTGTAACTCCAGTGCTAAATCCTACTCCTGACCATCCACTATGGATACCATAGGTATTATGCATAAGTGTATATTGGTTATTATTATATGGAGTCATCTCACGTAAGTTATCTGCACCTTCTAATGATACAAATAGCCAATCATAATTTACATGCTTCTTTTGGTTTGTTGTAGCAGATGTTGTAAAACCACCTTCGCTTGCAGAATCTGCAACTTGTCCAAGTCTTGCAATTTGCTCATCAGTCCACCTATTCCAAATTTGTCCACTTGAAGGATCCCCTACTTTATAGGTATATTCTTTTTTACCAGCATCTGCATTTTTATAATCACCCCAAGTTCCCTTGAATTGAATCAAATACTTACCTTCAGCATTTGTTTGGGCAGAAACTGTTTCTGCAATCCATCTATCAGGATCAGTTGCGATTTGGGTTTTTATCCAATCTTGAAGTTGGTTTTCTAATGCTTTTGTCCATCCACTTCCACGTATATCATCAACTGACCTTAAACTCATTCTAGCTACAGTATCTTCACTATAGATTTGCTTTAAAGCATAATCAGAAAGATATGATGCCTTTACTGTAACACCTTGTGCTGGAGAAGTCTTATCAGCTACAGTATTCCATTGAACTCCACCAATTCCTGAATTATAATCATAGCTTACTGTTCCTTCTACAAAACCACCATCAGCTCTAACTTCAGTTGGTGTAGCTTCCTTATGCATATCTTCTTTTGGTTTTTCCATAAGAAGAACTTTCCAGTTATTATGAGTGTTTGATACAGTATCTGAACTAGCTCCACCTTGTGTTATTGGAAGTCCCGCATCTGGTATTACAACATTTTCGCCTGTAATATATTGGAGTTGATATTTTTCAGGAATTGTTTTTTCATCTACCCAAAACTTATATCTTTCATTTCCTCCTGATACTGTTGGATCAGCGTCAAATTTAATGATTTTTCCATCTGCAGCCAAGAATGGCTTAATAGCCAAGTGTATCCTTCCATCAGGACCTGATACTGTTGTATAGGTTGGGGAAACATAGCCACCATTTTCAAACCATTGGAAATATACTCTTACGCCTTCAACTGGAGTAAATGCTCCACCTGTAGCGGATCCTAAATTTAGGTTTATGTCTCCTGATGATTGAACTCCTACATATCCATGAACAGCATTTTTGGCATTTTTATCTGTAGTAGTATCTTCAGGAGCAGCAGCTTCTCTTGTAGCTATTCCATCTGTATTATTTGCTATCATTGAAGCGGCTCTTGGCACTCTTCTTTTTGCAACATTTGAACCAGCAGATTCAGTTGTTGCTTCTGTAGCTTGGCTATTAGCAGATAACTCATCGTTAGCTTCAACTGTAACTTTTATTTTAATTTCTTTTTCAGAACCATCTGAAAATACTATTTTAGCCTTAGCTATACTTTCTCCAATATTGTCTGTTTTTGCTGGAGTAAGTACTTCAAGTTTGGCATCTTGTGGTAGGTTTTCAACAGCATCTTTGTAGTTTATTTCTTGATTTTCCTTAACTATTATATCTTTAATGCTTGCATTAAAACTATCAGCTTGTTTTTTAACTACTTCTCCACTTGCTGTTTCAGCTTGTGGGGCATTTTCCTTACTTGTATTAAGCTCTCCTGCTGGTTGACTGTCTTTGTTAGGAGCAACAGCTTTCTCTGTGGTTGGATTAGCTGATGTTGCTTCACTAGTTTCTCCAGCTGGTGAAATCGCTTCTTTTGGCGTTTGATCCCCTTCTACCCCTGCATTAGTTTCTTCTGGTGCTGCTTGTTTTGGTGCTACATTTTCTGTTCCAACTTCTGCAGCATTAGAAACTGATGGAGTGAAAGCTATTAAGTAACCCATCATACAAGATACTAAGCCCACCGTTAGTTTCCTCATTGCATACTTAGGTTTTTTGTTTTGATTTTTAGACTTATTATTTTTAATAACTTCCTCAAATCCTCTCAAATTTTTCATATTTTTCCTTTCTTATCTGTAAGATAACTTTAATAATATCTACTTTAACCTAATTTTAGATATAATAGGTTAATTATATCCAAATTGACTTTGGTAGATATTATTTATAAATATTTTATAAGAAATATTGGGTATTGTCAGTGATAGTTAATAATAATCTTATCATGATTTATAAGATAATTTAGCTATCCTAACGCCTTATTTCTTTAAAAAATTATACCACATTATATAAGTTTAAGCCAAATATTTTTAATAATTATTGCAGGTCTTAAGTTTTTGAAAAAATATGCTTATTTTGTTTATATTTATTGACAAAAGATTTATTTTGATATTTCAAGATGTTTCTTGATAAGATTATTTTATTTAGAGATTATGTTCTAAGTCAATGAATAATTATTTATTTTATATGAAAATTTTGATTTTATTTATATTCCTCTTTATAATTTGTATAAAGGTTGTGCTTTTGAAATATTATATGAATATAGAAAAAACGCCATAAGGCGTTTAGTTCTATAAGACTTTTTTAAGAAATTGTCCTGTATATGATTTTTTACACTTGGCTATCTCTTCTGGTGTTCCACTTGCTACTAAGCTTCCTCCACCATCGCCACCTTCTGGTCCTAAATCTATTATATAGTCAGCTACTTTTATTACATCTAGGTTGTGTTCTATTACTAGTACTGTATTATTTTGCTCTACCAACCTATTTAAAACTTCTATAAGTTTATGGACATCTGCCATATGAAGTCCTGTCGTTGGTTCATCTAGGATATATAAGGTTTGACCGGTTGATCTTTTTGCAAGCTCTGATGCAAGTTTTACTCTTTGAGCCTCTCCTCCTGAAAGTTCTGTGGATGGTTGACCTAATTTTATATAGCCTAGTCCTACATCATAAAGAGTTTGTAGTTTTCTTATTATAGATGGATGGTTTTCAAAAAATTTAAGAGCATCTTCTACTGTCATATCTAAGACTTCTGATATGTCTTTTCCCTTATATTTTACTTCAAGGGTTTCACGATTGTATCTTTTACCATGACATACTTCACATGGTACATATACATCTGGCAAGAACATCATGTCTACTTTTATTGTTCCATCACCCTTACAAGCTTCGCACCTTCCTCCCTTTACGTTGAAGGAGAATCTTCCCTTGTCGTAGCCTTTCATCTTGGCCTCATTGGTCATAGCAAAAACATCTCTTATATTGTCGAAGAGTTTGGTGTAGGTTGCAGGGTTTGACCTTGGGGTTCTTCCTATTGGGGATTGGTCTATAGATATGATTTTATCAATTTGATCAACCCCTTCTATTGAATCGTGTTTTCCTGGGTGGGTTTTGGTCTTATTTAACTTTTTTGTTATTGATTTATAAAGTATTTCATTTACTAGGGATGATTTTCCAGAGCCTGATACTCCTGTTACTGCTGTAAATGTTGATAAGGGAAATTTTACATCTATGCCCTTAAGGTTATTTTCTCTAGCATTTTTAACTTCTATATATTTATCCCAATTTCTTCTTTTTTCTGGTACTGGAATCTTCTTTTTGCCTGATAGGTAGGCTCCTGTTATAGATCTTTTTTCATTTTCTATGTCTTCTAGACTACCCTTGGCAACTATCTGTCCACCATGAACACCTGCTTCTGGTCCTATATCTACAAGATAGTCCGCAGCCTTCATGGTATCTTCATCATGTTCTACTATTATTAGTGTGTTTCCTATATCTGTTAAATCTCTTAAAGCTTTAATCAATTTATTATTATCTCTTTGGTGAAGCCCTATGGAAGGCTCATCCAATACATAGCATACTCCTACAAGTCCTGAGCCTATTTGGGTTGCAAGCCTTATTCTTTGACTTTCCCCTCCTGAAAGGGTTGCCGCAGACCTTGATAAGGATAGGTAACCTAGGCCAACATCTTGCAAAAATTTAAGTCTTGCCTTTATCTCATTTATTATAAGTTCTGCAATCTTTGCTTTCATTGGTTCAAGTTTTAGATTATCAAAAAACTCTATTGTTTTATCCACAGACATATTAGCTATATCTGATATAGACATCTCTCCTACCTTTATAGAAAGAATTTCAGGTTTAAGTCTTGCCCCATGGCAAGTCTTACATTCTTCTTCACTCATAAAATCTCTCATTCTTTTCTTTTGGGTATCTGAGTTTGTCCTTTCATACCTATCGGATAGGTTTTTTATCGCTCCTTCAAAATGTCCTGTGAATCTTTTTCTACCCGAAAAATGACTGTCAAACATAAAGGAAATTTCATTTTTTGTTCCATAAAGTATTTCATCTATCATTTCCTTTGGAGCATTTTTAATTGGTTCATCAAGGTCAAAGTTATGATTTTGAGCTATGGCTTTTATCATTTCATTATAATAAGTTCCCTTAGCACTTGTGGCATATGGGTCTATGGCTCCTTGGTTTATGGATAGGCTCTTGTCTGGTATTACAAGCTCTGGGTCGATTTGTAGGTGAAAACCTAATCCATTACACTCAGGGCACATACCTTGGGGTGCATTAAAGGAGAACATGTTTGGTGTAATCTCTGGTAAAGAAACATGACCATCTGGACAAGCAAGTTTTGATGAAAGCATAAAGTCATCTCCCCCTATTACATTTATCTCAACTAAACCTTCTGTAAGCTTGAGTGCTGTTTCTAAGCTATCTGCAAGTCTTGATTCTATGCCTTCTTTTATTACTATCCTATCTACTATTATAGATATGTCATGTTTTTTGGTTTTAGAAAGTTCTATATCATCTTCTATCTCATAAGGCTGTCCATCTATCATAACCCTTACATATCCCATTTTTTGAATATTTTCAAGCTTTTTTTTGTGTTGCCCCTTTTTTCCCCTTACTACTGGAGCAAGGATTTGAATACGAGTTTTATCATCTAATTTTAGAATCCTATCTACCATTTGATCTATAGATTGGGCCTCTATTTTTTTACCACAAACTGGGCAGTAAGGATCACCTATCCTTGCAAATAAAAGTCTATAATAGTCGTATATTTCTGTAACTGTTGCCACTGTTGATCTTGGGTTTCTGTTTGTTGTTTTTTGATCTATTGAGATAGATGGGGAAAGTCCTTCTATAGAATCAACATCAGCCTTATCTAGGTTTCCCAAAAATTGCCTAGCATATGAAGATAGGCTCTCCACATATCTTCTTTGACCTTCAGCATAAATTGTATCAAAGGCTAAAGTGGACTTTCCAGATCCGGAAAGTCCAGTAAATACAATCATTTTATCACGAGGAAGAGTAAGATTTATATTTTTTAGGTTATTTGTTCTTGCTCCCCTTATTACTATTTTATTTTCACTCATTTTACACCTCTGCTAACTGTTTTTTCATCTTTGTTATTTGATCACGAAGCCTTGCTGCCCTTTCAAAGTCTAATTCTTCCGCAGCTTTATACATTTCTGCTTCCATATTGATTAGAATAGTATCAATTTGATCTGATGAGAATTCATCTCTGATTTCTTGGTCTTTTTCTTCAGCAGACTTGGTAACTTGGATAATTTCCGAGATATTTTTCTTTATGGTTGTTGGAGTTATACCATGCTTTTTGTTGAAGTCTTTTTGGATGGACCTTCTTCTTTCAGTTTCGGCTATGGCCTTTTTCATAGATTTGGTAATCTTGTCTGCATACATAATTACATGACCTTCTGAGTTTCTTGCTGCTCTTCCTATAGTTTGAATAAGAGAGGTTTCGCTTCTTAAGAATCCTTCCTTGTCTGCATCTAGTATTGCTATAAGAGAAACTTCTGGAAGGTCAAGACCTTCACGAAGGAGGTTTATTCCGACTAAAACATCAAACTTTCCTAATCTCAAATCTCTTATTATTTCACTACGTTCTATGGTTTTTATATCTGAGTGAAGGTATTTTACCTTGATTCCATTTTCTGACAAATAGTCTGTCAAATCTTCTGCCATTCTTTTTGTTAGAGTAGTAACAAGGACTCTTTCTTCTTTTTCTATAGTTTTATATATATTTTCTATTAAATCATCTATTTGATTTTCAACAGGTCTTACATCTATCTTAGGATCTAAAAGCCCTGTTGGTCTTATAATTTGCTCTACAACTTCTCCACCAGTTTTTCTAAGTTCATAATCTCCTGGTGTTGCTGATACGTAAATTGCTTGTTTTATGAGTTCTTCAAACTCAGGAAATTTTAGTGGTCTATTGTCAAGGGCTGATGGAAGTCTAAATCCATAATCTACTAAGTTTTGCTTCCTTGACCTATCTCCTTCATACATTCCTCCAACTTGAGGAATTGATACGTGAGATTCGTCTACAAAAAGGATAAAGTCATCTGGGAAGTAGTCTATAAGGGTATAAGGTCTTGAACCTGCTGGTCTTTGGGACATATGTCTTGAGTAGTTTTCTATACCCGAACAAAATCCTATCTCTTCAAGCATCTCTATATCATAGTTTGTTCTTTGTTCAAGTCTTTGGGCTTCTACAAGTTTATTTTCATTTTCAAGCTCAGCTAGCCTTTCTTTTAATTCTTCTTTTATAGTAACAATGGCAGCTTCTGCTTTCTCACTTGTTGTAGCATAGTGACTTGCAGGATAGATGTAGGCATGGGATATATGGGATTGGATTTTGCCTGTTAGAGAATCAAATTCTGAAATCCTATCTATTTCATCACCAAAAAATTCTACTCTAATAGCTTTTTCATCATTTCCAGCTGGGAATATATCAAGTACATCTCCTCTTTTTCTAAATGTTCCACGAGAAAAGTCAAAGTCATTTCTTACGAATTGCCTATCAATAAGTTCTTTCATGACTTCTTCTGGGCTTATCTCTTGACTTGGTCTAAGAGATAGGACTAATTTTCTATATTCTTGAGGATCTCCCAAACCATATATACAAGATACACTTGCTACTATTATTACATCACGCCTTTCAAAAAGGCTCATAGTAGCCGAGTGACGAAGCTTGTCAATCTCATCATTTATAGATGAGTCCTTAGCTATGTAGGTATCAGTTGCTGCAACATAGGCTTCCGGTTGGTAGTAATCGTAGTAGGATACAAAATATTCTACTGCATTGTCTGGGAAAAATTCCTTAAATTCTGTAAACAATTGGTAGGCAAGTGTCTTATTATGGGCAAGGACCAAGGTTGGTTTTTGAACCTCTTGAATAATGTTAGCCATAGTAAAGGTCTTACCTGAACCTGTAACTCCTTGGAGTATCTGGTGTTTTTTACCTTTTTTTAATCCATTTACAAGTTTTTTTATAGCTTCAGGCTGATCTCCTTTTGGAGAATAGTCTGATTTTAGGATAAATTTATTTTCTATCATATAACACTTCCTTATATAAATAAATATAATAAGTCATTAATCGTCCTATTTAGTATACACTTTAATAGTTTAATTTCAATCTTTTCACTAGGGATTATAAACTGGATAAGTTTGCCGATTAGCATACTTTCTGCTATAATTTTTTATGGGTAGATATTCATATGAAAGGATGTAATATGGGAAAATTATTAAAAAACATATCTGACAATGACTTGTTTGATTTGGCGGATTTATTTAAAGTTTTTTCTGACTCAACAAGGATAAGGATACTCTATTCTCTCTTTGATGAAGGAAAAAATGTAAATACGATTTCAACAGAACTTGAAATGACTCAATCTGCTATAAGCCACCAACTAAGATATTTAAAGGAAACAAACCTAATAAGTTCAAAAAGAGCTGGTCAGTCAATGATATATTCTTTGGCAGATGACCATGTGAAGACAATAATAAAAATGGGACTTGAACATTTATGGGAGAAATAATATAGCATTATATATTCATTTGATAAAAATAATCAAATATTTTTATTTTATGCAGTAATAGTAGATGAATTTTGTAGGCATTTAAGCGATTTTAGTCAATGATTTTCACATAATTATTAAAATATATATAATTCAATTTTAAAAAATTTAGCTTTTTAATGATATGTCCCTTTTGTTTCATTATATGAGCTAGGTTTTAGTTAGGAGCAATTATGAAAAAGAAATATAAAATAGAAAATTTAGGGTGTCCTTCTTGTGCATCTAAGATGGAAGATAAAATAAAAAAACTCGATGGTGTAAAGGATGTAAATATTTCATTTATAAGCCAAAAGATGAAACTTGATTTAGATGATGGTGTCGATATAGGCTATATTTTAGAAGAGTCATCTAAGATTATAAAGTCCATAGAATATGATGCAAAGTTGGTTTATTAAATGGAAGTTTTCAAAAATATGTCAAAAGAAAACAAGGTCAATCTTCTAAGACTCTTGTTTTTTACTATTATTAGCTTTATTTTATATAGGTATTATAGTCATGTAGGCAAGAAGTTTTCTATTGTTATGGGCTTTTTGATTGTTTACCTCCTACTTGGTGGGGAAATTTTTCAAAGAGGGATTTATTCAATCACCCATGGCAATAGTATGGATGAAAATTTTCTTATAACGATAGCAACTTTTATAGCATTTTTATTAGGTCAATATGAAGAAGCCTTGGCTGTGTTGATTTTTTATTCTTTTGGAGAAGTTTTTGAAGATATAGCTACAGATAAGTCTAGGGATAATATAAAATCCCTTATGGATATAGTTCCCCAAAAGGCACAAAAGGTAAATCCTGATGGAACTTTTACAGAAGTTGACATAGAAGATATAGAAATAGGAGATATAATACTTGCCAGTGATGGTGAAAAGATTGCTGTTGATGGAATTGTTATAGATGGTGAGGGACTTTTGGATACTTCCTCTCTTACAGGAGAGTCTTTGCCAAAATCTATTAAAAGTGGTTCTAAAATTTTATCATCTTCAATTCTTTCAAGTGGCATTATAAGATATAGGGCCAGCAAGGTATTTGATGATTCTATTGCAAATAAAATTATTGAGCTTATCGAAGAATCTAATGAAAGGAAGTCTGATAGTGAAAGACTTATTACAAGATTTGCTAAAATATATACTCCCATAGTAGTAGCTCTTGCGACTTTTATCGCTATTGTCCCACCACTTTTGGGATTTGGTTTGAGGGAATATCTTCTAAGAGCTGGAACATTTTTAATTATAGCCTGTCCTTGTGCCTTGGTTATTTCGATTCCCTTAACTTATATATCAGGACTTGGTCTTGCTAGTAAGAATAAAATTCTTCTTAAGGGAAGCAATTTTTTTGAAAAGATTATGGATTCTGATACCCTTTTTACAGACAAGACAGGTACCTTAACCAAAGGAGAGTTTGATATAGAAACTATAGTCTACTACACAGATTATAGTAAAAATCTTATCCTTGATTATATATATAATCTTGAAAAACTTTCAAATCATCCTATAGCAAAATCAATTGTAAATAGCCTCAACAGAAACGATAATCCTTCCTATTTTATTGCTAGTAAAAATATAATTGGCATGGGAGTTTGGGCTAGAACTTATGAAAACAATGAAATAAAGATAGGATCTGCTGACTTTGTAGGTGAAGTTGATAATACTAATGGCAAGGCTGTTTATATGACTATAAATAATCTTTTGGTATGTAAGATTATCTTACAAGATAAGTTAAAAGATGATGCTAAAGAAACTATAGATGATATAAGGGAAAATTTCAATCAAATTGCTGTTTTATCTGGTGATGATGAAAAGGCAGTTATAGAGGTTGCTAAAGAACTTGGAATAGGATATTGTGCAAAACTTCTTCCTGATGAAAAGTTAGAGCTTTTAAGAGATGAACAAAAAAAAGGACACTCTGTTATATATTTGGGTGATGGTATAAATGATGGCCCTATTCTAAAAAGTGCTGATGTTGGTATTTCTATGGGACAAACTGCATCAGATCTTGCTATAGAAGCATCAGATATACTTATAGTAAATGGAGAAGTTTCAAAGATTAAAGATTTAATAAAGATTTCAAAAATAGTCGATAAGACTGCCAAAGAGAACTTATCTTTCATACTTTTAGCTAAAATAATAATACTTATCCTAGGACTATTTGGTTACGCTCCAATGTGGCTTGCAGTATTTGGAGATGTTGGGGTTTCTATTATAGCTACCTTATGGGCTATGAGGATTTTAAATAAAAAAATATAAAATTTTTAAAAGCTAGGCTAATTAATTAACCTAGCTTTTTTATACATTTCTTGTTATTGTATGATTATTGTCATATCTTTCTTCTGTAAAGATATCATCTTCTCTTTTTAAATCACCTTTATAGTCAAGGTAGTTATCTGCAATTCTCGCCCTAATTATAGGTCCTATAATCAAAAAGTATATAAAAAATAATCCACCAACTATAACTCCTATTCCCAATGTAGTCATAGGGTCATCAGTTGCAAGAAAAAGAATTGTTAAAAGACCAGCTAAAATAGCAACTGGTATAAGAATATAAAGTAAATATACTGTAATTGTTTTTCCTAAAAGTTTTATACTTGTGCTAAATATATCTTTGATTGACTCGCTTATTGGTTGGTTTTTGTTTCTAGGATCTACTAAAATGTGATTGGTATAAGTTGTTAGTAGGTCAAAAACTATTGTTGCTAAATATCCAACAGAAGTAGCTGATAATAATGATAGTGGATTTTTACTAATAACTGATAATATTGCTCCTGTTCCTAATAAATACGTTATTGCTGTTGATATAAGTAAAACTAAAAGGTTGATTATAATAACTTTTCCATTAATTCTACTTACTTGATTAAGATAATCCCCAACTCCACCAGTTCTATTATTTATAAGTCCTGCAGTAATCAAAAATGAAGAAAACAAAGTAATAATACCTCTTATAAATCCTACTAAAAAGTTTGATTCATTTAGGTTAAGTAATGTCATAATTACATAAGATGCTAGACCACTTAAAATAGCAAATATCATATTAACTATAAACACTGAGCCATAGCTATATTCTCTTTTCATATTTATTTCCTCTCTATTTCTAAAAATTCATTTTTATATTTATACCCACTAAAATTAATATTAAAAATCTATATATAATTAATTATAATCTATATATTATTGTTGCTAATCTTGGGTATATACTATAATGAGGTGATATAATGGAATACAAAATTAATGAAGAAGAAAAACAAGTACAAGTTTTTGATGGAAATAAGAAAATAGGCCTTATAGATATGATTTTTAAGGGAAATGTTATAGATGCTGTCCATACTGGAGTAGAAAAAGAATATGGTGGTCAAGGTATAGCAGGAAAGCTTGTAGACAAACTTGTAGATTATGCTCGAGAGAATAATAAAAAAATCATCCCTTCTTGTCCTTATATAAGAGATAAGTTTGAAAAGGATGACTCATATGATGATGTTTATCTTAAATAGCTAATATAAGGGCTGTTGCAGAATGGATTAATCTTTGCAACAGTCCTTTTTATCTGTTTCTTTTGTTCATCTTATTTCTATAGAAAAATATTGCAATTAAGATTATATGTATTATCACAAAGGCAATAAAGCCTTTTGATAAAGATTTGGTATTGAGGAATTTATCAATCCAACTTAAAAATAAGGGAGCCATAAAGACACCCACATTACAACCTATAAAAATAAGGTTGGTTGCAAGCCTTGAGCTTTGTCCTCTTACATATCTTGGTACTTCGGCAAATATATAAGGCATACACAAAGATTGGGCAAAGACAGCAAGGAGAATACAAGACAAAAAGCCCCAAAAACTATTTTCGTATCCTATTATTAAAATATTTGCCAAAGTGTATAAGAAAAGTCCCAAAAATATAGTATATTCCCTAAGTTTTAGGTTAATAGGTGTAAATAAAATAGCTGAAAACATACCAATAATTGGGACAAGGTTTAAGTAAAAACTGATATTAATTCCCATTCCCCTAGTTAGACTTGCCACAAAGGGAAATCTTGTTTGCATACAGGTCATATTTAAAATCATAATCATAGCAAAAATTATGAATAAGAATATGTTTGAATCTATATATACTCTTGTCTTTTCCTTTTCTAATTTAACATCTTGTACATTTATTTTGAAAATAATAAATATAATTATAGCTGTTGAATAGACCAAAAATGTATAGATAAAATTTACTTGAACTAGAATACCTGCAAGGGTATATAAGAAAATCTGTCCTATAAATTCAGCTGCATTTCTTAGAGCATGGAGCTTTGTTCTCTCATCATTATCATTATATAAAAGATTTATATAATTTGCAGAATGCCCATTAAAGAGTCCAAGCCCTGAACCTAGGATAACCCTAGATAATAAAATTAGAGGATAAGAGTTGAAAATCACAGGAATTACCCCACTTATACTCACAAGAGATAGCCCTAGAAGGACTGTTTTTTTCATTCCTATATTTTGGGCTATATATTCTGCCAAAAGTATAAAAATCATAGTACTAAAAGATGCTAAAGTTACTATAAACTCAGTATTGGATCTTGTTAGGTTAAAGGCGTGCTGAATATAGATAAGAGAGCCTGATATAGCATTATTGCTTGCAAGAAGTAATGATATCGAAAGTATTGCAAGTTTTTGAGCTATATTCTGACTCTTAGACATCTTCTCGCTCCTTATAAGCGATAAATAATCTCTTAGCAAAGCCTACCATCTCTTTTGAAAAGTCATATCTCAAAAATTTTTCGTCTAAATCATCTAACCTAACCCTATCAAGTCCATCAGAGTCTTTAAAAAATTTGGAAAGTCTCTTCGCCCTATCAAAATCTTCTACAAAAAACTCTTTTATGGTATCATCCATTTTTTTATCTATCCTAGAGTGAGCTGCAAGAACTGCTTGGAGGGTTTTCTTGTCAGATGCATCTATCTTTGCAAAGTCTATTGAATAAAGGGCAGCCCTATATCCATGTTCAGTATCATAAGAATCATCTACTCTTTTTGTATCATGAAGACTTGCTGCATATCTTAGCACATCAGTATCGTTAGAATTAAGCTTATACTTATAAGATAAGAGCATAGCAAATAAAATTACTCTTTCTATATGACCTTGGTCATGAACTTTACTTTTATATAGGATATCGGTATTTAAGTTTCTATATGTGTCTAAAAGAATCTTATAGTAAGATGATTTTCTAAAATCTTTAAAAAAATCATAATCATCAAGCCATGAGTCTTGATTAAGTATGTCAAGTATAATCATAATTCTCTCCTAATTACTTATTAATTTATTATTATTATATCAAATTGGATTAAGATTTAATAGAATTTAAATTGCTGATAATATATTTATAAAAAAGGTATATAAGTGAACAGACCTCAAAAAATCGAGTTTTTAAGTTCAATTTTTTGGGGTCTGTTTATTTTTTGAAAGCTTTCTTTTTTTATTTTTATAAAGATTTAAGCATATCTACATATCTTGGAATAGAGTAGTTTTCTCTTGAAATTTCAATCTCAAGCGAATCTGAAACCTCTCTTATATTTCCTGCTATAACAAGGGCTTTTTCTTGTATAAAGCAAGCTTTTTCCTCTATATCATCTATTTGGTCAAATTTTTTAAGAATTTCTTTTAAATCTTCCCCATATTCTAGTAATTCTTCTACCTTTTTATTGATTCTTTGAGCCTTTTCTTTAAGTTTTTCATTTTCTACAAAGGATAAGTATTCTTTAATTTCTTTTATTTCCTTCATGGAAGATGGTAATATTTCTTGGTATATCATATTATTTAAGATTTCAAGTTCTGATGAGTAAAAATTACCAACTTCTTCTAATTCTACATTTATGATTGATTCAATTTCCTTATCTGTAAAAATTTTCTCATCCTTATAGAGCTTATAAGCATTAGAATTTCTGGCATTTATTAGGGCATCAAGGAAGCTTTTATGATTCTTAAGTCCTCTCTTTTTTGCTTCTTCAAGCCATTGTTTGGAATATCCATCTCCTTGAAAGAGTATGTTTTTATTTTCATCATAAATTTCTTTGACAATCTTATAAACCTCATTCATTAGGTCTTTTTCATCAATTTTTTCAAGTCTATCAGCAATTTTTTTCATACTTTGTGCCATAGCAAGGTTTATAAGGGTGTTTAAATCAGATGCAGTCTTTGAAGATCCAAGCATCCTAAATTCAAACTTATTTCCAGTAAAGGCAATAGGTGAAGTCCTATTTCTATCAGATGAATCTGTTTTTATCTCACCTAGATGAGGTATATTAACCCTATTATCTATATCAATACTTTCAAAATTATTTTCTGAAATTGATTTGAGCATATCTTCTAGGTCATTACCTATAAACATAGAGATTATAGAAGGGGGTGCTTCATTTCCACCTAACCTAAAGTCATTGGTTACAGATGATGTTGTTACTCTGATTAGGTCTTGATATTTATAGCAAACTTCTATCATTGCAGATAGGAAAAGCAAGAATATAGGATTGTTCTTAGGGTCTTTTCCTGGTGAAAAACAATTTTTCCCATAATTTGTAGCTAGTGAGTAGTTGTTATGCTTTCCACTTCCTGCCATATTTTTAAATGGTTTTTCCTTTAATAGACAGGCTAGCTTATGTTTAATTGCAGTTTTTTCTAGTATATGCATAAGAAGTTGGTTATTATCTACAGATATATTGCAATTTTCAAACATTATAGCTATCTCAAACTGATTTGGACCTACTTCGTTGTGCTCAGCTTCCATATAGATACCAAGGTCATAGAGTTGTTTATTTACATCTTCAAAAAAATCATTTACTCTTTGAGGAATAGCTCCAAGATAGTGAGAAATTAATTCTTTTTCGACCATAGGATCTGAACCTATAAGACTCATACCACAATACTCAAGGTCTATTCTTTTATCAAAATATTTTTTATCAATAAGGTAAAATTCTTGTTCAAGTCCAACCTTAGGCTTTACCCTATAAGTTTTTTCATCCTTTAAAAATAAATTACAAACTCTAGAAGCTTCCTTACTTATTCTATTCATTGATTCCATTAGTGGAAGCTTTTTATCAAGTTTTTCTCCATAAAATGAAACAAAAACTGATGGTATATAAAGAGTTTCGTCTTCTATAAATGAGTTAGCTGTCAAATCCCAATAAGTATATCCCCTAGCCTCAAAAGTTGATCTCATTCCACCAGATGGAAATGATGATGCATCAGGCTCACCTTTTATAAGTTCATTTCCAGAAAACCTATGTATTGGATTGTGTTTATCATCTCTATTTAAAAAAGCTGTCTTCTTGTTGGCAGTCTTTCCATTTAAAGGTTGAAACCAGTGGGTGTATGATGTAGCACCTTTTGAAATGGCCCAAGCTTTCATGGCATGGGCAATGGAGTCTGCTGTTTCCTTATCAAGATTTATATTATTTCTGGCAGCCTCTTTCCATTTCAAATATACAGGATAGGGAACATTCTCCTTCATTGTCTTCTTATCAAAAGCTAAGTTTCCAAATTCTTTTAAATTCATATACCGACCTTTCTAATGCTTTTTTCAGATTTACTTCTAGATTATAACACGATTTTTTTTATATGAAAATAATTTTTCAACTTTATTAGCTAGCTATAATAAATTAAGATTCATTGACACTAAAGTAAATTAGTGATAGATTATAAATAGTTATTGTATATAAAAGGATTTAAGATGAAAAAAAGCAAGAAAATTATATTATTATTGACAACTGCATTATCATTTGGTATTTTTGGCACAATGGAGAAATCTGAAGCAAAGTCTCTTATCATTAATTACGATCTTACAGAGGGAGTCAATGTAAGAAAAGATGATTCAGATAATGATAATTCTAATATTTTAGGTGGAATTGACTACCCAGATATATATGAGATTAAGGGCGAAACAGAAGATTATTATCAAATAGAATTTGAAGGAAAAAAAGTTTATGTAGGAAAATATTGGTTTCACATCCTAGATGATATCAAGGCCTTAAAGGATACAAAAATTTATGAAAAGAACGATGAAAGTTCTAATAAAATTTCAGATATAAAAAAGGATGAGCAATTGACCCTTGTAGATTTTGATGAAAATAAAGATTTTGTCAAAGTTAAAAAGGATGATAAAGAAGGTTTTGTAAAAATAGAAGACTTTGATTTATCTACAAAAGATGAAAAGGACTTAGATAAGTTAAAGGAAAAGTACAAAAAAATCTATGAATCTATAAAAAGATACATAGACTATCTTAAAAGAAATGGTCTAAGTCTTTATCCAGAAGGTGAAGATAAGGCAGAAGAAAACGACCAAATAAGAAGGATTTATCCTGAGAAAACAGCTTACGAAGAAAGTTCAGAAACTAGAGATATTGAATATATCTACTATACTGTTGATGACAATGATATAGGAAAATCTGCCTATAATTTTGCAACCAAATTTCTAGGTAATCCATATGTATTTGGTGGAATTGACTTGGTAAATGGTATAGATTGTTCAGGTTTTACTATGCAAGTATATAGTGAATTTGGAATTGGACTTCCCCACCTAGCTCAAACTCAATCAAACTACGGAAAAACTATAGCCTTGGGTGAAGAAAAAGCTGGAGACTTAGTATTTTTTGGAACAAGTCTTTCAAATATTACTCACGTTGCCATAGCAGATGGTCAAGGTGGAATAATCCATGCTGCTAATCCTAGGGCAGGTGTTATTACATCTTCTATCGGAAATCCAATACTTATTAAAAGATTAATAGAAAATTAGATAAGAAAAGATTAAAGTATGCCTTAAGGTGTACTTTTTTATTGGGAAAATAATATTGTAAGTAAAAAAAAATAGTGATATAATAATTCGTGAAATATTATAGAAAAATTTTAGTAAATATAAGGAGTTAAAAATGAGTGATACACTTAACCCATTAGAATCTGCCCAAATACAAATAAAAAAGGCTTGTGATAAGCTAGGACTTAATCCTGCAGTATATGAATTCTTAAAAGAACCTCAAAGAGTAATTGAAATTTCGATACCTGTTAAGATGGATGATGGAAGTCTCAAAATTTTTAAGGGCTATAGATCAGCCCACAATCACGCTCTTGGACCTTCAAAGGGAGGCGTTAGATTTCATCCTGATGTAAATATTGAAGAAGTAAAGGCACTTTCTACCTGGATGAGTCTTAAATCTGGACTTTTGGCAATTCCTTATGGTGGAGGTAAGGGTGGTATAGCAGTAGACCCATCAAAACTTTCCGAAAGAGAACTTGAAAGCCTATCTCGTGGATATATAAGAGGGCTTTACAAATATCTTGGTGAAAGGATAGATATACCAGCACCAGATGTAAATACCAACGGTAAAATTATGTCTTATTTTATAGATGAATATATAAAACTAAATGGAGATAAGGAAGACATAGGAACTTTTACAGGAAAACCTCTTATACTTGGAGGAAGCCTTGGAAGAAATGAGGCTACAGGATTCGGATTAATAATTGCAACAAAATACACTGCAAATGAAATAGGAATCGACCTTAAAAAAGCAAGGATAGGACTTCAAGGTTTTGGTAATGTAGCAAGCTTTAGCTTAAAATACCTTAATGAGCAAGGAGCAAAAATACAATATCTTTCAATAAGAGATGAAAGTGAAGAGTGTGGAAGATCTGCTCTTTACTCAGAAGAAGGCTTTGACTATGATTCACTCCAAGCCTATAGGGATGAACACAAAACCCTTGCAGGATATCCTAACGCAAAGAAAATAAGTGATGATGAATTTTGGTCAACAGAGTTTGATATTCTAATTCCTGCAGCACTTGAAAATATAATAACAGAAAAAATAGCTAAAAATCTTAATGTAAAACTAATAGTAGAAGGAGCAAATGGTCCAACAACCCCAGAAGCTGATGAAATTCTTAATGAAAAGAACATTGAAGTAATTCCAGATATATTAGCAAACTCAGGTGGAGTATTAGTATCATACTATGAATGGGTTCAAAACCAATATGGCTACTATTGGACACAAGAGGATGTCCAAGAAAAACAAGAAAAGGATATGTTAAAAGCTATAGAAGGAATCTATGAACTTAAAAGAGAATATAAAACAAATATAAGGCAAGCTGCATATATGTATGCAATAAAGAGAATTGCAGAAGCAATGGAACTAAGGGGATGGATATAGGTCTGTCCGACCCATAGAGGACTAGCACGTCTGGCTCAATGAGTTAGCCGAGTAGTATGTATCCCAAAATAAAATACCAATATAAAAAACTTACAAGAATTTCAAAATAGCTAATTAAAAACAGATATATTTCTACTATAAATCTTCTGAATAGGGTGATTTCCCCTTTCAGGAGATTTTTACTTAAATAACATAAATCTAGAAAATCAATAAAATCTATTCTTATGGTGATTAATGATATAAAAAATATCAACCTATAGGCTTTCTAGCCTACAGATTGATAATGTGGTTAATCTAATAACAAATTTTCCAAAAAGTTATATAAATTTTACACAAAAACCTAACTTATTATTATGGTATAGGTGAAATCATGCTTATATAATTTAAAATCAGCCTATAATTTTAATATATAAACAAATTTCAAATATAACTTAATTGCTAAAAATAAAATAATTCTTCAAATTTTTTATTTAAAGCTATGCATAATATTAATGCTAGTTTTGCAGTGGGATTAAACTGACCTGTCTCAATTGAACTAATAGTATTTCTAGAAACACCTATCTCATCAGCCAATTTTTGTTGTGAAAATCCTTGTTCTTTTCTTACTTCTTTTAGTCTATTTTTAAGAATCAATTCTTCTTTCATAATAGTCCTATTTAAATGATACAAAAAAGTACCCTACAATAACAAGAAAACCAACTATGCCACTAATAATGCCAAAGAATAATTCTTTTCTTTCTTTCATTTTTGAATACTTGAATAAGTATCTTGTAGCTTCCATAGCCAAGTAAACCCCAATTATAGCATAATTAAAGCTATTAAAGAAAAAAGCTTCAATTGCAAATATTAATGCAGTAATTATTAAACCTATTTAGCTTGAGGCTTTACCAGACTTTATAATAGTATCAATCATCATTTCATCAAAATACTTGTTTTCTTCTCTACTTTTTGACAAAATTTCATCTCTATTCATTTTTCTTACTTCTATCAATTTATTGCCAAGTAAACTTTGCAATATTATTATTGCATCGTCGACAAGTAAACCTGTCAAACAAACTTAAAAATTTACTATACTTTAAAAAGGGGCTGTTGCAAAATGAATTAATCGTTGCAATATCATTTCAAGTCCCTCTACGACAATTTGGCCTCCATGAGCCGGCAGGCTATTCTCAAATTGTCTAGGAGTAACTTGAAATGATGCAACGATAGAATTCATAATTTTGCAACAGCCCCTTAATAATACTATTATAAATTAAATATTTTAAATTTTAATCTAGTGGTCGGACTTAAGGCCTGCCCCACATAGGGTAATTATAGACTTTCCCCTTATATCATTTTCTTTTTTATATTTTTCATAGGCTGCAAGATTTCCTGCTGTAGTATACTCCACATAAGCTCCCTTTAAAGCTAACTTTTTTCTTGCTGGAAGAATTTCTTCTTCTGGAATTTCTACTATATCTATGTCATATTTATAGATATATTCTAAAATCTCCTTATCCCTCATAGGCTTACCTATAGCAATTCCTTCAGCCAAAGTACTTTCAGGAGAGATTTCAGGAATTCTTTTTAAATTCTTACTCTTAGCCTTAGCAAAAGGTGCACATTTTTCACTTTGTATAGCAATTATATTCGGCATTTTATCTATTAGATTTGATGATAAAAGATGTTCTAAGGCAAGGATTGAACCTATAAACAAAGTCCCATTTCCCAAAGGTAGAAAAATATTTTCTGGAATATAAGCTAATTCTTCATATATTTCGTAAATATATGTTTTTGTACCTTCATAAAAGTAAGGATTGTATACATGGTTTGCATAATATTTTCCACTTTCCCTAACATATTTTCGACACTCATCAGCACAATAATCCCTATTTCCATTTATTACATGACATTTTGCACCATGAGCTTCAATCATACTTATCTTTTTAGGTGATGTATTTTCCGGAACAAATATCTCACATTCTATGCCAAGTTTTGCAGCATAAGCCGCAACTGAATTTCCAGCATTACCTGATGAATCTTGAACAATAGACTTAACACCTATATCTATGCAGTGAGTCAAAAGAGCTGCAGCTCCCCTATCCTTAAAAGATAGGGTAGGCATCATGTAATCCATTTTCATTAAAAGATTTTCATCATAAGCTATAATAGGTGAAAGTCCCTCTCCCAAAGTCACAGACTTATAAGATGAACCTTCAAAAGGCATAAAGGCCCTATACCTAAATATATTCCACTCATTTGTGTCGATAAGATTTTTAGAAAAATCTGGAATATCATAATTGAGCCTAAAAAGCCCACCACAATCACACTTATATTCTAAAGTATCAGTAGGATATTTCTTCCCACACCATGTACATTCAAATTCTACCATTTCTCCCCTATTCTGTTGATTTGTTTGATCCAAACAATGAATTAAATATATCTTTTATAAAGTTTATTATCTTATCTAAAAGTCCTGATTCTTTTATATTATTTCCTACCTTATCAATTTCGTCTTTATTATCTTCGTAGAATTTCTTTCCTTTTTCTGTTACGTCTCCTGCAAATTTTTTTAAATTTTCTTTTACATCTTGGCTGTCTATAGCTGATGTTTCTTGGTATTGTTCAAAGTAATTTATAAGAATTTGTATATTGTTATTTGATAGAATATCTCCCATATTTACATTTTTAAGAGCATCTTCTATATACATTTTTATTTGATTAGAATCAGCTATTTGTCCATTTTTTTCTTTGTATTGTTGAAGATCTTGTTTTACTTCTGCTACTACTTGGTCAAGTTTTCCCTTATCAAATGAGGAATTATCAGAATTTTCTTCACTTATTTTCTTAAGTGTCCCAAGCTCTTCTTGTGCTGTTTTGGTTCTTTCTGTATCTATATTATCTCCACTTAACTCAACTGCCTTATATACCCCAACAAGGGCAGATTCTCCAGTAACAGGTTTTGGACTTGCTACTTTTATTTCTGCATCTGTAATTCCTGCAGTTATAGCTGCGTTAGTATATTGACCTTCAGTTATTGAGTTTATATAGTCAGGTGTTTTTATATCAACCTTTATTCCTGATCCTTTTGGAAGTTTTTTTACAGCAACTGAAGAAATCATGTCATAATCTGATGTACTATAACCAAGGTATCTTTGAAGGTCATTTGCATTTACGCTTGCTATATTAATATCATCTGAAAGATCAAGTTTTTTCCTAACCTCTTGGATTTGACTTTCATTTAAGCCAGCTCCATAAATGTAGGATTGCTTATTTGAATCAAATTGTTCGGCTTTTACAAGGCTTGGAACAAAAATAGTAAATATTAAAATCAAAGCCAATATCTTATTTTCTAATGTTTTTTTCATATTCTCACCTAAAGATTTTTTATTTTTTTGATTATATTATCAAGGTCTTTTTCTTCTACGTCTTCTATCCTTCCTTCATCTATCATTTTTGTTATTTTAGGATTTATGGCAAGTTTTGATACAGTATCTATAGCAAATTTATTAGCAATATCATCTGTTGCACCCTCACCAAATATTTTATATACTTTTCCAGTATCTGGAGCTTTAAAATATGACATATTTTCTACTATTCCAAGGATAGGCTTGCCCATCATTTTCGCCATGTTCAATGACTTTTCTACAACCATTCCAACCAAATCTTGAGGTGTAGTTACAGCAATTACCCCATCTATATTTAAAGATTGAAATACTGTTAGAGGAATGTCACTTGTTCCTGGTGGCATATCTATTAAAAGATAATCTAAATCTCCCCAGTCTGCCTCTGAGTAAAATTGTTTTAAAACATTGGTAACTATTGATGATCTCCAAACAACTGGAGATGTTTTTGAATCAAGGACTAAGTTTATTGACATAATCTCAATTCCACTTTTTGATTTAGCTGGTATCATTGCTCCATCTTCAAGAGCCCTTATCCTATCTTCTATGCCAAAGGCTTGAGGAATTGATGGTCCTGTAATATCTGCATCAAGGATTGCTATCTTTTTTCCATCTTTTCTAAGCTTTGATGCAATAAGGCTTGTC
This sequence comes from Anaerococcus porci, assembly GCF_009696575.1. Taxonomy (GTDB): domain Bacteria; phylum Bacillota; class Clostridia; order Tissierellales; family Peptoniphilaceae; genus Anaerococcus; species Anaerococcus porci. The sequence continues at coordinate 140,751 of NZ_VULQ01000005.1, read as the reverse complement.
ACTGATGACTTACCTACTCCACCTTTACCAGACATCACTGCTATTGTCTTTTTTATATTTGAGCCTTTTCTAGGACTTACCTTAAATTTATCAAAGTTTAATTTTTTGTTTTCCATAAAATCTCCTTTAGCTAATTTTAATCTTAACACCTATATTATATGCTCTTTATCTTATTTTTCTATCAAGCAAGATATACATAGTTTCCATAAAACATGGTAAAGGTAGCTATAAGTATAAATATATGCCAGATAGCATGATTATATTTGATTTTCTTATTAGAATAAAAGTAGGCACCAACTGTATAAAATATTCCACCTAATATCATATATAAAAGATATCCTATTCCTATATGTTTAATTATTTGATAAAATAGGATTAGAGAAAGCCATCCCATTATTATGTAAATAATCATTGATATCTTTGAAATTTTTTCTTCCATAGCCTTTGAAAAGGCAATAATATTCATAAGTATTCCTGCTATAGCAAGAATCCAAACAGCAACAAATATTACTAGTGAAAGCACTGACCTAAGACCTATAAGTATAATAGGAGTATAAGAGCCTGCTATGGTTAGGTATATTACTCCATGGTCTATAGCCCTAAAGACTGTCCTAAGCTTTGGATTTGTCATTGAATGATATAGAGTTGATGACAAAAACATAAGACCGATAGAAATCATATAGATTAAAAATGCTACAGCCTTAAGATAGTCTCCTTCTTTAAAAGCTGGAATTATAATAGGCAAAAAGCATATTAATGTTAGGATAAAACCTATAGCATGACTTAATATATTTGTAATTTCCTCACTTTTTTTGTATTGTATTATTCTCATTACTTACTTCCTTATCTTTTATTTATATATATGATATTACAAAATTATGTTTTAATAAAGTTTTATTATGGAAAATTTATAAATTTCATTTCTAAACATTAAAGCAAAAAAATATCTTGACAAATGGATTTTTTCAATGTATTATTAGCTTAAGATATTAAAGACTTTGATAAGAAGAGTAACTAATAGGCTATATTTAAAGAGAGTCTTGGCAAGGTGTAACAAGATAGTATAGGATTAGAGAAAAAAGCCTTGGAGTCGTGTCGAGGATTAATTGATTTGGCACCGTAATTTGCACGTTATAGCAAAGGGGTATGTATGTACTTTCTTATTTTAAAATCCTTTGAAAGTATATATGGTACTTTATAAGGATATTTTTGTGAGAAAATATTGAATTTGGGTGGTAACACGGTCTTCGTCCCTTAGGGATGAGGCCTTTTTTAATGTCTTAATTATATTTTAGGAGGATAATAATGAAAAAATTCAGGAGATTTTTTCTAGCATTTATTTTTATTTTTGTACTTAATATTACAAGTTCTTATGCTAGTGAAGATACGTTTAAGGTTGGAATGGAAGTAAACTATGCTCCATTTAACTTCTCTCAAGTTGATGATTCAAATGGAGCTGTAGAGGTTGCAAATTCAAAGGGTGAGTATGCTAATGGTATAGATGTACAAACCGCAAAGATGATTGCAGATAAGTTAGGTAAAAAACTAGAGATTTATAAGATTGACTGGGACGGACTTCCACCAGCTCTTACAAGTGGAAAGATTGACGCCATAATTGCTGGTATGAGTCCAACAGCAGAAAGAAAAAAGGAAATTGATTTTACATCTCCTTACTATTTTGCAGATCTTACTGTAGTAGTTAAAAAGAATTCTAAATATATGAATGCAAAATCTATAAATGACTTTAAGGGAGCAAAACTGACAGGTCAGCTCAATACTTTCCACTATGATTTATTAGATCAGATGCAAGGAATTGATAAACAAACTGCTATGGATTCTTTTCCTACAATGATTTCTGCAACAAAGGCAGGTTCTATTGATGGATATGTTTCAGAAAAGGTAGGAGCTTTATCAGCAGTTGCTGCAAATCCTGACCTAAACTATGTAGAATTTCCTGAAGGTAAAGGATTTAAAACAAATGATGAGGATACAACTTGTGCAGTAGGACTTGTTAAAAATTCCCCTATGAATGCTGAAATATCAAAAATTGTCGAAGGCTTTAATAGGGATGACTTTGATAAGATGATGGAGAAGATGGTGGCAATAACCGCTGCAGATGAGAAAGAAGTATCATTTTTTGGGCAAATGAAAAATATTTGGGATGAGTATTCTTCCATATTTATAAAAGGTATTGTAAACACTCTTCTAATATCTATAATTGCAACATCCATAGGTTTTATAATAGGACTTTTAGTTACAGTTATAAGAAAAATTGATGTAGATAAAAATAAGAACAAAGTAGGCTACATAATTCATAAAATAGTAAATTTCTTACTATCAGTTTATGTAGAAGTATTCAGATCAACTCCTATGATGGTACAAGCCATGCTTATATTTTATGGAGCAAAGCAATTTCTAAATATAGATATGTCAACAATGTTTGCAGCTTTAATGATAGTGTCCATAAATACTGGTGCTTATCTTTCTGAAGTTGTAAGAGGTGGTATCAATGCAGTTGATAAGGGACAATTTGAAGCTTGTAAAGCTCTTGGTATGACTCATTCTCAAACAATGTTTAATGTGGTAATACCACAAGCCATAAAGTCAATCCTTCCATCAATTGGTAATGAGTTTGTAATAAATATAAAAGATACTTCTGTACTTAATGTAATTTCAGTCACAGAATTATTCTTCGTATCAAAATCAATAGCAGGTTCAACCTATCAAATATTCCAAACATATTTAATAACAGCAATAATCTACTTTATACTAACTTTCGTAGTAACAAGGATTATAATGCAATTAGAAAAAAGATATATAAATAAGGAATTTACCTTAGAATCTTCAACAGGAGGAATACATGGAAACAATAATTAAGGTAGAAAATCTAGAGAAAAAATTTGGTGAAAACCTAGTTTTAAAAGATATAAATATGGAAGTTTCTAAAGGTGAGGTAGTAACTATAATAGGTTCATCAGGATCTGGTAAGTCTACTCTTCTAAGGTGCTTAAACCTACTAGAAGAACCTACAAGTGGAAAAATTCTCTACAAAAATGAAAATATACTTGAAAAGCACTTTGACCTAAGAGCTTATAGGACAAAAGTTGGAATGGTATTTCAAAACTTTAACCTTTTTGAAAATAAGACGGTTTTGGAAAATTGTACTTTAAGTCAAGAGAAAGTCCTAAAGACTTCAAAATCTGATGCTGAAGCTAAGGCTCGTAAATACCTAGAGCTAGTAGAAATGGCTCAATATATTAATGCTAAACCATCACAAATATCAGGTGGTCAAAAGCAAAGAGTTGCCATAGCAAGAGCACTTTGTATGGATCCTGAGGTATTATTGTTTGATGAACCAACAAGTGCTTTAGATCCTGAAATGGTTGGAGAAGTTCTAAGAGTTATGACAAAGCTTGCAGAAGAAGGTATGACAATGATTGTAGTAACTCACGAGATGGATTTTGCAAGAGAAGTTTCAACAAGAGTACTTTTCATGAATGAAGGAATAATCCTTGAAGATGGTACACCCGAAGAAATTTTCACAAATCCAAAAAATCAAAGAACAAAAGATTTTCTTAAAAGATACAGAGGATAACAGAAGCGGGAATTCCCGCTTTTTCTTTACATAAATTTAGGTATAGTAGATAAAAGGAGTTAATTATGGAAGATAAGTTAATAGAAATTTATGATAAAAACAATAATTCAATAAGTTTTGGATACAAGATATTTGAAGATAACAAAAATATTCTTATAAACAATTTAGATGACCAAGGTAGGTATGATGGCTATTTACTAGTAGACAAAAGCTTAATAGAGCAAAAGGAAACATCAGAATTTTTAAATAAGCTTAAAATCTACAATTCCTATTGGAAATCTATAAACATTGGAAAATCTGATAGTGAAGTCTTTAAAAATGACCTATCTTTTCTTGATATTCTCAGCTATGCAAAAGATAACAATAAAATTGTAAGCCTAGGGGAAGACCTTCTTTATTACAATATAATAAAGGGCTATGTAGAAAAAATTAATAATGAAAAAGTCTACATAAGGGCTATAGATATAAATAATGGCAAATATTTTGACGATTTTGAAATGGAAATTGTTAATATAAAGTACTTAGAAGTAGAAACAATAGACAACATCCTATTGGACTACGCTTATAATGAAATTTATTGATGTTTTGGAGTTATTATGGATCACTACCTAACAAGAGATAAGCCTTACAAGGCTATAATAAAATTTTCAATACCAATGATTATAGCATCCTTATTCCAACAAGTCTATACCTTAGTCGATTCTCTAATAGTTGGAAAATATGTTGGTGAGTCCGCCCTTGCATCGATTGGTGCAAGTTTTTCTTTGACAACTATTTTTATATGTATTGCTATAGGTGGAGGTGTTGGAGCATCTGTCTTAATTGCAAGATATTATGGTGCTAGAAATTATATAAAGATGAAAACTGCTACTTATACTTCAATAATATCTTTTTTAATTGTGGCCATTGCACTTTCAGTTTTTGGTCTTATTTTTTCAAAGGATATTATGATTTTGCTACATACCCCTGATAAGATACTAGATTTATCTGTCCTATATCTGGATATCTATTTTTATGGGCTCCCTTTTTTATTTATGTATAACATAATATCTGCCTTATATAATTCCTTAGGAGAGTCTAGAATTCCCTTGTATTTTCTAATTTTTTCATCAATTCTTAATGTTATTTTAGATATATACATGGTTAGGGACTTAAAGATGGGAATAGAGGGAGCAGCCTATGCTACTTTATTAGCTCAAGGAGTATCAGCCTTTTTTTCTTTCATTTTATTTTTAAAATATATGGGGAAATTTGATGCTAAAGTTGATAATTTTTTTGATATCCATGAATTAAGACTCATGTCAAGACTAGCAATTCCATCTATTATCCAACAATCAACTATTACCATTGGTCAAGTATTGGTTCAATCTGTTGTTAATTCTTTTGGAACAGAAATACTTGCAGGTTTTACTTCCGCTTTTAGAGTGGAAAGTCTTATAATAGTACCACTTACAAGCCTTGGTAATGCAGTTTCTTCTTATACATCTCAAAATGTTGGATCAGGTAAAAAGATGAGAATAAGTGAGGGACTTCGCAGCAGTTTAATTATTGTTGGATTTATATGTTTTTTTATATGTATATACCTGAGTATATACTATAAATCTATTATTGGAGCTTTCATGAACAAGTCATCTTCAAAGCTTGCTTATGAAACTGGGTATTCCTATCTTAGCTTTATTGCTTTCTTTTTTGTACTTGTTGGTTCAAAGCAAGTAGTTGATGGTGTATTGAGAGGTCTTGGAGATGTGAGAATATTTACTATGTCAAATATTGTAAATTTAAGTATAAGGGTAAGTTTATCAATGATTTTCGCTCCAATAATTGGTATAAGTATGGTTTGGTATTCTGTTCCTTTAGGTTGGCTAGCTAATTTAGTCATATCATCTATTTATTATTTTTATTTAAAGAAAAGAAATTTTACACTAAAATTTTAAGAAATTAGACTTAACTTATAGAAACTTTATTTAGTAAAAAATTAAAAGCTTGCTAGTAGCAAACTTTTAATCTTTTGCTATTTTTAGAGATTTTGTATTTTCTCTTTCAATTTTTTAGTTTCTTCAAATACATTTTTTGCATCCATTATTGACCTCACTACACATATACCATCAAAGCCTGTATTTTTTAATATATCTATATTGTCATAGTTAAGACCACCTATAGCGTAAACATCTATATCTACATTCTCCTTTATTCTTTTAAAAGTTTCTATAGATGTTCTTTTTGTATTAACATGGGTTTTTGTTTCATAAATCGCCCCTACTCCAAGGTAATTTGCCCCATCTTTTTGAGCTCTTTTTGCAGCTTCTACACTTTTTGCAGTAGCTCCAATTATAGTATTTTCTCCTAAAAGTTTTCTAGCTAGATTTACTGGCATATCATCAGCTCCAAGATGAACTCCACAGCCTAAAGCCCATGCAAGATGAGGCTTATCATCAAGTAAAAGAGGAAGTTTATATTTATCAGAAAGAGCCTTTACTTTTTTGCCTAATTTTAGGATTTCAAGGTCAGTTTTTTCCTTTTCTCTAAGTTGTAAAATATCAACCCCACCCTTTAGGGCATCTTCTACTCTTTTAAGAAATTCTTCTTCGGTATACTTGTCTGAGTTTGTAACTAGATATAATTTTTTCATAAAATCCCCTTTTTAATCTTTGCACTTTTTTCTATTGTTTCATTTTTTATTGTAGCAATATTATCCATTAGGTTTACAAAAAAGCTATAAGGCTTATCTTTTTTTGATAATTCTGCCGATACTTCAAGAATTAAAAGTCCCAAAAGTGAAGCATTTATCTCATTAGTAACTGATAAAAATGTTGATATGAGTCCTGTTAACATACATCCTGTTGCTGTTATTTTAGAAAGTTCTTCACATCCATTTTTTATTAGATAATAATCTTTATCTTTTACTAAAATATCTGTAGCTCCTGTAATAAGAACAGTTGTTTTATATTTAATAGAAAGCTTTGATGCAATTTTAATCATTTCTTCTATATTCTCATCGCTTATCTTATCCTCACAGCCTACATCTATGCCCTTTGCATTTGAAATTTTCCCACTTAAGGCAAGAATTTCTGATGAGTTTCCTTTTATAATTGAATATTTATATTGGCCTAAAAGTTTAAGGGATAAGTCATATCTAAGCTTACTTACTCCTATTCCTACAAGATCAATTATAATGGGAATATTTTTATTGTTTGCTAATCTTGAAGAAATTTCAATTGACTTTATTCTTGCATCCGTTATATTTCCAATATTTAGAGAGAGTGCCTTTGCTTTTGGAACAATATCTCTCATTTCATCAGGGTGTTCTGCACATATTGCCTTAGCACCTTGAAAAAGTATAGCATTTGCTAGCATATTTATAGCTAATGGATTGGTAATAGCATGAATTAGTGGTTCTTGCTCTTTTATTTTTTCTCTATTTGTTAGAAGTTTTTTTAGATTTATCATAAACATTTACTCCAAGTTTTTTTTGAATACTATATAAGACCTTGGATTTTTGTAAAGTTTTTAAAAAAATAAAGGCAAGAGAACCACCTATTATTGTAGCTATAATAAAGCTTGGTAGGTAATAAAACCAAGTTATATCTCCCGTTCCATAAAACAATTTCATAACTGGATATGATACTAGAGCTCCTATTACACCAGTTCCAAGAATTTCTCCTATTACTGGGCAAAGAAGATTTCCCTTGGATTTCCTATAAAATATACCTGAAAGAACTGCTCCAAAAACTTGACCTGTAATGGCAAGGGGTGGAATTCCCATAAAACTCATTCTTATTATAGCTGTAAGTATAGCATTTAAAAGGCTATACCAAGGTCCTAAAAATACCGAACATACTACATTTACAAAATGTGCTGTTGGTGCAAATCCCTCAAATCTTAAAATTGGTGAGATAACTACCCCAATTGTTACAAACATAGAAACTGTTATCATTACAAGTAATTTATTATCTTTTTTCATTTCTTCTCCTTGACTTCATATATTAGTCTTAAAGATTGATATAATCTGTAAATACTGGGCTCATACCAAAACTTTTTAAATCCTTAATCACATCATCACAAGATCTAGAATCTGCAATTTCAAATTGTTCATCTCCTTCATCTTTGCTTCTTTTAGACCTATGACCTATAGATGTATCAACAGATGCTGATATTTTTGTTGCCGCATATTTTATTGCCAAATTTCTAAAATCTTTATCTTCTCTTGTAGAAAGAGTAATTGATGCAAATGGCAAGAAAATCCTTAATGCAAGCATGATTTGGAAAAATTTCTTATCATCTATCTCACAAAAATCAAGCTTATCCGCCCCATGAGTAGGTCTTATTCTTGGAAGTGATATGGATACTTCTGCATGGGGATATTTTCTTTGAACTTCTTTTGCATGAAGTCCAAGTTTATAGGCCTCTTCTATCGGATTATTTAATCCAAAAAGTGCACCAAATCCAACTCCTCTAAAACCTGCCATTAGGGCTCTTTCTTGTGTATCTATTCTATACACAAAAGATCTCTTGTGGCCATAAGGGTAGTAGTAGTTGTATGATTTTTTATTATAAGATTCTTGAAAAACTGTAACAAAATCAGCTCCGGCTTCTCTTAATTTTTCATAATCTTTAATATTTGCAGGATAAATTTCTATACCTACTGTTTTAAAATACTTACTTGCAAGCTTACAAGCATTTGCTATATAGTCGATTGATGAAAATCTTTCACTTTCTCCTGTTAGAATTAATACTTCTTCTATTCCAGTATCTGCTAAGGCCTTCATTTCATCTTCAATCTCATTTCTATTAAGCTTTGCTCTTTTTATATTGGATTTTTCTCTAAAACCACAATACCTACAAGAATTTTCACAGTAGTTTGCTATATAAAGTGGTGAAAATAGAAATACATTATTTCCAAAATACCTTACTCTCTTATCTTGGGCAATCTTTCCCATTTTATCAAGAAAGTTACTAGCTGTATCTGACAATAGGTTATAAAAATCTTCATCATCTAAATCAATTTTTTCCAAAGAAGCTAAAACATCAGCCTGTAATACTTTTTTATTTATTATATTTTTGTAGCTTTTTTCTAATTTATCTTTTATATTTGAATCAATTATATCCATTGTTGGAAAATAATCTGTTACCTTTCCTATATTCATATTAATCAAAAAAGTCCCTTAGTGGTGATGATGGATCAGCTCCAGCTTCTAAGACTCTTCCTGGTTTTGAAAGATAGGCTAATCTTCCTGCCTCTATTCCTAGTTTAAAGGCACGTGCCATAAGGCTTATGTCAGATGCTGATGATATAGCTGTATTTGCCATTATAGCACTAGCTCCCATCTCCATTGCTTCTGCAGCTTGGCTTGGAACACCAATTCCTGCATCAACAATTACTGGTAAGTCTACTTCATCAATAATAATTTTTATAAATTCTTTTGTAATAAGTCCCTTATTTGAACCAATTGGTGCGGCAAGGGGCATTATTGAAGCAGCACCAGCATCTCTTAGGTCTCTTGCAAAATTTAAGTCTGGATACATGTAAGGCAAGACTACAAATCCATCTTTCGCTAAAATTTCTGTCGCTTTTAATGTTTCTACATTATCAGGAAGAAGGTATTTTGTATCTCCCATAATTTCAATTTTCACAAAATTACCACATCCCATTTCTCTTGCAAGTCTTGCTATTCTTACGGCTTCATCTGAATTTCTTGCTCCAGATGTATTTGGAATTATTGTCACATGCTTTGGTATATAATTTAAGATATTAGCGACATCTTTTGTATTGGCTCGTCTTAGAGCAACTGTAATCATTTCGCATTCTGCATTTTTTACAGCAGCATCTATAAGGTTGATTGCATATTTTCCACTTCCTAGTATAAATCTTGAACTAAATTCCTTATCACCTAATATTAATTTATCATCCATTTTTTACCTCTCTAATTTTTTTTAAACATTCTAAAGCTTCTAGCGATGCTACTATTCCCACATAGGCAAGATAAAGCCCATCCTTTTTGGCGTTGGACTTAAAATCTCCAAGCATTGTAATATTTTTAAATTTCTTTATTTTTATATCAGATATATCTCCAAGTCCCGCCATGCCAGATGCTGTAAAAAGATATTTATCCTTTATATTTGTAAAATAGTCAAAAAGCATGGTTTTAGACTCCCTATTATCAAAGGCTTCTATGAAAAAATCAGCATCATCAATTATTTCTTTTATGTTATCTTTATCTATATAGATATCCTTGGTGTTTACCTTAACGTATGGCAGAGTTTCTTCTATTCTTTTTTTGGTAGTAAGGGTCTTTTTCTTTCCTACTTCATCTAGCCTATAGTTTTGCCTATTAAGATTTGAATATTCTATATAGTCAAAATCATAAAGGTTTAACTCAGTTACTCCAGATCTTGCAAGAATCATAGAAACAGTTGAACCAAGCCCTCCACAACCTAAGACTGATACCTTAGCATACTTAAAGATTTCATTATCTCTTATATCTTGTCTTTTTAAAATTTTATCTCTTATATCTTCCATCATCCCCCTCCTACAAAAGAAAAAACTTCTATAGTATAGCCATCTTTTACTATAAACAATTTAAAATCTTCTCTTTTTACAAGCTCTTTGTTTACTTCACAAGCTACAAAGTCAGGATTAAAATTTTCTTTTTTTAATAAATCATAAAGTGATAAATTATTTTGAAATTCTACTTCCAATCCATTTATCAAAAGCATTTCCTCACATCCTTTTTTTAAAAAAAAGACACGAAAAGTGCACCATACCCGAGGTGGTATGCCCCTTTCGTGTCCAATAATTAATATGGAAACAATAACAAATAATAATTTTATTAGAATCATAATAAAAAGACCCTAATACTAGGGTCTTTAAACTTCAATATATAATCGCTTTCTTACGCAGGTTTTAACCTAATCAAGTTTAAAGGGTTAATGGTATACCATCTCTCAGCTAAATAGCACCCCTAGCTATTTTCATTATAAGACAAATCATTTTTATTTGCAAAATTAATTTTAATTTTATTTCTATTTTTTGATATCTAGGCAATATTTAGGTAAATATATGAGTAAGTATATAAAGGATTACTATTAAAGATATATTTGAAACTTCAAATATAGAGATTCTCAATATAAGGAAATATTATAATATACAAATTGATTGTTTTTCATATTAGACTTTCCAATTTTACCAAAAGATAGGCTAAAGATAATTTACTAGAATATTTTTTCCACATCTAACTTAATCTTAATTTACTTAGACTACCTATCTTTAAGACTTAGATAATCCTTTTTTTGACTTAAAGACTTATAAGCAGGTCTTATTATTTTTGAATCTTCAATTTGCTCAAGTCTGTGAGCAGACCAACCAACTGTTCTTGCTATTGCAAAGATTGGTATATATAAATCTTTTGGAATTTTTAGCATTTCATAGCAGAAACCAGAGTATAAGTCCACATTTGCGCAGGCAGGATAGTCTCTTTTTAATTTTTCCATAATTAGCTTTCCACCAATTTTTTCTACTCTTTCTATAAATAAGAAATCTTCTTCTCTTTTCTTTATTTTAGAAAGCTCTCTAGCCTTTTCTTTAAGTAGCACTGCCCTTGGGTCTGATAGAGTATATACTGCGTGTCCTAGTCCATATATAAGTCCTTTTTTATCAAAAACTTTCCCATCAATCATCTTAGATAGATAGTCTTTTATTTGATCTTCATCTTTTAAATCTTTGATATTTTCTCTTATATTCTCAAGCATTTGACTTACTCTTAGACTTGCTCCACCATGTCTTGGTCCTTTAAGGGAACCAAGTCCTGTAGCTATAGCGGAATATGTATCAGTACCTGATGATGAAACAACGTGAGTTGCAAAAGCAGAGTTATTACCGCCACCATGTTCTGCATGGATTATAAGGAGTAGATCCAATAGTTCTGCCTCTTCTTTTTTATAAATTTGATCAGTTCTTAGCATGGATAGAATATTTTCTGCTATAGTATTATCTTCAATTGGGTTATGAATTATCAGAGATTTTTTCTCAAAATTATGAATCTTAACCATATAAGAATATACAGCTATTATTGGCATCTTTGATATTAAGGATAAGGATTGAGACAAAACATTTAAAGTATCAGTATCATCGGCTTTTTTGTCATATGAATAAAGGGCAAGGACTGAACGCATCATAATATTTACTATATTATTTCCAGGAATATTAAGAATAGTATCTTCAAAAAACTTCTTAGGTAGGATTCTTTCATTGGTCAATACTTCCTTAAAATCTGAAAGTTCACAAGCTTTAGGAAGCTGATTAAATAAAAGAAGGTAGATTATCTCTTCAAAACCTAGTCTTTTATTATCGTTAAAGTCTTTTACCATATCAGTTAGGGCATATCCTCTATAATAAAGCTCACCTTCTTCTGGTATTTTTTCTCCATCTTCCATCCTATAACCATATACGTCTCCAACCTTGGTTACTCCAACCAAAACACCTGTGCCATTTTTATTTCTAAGGCCTCTTTTTATATCATACTTATCATAAAGGTCTTTCTTTATGGTATTTTCTTCTTTTATATTTTTTGCATAGAATTTTAATTTATCGCTAGCACTTATCATACTATTCTCCTATTTTATCAATAATTGCCTTGGTAAAATCAGAAAGGCTTGAACTTCCACCCAAGTCTTTGGTATGATTCTTCTTATCTTTCAAAACGTCTTCTATAGTTTCTCTTAATTTCTTAGCCTTTTCCTTCTCTTCTATATCATCAAGCATAAGACAAGATGTCAAAAGCATAGCTGTTGGATTTGCCAAATCTTCACCAGCAATATCAAGAGCTGCACCATGAACTGATTCATAAATTGCAATATCTTTACCCTTATTTACTCCAGGAATTAAACCAAGTCCTCCAACAAGACCTGCACCTAGATCCGAAAGTATATCTCCATATAAATTTTCTGTAACTATAATATCAAACTTATTTGGATTTATAACCATTTGCATGGCAGTATTATCTACCAAAAGTTCTTCAAATTCGATTTCCGGATAGTCTTTTGATACTTCCCTTCCAACTTCTAAGAATAGGCCATCAGTTAGTTTCATTATATTGGCCTTGGTAACTATAGTTATTTTCTTTCTATTAAATTTCCTTGCATATTCAAAAGCTGCCTTTATAATTCTTTGAGATTTCTTTCTTGTTATAACCTTTATAGAATGGCTTTCATCATCTGAAATCTTCTCTTCTATTCCCATATATAAATCCTCAGTATTTTCCCTAAAGATAATCATATCTACATTATCATATTTGGTTTTTATACTTGATATAGATTTAATTGGTCTTATATTTTGATAGAGATCAAATTTCTTTCTAAGTTCAACATTTATAGACCTAAAACCATGGCCTATAGGTGTTGTTATAGGACCCTTTATTGCAATCTTATTTCTTTTTATAGATTCAAATAGCTCATCTGGAATAAACTTTCCTTCTTTTTCAAAAACACTTGCTCCAGCGTTTATTTCTTCAAATTCTATTTTTGAGCCTAATCGCTTGAGGATTTGCTTCATAGATTCACAAATTTCTGGACCTATGCCATCTCCCTTAATTAATGTGACTTTCATACTTACTCCAATTCTAAATTTTTGGCGTAATTTAGGTAACCGCCTTCTCTTAATATTTCTTTTTCCCTATCTGAAAATACTCCTTTTAAATTTATAGAAATATTTTTATCTATATTTTCTATGATAAAATTCCCACTTTCAATGGAATATTCGACATTTGAAATCTTGATATTATCAAATTCTCCAAGTTTTTCATAGTCATTAAAATCTACAAACTCAAGAGGAAGTATGGCATTATTAATTAGATTTGATCTGTGAATTCTTGCAAAAGACTTAGCAAGAACAGCTTTGACACCTAAATATAAAGGAATTAAGGCTGCGTGTTCTCTAGAAGAGCCTTGACCATAATTTTCTCCTGCCACAATTACTCCACCATCATTTTCAATGGCTCTCTTCTTAAAATCACTAATCTTTGTGCTAAAGGCAAAATTTGAAAGATATTCAATATTTGACCTAAATGGCAGAAGTTTTGCATTTGATGGGCAGATATCGTCAGTAGTGATTCCATCACCTGCCTTATATATTATCTTTTTATCTATATTACTTATAGGTTTTGCCTTTGGAAATGGTTTGATATTTGGTCCCTTTACAGTTTTCTTATATCTTTTTGATAAATCCTCTTCTCTTTCAATAAAATAAGCCTTGGTATGGTTAAAGATTATATTTTCATCAAAATTCTTCTCATAAGAGAAATTACTTGGATCAGCTATATATCCCTTTATTGCACTTACAGCACAAGTTTCTGGACTTGCAAGATAGATTTCAGCATCCATAGTTCCAGAACGACCCTTGAAATTCCTATTAAAAGACCTAAGGCTTACTCCTTTGGACTTTGGAGCTTGACCCATTCCTATGCAAGGACCACATCCCGATTCGAGAATCCTTGCTCCTGCCTTTATCATCTTTGACAAGGCTCCATTTTCAGATAATTTTTCTAAAATTGTTGCAGAACCTGGAGATATTACTAAAGAAATATCAGGGTGTACTTTCTTGCCATCAAGTATTGATGCAACTTTCATCATATCCTTATATGATGAGTTAGTACAAGAGCCTATGGCTACTTGGTCAAGCTTTATTTTTGGAAGATTCTCTACAATTTCATATTGATCTGGAAAATGAGGCTTAGCAACTGCTGGTTTTATATCCCTTAAGTCAATTTCCATGCTTTCATCATAGATTGCATCATCATCTGCAGAAAGCATTACATAATCTTTTTCCCTATTTTGACTCTTTAGATATTTTAAGGTGTTTTCATCTGATGGAAAAATAGAAGTTGTAGCACCAAGCTCAGCTCCCATATTACAAATTGTTGCTCTGTCTGTTACAGAAAGAGACTTCACTCCCTCTCCTGTATATTCCATAATAAATCCTGTACCACCCTTTACAGAAAGTTTTCCTAGTATATATAAAATAAGATCCTTAGCATTGACTGAATCTTTTAGTTCATTTTTAAGATTAATCCTATAAATCTTTGGTACTTTTATAAAATAAAATCCCCTAGCCATAGCAACAGCAACGTCAAGTCCACCTGCTCCTATAGCAATTTGAGCTAAAGCTCCCCCTGTTGGAGTATGAGAATCAGAGCCAAGAAGAGTTTTACCTGGTTTTCCAAATTGTTCAAGTTGAACTTGGTGACAAATTCCACAACCTGCCTTTGAAAAAGTTATTCCATATTTATTTGCAGCAGACTTTATAAATTCATGATCATCTGCATTTTCAAAACCTGCTTGTAAAATATTATGGTCTATGTATGCTATTGACTTTTCAGTCTTGACATCTTCTATATCCATAGCTTCAAGTTGTAAATAAGCCATAGTCCCAGTAGAATCTTGAGTTAAAGTTTGGTCGATTTTGATACAAACTTCATTACCTGTTTTAATCTCTCCCTTTAGGAGATGATTTTCTAAAATTTTAAGTGCAAGTGATTTTTTCATAACCTTACTCCTTTAATCCAATGATGTATTAATATTATACACTGATATGTTGAATTTTGAAAATTATTTTTCCTAGTAAAAAATCTCCCAAGACTTATCTTGAAAGATTTCTATAGCTAAATTACATAGATTTTGACTTGTTAAAAGAAGCTTCAACAGCCTTAATAAGGGCAGCCCTAAAATTATTCAATTCAAGAGCTTTAACTCCTTCTATAGTTGTTCCCGCAGGACTTGTCACCTTATCTTTTAATAGACCTGGATGTTCTTTAGTCTTATCCATAAGCTTAGCAGCACCTACTATAGTTTGAGCTATAAGTTCATAGGATATATCTCTTTTAAGTCCACACAATACAGCCCCATCAGATAAGCCTTCCATAAATAAATCAACAAAGGCAGGAAGACAACCATTTATAACAGCTGCCACATCAAATTGATCTTCATCAATTATTATTGCTTTTCCGAAAGATGAAAATATAGATAAAACATTTTGAATTTCATCATCACTTACATTTTTATTTGGAAGAAGAATTGACATACCCTCTCCAATTGATGCTGGAGTATTTGGCATAGTCATAACTATTTTTTTATTATCTCCAAGTAAATCTTGAAGTTTTTTTATAGTGAAACCTGCAGCAATAGAAATAAAAATCTTATCTTTTAAAAAATCTTTAATTTCAGCTATTACAGATGGATAATATTTTGGCTTTACTGCTAAAACTATATAATCACTGTTTTTAACAACACTTTCATTATCACTAATAGTGCAATCTTTATCTTTAAAGAAATCAAGATTAGATCCCCTATTAGATAAAAACAATTCATTGTCATCTAAAAGTCCTTTGGCAATAGCAGATCCCATATTACCAATACCAATAATACCAATTTTCATATTTCCTCCTCCTTATAGAAAATTATATTTTTCTAAATTTACTTATTTCTATATTTTAATTTGTCTATTTTCAAAAGTATGCTGCTTTGTATCTATTAAATAAATATCTTTAATTAGTAGTTTCGATATTTTAATAAATTTTCTTATTAAGATAATCTACGTATACTTAGGGCGGAGGGAACAGGGGAGTTTCGATTCTCCCCTTTTTCCCTCCCCCTAAGACGAAGAAGTAAAGTTAAATTATTATTACTTGTAATGCAAAAAATATTAAAAATTAATATTTATAATGCTTATCTTAATTGAGCAAATCCCCTTGGGCTGTCTCCCAAGATACAAAGAATTATTTTAATATATAATTACTTACAATATTCTATATATAATATTTAAAATTTAAGGAAATTTAACTATCCCCTTATTTGTCCATCACCCAAAATAACATACTTATAAGTCGTAAGTTCATTAAGTCCAACAGGTCCTCTTGCATGGAGTCTTTGAGTTGATATACCTATTTCTGCTCCAAATCCAAATTCAGAACCATCTGTAAATCTTGTTGATGCATTTACATATACACAGGCTGAATCTACTTCTTCTGTAAATTTATTAGCTTCATTTATTTTTTCTGTAATTATTGCATCTGAATGACCTGATGAGTATTTATAAATATGGTCTATAGCCTCATCTATGTTATCTACCATCTTTACTGAAAATTCATAGTCTAAGTATTCTTTACCATAGTCCTCGTCATTTGCTGGTATGGCATTTTTTATTTTCCCTAAAGTTCTATCACAAGCATGAACTTTTATATTATATTTTTCTATGATTTCATTTAAGCCATCATAAAATTCATCTTTAACTTCCTTATGAATAAGCAAGGATTCTAAAGCATTACATACTCCTATTCTTTGAGTCTTACCATTTTCAAAAATTCTAAGTGCTTTTTCAATATCTGCATACTTATCCACATATAGGTGACAGTTTCCTACTCCTGTTTCAAGGGTTGGTACACTTGCATTTTCTACTACTGCATTTATAAGAGATAAGGAACCTCTTGGTATAAGTAGGTCTATATATCCACTTAATCTCATAAGCTCGGTTGATGACTGTCTTGTTATATCATCTATTATTTGGACTATATTTTTATCAAATCCTGCCTTATCAATTCCTTCTCTAATAGCAGCTGCTATAGCGAGTGATGAGTTTATGGCTTCTTTCCCACATCTTAGTATAATAGAATTTGATGATTTAATTGCAAGGATTGATGCATCGAGTGTTACATTCGGACGTGCTTCATAAATCATTGCCAAAACTCCAATAGGTACTTTTTTCTTTCCTATAAGTAAGCCATTTTCAAGTCGTCTTACATCTTCCATTTTTCCTACTGGATCTTTTAAAGCTATCATTTGATCAATTGATAAAATCATAGAATCAATCCTATCATTGTCAAGTTTTAGTCTATCCAATAGACCATCTGCCATATTATTATCTTCTCCATTTTTATAGTCTATATCATTTGCTTTTATGATTTTTCCCCTATTTTTTTCAAGAGAAGTTTTTATATTTTCTAGTATTTTATTTTTATCTATTGTTTTAAGTTTTTTAAGCTTTCTATTTGATATTTTTGAAAGCTTCCCCATTTTTATTAGTTTTTCCCTTAAAGATTGTTCCAATATCCTCACCTCTAATTATTCTTCTAATGTTCTTTAAATCTATTGAATTTGCTATTATTGTATCAATTCCTCTTTCCATACAAAGAGCTGCCGCATTTATCTTTGTTGCCATCCCTCCTGTACCAACTTTAGAATAGGCATCTTTTCCCATGGATCTAAGTTTTTCATCTATGATACTTACCTCACTTATAAGCTTTGCATCTTCATCTATTCTTGGATCATTTGTATAAAGTCCATCAATGTCTGATAATAATAAAAGAAGGTCGGCATCAACTAGCTTTGCAACTACTGCCGAGAGGGTATCATTGTCCCCAAAATTTATTTCAAATGTTGATATAGTGTCATTTTCATTTACTATTGGTATAACTCCCATATCTATAAGTCTATTTATGGTATTTTCGGCATTTTCATGCATAATCTTATTAGTTTCAACCATTCTTGTAAGAAGAATTTGACCTATAGAAAATCCATACTCTGCAAAGGCCTTAAGAAAAGTATTCATTAGGGTAACTTGACCTACTGCCGCAGTAGCCTGTTTTGCTGAAACATCTCCTCTCGGTCTTTCTATATCAAGTCTATGAGCGCCTGTTGCAATTGCACCACTTGATACAAGGATTACTCTTATTCCCTTATTTTCTAAATTTACAATTTCTTTGGCCAATTCTTCAATTCTTTCTATATTAACCCCACCATTTTGATGGGTAACTGAAGACGAACCTACTTTTATAACTATTTTTTTGATTTCTCTACTAAATTCTCTCATAATTTCACCTTTTTATATTGTATAGGATAATTCCACTTTAGGCAATTAAAAAGGAACTGTTGCAGAATGAATTAATCGTTCTAAAACCATTACCAGCTCCTTTACTACAATTTGGTTTCCTTAAGTGGTAGACTATTCTCAAGTTGTATATAAGTAACTTATAATGATACAAGGTTAAAAATTCAAAATTTGCAACAGCTCCCTTATTTTATAAAATTTCTTCAGCTATTTCTCTTAGTAAAGCAATTTTTTTCCATTGATCTTCTTCTTTTAATTTATTTCCTTCTTCTGTAGATGAGAAACCACATTGAGGTGAGATTGCTATTTGAGACTTATCAAGATATTTACTCGCTTCTTTTATTCTATCTATTATATCTTCCTTTTTTTCAAGATTAGCAAGTTTACTTGTTACAAGACCTAAAACAACACTTTTTCCTTCTGGAACTTTTTTTAAAGCTTCAAAGGAACCTGATCTTTTATCATCATATTCTAGGAAAAATCCATTTACATGTTCACCAGCTAGTAAATAGTCTGCTATCTTGTCATAACCACCCTTAAAATGAAAAGTTGATTTATAATTTCCTCTACAAATATGGGTAAGTACGTTCAATCCTATTGGAGCCTTGTCTATTGATTCGTTATTTATTTTTAGGTAAATTTCCTTTAACTTTTCAACATCTTTACCAGCTTTTTCATATTCTTTTATAGCATCATCGTCTACTAATGCTCCCCAAGTACAATCATCTATTTGAACTGTTCTACAACCTAAATCATAGATTTGTTGGAAAAATTCTCCATAAGCATTAGAAACATCTTTTATAAAATCTTCTTCATTTTCATAGATAGCCCCCTCTTTTATTTGAGTATAGACTGTTCTTAAAAATTGGGCTGGTGCAGGAATTGTTTGTTTTGCTTTGACCTCTTCTTCTTCAAATTGTTGCAAGAATTTAAAATGTTCTAAGAACGGATGGCCCTTAGCTGTTATTTTTCCAACTATCCTTACTGAATCAGGCCTAAGGGTTTCACCATGAAATTTTATTCTATCTTTTTCATCTAATTGGTATTTTTCTACTCCATTAAGTCCCCAGAAAAAATCATAATGCCACCAACTTCTCCTAAATTCACCATCTGTTATAAATTTAAGACCTGCTTCTTTTTCTTTTTTTACTAATTTTTCAATTTCTTCATCTTCAATTTTTCTTAATTCAACATCTGTAATAAATCCACTATCGTAGTCTTTTCTAGCCTTTTTAAGACTTTCTGGCCTTAGAAATGATCCTACTATGTCGAATTTGTATGGTGCTTTGATTGTCATATTGTCTCCTTAAAATTATTATATTTTAGGCCTAAGTTAAATAGTAATGTTATGATAGCTTTTAAAATTCATAAAGTAAAACCTCATAAAATAATTAACATTCACGGTGTAAGGATACTTAAATGTCTCTTAGACTTTCTCTTTGGAAGTTTCCATTAAAAAAGTCCTTATCATTTCTTACGAAACAATAAGGACGAATTTTTCCGCGTTACCACCTTTTTTGCATATTATGCCACTTTAGATACTTTCATATCCTATCTCTATAACGGGAGATCCCGTCTTGCTCTAAATATCGAACAAGCCCATCGGAGGCCATTTTCATTTTTGCTTCATCTTATCCCTTCTCAGCTTATGGGACTCTCTGTTAAGTCTTGGCTAAATTACTTTTCTCGTTTTTTGGTTTTAATAAATACTTTAACTTAGAACATATTTTAACCTCAAATTTATTATATGTCAAATAATTTTAATTTTTTTAATAAATATGAAAATTTCCAGTTTTATAAGCACATTGAGTAAATCTCTTTTACATCAGCTGGACTAAGTTCAACAAATCCCTCTATCTTTCCTTTTTTACCACAGGCTTTTTTAGACATTTGATCAAACTTACTTTCATCTATGCCTATATCTTTCAAATTTGAATCAAGTTCTAGGTCTTTAAAGAAAAATTTATTTAACTTCTTGATTACAATCTTTCCTACTTCTAGCTTATCTAGGTTTTTATCTATATCAAAAACATTAACTCCTAAATCATAAAACTTATGGGCTGTTTTTTCATTTAGGACATACTCCATCCACCTTGGTGTAAGTATAGCAAGTCCAAGACCGTGAGTTATATCATAAAAGGCTGAAAGTTCATGCTCCATTGGGTGAACAGTCCAAGATGACTTACTTGATGCTGATACAAAGCCATTTATAGCCCAACTTGATGCCCACATAAGATTTGCTCTTGCCTCATAATTTTCAGGCTCCTTTAAGGCTATTGGACCATATTTTATTACGGTTTTCATAAGAGATTCCATTATCCTATCGAGCATGTACATAGATTCATCAACATTAAAATAATTTTCAAAAATGTGAGAAAGAATATCTACCGTCCCACAGGCTGTCTGGTATTTATTTACAGTATAGGTAAGTGTAGGATCTAGGAATGAAACCTTAGGTCTTGTATCTTTATGACCTGATGATAATTTTTCATTAGTTTCAAGATTTGTAATGACTCCTCCGCAGTCCATCTCACTTCCTGTAGCTGCCATTGTTAAGACTGTAAGTAGCGGTAGAGCTGGACTCATTGGCTTATTTTCTGATATAAATTTCCATGGATCAAAGTCAACCATAGCTCCTGCAGCCATAAATTTAGAAGCATCTATAGTTGAACCTCCACCTACTGCAATAATTGCACCTATCTCTTTTTCTTTTATTATTCTTATTCCCTCTCTAACAGAGTCTATTCTCGGATTTGGTTTTATTCCAGATAATTCATAAACTTTTACTCCACTTGCTTCAAGTTCTAATAAAACCTTCTCATAGATTCCGTTATCCTTAATAGAACCACCACCGTAGGTTAAAAGAATCTTATCTGTAAACTTCCTCGCCTCTTCCCCTATATAATCTAGAGCATCATCTCCAAAGTGTACTTTTGTTGGTATATCGTAAGTAAAATTTAACATAAAAACCCCCTTCTAGTTTATTTTTACCCAAAATTGTAAAATATCATTTAGTAAAATTATGAAAGTCTTTTAAAAAAATCTTTTTTAATATATAATTTTTAAAAAGGAGGTATTATGAATTATTTCGTATTAGTAGGAATACTTATTATAGTTATAGGGTTTGCCCTAAAACTTGATGTAGTAGCAGTCGTTTTATTCTCAAGCCTTGTTACAGGTCTTGTCTCAGGAATGAGCCTTATAAAAGTACTTGATTTAATTGGTAATGGATTTGTAAACAATAGGTACATGTCTTTATTTTTGTTAGGTTTACCACTTATAGCAATTATGGAAAGATATGGCTTAAAGGAAAGAGCTGCTGAAGCTATCCAAAAAATTAAATCAGCATCAGCTGGAGCTGTTATTGGTCTTTATATAGTTATAAGAACTGTAGCTGCGGCTCTTTCACTTAGATTAGGTGGTCATATTCAATTTATAAGGCCAATAATCTTACCAATGGCTCAAGGTGCAGCAGAGAAAAATCGCAAACTAACAGATGAAGAAATTGAGCAATTAAAGGCACTTGCAGGTGCTAGTGAAAATTATGGAAACTTTTTTGGTCAAAATATTTTCCCTGTTTCAAGTGGTGTTTTATTGATGCAAGGTGTACTTGCTGAAGCAGGTTATAATGTAACAGCAGCAAGCATAGCTAATGCATCAATATTCGCAGGTGTTGCTATGATAGTCATATCTCTTATCCAATGTTATTTATTTGAAAGAAAGATAAGAAAGGAGGATAAGAATGTTTAATTTTATCTATCAAAACACAATAATTATCGATGAATTTATTTATATAATTTGTGGTCTAATATGTTTGCTTGCAGGTATTAAAGGACTTTCTAATAAGAATGCTCCTATAGGGACATTTTTATTCTGGACTCTTTTAGGATTTTTATTCTCATGTGGTAAATTTATAATCGATAAGTTTCAATATGGTGGTGCATTTATAGGAGCAATCCTTATGGTTATTGCTATCATAACTGTAAGTAACAATGTTAAAATGGGTAATTTTAAAGAACAAAGTCAGGAACAAAAGATTAAATATGCTAAAATAGCTGGAAATAAAATCTTTATCCCAGCTTTGGCTATGGGAATTATAGCAATGATTATGGCTCAATTTAAAAGCTTTAAAATTGTAGTAGATTCAGCGAAGGATGGATCTGAAATATTCTTCGGTTTTTCAGCCGCCCAAGTTTTAGGAATAACTTCAGTTATAGCAATAATTCTTGCAATTGCAATTACTCATGCAAAATTTAAAGAAACTGGTGAAGATACAGCAAAAATGCTTATGCAAATAGGCTCATCATCCCTACTTCCACAACTTTTAGGAGCATTGGGTGGAATCTTTGCAACAGCAGGTGTAGGTGATATAATAGGAGCTGGTATGAGTGCAATAGTGCCAGCTGAATCAAAAGTATTTGGTGTAATAGCATACTGTATAGGAATGGTTTTATTTACTATGATTATGGGAAATGCCTTTGCAGCCTTTACGGTAATGACAATAGGTGTTGCAGTTCCATTTGTAATAGGAAATGGCGGAGATCCAGCCATAGTAGCATCTTTAGGAATGACTTGTGGTTTTTGTGGAACCTTGATGACCCCAATGGCAGCAAACTTTAATATAGTACCAGCAGCAATACTTGAGTGTGAAAATGAAAAATCAATAATGAAAATTCAAACACCAGTAGCCCTAGCACTTATAGTAGTTCACATTATCCTAATGCTTGTTTTAGCGTTTTAGGTAAAATAAAAGAGGATTTGCAAATAACTCATATGTCCACTTTACTAGATAAGACGGTAAAGTGGTATATGTCATAACTTGCAATTCCTCTTTATTGTTATTCTATAATGTTTGGATTTCCAATAAGTTTTGAATTGAAATAAATTTTTGCGGCATCTTCAACATATTCTGCTGATAAAAAGGCACTCTCTAAATCTTTTCCACATGAAACAACCCCATGGTTTGCCAAAAGACATGAGTTTCTATCTTTTAGAAATGGAATAATAGCTTTAGCAAGCTCCTTACTTCCAGCAGGCTTAAATGGAGCAACTTTTATATCTCCACCTAAAAAAGGTTTCATTTCAATTAATATCAAGGGAATATTAACCCTAGAAACTGCAAATGAAGTAGCTACAGTAGAATGAGTATGGACTATGGCTTCATAATTTGGATATTTTTTGTATATTTCAAGATGCATCATCCACTCTGATGATGGCTTTTGCTCTTTTTTATATGCTGAACCATCTTTATGAATCCTAACTATATCTTCTTCTTTCATACTTTCATATGATAAACCAGATGGGGTAATATAATAGCTATCATCATTTTCTTTAATTGATATATTTCCACTTGTTCCTGCTACAAGACCTAGATTATAAAGTTTTTTTCCTGCTTCTACTAATTTTTTCCTATAATTCATACTTACTCCTTTATTATTCTTATACCTGATTTCTTAAATTTTCTAAAAATATCATCACTTATATTTTGGTCAGTTATAATCATATCTACCAATTTAGTTTCACAAAAAAATTTGGCAGTATCATCAGAAAACTTGGTATAGTCCATCAATGCAATACTTCTATCTGAACGACTAATCATCTTACTTCTTAAAAGTAAATTATCAAAATTATTATCTCCAAATCCTAAATCATGGTTTATAGTGGCAAAGCTTACAAAAGCTATATCCGACTTATAGTTTTCTATGTTATTCATAGTCAAAGCTCCCATAAAAGAATTACTATGTTTACTATATTTTCCTGCAAGAATAAAAAGTTCTATATTATTTGATTGACAGACTATATTCGCTATCTCCATAGAATTGGTAATGATTCTTACACAAAGCTTTTTCTCAACTATTAGCTTAGCCAACTCTATACAAGTAGTAGAATTGTCAACAAAAATAGTATCCTTGGTATGGATATATTTTATAGCAAGCTTTCCTATATATTGTTTTTCCTTCTTGCATAAATTTTTCTTTACTAGATTTGAAATACCAAAATACTTTTCATCTGTTGATACTGCTCCACCCCTAGTTCTTTTTAAAACATTTAAATTTTCTAATGCTATAAAATCTTTCCTAATAGTCTCCTCACTTACATTTATCTTTTTTGCAAATTCTTTTAAATTTAATAAGTGATTTCTATCTAGTTCTTTAATAATTTTATTATGTCTTTCTTCTTTAAGCATATTAGCTCCTATATTCCAATTTTTTCCAATTATAATAATATGATAACCTATAAATCTTAAAATTTTTAGTTTTTTATCATCATAAAATTCCAACTTTTTACAATAATATCTTTATTTTTTGTTTTTAATTTGTTATACTTATTGTAAATAAACTTAAAGGAGGTTTTATGAAAAATTCAAAGATATCCTTATTTGACCTCATAGGTATAGGAGTGGGGCAAATTATAGGATCAGGAGTTATGATTCTAACAGGTATTGCCATTGGAAAAACAGGACATGGTGTTCCCCTAGCATTTATTGTAGCAGGAATTATTGTCGCTATTACCAATATATGTCTTGCAACCCTAGGTTCTGCAATACCAGCAAATGGAGGACAATATACTTATGTAAGAGATCTTATAGGAAAGAAGGCAGGATTCTTCTATGTAGCTTTACTTGCAGCAGGACAACTAGTTTTAGCAAACTATGCAATCGGTTTCGCAGAGTATATGAAAGAGCTAATTCCAAGTATAAATGTAGGTATTGTTGCTGGTATAATGATGACAGTTGTATTTTTAGTAAATATAATGGGAGTTAAAACAGCAGTAAAATTTCAAAATTTACTAGTTATAGTGCTGGTAATCTCTATTGGCCTATTTATAGTATTAGGCTTTCCAAAAATCACCACATTCAAACCTTATACCCAAATGAAGACTATTATGCCAAATGGTTTTACAGAGTTTGTAGCCGGTATTTTCTTGGTAAGATTTTCTCTTGTTGGTGCTGAATACATAAACGAATTTGGTGAAGATGCTGAAAATCCCGGCAAAAATATTCCGCTAGCTATGATAATTTCAACTGTATTGGTTTCAATAATATATTTATGTGTTGGTTTTGTAGCAACTGGAGTACTTCCTATTGAAGAAGTTGCTTATAAAACTTTAGGAAATGTAGCAAATGAAATATTCACGAAACCTATTTACTATTTCTTTATGGTAGGTGGTGCTATGTTTGCAGTTGCATCATCTTTAAATGCTGTTTTTGCGTGGGCTCCTAAAGGATTAGCTGTTGCTGTTGAAGATGGTTGGTTGCCTAAAATTTTAGCTAAAAGAAATAAGAAATTTAATACCCCTCACTTCCTTTTACTAATATTTTATATTCTTGGAATGATTCCAATAGTAACTGGTGGAACACTTGAAATAATTGCTGTTTTAGGAAATAATATAGGTCTAATATTTGCAGCGATGCCTATTATAGCTGTTATGTTTCTACCAAAAAGAAATAAAGATGCTTATGAAAAGGCTTACTTTAAACTTCCTAGATGGGCTATGACTGTTCTACCTATATTTTGCCTGTTTGTATTTGCAGGTGGGTTTTATTCTAATATTGACTTTATAGGTCCATTTGGTATAGGGGTTATGTTTATCTATTGTGTAATAGTCGCCATTTACGCTAAGTTAAGAGAACCATATGTAAAAATAAGGAGTAAAGATGATAAATAAAAAATCTTATGATTCTTATAAAAAATCAGCTGATTATATAAAATCAATAATAAAAGATGAAGTATCTTATGCAGTAGTTTTAGGAACAGGTCTTGGAAAGCTATTAGATACTATGGAAGATAAGATAGAAATACCATATACAGATATACCTGATTTCCTAGAATCTACCGTAAAAAGTCACCCGGGGAAGTTTATATATGGAAAACTTTCTGGAAAAAAAGTCTTATGTATGGCTGGAAGATTCCATTATTATGAAGGATATGAATATAGTGAACTTGCAAGACCAGTATATGTTATGAAACTTTTAGGTATAAAAACCCTAATTTTAACAAATGCAGCTGGTGCTATTAATTACAATATTCATCCTGGTGATATATGTCTAATAACAGACCACCTAAACTTTGCATCTGTTAGTCCAACCAGAGGAAATAATCTATATGAGTTTGGGGAAAGATTTTATCCAATAGATAACTTATATGATAAAGAATTAAGAAAAGTAGCAATAGAGTCAGCAATCGAAGAAGGTTTTGCCTTAAAAGAAGGAGTTTACTTCTATACAGTGGGGCCTTTTTTTGAAACACCAGCAGAAATTAGAGCTATGAGACTTTTAGGTGCAGACATGGTTGGTATGTCTACCTTAACAGAATCACTTACAGCAGGCCATTGTGGTATAAAGGTCTTATGCCTATCTCTTGCAACAAACTACAGTTCAGATAGGATAGAAAATATGGACGGAAGTGAAGTGGAAGAAGTTGCTGAAAAAGCATCAGATAAATTCCAAAGACTTATTTTAAATATCTTAAAGAAAATATAATAGAAAGGATTACTCATGGAAAGATACGATTACAATTTGCCTTATATGCTCCAATATGAACATGTGGCTTGGTATGAAGAAGGAGAAGTCAAAATCTTAGATAGGAGAATATATCCAAAAGAAGTATCATACGTTAATTGTAAATCATACATGGATGTTCGCCAAGCTATAAAGGACATGGTAACCCAAAGTGCAGGTCCTTATACTGCAGCTGGAATGGGAATGGCTCTTGCAGCTTATCAGGCAAGAAATCTTAAAGATGATGATAAAATAGAGTTTCTAAAAAATGCGTCCGAACAAATTGCAACCGCTCGCCCAACTACAGAAAATAGGATGAGAAAAATTACTGAAAATAGTCTGGATATTGGAATTAAAGCTATAAAAGAGAAGAAAGATCCAGCTGAAGCTATTAAGAATGATACCATAAAATCTCTTAATAGAAGATATTCAACTATGGAAATTGTAGCTAAAAATCTATGTTTACTTATAAAAGATGGGGATAAGATTCTAACTCAATGTTTTGGCGAAACAATTATCGGAATGATGTTAAGAATCCTAAAAGAAGAAGAGAAAAATGTAAGTTTTTACTGTGCCGAAACTCGTCCATACTATCAGGGAGCAAGACTTACAGCAACTTGTTGTAGTGAAATGGGATTTGAAACAACCATTGTTACAGATAATGCCATAGCATATCTTATGGAAAATATTGGTATAGATTTATTTACATCTGCAGCTGATACAATAACAAGAGATGGAAATGTTGCTAATAAAATAGGAACCTACCAAATAGCTATACTTTCTAAACATTTTAATATTCCTTACTATGTAACAGGTATACCAGATGATGATAAATATACAAGAGAGGATATTACTATAGAAATGCGTGACCCAAATCTTGTCCTAGAAGGAAGAACAGCAAAAAATGTCAAAGCACTGTATCCTTCATTTGATATAACAGGAAAGGAATTTATAGATAAGATAGTAACTGATAAGGGAAACTATGATCCTGAAAATCTCCACACATATTTTGATAGTGAAACCAAGAGATTTTATTAGTTTTATAACACAAAAATAGAATTTTTATTAATTTATAAAAAGCGAGATTAAAAACTCGCTTTTTACTATGATATAAAGTCTTCTTACTTAAACAAAATCGCTACTATATAGAAGACTCTATAATATATCATTAACAAAGTATTTTTAATCTTTTTGTTATTTCCATAAAAATAAAATCATCGAAAAAAGAAATGGTCTAATAAGAATTTTATATAAAACTTACTATAAATTAAATATTTAGAAAATTAAAGATTAGTGTTAGTCTTTCTTAAGTATATTGTAACATTAATCATAAAAAGCAATATTGCGAGAACTACAATAATTACTTGTTCAAATTTTTCAAACTACATTTATATTAGACTAATCAATAATAGTTGTAATTGTAGTACTTTTTAGTTTTAACATTATTAATTACAAAAACTATTTATCAAAAAAATAATTTTATAAAACTAAGTTTAGTATTAGTAGATGAAAATTTAAAGCTCATAAATTTCAAAAAGTCCGAATTTATATTGTGGAAGATTTATTAGGAAAAATTCTTAAAAGTACTGAAATAAAATAAGATAGCTTATTAATATTGAAATTAAGCTATCTTATAAAAATTGGTGGAGAATAGGGGACTTGAACCCCTGACCTCATGGCTGCCAGCCATGCGCTCTCCCAGCTGAGCTAATTCCCCATGAATTTAATAAATATAATATATCATATTGAACTTAAAAAGTCCATATAAAAATACCCTAATAAATAAGATAATTCTACTAATTTAAATAATCCTATTTTAATAAATATTCAATTTAAACATTTAACCATCAGATTTTTTCAAGTTATCGATTTGTGTCTTTAAATCCTCACTTAAGCTCTTGCGGACCCTTAAGCTATCCATATCCAATAAAGCTTTACTTTCCTTAATATTTTTACTTCCAGTATTTGCTAATCATAAGTCAATAGCCTTATTAAGATTAATATTTTCTTTAGCCTTTGCTTTTGAATTACCATAGTGTGTATATTTTGCCCACTTTAAAGCAAACTGGCTTATTTTAAATTCAAATGATTCAAGCTCTATATTATCAAATTATTCTTTAAAATAGTAAAATAATTCATATCACAAGATATAAAAAGTAAAAAATACCAGAGAAAGTGTTAAACTAGCTCTGGCATTTAGTTCAAAATTATGAAATTACTATAAATAGTTAAAATTCTTATTAAATTAAGTCTATGACATTGTCCATCCACCATCAACTGGTAGGGCATGTCCTGTTATATAAGATGATTGATCACTAGCTAAAAATAGAGCTGCTTTAGCTATATCTTCAACAGTTCCAAATCTTGCCATAGGTATTGGTGAAAGATAAGCATTACACATATCTTTATCTTCTAGAGCTTCTTTTGTCATTCCTGTCTTTGATGTACCAGGACATATTGCATTAACTCTTATCCCATCTTTGGCATAATCTACTGCTAAAGCTTGAGTTAGAGAAATTACTGCCCCCTTACTTGCACCATAAGCTACTGCTTGAGGAAATCCTATGATTCCACCAGCTGATGCGGTATTTACAATCACTCCTTTAGATTCTTTTAAATATTTCATAGCATACTTACATGCTAAAAAGATAGAATCAACATTTACACCGAAAGAAGTTTTGAAATCATCAAAGCTTACTTCTTCAACATTACCTGGCTTAAATACACCAGCGTTGTTAAAAAGTATATCTATCTTTCCAAATTCATTGACTGCTTCTGCTATAAAGTTTTTAACATCAGAATCCTTTGAAACATCTGCCTTAACAGAGATAGCTTCTCCTCCATCTTTTTTTATTTCTTCTACAGTTTCCTTTGCAGATTCTTCATTATAATCTACTGCCACAATCTTAGCTCCCTCTTTTGCAAAAAGCTTTGATGTAATCTTACCAAACCCTGAGCCTGCACCTGTAATAACTGCTACCTTATCTTTTAATAACATAGTATACTTCCTTTCTTAATTTTCCATCTTAATATATACCCTATTTTTTCAAAAAATCACCAAAAATAAAAATATTATTAATTCTTCAATATAAATAAAACTATCTCATTTTATAAATAACAAGTTATTTAAACTTTTCCTAACTAATACAAATCATAATAATATATTATTGAACTTATTAAAAGAAAATCTTTAAATTAAGTATTATTTTTATTGCACTCTTTTCTAAATATATCTAAGATTTGTTATATAATATAGCAATAGCTTGATATATAATTTTAAGAAATATCTAACAAGTTTAAGTGAAATCTAGCTATATTATAGAAAATTCTAGAGTATGAGAACTCTTCAAATACAATAGTTAAAAAAATGCGAATTTTGATAAATAGGAGATTTGAAACTTTTATGCTTCTTCAAACTTATATTTTAATACTCAATTTTAACTTATTTTACTATTATATGAACAAAACTTATAAACACTGTATAACTTAAGTAAAAAATTATTTTCGTTTATTTTCTATTGGTCAACTCAAAGATTTATCTTACTATTCAACTAATTTATTATACTTTTTTATAATTTTCTCATCAAATTTGTCTGTTTTTTATGGTTATCATTGTATAAAGCTTGGTAAATAGTGATATAACTAGGTAATATAAGACCTTATCATGATGATTTTCTATAGAAAATTCTATTCCTACCCTATCGTCAAAATCTGCCAAAATTTTTTCTTTTGCATCTTGGAATATTTCTACAAAATTATCATACACAGCTTTTAGGGTAAAAGTTTTTACCTCAATTTCGATTCCTTTTGAAATTTCATCAATTTGCAAGGCTTGTTTGAATATAATAATTGTTAAAAGTTGGGCTATAGAATCTCTATAATACTTTTTCTTAATAGGCTCCTTAATATGACCTTGCTTTACATAGTTATTTATCATTGATGATGTTATGAAATTTTCTCCATATATAAAAAGAGGCTCTAAAATATTTTTAACAAAACTTATTAGCTCTTCTTTATAAAGCCCATCATTTGGAATGTTTTTCCAACTTGGTAAAGTAAGCTTTCTTAATTGTTCCAATTCTTTCATCGTTCCTATATTTTTCATAAGTCACCTCAAAGCTATTATACTTTATCTAGTATTTGAAAGTAATATAAAAATAAAAAATCATTATTCAATTAAGCTTTTATTAAATCACTTAAAACTAGTGACTTAGTTCTAATATCTTTATTTATAAAAAATTCATAAGGAATTTTATTCTCATTTTCTTATATTAAACTTCTAAATCTATAATTTTATATGCCAAAACATCAACAAGACCTAAATCAGTTAAACCTAATTTTGGCACTACTGGAAGAGCTATAAAACTTAGGGTCATAAAAGGTGATTTCAAATCACAGCCTAAGTCTTTTGCTATCTTATTCAAAGCACTTATTTCACTTTCTACTTCTTCTACACCTTTCTCGCTCATAAGTCCACCAATAGGAAGTTTCATTTCGCCAATTATTTCACCATCAAGGCTTATTGCTATACCACCGTTTATCTTCTCTATATGATTTACAGCCTTGGCCATGTCATAATCATTTTCTCCTACTACAACTATATTATGGTTGTCATGACTCATTGAGTAAGCTAAAGCTCCCTTTTTAAGTCCCATCCCATGAACAAAACCTAAACCTATATTTCCATTTTTTCCATATCTTTCAATAACTGCAATTTTTATAATATCCCTAGCAAGATTATTTTGAATTTCTCCTTTTTTTACATCAAGCTCTTGTATTAGAATATTATTTATAATTTGATCTTTGATAAGATCAATCACCCTTACCATAGTCTTGTTTTCTCTATTAGATTTTATTGAGAAAGACTTAAAATCTATAGGATTTAAAAGCTTTACTGTATCTTTAATCCAAGCCGGATACTCTCTTTTTTCAATCTTTCTAAGCATCTTTCCATTTTCTGCTACTAAATCTCCTTCATAAAACACCATGTCAGGGTATTTTTGACTTAAGTCTTTTGATATTACTATATCTGCAAGTCTTCCTGGAGATATAGAACCTATTTCATCTTCTATTCTAAAGTGTTTAGCTGCATTTACACTTGCAATCTTTATAGCATCTATCATATCCATTCCTAGTTCTATCGATCTTTTTACGTTGTAGTTAATATGACCTTCTTCTAGGGTATCGTCAACATGCTTATCATCAGTACAAAACATGAAATTTTCTATAGGAAGATTATGATTAAGAATAGCCCTAATCATTGTATCAAGATTTCTTTCAGATGAACCTTCTCTTATAAATACGCTCATTCCAACTCTAAGCCTTTGAATCATTTCTTCTTTTGTTACACATTCATGATCATCTAAAATTCCCGCTGATGCATAAATATTTAAATCATGATCTAATCTTCCTATAGCATGACCATTGACTATTTTTCTTCTTTTAATTGTATTTGAAATCATTTGGATATAGTCTTCATTTATAGATAAGATTTTAGCAGGATCAATCTCGCCCATACTCAAACTTTCATTTTTTTGCATAAGTCTATCCATAGATCCTACATCTATTATATCTCCTGTTGTCTCAAGACCTGGTGCTGCTGGAACACATGAAGATACTTCTACAAACATATGATAAGGAAGATTTTTAGAAGAAATTAACATCTCTTCTATTCCCTTTTCACCAGCTACATTTGCAATCTCCATCATATCAGAAAATATACTAGTTACTCCAAATGGAACTATAAGATTTGCCAAAGCTTCCGGTGAGAGCATTGTTGATTCAAAATGCATATGGGAGTCTATAAGGCCAGGATAAGCATACATCTTCTTGCAATCGATTTCTTTTCTTGCATGTAAATTTGTATTTGGATCTATAGATACTATTCTTTTATTATTTATGTAAATATTGGTTTCTAATATTTCTTTAGAATAAACATTTATTAGTTTAACATTATTAAGAACCAAATCGCAATCTTCTTTACCTAGTCCAACTTTGATATTTTTTATTATTTCATCTTTACTTCTCATCTTATGAGCCTCCATATATGTATATTTAAATATATTATATCACATATCATTAAGGCATTATACTAAAAAAGGGATATTGCTAAACGAATTAATCGTTCTATCATTACAAGATTCTCAAAGACAATTTGGCCTCCATGAGCTGAAATGATATTCTCAAATTGTCTATAAGTAACTTGTAATGATAGAAATTCATAATTTTGCAACAGTCCCTTAATTGTTTATTAAGCTGTCATTATTTTGAGATCATCTTCTACATTTGTAATTGGTGCAATATTGAAGTTTTCTACTAAAAAGTTTACTACTGTTTCTGAAAGAAATGCAGGAAGTGTAGGTCCAAGGTGGATATTTTTAACTCCAAGACTTAACAAGGCAAGTAAAACTATAACTGCTTTTTGTTCATACCAAGCTATATTAAATTCAAGTGGTAGGTCATTTACGCTATCAAGTTCAAATGCATCTTTAAGTAAAAGTGCAGTTTTAACTAATGAGTATGAATCGTTACATTGACCTGCATCGAGTACTCTTGGTATTCCATTTATATCTCCAAGATTTAATTTGTTATACCTATATTTAGCACAACCTGCAGTCAATATTACATAGTCTTTTGGAAGTTTTTCAGCAAATTCTGTATAGTAAGACCTATCTTTAAATCTTCCATCACATCCTGCCATTACTACAAATTTTTTGATATTTCCTGCCTTTATTTCTTCTACTATATTGCCTGCCAAAGCTTCTACTTGATTATGGGCAAATCCACCTACAATTTTTGTATCTTCTAAGTTTTCTGGAGCATTGCACTCTTTAGCTTTCTTAATTATTTCAGAAAAGTCTTTGTATCCATTTTCATCAGCACAAATGTGTTTGGCTCCTGGATACCCTGCATTTCCTGTCGTATAAAGCCTATCAAGATAATCATTATCTTTTTTAAGTGGAACTATACAATTAGTTGTCATTAGAATTGGTCCATTAAATTTTTGGAATTCATCATTTTGAGTCCACCAACTATTTCCATAATTTCCATGGAAGTGTTCATACGTCTTGAACTTAGGATAATAGTTTGCTGGAAGCATTTCAGAATGAGTGTAAATATCTACTCCACTGTCCTTTGTTTGTTCAAGTAGCATTTCCATATCATTTAAGTCATGACCTGATATAAGTATTGCTGGTCTATCTCCTGCAGAAAAATCAACTTCTGTTATTTCTGGATTTCCAAACTTTTCTGTATTAGCACGGTCAAGGGTTTCCATCGCCATAAGACCATGTTCACCAGTTTTTATAGTTAAATCTATTAGGTTATTTATATCCTTATCATCTTTTAGACTTTCTTCTAAAGTTTTTGCTATAAACCTATCAACTTCTTTATTTCTATATCCTAGGACATTGGCATGATGATTGTAGGCTGCCATACCTTTAAGTCCGTATGTTATAAGCTCAACTAGAGATCTTTCGTCCTCATTTACTATATTGAGTACACCTACTTCTATCGCCTTTCTTTTTAGCTCATTCCTATCGTCAGTTGTGTAAAGAGCAGCCTCTGATAATCCTGCTAAGTTATTTTCTTCTATTAACTTATCTTTTAACTTTATAGTATCTTCTACCTTATCTAGTATATCTTCCTTATCAAAGTTTGCATTTGTGATTGTTACAAACATATTGTTTGAAATTAAATCATAGTATTTTTCATCTACATTTTCTATATTATTAAGAACTTCAGCAAGTCCTTTTGTTACATATATTAATAAATCTTGGCTATTTGCAGTATCTTCATTTTTTCCACAAACTCCAACCTTAGTACAGCCTTTGTTGCCAGCTGTTTCTTGACATTGAAAACAAAACATAATCAAAAATCCTTTCTTTTTCTTTAACTTACATACCTATCATACAAAAGATGAAATTTTAAATCGGTAACCTATGTTACATGGGTAAATTTTTATTGGAAAATGTAAAAGTATAAGTAAGAAAATCATGATTTTATAAGTTTTTATATATTTTTTATAATTAAATGACTTTAAGAATAATTATTAGATAATATAGGGATATCTAAAAATAAATTCTACTTATTTTTAAACAAATAGTGGATAAATTTGATTAAAAGATTCTGTAAAAAAGCATTCTATAGTAGATTTCCTAATAAGATAAGCTCCAAGCTAACATTAGTTTGGAGCTTATCTTTACCTATCTAATTTTTTTAAATGCTCTTTTGCATACTTTATATACTCTTGCATAACCTTGATTCTTGCATATTTTTTTTGGTTTCCCTCAACAATAATCCATGGTGCATAGTCTACATTTGTCCTTTCCAGCATCTCATTCATAGATTCTATATATTGATCCCACTTTTTTCTATTTCTCCAATCTTCATCTGTAATCTTATATTGTTTATCTGGCTCTCTTTGTCGATCTTTAAATCTTTTTAATTGTTCATCCTTATCAATCATTACAAAAAATTTCAAAATCAGAGAACCATGATCATAGATTTGTTTTTCCATATCAAGTATTTCATCATAGGCTCTATCCCATTCATTTACCTTGGCAAAGCCCTCTACCCTTTCAACCATAACCCTTCCATACCATGATCTTGAAAATATTCCTACATATCCATCCTTAGGAAGTTTTTTGTAAAAACGCCATAAATAGTTATGATCAAGTTCCTCTTTTGATGGAGCTGATATACCATGGACTTCAAAAAGTCTTGGATCGACTTCTTTTATAAGCCTTTCAATCGCCCCGTCTTTTCCTGCCGCATCAACCCCTTCAAATACAATAACTTGACTTATTCCCTTTTCATAGTATTTATACATAATTTCAGCAACCTCTTTTTGAAGTTTATTTTTTTTCTCTTCATAATCCTCGTCAGAAATTGCCTTTGATAGGTCAATAGCTTGCAAAATATTACTTCTTAGCCTATAATCACGCTCAACATTCTCATTTTCTTCCCTTTGTCTTATAACCCTCTCAATTCCTTGGGTAATTTTGTCTATGGCAAGTCCTAAGACTTCCTTACTGGCGGACTTTTTGTCATTTGCATCTATAATATCCCAGGGAGAGTAAGAAAGATCTGTCATCTCAAGCATTTTTGAAAAGTGTTTTTCATATTCTTTGTAATTTTCTTGTTGATCCCAATCAAGACCATCTAGGTAAAAATCTTCCTTCACAGAATCTTCTAATTTCTCAATTCTTTTCTTTTGCTCCTCTTTATCAACATTTAAGAAAAATTTAAGGATAATAGTTTGGTCATCATAAAGAGCTTTTTCTATAGACTTTATAGAATCGATTCTTTTTTTTAGCTTTTTCCCATCAAAATTCTTTTTCTCAAATAACTTATAATAAAAAGACCTATCAAATATCTTAATATGACCCTTCTTAGGCGTATTTATCCAAAATTTTCTTATAAAAGGATATAAATTATCCTCACGCTCATCCTTATCAAAAACTTCAACATCATAGTTTTTGGCCGCAAATTCACGAGTCAAGTCTTTTATAACATATCCACGGCCTGATGATTCCCATCCATCTACGATTATTAATATTGGAATAGAAAAGTCATTACAAATTCTTGCAACACGACCAAGTCTTTCAGCAAGCTCTGATCTTTTAAAATTTTGAAACTTCTTTTTTCTATTATCATCAATTAATTTACTCATAAAGCCCCCTTTTGAATATTTTTACCCGAAAATTAGACTAATTTATAAAATTTAATAAACTTAGCTTATAAATATAAAAAATCAAAACTTTGAAAAAAATTTGATACTAACTTTTTTCTATTGAACTTAATTATTGAAATATTGCTTATATTTATATCTTAGCAAATGGTATAAATTATTCAGAAGTCAAGATTTACATAGCTTATGAAAGTTTTTATTATTACAAACAAACCTTCAAATAGAATCAATATATAACTGATTATGAAATATTTGTTAATAGTATGGATATTAAATACTTACAAATTACTTTTGGAGATATTAACGATATAAATAAAAATGAGCTAAAAGATATAAGAAGATCTAGAAAAAAATAATCTTAAATTAACAGGAAATGTGCTTTTACATATTTTAGAAAATTTATTTGTAAAAAGTGAAGAAGATTCAAAAAACAATTTATGGATTTAGCCAAAAGTATTATATATCTAGATAATAATGATATAAAAATATGAAGATATAATTATATAAGGAATAATTGAAATATTAAAATATGAAAATATCGACGATATAACTAGAAGATTATTACCAAATAAAATGAAGCTTATAAATTATTATAGAAACAACGCTAAAGAAATTGATAGGTTATAAAAATCAACATATATTGTGAACTTTTTATTAAATTATATTTGAGATTTTACCATCTACTATTTCAAAATTATAAAATTTCGTCTCCACTATAAACTTTTCTAGCTCCTATTCCTCTTTAGATTTGTAAGCCATTTGAGATCTTTGAAAAAATGCTTGTTTTCTTTTCCATAAATTTTCCTCTTTTCTCAAATATTTTTAATATTATTACCCATAAATTTATTATATAAAACATTTTTTATAGCCATTAAAGTAGCCATGATTTTGATAGTTATTATATTTTAAAATCATGGCTTAGGTTAGTTTATAAGTTCTCTTCAATTAATTTTACAATATTTTTTACACCACTTTCAGTAGGAGCGTATGCATTGAATGGTATTTGGACTATTTTTTTATCATTTTCATTGGCGATTTTTTCAAATTTTTTAAAATTCATTCTCATTTGAGGACTCAACAGATAAAGATCATATTCTCCATCTTTGATAATAGTTTCCCCTTGCATAACTGTTGTAGCAGTTACTTTTATTTCCTTATTTTCTTTTTTAAAATAATCAAAAGCTTTTTTTGCTATCAAGGAACTTGACATCCCTGCATTACATAAGACTAATACTTTTTTCATTTAATATCCTCCATTTTTTTAAATTTTAAATAAATTCTTTTGAATCGTTCAGCAAATTCTATACTTGTGCTTGCCATTGTAAAATGATCTTGAGCATGGATTAAGAATATATTTACATCATTCTTATCTCCACCCGCTTCTTTATTTAAAAGATCAGTTTGCAAATTATGACAAACTACCAGTTCATTTTTAGCCTTTTCTAACATATTCTCAGCCTCAATAAATTCATAATTTTCTAAATAATTAATAGATTCATTGGCTAAGCTTCTAGCTTCTCCTGCATGCATAATAATTTCAAAAATACCTTCATAATCTTTTTCATTAATTTTATCCATATTATTTATCTCCGTCACTATCTTTTATATCTACTTCATTTTTTAGCTCATCTTTTTCCATTACCTTAAAGAATGGATAATAAATTAGTACTGAAAGTATTAATATAAGTATTTGTAAGATTGTTGATTTGAAAGATAAGTTCATCAAGTATCCTTGAAGAAAAAATGGTGTATATCCTGGTGATTGTATGAAAGCTCTTTCAACTATTCCTGATTCAAAAATCTTATAAATTGGTAATGTTATTAAGGTTGGACCTATAACATATGGTATAAATAAGATTGGATTATAAACTATTGGAGTTCCAAAAGTTATAGGTTCATTTATACCAAATACAGCTGGAAGCAGTGAAATTTTTCCAAGCTCTTTATATCTTTTTGACTTTGAAAATAGCATAAGGATTAATAAACCAACTGTTATTCCTGAACCAGACATTAGTAAGAAATTGCTAAGAAATGTTTCGGTAAATACGTGTGGTATAGGTTTTCCCTGAGCATAAGCAGCTGCATTTTCTGTAATATTTTGAAGGGCTACTGGTAAGAATATTGGTCCAAGAGTAGCATCGCCATGTATACCAAACCACCATAAAAGTTGGATTAAAAATACTAAAAGCATTACACCAAATACATTATTTAGTCCAATTGATAATGGTTTCATTATAGATAAAATTATTTCAGGCACCAAACTTCCTGTTAACTTGAATATCAGTATTCTAATTGATAGGAATACTAAAGAATTAACTATTAGTGGAATGATTAACTCAAAGTTTTTAGATACCATGTCAGGGACGCCTTCTGGCATTTTAATTATGAAATTTTTCTCCTTTAATTCTCTAGAAATTTCAACACTAATTATAGCTACAAATATTCCTGTAAACATTCCTTTTGAATCTAAGTATGTCATGTCTATACCAGATTCTGTTACCGATGAATTTAAAATTAAATACATTACCAAACCATTCAAGCAATCTCCGATTGTATACATATCATAAGATCTTGAAAGATTATATGATACAAAAAGAGCTGTAAATAATCCCATAAGACCCATCGAAAAGTTAAATAGGGTCATTATTTCCAATTCATAGCTTGATACAAAGTTTGCATAAAAAGTATTTTGGAATACTTGAGCAAGATTTACTGCAACAAGAGTAAAAGAGCCAATAATTGTTACTGGTAATAAGGCAAGCATAGAGTTTTTTATAGCTTGAAGGTGAACTTGTCCTTCCATTTTTTCAACAATAGGTAATAATTTCTTTTCTAGAAATTCTACAAATTTATTAAATCTGTTCATAATCTCTCCTTATGATAATTCTGGCCAATAGCCTTTGTTTACTACTATAAATTCATCTAAAACTTCTTTAGCAAGTTTTGCATTTGGAACAGTTTGATTTAGTGTAAATGCTTCAAGTGCCTTTTGATATGAATTTTCAAAAAATGCATCTACTAATAGTTTTTCACTTGCAACTTGAGCTTCCATGAGTCCTTTATGAAAATCTGGAATATCAAATCTTAATGATATAGGTTCTGCTCCATTTTTATTGATATAACAAGGTATTTCAACCACTACATCATCTCTAAAGTTTCTTATTGCTCCTTTATTAGGAACTATAATCATAAACCTTTCATTTTTGTTATTAATTATAGATGCACAAATATCCACTATATAGTTTCCATGAGAAGATGATTCATAATCTATGGTATTTAGGTCTTTGTTATTTTCAATTTTTCTGACGGTTTGTTTGATTTTTTTAAGTCTACCATCCATAATTTCATTAGCTCTGGTATAATCTTTGTTTGATTGCTCAACTATTTGTTCTGAAAATAGATAGTATTCAAGATAGTTGTTTGGAAGATTTGACGGAAAGTATTCTAAGAGATTTTTATATCTTGTCCATGTTTTAGCCCAACTTTCTTCCTCATCGTCAACATATAAACCTTCTGACTTAATTTTTTCAATAATCTCTGGCATAACATCTCTATTAAGTTTTTTATCATAAATTGAATTATAAAAGCCAAAATGATTTAAACCATAGTAAACTGGTATCCAGTTTTTCCTATCATAATCAAAACTTTTACAAATCATATCCTCAATTCCTATAGTCATATCACAAGCATTTATAATCTTTAAATTAGGATATTTTCTTCTTACAGACTCAGCTATAATTGTTTCAGGATTCGTATAATTTAAAATCCAGCAATCTGGTGCATATGTGTGTATCTTTTCAACTAAATCAAGAAATCCATTCATTGACCTTAAAGCATAGGAGAATCCTCCCAATCCACATGTCTCTTGACCTATAAGACCGTATTTTAGAGGTATTTTTTCATCCATTTCTCTCATTTTCATACCTCCAACCCTTATTTGAGAAAATACAAAATCTACATCTTCAAAGGCTTCTTTTGGGTCTTCTGTCGACATAATTGATATCTTATAATTATCTTTTTTTATCAAAAAGTTAATTATGATATTCATATCATCATTTCTCTCTTTCTCTATATCATAAAGTCTAATTTCATCTATATCTAGCTCATCATGATTTAAGAGTGAAAGTACTATTCCTGGTGTATGTCCACTTCCTGCTCCTGCAACAGCAACTTTTAATCCTTTTTTCATTTTATTGCTCCTTATCTATAAATATTTCCATAAATTCTTTAATATTATCAATTTTACTAGCCCTATCAATTGACTTTTCATTATCTAAAAACCTTCCTAGATAATCATAAAAAATATTTAAATCTTTTGCTTTCTCATTTAATACCAAGGATACTATTAACTTAACCTCTAATCTATCCCATATAATGGGACTATCTAAACTAATAATAATTAAAAATGTATCAGCTTTGGTCGTTTGAAGTATATGAGGAATTGCTATCATTTTTTCATATTCTGTAGCTCCCATTTCTTCTCTTTGAATCATTTGTCCTAAAGACTTATCAATATCGATACCAGATTTCAACTTTATAATTTTTGCTATTTTTAAAAGAACTTGATCTTTTGTTTTTATATTTGAATCATTTATAAGAACAGATTTTTTAAATATTTTGTATATACAATCTAGATTATCTTTTTTAAAGGCATTCTTAATATTATAAAGATCATTTTTTGTAAATAAAATATCTACATAAACTATTGGTGTTTTTGTATTTATATCTAAATCAACTGATGAAATGATAAAGTCATAATTATCAAGTTTATATCTTTTTAAATTTCTTAAATCTGTTATTGTTATCTTTTCAATATTTTTCTCGAATTGTTTTTTTAGTTGTGCTTTCATTATTTGAGCAGATGAGTTTCCAGAACCACATACAATAAGTATATTTTTGTTCTTATTTGATGAGCTTTCTATAGCAGCCATTATATGAAGAGCAATATAACCTATCTCATCTTCAGACAGCCTCGTCCTATATTTATTATTTATAACATTTGCTCCAACTGAAGCTATAATAAAAGAAATTTTATTTTCCTTTATATCTGAAAGAATTGGATTTTTCATGTTAAATCCATATTTTATCCTGTTAATTAAAGGACCTAGATGAATTGCAAGTGCAAAATATAATTCAATATTTTCTCTAAAATCATATTTTGTTACTTTATAAATTTCATCAATTATATCTTGAGATAATTTTAAAATATCTGATGATATTTTTTCTTGGTCTTTTACTATATTTTTTGCGATTAAGTGCATTGTTATATATACTAGTTCTTCTTTTGGAATTGTTATTTCAAGTTTGCCTTGAAGTTCTTTTACAATTTTATTAGCTATCTTAAATTCTTCATAAGATACAACTTTCTTTTCCATTTCTTTTGAAAGTTTGATGTATTTTTTCTGTCTTATTCTTAGTATAGATATATAGATATGTATAACTAAATTTTTGAAGTTTACATATGGCATATAATAATCTTCTCCAAAATCTAGTTCATCAACTATATCTTGAATCTTATTAAATAAAACCTTATTTTCATCATCATCAAATAATGAGGGATCTTCACCTATTTCATTTTTGATAGCAAGTCTTATATTTTTCTCACTCCCTTCAATTCTCATGCCATAATATGGCTTAGATACTAATTCTAGATTGTAATCTTTTAAGGTATCCCTAATAATAGGTAAATCCTTATTTATTTGAGATTCACTCACATGAAAGTTTTCAGCTAGTTCATGTTGTTTTATATAAGAGCTTGAAAATAAAAACATTCTTAAGATATTTTCATATCTTAATTCCTTATCTCCACTTTCTTCTTGAAAGTAAGCATATTTGTACCAATCATTTTTAAGGAAATTTTTAAACTTTTTTTCATCTAATATTTTGAAAAGATATCCCTTTCCTGTTTTAGATTCTATTATCGCCCCCTTATCTTTTATCTTTGAATTTAATAGATTTATCTCTTTTCTTATGGTTTTAGAAGATAATTCCATTATCTCTCCTATTTCCATAGACGTGTGATAATCATAGTCCGAAGTCAAGTAGTCAAATATTTGTTTTAATCTAGTTTCTATCATATAACCACCTTGTAAAATAATTATAACCAGTATTTAAGATAAGCTCCACTCAAACATTTTCCTTAAACTTACGGAAGATGTTTATTTGATTAAATTATTAAGTAAAATATAATCATAGAAAAGACAATTTTAAATATTATATTTTTGAAAAGATAAAGATGGAGGAATAATGAAAAAAATTATTGCTGTTGATATAGATGGAACTTTGCTGGATTCTAATAGACAGATTAGTCAGAGAACTAAAGAAGCCTTGATTAAAGCTCAAAAATTAGGTCATATAGTTGTTATAGCCTCAGGACGTGATCCTTTTGGAGTGTTTCCTTTTGCTAAAAAACTAGAGTTTGATAAATATAATGGACTTTTGTCTAATTTTAATGGTGGTAGGATTACTAATTTTCAAACTAAAGAAGTATTGATTAACCATGCTTTAGATATAGAACTTTCCAAGGAAATTCTAAAATTCAGTGAAGATAATATAGATATGGGCTATATTATTTATACAGATGATGGTATTATTACAAATTCTCACGATACCTATGTTTTAGATGAGGTTTGTGAAAAGGCCTTTACAACATATAAGGTTATTAAAAATTTAGCAGATACATTGGATTTTCCTATAAATAAAATCATGTTTTCCCAAGACCCAGCCCTCATAGATAAGGATGCTGAAAAGCTTAAGGATAAGTTTTTTGATAAAACTGCCCAAGTTAAGTCTACTCCTTATTATTATGAAATTATGCCAAAAGGAATTGATAAGGGAAGATCTTTGCTTGAAATTGCAAATTATTATAATATGGATATGAAAGATGTCATAGCTTTTGGCGATGAGGAAAATGACCTTACAATGATTGAAATGGCAGGGGTTGGTGTAGTAATGGAAAATGGAACTGATGAAATAAAAAAAATAGCAAACTTTGTTACAAAGTCTAATGATGAAGATGGTATAGCTTATTATCTAGAAAATTATGTTTTTTAGGAAACTTTATCATGTTAATTTTTTTTGACTTTGGGTATAAATATCTAGTACAATATTTTCTAACTAAGGAGGAAATATGATTATAGGAATACCTAAAGAAATAAAAGATCAAGAATCTAGAGTTGCTATAGTACCTGGCGCTGTAGCAGAGTTAGTAAAAGCAGATCATGAGGTTTGGATTGAAAAGGATGCAGGCCTTGATTCAGGAATAGATAATAAAGATTATGAAAATGTAGGAGCGAAGATTGTAGACAGTGCCAAAGAAATTTGGGAGAATTCTGATATGATTTATAAGGTTAAGGAACCTTTAAAAGAAGAATATAAATATCTAAGAGAAGGTCTTATTCTTTATACATATCTCCACCTTGCAGGAAATAAAGAACTTACAGATATACTAAGAGAGAAAAAAGTT
Source organism: Anaerococcus porci (assembly GCF_009696575.1). Classification (GTDB taxonomy): domain Bacteria; phylum Bacillota; class Clostridia; order Tissierellales; family Peptoniphilaceae; genus Anaerococcus; species Anaerococcus porci. Next base: position 96,628 of record NZ_VULQ01000005.1, on the reverse strand, counting down.
ACAGCCATAGGATATGAAACTGTTCAACTTGATGATAAGCTTCCACTTCTTAGACCAATGAGTGAGATTGCTGGAAGGATGTCTGTGCAAGAAGGTGCAAGATATTTAACAAAACCTGAAGGTGGCCGTGGAATACTTCTCCAAGGAGTTCCAGGAGTTAGACCTGCTCATGTAGTTATAATTGGTGCTGGTACTGTAGGAACTGCTGCAACAAGAATAGCAGCTGGTATGGGAGCTAGAGTTACAGTACTTGATGTAAATATAGATGCTCTAGCACATCTTCAAGACCTTTTCCCAGATAAGATTGAAACAGTTTATTCTAATCCGATGAATATAGAGTCATCTGTAAGAGATGCAGACTTGGTTATATCAACTGTTTTAATCCCAGGAAGACGTGCACCTCAACTTATTAAAGAAGATACAGTAAAACAAATGAAAGAAGGTTCTGTAATAGTTGATGTTGCTATAGATCAAGGTGGTTCTACTGATATTACAAAAGGTCATGCAACAAGCCATACAAATCCAGTATTTACGAAACATGGTGTAATCCACTATGCAGTAGCTAATATTCCAGGTGCAGTTGCTATAACTTCAACCTATGCCCTATCTAATGCTACAACAAAATATGCTAAAGCAATAGCAAACCTAGGTTTAAAAGCCGCTTGTGAAAAATTCCCAGAATTAATTTCTGGTATCAATACCTATGATGGCTACGTTACAAACGAAGGTATAGCTGAAGATACTGACAATGAATATAAAGAACTTAATATAAAATAACAAATTAATAGGCTCTTGCAATGAATAATTCATTTTGCAAGAGCCGTTTTTTAATGCTTTTTTAAATTTATTTGAGTTATTAAGGATACAGATATTAATATGAACAATTGTATAAATGTAAGAATCAAGAGATTTTTTTCATTTATATCCCCTACATTAATAAATACAAGTGTTAATATTATAGCTATTATTCCACCATAAAATGAATATTTAGATGCTAATTTTTGAGCTTTATACCAAGATTTTTCATCCTTCATTGAAAGTTTTGTCCTAAAACCTGAGTGTTTACTTATCTTAGATTTAGCCTTATATGATAAATAAATAGACAATATTATTAAGGTGATTGGAATTATAAAACTCACTATTAATATATACATATCTATCTCCACTAATCTTTATTTTTAAATCTATATGAAAGTTTATTTCTTTTAGAAAGTTTACTTATATTCCTTTCAAGCTTTTTATATTTTTTTATCCTTTCTTTATAATACCCATTTATAATTTGAATTAATCTTTCTTTATTTTCTTCTTTTCTAAACTCATAAGATTCTATTAAGCTAAGGATCCTGTTTCTAAATCTAAGTTCTTTATCTTTAGATTTTTTTACATAATCTTTTATATTCTCACTAAAGTTTCTTTCTAACTCTCTTCTTATTTCAAGACTATCATCTTTTATTTCATCTATTTTTTCGTCTAGATTCTTTCTTTTTTGATCAAGATTTTCTTTTAACACTTTCTTATAAGCTTCTGCTTTTTCTTCCATTTCTATAAGCTTTCTAAATCCATAAGCATCTTTTATAGAAAGATATGTATCGAGTAAAAATAAAAATATTAAAATATAACTTATAAAACTAATATTTGAATTTTCATATATCTTTATTTTAGGCATTACAAATTTATAGGTTAAATCATATAAAAATATAGATATGAATCCCCAAAAAAGCGAAGATCTCAAGCAAATATACCCCTTATAATTTAAGAATCTTTCATCGTAATCCCAGTATCTTATCTTAAATAATTTTTCTATTGCCCAGCCTGTTATAAGTTCTAAAATCGTTGCAATTATACTTCCTACTATAAATATAGATAATTTATTGTAAAGATTTCTTGTTGAAAATATTACACTTATAGCACCGAAACCATATATTGGTAGAATAGGTCCCTTTAAAAATCCCCTATTAGCAAATTTTTTTTCATTTAAACTAACCCAGGCTGTCTCCCATACAAATCCTAGAAATGAAAAGAAAAAGAATAAGTTTATATATCCCATAATTACTAACCTCTTTTTTATATTTTACCCTTATTATAGAACCTTTCTATTGATAAAAAAACACCAAAGTTACTATGTTAATAACTTTGGTATTACTGTTTAATTATTAAATTTCTTCTTTCAAATTACCATCCACTATTTTAAATACCCTATCACAATAATCTACAAGCCTAATATCATGAGTTACCATCACAATTGATACATCTTCTTCTCTACTTAAATTTTTAAGTATTTTAACTACATCAATGGCTCTTTTTGTATCAAGACTTGCTGTGGGTTCATCTGCTAGGATTAGGTCAGGAGATGGATAAAGAGCCCTTGCTATAGCAACTCTTTGCCTTTCTCCACCAGAAAGATCTGTTGGATACTTATCCTTTCTTTTATATACATCAAGTTTTTTCAAAAGATTTTCTGCTCTTTTTTCATCAAATTTGTTTTTCCCAAACTTATCTACCAATTTAAATTGATCCATAATAGTAAGGTATGATACTAAGTTTGATGATTGAAGGATAAAACCTATTTTATCAAACCTAAGGTTTGCAAGGTCTTTCTCACTTTTTTTGCTTATATTTTCATCTTTAAAACTTATAGAGCCTTCACTTGGTTTTTGAAGTCCTCCCATCATAGTAAGCATGGTTGACTTGCCAGAGCCTGATGGTCCTATAACTGCTACAAGCTCTCCCTTATTTATTGAAAATGATGTATCCTTTAAGGCTTCTATTTTTTCATCTCCATCTTTGAAGTATTTTTTTACATTATCAAATTTTATAATTTCCATTATTCTAAAGCCTCCAATGCTTCTACTTTTGAAACTGCTCTTACTGAGAAAATTGCCCCAAGAAGACTTGTTATAATCATAAGTAAACTTATTATTAGGTAATTAGTAAAATTCACTTTAAAAGGAACTTTAGCTGGCAAGAATATATTTGATATATATGTCAACCCTAACCCTATTAAAACTCCCAAGAAAACTAATATCAATGTTTGAAATATAACTGATTTCGATATATAGTAACTTGATATTCCTTGAATTTTAAGAATAGCAAAAGTTTGTTTCTTTTGCATAGTTATTATATAAATAAAAACTCCTAAAACTATTGATGATATAACTATCAAAAATCCTATCATCATTATAAAGGTAAGGTTTTGTGCTGTATATCCTGGCAATTTTTTTATAAATTCATTAATCTCTACTATATCATAATTATCATTTTCAATTTTTTTGTCATCATGGACAATTATTCCTGAAATTCTTTCTGGTGAATTATGGGGCATCTGAGGCGATGTATCTGCATCTTCTTTTTTATAATTCATAGCTTGATTTGATGCACTTTCAACAGATGTATAAAATACTGGTCTTACTGAAAACTTACTTTCTTCTGTAAACCCAACTATTTCATACTCTTTATCATTTTGAGAAAGTCTAATCTTATCTCCTAATTTAAATCCTTCTTCATCTTTAAGTGATTTAGAGCCTACAATCTCCTTAGTAAAATCTTCTATATCTCTTCCTTCAACAATACTTGGCCTTGCCTTAGATTTCTTATCAAGTCCCATAATGAATATTGAATAAGTTGTATTCTCACTTGTATCTCCATTTTTATAGGCTACCGCACTTAATACATTTATCGGAGATATGTCATGACCTTTGAACTTATCAATATCTTCTTTTTCTAGAACAGATGATAGAATATTCTTGTTTGTTCCTTTTTGTAAAATAACTCTATTTCCATTCCATAAGTCTACTGCCAATCTATCTGAAGATGAAAGGCCATAGGCAAGGGATGTTAGGAAAAATACCAAGTATGATATTAAAACTACTATTGATATTATAAGAATGAATCTTCCTTTTTCCTTTTTCATTTCTTTTAATGCTAAAAACATAATGCTTCCTTAATTTTAGATTTGTTGAACACGTGCCCTCATTCTTATGTTATACCGCATTTATTTGTATAAGGTAAATCTTTATAGATATTTCCCTATTGCTATAAAATGAAAATAAAATGTTTAAAGTTCTTTGTTCAAATAAAAAAAAGCAAGACTAAGCTTGCTCATATTTATTTGCCCAACATGAAGTTATTAAGGGGATTACTATAATAGTAAATATAACTGATGCAGCAACCTGAGCTGTTGCTATTTCTACAAAAGGCATCCAAGTCTTGTCTATTGAGCCAATGATTGCAGGAACTGCTATGGCGTTGGCTCCTGTTGTTGAAATTGCCCAAGCAGAATGTCCTCTCCTTTTATTTATCTTCATATCTATAAATACTGTAAATGAACCCATTATAAATACTACTATTACGCCAAGAAGAATCCCTGAAAGTCCTCCCTTAAATATATCAAATATATTTATTCCAGCTCCCATGCTAAGACCTAAAAATACTATTATATATTTTTGACATTTCCTTAAATTTTCTCCAAATTCATGGTCTATATTTCCAATAATCATACCAAAAATAAGAGGTACTATGGAGTCTATAATATTTAATACTGAAATATTTGCCATACCACTTGATCCAAATATCAAAAGAGCTAAAAAAGGGCCTGTAATAATGCCCGCAATTCCTGCGCCCGCATTATCAATTTCATCCCCATATTCAAGATTTAAGGAGATAAAAACTGAATTGTTATGATTTAAAGTCCCACATACTAAGGCAAGGATTGATATACCAAATATACCTTCTTTTCCAAAAAATTTAGATACTAAAAATACTATCACTACCCCTATAAAAACTCTGGCTATAGATATAATCCCTGTTCTTTTTACTGCAGTTGCTAGATTTTCAAATCTAAGCCCTGTTCCAGATATGGTTAGATTTAATGCCATAAGTCCAACCATTCCTTCTGTTGTAAAAAGATGTTTGGAAAATTTTCCTATAGTAAATAGATTTGGAAAAAATGAATTTAATATTGCTGTTATAAACAAGGGAATCATCATATTCCCTGCTGGTATTTTTTTAAATAATTTTTCTATCATAAAAACTCCTCAAATATAAACTTACTCTAAAACAAAGATTTTTCTATTTATATATTAAAATTAAAATTTTAACAATATTTTTATAAGTTTTAATATTTTAAGATTTCAATTTAAAAAGGCTCTTGCATGAATTACTCTTGCAAAAGCCTTGTAAATATTGGAAGATCAAGTTATTTTTTATTTAGATTTTACTAGTTCAAGTGGACTTGCCACATACTCTTCTACTTTTTCACCTTGAAGATATTTTATTGCAGTTTCCAAAGCAATCTTGCCCATTTCTTTTGGTTTTTGAGCAACTGTTGCCGATAACTTTCCTTCTTCAACAGCCTTTAAGGCATCTTCATTTCCATCAAAACCTACTATGGTTATATTTTTGCCACTTGCCTTAATTGCTTCAGCAGCCCCCATTGCCATTTCATCATTTTGTGAAAATACTGCCTTAAGTTCTGGATGAGCTTGAAGTAAGTTCTCCATTACACTCATTCCTTCTGCCCTATCAAAATTTGCAGTTTGGCTAGCTACAAGATCTATTTTTCCATCTGTAGCATTCTTAAATCCTTCTCCACGTTCCCTTGTTGAACTTGCTCCAGGTATTCCTTCAAGTTGAACTACTTGGGCTCCTTCTCCAACAGCTTTTAGTATGAATTCTCCAGCCATTTCTCCACCTTTTACATTATCACTTGCAACTAAAGATACTACTTTACCTTCATCTGATTTTCTATCTACACAGATTACTGGAATGTTTGCATCATTTGCATTTTGTACAGATGGTGATATAGCTGTTGAGTCTACTGGGTTTATGATTATTAAATCAAGTCCTTGGGTTATAAGATCTTCTACTTGATTTGATTGAGTTGATGAGTCATTTTGAGCATCCATTATAACTACATTTACCTTCTTATCTTTAGCTACTTCTTCTATACCCTCTCTTACTGACACAAAAAATGGGTTATTTAGTGTAGACATTGATACACCTATTTTTATATCAGCTAAGTCTTCTTTCTCATCTTCTTTTTCTTCTTTTGTGATAGCTTTATTTGAACTATCATCTGCCTTGTCCTTTCCTCCTTCAATAGAGCATGCTGTAAATACAAAAAGTCCAAGCAATAAGCTTAATAATATTTTAGATATTTTTTTCATTTTTCTCTCCTATTTGCTTCTCTTACGGTCGATTAAAACTGCTATAAAGATTACAATACCTTTAACTATTTGTTGGTAAAAACTTGAAACTCCCAATAGGTTAAGACCATTGTTCAATACCCCTAGTATAAGTACACCTATAAGTGTACCAAAAAGTGAACCTTGACCACCTGACATAGAACATCCACCCAAAACTACTGCTGCTATGGCATCCATTTCATAACTTGTACCTGCTGTTGGTTGGGCTGAGTTAAGTCTTGATGTTAATACTAGTCCTGAAAGTACACTCATTAAGGCTGATATCATATAAACAATTATTTTTACTTTTCCTATATTTATACCTGATATAAAACTTGCTTTTTCATTTCCTCCTACTGCATAAACCCTCCTACCAAAGGCTGTCTTATTTAACACTAGAGAAAGTATTATAAATACTATTAAAAATAGAATAACTTGGAATGGAATACCTAAAACTCTTCCTCTCCCTAAGAAGGCAAATACAAAGTTATCTCTTTGTCCTGGAATTGGTCTACCATCTGTATAAACTAGTGTGATTCCCCTATAAATGGTCATTGAGGCAAGGGTTACTATAAATGGCGCAAGTTTTCCTTTTGTTATAAATAAACCATTTATAAAACCTAATAACAATCCTAAGGCTATAGCTATAAAAATAGCTAAAAATACATTAATACCACTTGCTAAAAGCCCTGCAAAAATAGCAGATGTTAAAGCAAGCATAGAACCTACTGATAAATCTATTCCACCAGTAAGTATTACAAATGTCATACCCAACGCTATAAAACCATTTACTATAAGTTGTCTTAAAAGATTCATAAGATTTGATGGCCTTATAAACCTAGGGTTTAGAACTGATACAAAAACAATAAGCACCAAAAGTGCAATTATAGTTCCTACATTCTTATTGGATTTCAAGAAACTTTTTGACTTCTCTTTCATAAACTTCCTCCTGTTGCAAGAGTCATAATTTTCTCTTGGTTTGCATCTTCTTTAAGTATTTCACCTTGAAGAGAGCCTTCATAAATTACATAAATCCTATCAGATAAACTTAAAAGCTCTGGAAGATCTGATGAGATAAGGATAACTGAAAGGCCTTTTTCAGTAAGATTTGAAATTAGATTATAAATTTCTCTTTTAGCACCTACATCTACCCCTTTTGTTGGTTCATCTAAAATTAGAATTTGTGGATTTATGGCAAACCACTTGGCTATTACAACCTTTTGTTGATTACCTCCTGAAAGATCACCTGTCTTTGTTTCAATATCCATAGCCTTTATCTTAAAATCATCTTTTAATTTTTGACTTAGGGTCTCTTCCTTTTTTTTATTTATAAATCCACCATCAAGGATTTCTTTAAAATTTATCAAAGAAATATTCTCCCTAATAGATTCATCTAATACCAAGCCTTCTTCCTGTCTATTTTCAGTAACAAAAGCAATTCTATTTGCTATAGCATCTTGTGGGTTTTTAATAGTTATATGTTTTCCATTTAAGATAACCTCGCCACTATCTTTTGGGTCAAGCCCAAAAAAAGACCTCATAATTTCAGTTCTTCCTGCCCCCATAAGTCCAGAAATACCTAAAATCTCACCCTTTTTAAGTTTTATATTTATATCTTTAAAATAATTCTTGCTTGTAAAATTTTTAAGCTCAAGTATTACATCACCAGGTCTATTTTCTATCTCAGGATAAAAATCTCCTATATCTCTACCCACCATAAGAGATACTACTTCATTTTCATTAGTCTTTTCAGTATCAAGAAGGGCAACTGACTTTCCATCTCTCATTACTGTTATTTTATTAGAAAGAGAGAAAATCTCCTCCATCCTATGAGATATATAAATCATAGCTACATTGTTTTTCTTAAGTCTTGACATTAATTCAAATAGCTTTTTTATCTCATTATTAGTAAGAGCACTTGTTGGTTCATCAAGGATTAAAAGTTTAACTTCATTTAGGTTGGCTTTTGCAATTTCCATCATCTGCCTTTGACCTACAGATAAATTTCTTACTTTCTCTTCTGGATTAATATTTATATCTAGAGAGTCAAAAAGTTTCTTACATTTCTCTTTCATTTTTTTAAAGTCAAGAAAAAACCCCTTTTTTATCTCTTGATTCATGAAAATATTTTCATAAACTAAGAGATCTGGAAAGTCTATCAGTTCTTGATGAATAAAGGAAATTCCAAGATTTTTTGCAATATCCTGCTTGTCTATAGAAATTTTTCTTTCATCGACAATTATCTCACCTTCATCTTTTTCTAAAATTCCTGATAGGATGTTCATAAGAGTTGACTTTCCAGCCCCGTTTTCTCCTACAAGGGCATGTATATCCCCACCTTCTATAGAAAAATCAACCCCTCTAAGTACGTGATTTTTTCCAAATGACTTATATATATTATTCATTTGTACTTTCATATTAAACTCCTAGAAAATATTTCCTGATTCGAGAATAATATTAGAGTAAGGAGTAGTTTCTCCTGTTCTTATTATGAACTTACAAGCTGAAAGCTTTCTTTTAAAGTCTTCATGACTAACATAGCTTGGTTTGATGTTTGGAAGGAGCTTTTTTATAGCTGCTTCTTGCTTCTTGTTTTTCTCTTTAATCTCACTTGCCAAAATATATCCTTGACAGATATACTCATTGAGTAATGTCTCTAAAACATCAATAAATTTAGGTTCTCCTAACTTTAAGGATATGTCAATTTTTTTATCACTTTCTATTGGAAGCCCACAATCTCCTATGGCTATGAGATCAGTATGTCCCAAATCTGAAAGAGCTTTGGAAATCTCTGAATTTAAAATTCCATTTTTTTTCATGATAAATTCTCCCTGAATTTTTTAACTTCTTCTATACTTGGGATAGAAGTTGAAGCTCCATCTTTCATACAAGCTAGAGCTGATGCTATTGATGCCAAATCCATAGCTTTTTTTATATCATCTCCCTTATAATAACTTCCTACAAAAAATCCCATAAAGGTATCTCCAGCCCCAGTTGTATCAACAGTATTAACTATATATGCCTTTTGTTTAATAAGTTCATCCTTATCAAAATAAATAGAACCATTTGCCCCAAGAGTTAAGATTACCTTCAAATCTGGATAAGTCCTTCTAAAAAATTCAATTATCTCATCATTGTTAGAAAACTTGCTTATATCCTTAGCTTCTGTTTCATTTAGGACAAGTAGGTCTAGTTTACTAAAGTCAAGATTAAAAATAACCTCATTTATAGGTGATGGATTAAGGACTATTTTCATCCTCTTCTCCTTTGCCTTATCTACTATATAGGAAAGAGATGAAATCTCATTTTGTAAAACTAAGACATCATCTTTTGAGAAATAATCCAATACTTCATCTACAAATTTCTCATCTATATCAAAGTTTGCTCCCTTGTATAAAACAATTGAGTTCTCTCCATTCTTATCGACTTGAATAAGAGCGTTTCCTGTATCACTATTAGACCTTCTAAAAAATTTTGTATTAATTGAATTTTCTTCAAACAAGTTTTTAATAAATTCTCCATCATTACCAAAAAGACCAGCATGATATAAATTATCATAAACTTTTTTTAAGGCAATCGATTGGTTTAATCCCTTACCGCCTGGCTTTTTTTTCAATGAAATTGATGAAATAGTTTCTCCAGGCCTTGCAATATGATCAACCTTAAAATAAGAATCTATATTTACAGAACCAAAATTTAATATATTCATATAAGCACCTCTTTTATTATGCCTTTTATCCAAACGTTTGCGACCTATTAAATATAAATTTATAAAGACTCTTTGTCAAGTATTTTAAAAATTTTTATATTTAGCAAAGTATTATGTTACTTTTCTCTTCTAACAAAGCTATCCCAGTCTTTTTTGAAATTTTCTATTCCTTGACTTGTTAGTGGGTGGGTCCACATTTTCTCAAATAATGTTCCTGGTATTGTTGCTATATCACTTCCTGCTAAGGCTGCTTCTTCTAGATGTTTGTTTGTTCTTATTGATGCTGCTATTATTTCACTTTCAAGTCCATAGTTTTCTAGAACTTGTTTTAATTTATAGATTAGTTCTACTCCATCTTCTCCCATATCGTCTATTCTTCCTATAAATGGTGATATATAGCTTGCTCCTGCTTTTGCTGCCATTAGTCCTTGGCTTACTGAGAATATTAGGGTACAGTTTGTCTTTATCCCTTCTTTTGAAAGGGTGTTTATTGCTTTTAGACCTTCTTCTGTCATTGGTATCTTTACTACTATATTTTCTGCCCATTTTGCTATTTCTCTTGCTTGTTTTACCATCTCATCGTATGTGTAGCTTGTAACTTCTGCTGATATTGGGCCATCTACTATTGATGCTATTTCTGTTACTACTTCTTTGAAGTCTCTTCCTTCTTTGTTTATGAGTGAGGGATTGGTTGTTACCCCATCACATAGACCTAGGTCATTTATTCGCTTTATTTGTTCGACATTTGCTGTGTCTAGAAAAAATTTCATTTTTTACTCCTTTGTAATCATTATTTAGTATACTCTTACCCAACTTAATAATTTAATCTATAAATTTTACTATGATATAATAAAAAGCAAATAGTCCAGGAGGAATAAATATGAAAATAATTCTAGCTGTTGATAGGGATTTTGGAATAGGAAAGGATAATAAACTTTTATTTAGATTAAAAAAAGATCTAGCCCATTTTAAAAAGCTTACCCTAAATAACATAGTAATAATGGGTAGAAAAACATATGAGTCTATGGGAGGAGGTCTTCCTAGAAGAGAGAATATAGTTCTAACTCGTAATAAGGATTACAAAATAAATGACGGACTTGTTTTTAATAATGTAGTAAAACTTTTATCCTATCTTGAAAAAAATAAAAATGATAGGGATATTTTTGTAATAGGAGGAAATGAAATAGTAGAGCTTTTACTATCTTTCTGTGATGAAGCTATTATCACAAAAATAGATACTAAAAAAGATGCTGATACTTTCCTTCATAATTTTGATAATGACAAAAATTTTGAAATTTATAAGGAATCTGACATAATAAACGAAAATGATACTAATTTTAAATATGTATATTATAGGAGGAAATCATGATTGAAATATTTGTATCAGAAAAATGTCCACATTGTACTGAAGTTATAAAAAATTTTGAAAATGATGAAAATTATTATGGAAAAGGAGCAAAACTCATAAATATAAACGGACCTTTATCCAATCTAAAGAAATTTCTATCATATAGGGATAAGCTTGAAGGATTTGAAAAAATAAAAGAAGAGGGGAAAATAGGAATTCCATCAAAGGTTGTCGATGGAAAAGAAGTTTTATTTTTTGAACAAGTTTAGAAAATATAATTTATAAAGTAAAAATATTACAAATACCAGTTTAAGCCAAGTCTTATCCTGGTATTTTTTATTTCATATTGACAGCTATCGATATGAGCTTTATACTAATAATTGGAAGGAGTTATTATGGATTTAGAAAAACAAGCTAAAATTTATAAAGCCTTATCTGAAGAAAATAGGCTTAGAATAATAGGTATTCTACAAACAGAAAAAAAATGTGCTTGTGAAATATTAGATTACCTTGAAATAAGTCAGTCTACCCTATCTCACCACATGAAAATTCTTTGTGAATGTGGGCTTGTGGAATGTCAAAAAAAGGAAAAATGGTCTTATTATAACCTATCAAAAGATATGACCGATGAAATTATAGAAAGTTTACAAAGCTTATTTAAAAAAAAGGAGAGAAGATGAAAGATAGTAAAAAGGAAATTAGTTTTTTTAATAGGTATTTATCTATATGGGTTATTATTTGTATGGTTATAGGAATATTCATAGGACAATTTATACCTCAAATTCCTAATTTTTTAAATAAATTTCAATATGCTAACGTATCAATACCTATGGCAATCCTAATATGGCTTATGATATATCCTATGATGATGAAAGTAGATTTCCAATCTATTAAAAATGTCGGCAAAAATCCCAAGGGTTTATTTCTTACTTGGCTTGTAAATTGGGCTATCAAACCCTTTACCATGTTTTTAATAGCTTGGTTTTTCTTTTTTGTTGTATTTTCAAGAGTTATTGATGTAAATCTTGCACGTGAATATCTTGCTGGTGCTGTACTTTTGGGAGCTGCTCCTTGCACTGCCATGGTGTTTGTATGGAGCCATCTGACAAAAGGGGATCCTGCTTACACTGTTGTTCAAGTAGCAAGTAATGACCTTATTATACTTATTGCCTTTGTTCCTATAGTTAAATTTTTGCTAGGAGTTACAAATGTTTATGTACCTTGGGATACTTTAATCTTATCTGTGGTTTTATTTGTTGTAATTCCACTCATAGCTGGCATTTTTACCAGACATATAGTAGAAAAAAGTAAAGGAATTTTTTACTTTGAAAATAAATTTATAAAGAAGTTTGATGGATTAACCACTGTTGGTCTTTTGCTTACCTTGATTTTGATTTTCTCATTTCAAAGCGATACCATTGTTTCAAATCCAAGTCATATTATTCTTATAGCAATTCCTCTAACCTTACAAACCTTTTTAATCTTCGCTATAAGCTTTATATCAAGCAGACTTATAAGACTTCCTTTTAAAGTTGCAGCACCAGCTTGTATGATAGGTGCCTCCAACTTTTTCGAACTTGCAGTAGCTGTAGCCATAGCACTTTTTGGTATGGACTCTCCAGCAGCTTTAGCTACGACAGTTGGAGTTTTAACAGAAGTTCCAATAATGTTACTATTAGTAAACATTGCCAATAAATCAAGAAAGTTGTTTAAATCATGAAAAAAATAGCCTTTATCTGCACACATAATTCGTGTAGAAGTCAAATTTCAGAAGCTTTAGCTAAGCTTTATAATAAAGGAGAATTTAAAATATTCTCTGCAGGGACTCATTTAAAAAACGAAATTAATCCCGATGCTATTAGGCTTATGAAAGAGATATATAATATAGATATGAGTAAAAGTCAAAAACCTAAATTAATAGAAGATATTGGAAAAGTAGACTATGTTGTAAGTATGGGGTGTGGTGTTGTGTGTCCTTCTATGGATTATAATTATGAATATATAGAGTGGTCAATAGATGACCCTAGCGGAAAAGATGATAGCTACTTTAAAAAAATAATTTCTGAATTAGATTCTAAAATAAGAAATTTCTTAGATTCAATATAAAAACTTTCTTATTTTATGGACTTAGAAAGCTTATAAGATAAAATCCCCTTAATTGGGGATTTTTTATTTGATGAAATCTTCTAATTTTACATAGTCAAACATACCATCTGTAAACTCTTGTTCTATTTCTCCTTTTATTAAAGGAAGGGTATAGGTTAAGATTTTCTCTTTTAATATTTTTCTATCGTCAAGCCATTCTTGAGGGATTTTTTTCTCCTTGTTGGCGATATTTATAGGTTCAGTTGTATCATATATAAGCTTATAAGGATTATCTCTTTCTCGTTTTAGTATTGGAATTAGGTTTGTATTATCCTTTCCTTTTTTGACAGAAAGATAACCTAGCTCATAAGCTTCATTAGAATCTTGTTTTGATATTAAAAAACTTGTTCTTTGGATTATATTAAGTTCAACACAACGAGTTTTTATATCAAGTTCATTGTGAATATAGTCTGATATTTTTTGCCCTATACCAGCTATTACTGGGTGGTTAAAACCTTGGTCAAATGATTTTTTCTTATCATTAGAAAGTATTTTTTCCCTATCCATAAATCCTTCTGATACAGCAATTACAAGGTTATTATCTTCTTCCAATTTTTTATTTATTTCTTTTTTTATATCCTCAAGTGATTTAGAATCTTCTGGAAGATAGGCTAGGTTTACTATATCCTTATTTCTTTTGTAATTTGCAAGATAAGATGTAGCTGTAAGCCAGCCTGCATTTCTGCCCATTATTTCTACAAAGGTTATGGATTTTATAGGATAAATATCACAATCAAGTCTAATTTGCCTTAAAGCTGTATTTACGAATTTAGCTGCAGAGCCAAAACCTGGTGAGTGATCCATCTCACATAAATCATTATCAATGGTCTTAGGACATCCTACAATATTTATCCAATCTATGGTCTCTTTTTTTATATAAGCATTTAATTTCATTACTGTGTCCATCGAGTCGTTTCCACCTATATAGACAAAAGTTGAAATTCTGTATTTTTTTAAGCTTTCAAATATATTTTTATAAACTTCATCATTTAAGTCTTCTGGAAGTTTAAACCTACAAGATCCAAGTATAGAAGATGGTCTTTTCTTAAGCCTATCTTTAGCATCAACTTTTTCAAATTTTTTCCTATCGACTTCTTCAATCCTATCATCTAATAGCCCAACTATTCCATTTAAAGAAAGATATATTTCATCGAAGTTCAAGTCAATCCCTGCTTGGATAGCTCCTGCCAGGGATGAATTAATAACAGCCGTAGGTCCACCCGACTGTCCAATAAGACAATTCATAAAGCCTCCTTATATAATTAATGTCTTCATATACTTTACCATTTTCTTTATATTTTGTTAATCACTAAATCTTTCCATAAATTAAAGACCTAGATATTTCCAGGTCTTTAATAAAGTAATTATTTTTTAGGATAAGTTATATGTTTTTTAAAGTTCAACTAGTTCTCCACTTTCAAATGATTCTTTGCATTTGTAAGCTATTTCTGATACTGCAGTTCCATCATATACTGTAATTTCTGGTTTCCTACCTTCTTTTACACAAGAGATGAATTCTTTCATTTCATCTTTGAAACTATCTGAAAATCTTTCTATAAAATCTTGGCTTATTTCTTTCCTTATACCAGTGCTATCTAGTATTTCTACTAGGTTTTTTTGCGGAACTGAACCAATTCTTATAATGCCCTCTGTACCCATTATTTCAGTTTCAACGTTGTAGCCATGAGGTGCAGTTCTTCCTGCAAATAAGAAACCCATAGCATCATTTTCAAACTTCATAAGTGCTGATACATTGTCCCCATCATTCCAATCAGCAAATTCAGGATAAGCATAACAACCACCTATAGCCCAAACTTTTTTAGGTTCACTTCCTATAAACCATCTCATTAGGTCTATATCATGAACACACATATCTAAGAATTCTCCACCTGAATGTGGTCCAAAGGCTATTGCTCCTTCAATTTTTGCTGTAGGATCTTGAGAGTAGGATCTTACCATGTATACTTTTCCAATCTTTCCAGCTTCAATTGCCTTTTTAGCATATTGATAAGACTTGTCAAATCTTCTCATAAAACCAAGCATGAAAACTTGGTCTGGATTTTCTTCTACAGCCTTTTCTGCTAATTTGCATTGTTCAACTGTTGTTCCCAGTGGCTTTTCAGAAAATACGTGTTTTCCAGCCTTGAGAGCCTTAGAAATTTGTTCTGTATGAAGGTGAGACGGACTAGTAATAGTTATAGCATCTATCTCATCATCTTTTATCATTTCATCAAAATCAGTATAGGTTTTTTTAACATTTAATCTTTTTGCCTCTTTTGCCAATTTTTCTTCATCTAAATCACAAAGAGCAAAAAGTTCTGCATCATTCATTTGGCTAATATTTTCTGCATGGAAAAGTCCCATTCTACCAAGTCCTATGTGTCCAATTTTAATCATAAAATCTCCTTTATAATTGATCTAACATTATTTTTTCAACGTTCATGCTTAGATAATCAGTTTCTGATATAAGTTCTACTTTTGTATCTGTAGAATCAACTCTTCTTAGGTATTCTTTAATATGGTCTTTTAGTATATGTGCATTTGGTGCTACAAGTATATGTGTATATTTTTTTTCATTTAGATTGTCGACAAAGGTATTTAAACTTGCAAGCTCAACACATGCACATGACTTAGACATATTTATAAAGTGTTGAAATCTTTCTTTAAAAAGCTGAGCAGATATACCAGTTTCAGCTATTATAAGAATTTTTTTCTTATTTGCCATTAGTCTATCATCCTTACTTTAGCAGGTTTTCCAGAATCAAGTGATTCTTTGGCAGCTATGGCTATTCTTTGTGCCATAATAGCATCTTCTATTGTTACGGATGTTTCCCTATCATTAAATACAGCATCAGCAAAGTCATTAATTTCAGCATTATAAGCACCTGTGTATCTTTGTAGGAAGAAGAATTCTGGATTTGGAATATGGTAACCATCTTTATCAGCAAGTATAACATTTGCTTCAAGGTCATTTTCTACCATAGTTGTTCCCTTAGAACCGAAAGCTTCAACTCTTTGGTCATAACCATATGCTGCTCTTCTTGAGTTTAAAATAACTCCAATTGTTCCATCTTCAAACTTAAGATTTATTATAGCAGTATCAACATCAATTCCTTCTATTTCTTTATTACATCTGACGGTAGCTTGAGTATAAACTTCTACTACTTCTTGACCTGTTAAAAATCTAGCCATATCAAAATCATGAATAGTCATGTCCATGAATAAACCACCTGAAGATTTAACATAGTCAAGAGAAGGTGCTTCTGGGTCTCTTGAGTCTACTCTAACAAGCTCAAGATCTCCTACTTTTCCTTCATCAATGAGTTTTTTAGCATAGGCAAAGTTTCTATCATATCTTCTGTTTACACCAATTTGGAATTTAACTCCAGCTTTTTTTACTGCCTTATATGCCCTCATAGATTCTTCATCAGAAAGTGAAACTGGTTTTTCGCAGAAAATGTGTTTACCCTTTTCAGCTGATTTTACTATATAATCTACGTGGGTATCTGTTGGTGTACAAATTAGTACAGCATCAATTTCATCATCATTAAAGATTAAGTCTGGGTCTGTTTCAAGTTTTATACCAATTTGTTTTTCAAAATCTTTTAATTTGTCGGCAAAAGGATCGACTATTCTTTTGATTACTATGTTTGGATTTGTTACTAAATTCATTGCATGGATTTGTCCAATTCTACCTGCTCCAAAAATTCCTACATTTAATTTTTTCATTTTTTTCTCCTTAAATTTATATTCTTGCTATTCCCAATGGTGAGAAGAATAAGTATGTTGATATTACTACGATAGTAATTACAATAGACAATACTTTTACTTTAGACCAAGGTTCTACTTCCACTTCTTCTGCTATTGAATAATGACTTATTTCAAAGGCATTACCCTTAAATGTAAGTTTACTTACTATTATGTAGATTAATAAGTCTACAAAGAACAATCCACTTAATACATATAGGTAATGAATATCTTGTAAAAATATTTTTGATAGAGCGTAAACTACTACGTGAAAAATCATTGTTGTTTTTGCCCCTGTTGCAGTTGCTTGTTTGAAATAAAAAGCACCTACAATCATAATTAAAAGTGGCATATTGTATAGACCATTAAACTCCTGTACAAAAGCATAAAGTCCAGAACCTGCCTTTGATATAAATGGCGCCACTATTATGGATATAACTCCAAGTGTTATATTTGTTATCCTACCTACTCTTGCCATTTGTGAATCTGTCGCATTTTTATTGATTATAGGTCTATAGAAGTCCAATGCAAAAAGTGTTGATGTTGAAGATAAGCTTCCTGCAAATGATGAAAGGATTGCTCCAAATATAACTGCTCCAAAAAGTCCCATAGCCCATGTTGGCAATACATCTACAACAAGTTGTGGATAAGCTCCATCTGGAAGTGATAAGAACTTATCACCAAATAAATTTCTAGCTACTACTCCTGGAAATACTAGAAAAAGTGCTCCAAATATTTTAAATGTCCCTACTAACAAAGCACCTTTTTGTGCTTCCTTTAAGTTTTTAGCTGCAAATGCTTTTTGTACTATCATTTGATTAGTACACCAGAAGAAAAGGTTATTAAAAAACATTCCAGTAAACAGTGTTGGCCAAGGAACTATCTTTGAATCTACACTACCAATGGAGTTTAATAACTCTGGTGTATTTTGTGTTACATGTTCAATTCCCGCTAAAAATGATCCATCCCCTAAAAGCCTTAATCCTAAGAAAGGGATTGCAAGACCACCAATAATTAATCCAAATTGGTAAATTGTATCAGAGTATGCTGAAAGTGTCATACCACCTAAGAATAAGTATAAAACTCCTACAACCCCTATAAATATAACCATAATTGTAATAGCTGCTATTGGTGATATACCAAGCATTTGGTCTACCCTAAAGATTTTATTAAATACTAATGCTCCCGAATATAAAACTACTGGCATAAATGATACCATGTAAGTTATGATAAAAAGTATAGATACTATTCTTTTTGTCATAGTATCATATCTTATTTCTATAAAATCGGAAATCGTATTTATACCATACCTAAAATATTTTGGTAAAAATACTGAAGCTAAAAGTGCAATTGCGACCGCTGCTGTGACTTCCCAAGCCATAACTTGCATACCTGCAACATAGGATTGACCATTTTGTCCTACAATCTGCTCTGTTGATAGATTGGTCATGATAATCGTACCAGCTACAACCGGAGCTGTAAGACTCTTGCCACCTAAAAAGTAACCTTCCGATGATGTCGTATCCACTTGCCCCATAGTCTTCTTATAGGCAATAAAACCTATAAGACAAACTATTATGGCAAAGCTTGCTATTATAAAAAACATAATCTATAATTCCTACATATCTGCTATTAATTTATTAGTTATTAATAAATCCATGTAGTCTTTAGCTTTTTTGTGGTATAAAAACGGATTTGCTAAGCTTGGGTCTTGTTCAGCTTCTACTACTATCCATCCATCATAATTATTTTCTAGAATTAGGTCTATAATCGGTTTGAAATCAATACATCCATCTGATGGAACTGTAAATGTCCCTTGAAATACTGATTTTAAGAATGACCAATCTTCTTCTTTAGATTGTTTTTGTTTTTCAGGTCTAACATCCTTGAAATGGATATGTTTAATTCTATTTGCATACTTTTTATAGAAAGCTATTGGATCTTCTCCAGAAAATACTAAGTGACCTGTATCATAAAGTAAGAATACTTTTTCTGGATCTGTCATCTCCATTAATTTATCAACTTCTTCTGTTGTTTGAACACCTGTTCCCATATGGTGGTGATAAACTATCTTCATATCTTTTTCTAAGGCTAAATCACCTAATTTGTTTAGTCCATCGGCAAGTCTATCCCATTCTTCATCAGTAAATGTTGGTTTTTTAGAAAATACTGGTGTATCCATTTGTCCTTGAACTGAATGTCCTTGCTCAGCAACTACTATTACTTTTGCTCCCATTGCATGTAGAAAGTCTCTATGTTCAATAAAAGCTTTTTTTGTTTCTTCATATGGTTTTGTTGTTAAAAACGCTGAAAACCAAGCTGAAGCTACTTCTAAGTTTCTAGGCTCAAGGTATGATTTAAGAATTTCTGGATCTCTTGGGTACTTATTTCCTACTTCTGTTCCTTGATATCCTGCAAGTGACATTTCTGATATACATTGTTCAAATGTATTTTCTTTTCCTAGTTCTGGTAAATCATCGTTTGTCCAAGCAATTGGTGCACACGCAAATTTAATAGTCATAATTTTTCTCCCTTATTTATACTTTATTTTTTATAATAGACTAGTATTTTCTAGCTTCGTTTCTTCCTTTTATTATTTCCTTATAAACTTCTTCTTGCTCTTTATTTTTACCTACTTCAGCCACTCCAACATTCCACCAAGATTCATATCCATCAATCATAGTTTTTGGAATAACTTTTAAATCGATTATTACTGGTTCTTTAACACTTTTAGCATCTTCTAGAGCTTTTTTAAATTCATCAAGAGTTTTGCAAGTATAGCCTTTAAAGCCATAGGCCTCTCCAACCTTTGTATAATCTGTTGTTAAAAGCTCTCCATCAGGTTTTTGACCATTTCTTTTTCTAAATTCTGTAGCAAGTGATCCAACTGCATGATTCATTTGAAGATTGTTAATACAACCAAAGCCTGAATTATCAAATACTACTATAGTAACTTTTTTGCCTTCTTGAATTATTGTAGAAAGTTCAGAGTTTAGCATTTGGAAAGATGCATCTCCAACTACTGCATAAACATCTGCATCCTCATCTGCCATTTTTACACCAAGGGCTGCTGCTACTTCATATCCCATACAAGAGTATCCATACTCAGCATGGTAGGCATCTTTTTTATCTGTAACCCATAATCTTTGCAAATCACTTGGCAAACTTCCTCCAGCCGTAATTACTATTCCATTATCTTTTATAAATTCATTCAAAGCTATAATTGCTGAAGTTTGGGTTATAGTACCATTTGTTTTTTCTATATATTCTTTTACAGTTCTTGGGTCTTGAGGTTTTATTAGAGTTTCAAAATTTTTACCATATGTGTAATTCTTAAGTCTTTCTACTTCCTTATCCCATTTAGCCTTGGCATCTTTTATTTCACTTGTATAGGCTGTTTTATAGTTCTTACTTTCAAGTACTTTATCAATTTCTTCTATTGCAAGTTTTGCATCTGCTACTAATTGATGCGCATCCATTTTATAAGCATCAAATCTATTAACATTTATTGATACAAATTTACAATTTTTATTTTGAAAGAGTCTTTTTGATGATGTTGTAAAGTCTGTCATTCTAGAACCTATAGCTATAACTAAATCTGCTTTTTTTGCTATAATATTTGATGCATAAGTTCCAGTAACTCCTATACCTCCTAGGCACATCTTTGATGATGATTTTATAGCTGACTTGCCTGATTGAGTTTCGCCAAAAGGTATTTCATATTTGTTCAAAAACTTATCTATAAGCTCTCCTGCCTCAGAGTATTTCACTCCTCCACCTATGATAGCTATTGGGTAAGATGCTTCATTTATAAGCTCAGCTATTTCATCTACATCATCTTTTACAGGAACAATTCTATTTATCTTGTGAATTCTTTTTTCAAAGAAATAATCTGGATAGTCATATGCTTCACCTTCTACATCTTGTGGCATAGAAATAACACATGCTCCTGTTTCGGCAGGATCTGTCAAAACTCTCATTGCATTAATTAAAGCTGACATTAATTGTTCTGGACGATTTATCCTATCCCAATATTTACTTACTGGTTTAAATGCATCATTTGTAGTGATTGTTAAATCATATGCTTGTTGAACTTGTTGTAATACTGGATCTGGTTGTCTTGATGCAAATGTATCTGAAGGGAACAATAATAAAGGAATATTATTTACTGTCGCTGTTGCTGCAGCTGTTACCATATTTGCACTTCCTGGTCCTACTGATGATGAACAAGCAATAATCTTTCTTCTATTGTGTTGTTTACTAAAGGCTGTTGCCACATGGCACATACCTTGTTCATTTCTTCCTTGGTAAACATTTAGGTTGTGATCATCTTGGTCTAGAGCTTGTCCTAAACCCACTGCCATACCATGACCAAATATTGTAAATATACCATCTACAAACTTACTAACCTCACCATCATATTTTATATATTGCTTATCAAGAAATTTAACTATTGCTTGAGCCATAGTTAATCTCATTTTAAATCACCCCTTGCTACGAATTCTCCATATTCTTTTTTAGATTCTCTTATAAATTCTTCTAATTCTTCTGTGTTTGGAAGGTCTGATGATGAATTTGACCTTATCATCATTGAAGCTTCAGCAGATGCATATTCTAGACATTCTATAATTTCTTTTCCATCAAAAAGTGAATAAAGAAAAGCTGATGCATAACCATCTCCACCACCAAAACCTTTTCTTGCTTTTATTGGGAATGGTTTGATTGAGTAAGACTCACCATTTTTAACATAAGCATTTGAACCTCTTTTACCATGTTTTATAACAAGAATCTCAGCATTTTCTTCAAACCATAGTTTTGCACTTTCTTCATCATTTAAGCTTTTATCTACTATAAGTTTTTCAGTTAAGTCAAATTCTTCACGAGAGCCCATAATTATATCTGATTGCCTTGCAACTATAGAGTAATAGATTGAAATTTCATCCTTGTTTTTCCAGTTATAATTTCTAAAATCTATATCAAATATTACCTTACAGCCTGCTCTTTTTGCGAAGGATATCGCTTTCAATACTGCCTCTCTAGATGGACTTTCAGCAAGAGCTGTTCCTGAAACAAGTATAGCCTTTGCCTTTTTGATATAATCATAGTCAATATCGTCAACATCTAAGGCTAAGTCAGCTATCATATTCCTATACATAAGGATTGAAGATTCATTTTCTGACTTCATTTCCGTAAAAGTTAAACCAATTTTTTCACCATTTTTGGCACGACTTATGTGGCTTGTATCTATGTTTTTTTCATTATTTAAGTAGTCTAGACAAAAATCACCCAATTGATCATCTGATATTTTTGCAATAAGACCTACTTTTAGACCATGTCTATTTACACCTATGGCTGTGTTTACAGTTGAACCACCAATATATCTTTCAAATTTCACAACTTGACTTAGTGGCTTGAATCCTTCCTCTGGGGAAGGATTGAAGTCAACTGCCACTCTTCCAATAAGTATGAGGTCTAAGTCTCTATCTTTTGGAAAATCTATATATTTCATTACTTATCAAACTCTCCTGTTTTAAGTTGGCTTGTTACTACCTTTCTTCTTGTATAGAAGTAGATTGCATCTTTACCATTGCAGTGAAGGTCACCATAGAATGAGTGTTTCCATCCTGAGAAAGCGAAAAATGCTACAGGAGCAGGTACTCCAAGGTTAACTCCTAGCATGCCGGCATCTATATTTTCTCTAAAGTATCTAATTGCTGCGGCATTGTTTGTAAAGATACAAGAACCATTTGCAAATTCATTTTGTTTTGCTATTTCAATTGCTTCTTTGAGGCTTTTAACTCTTATGATTGAAACAAATGGTGCAAATATTTCGTCTGACCAAATTTTCATACCAACTTTACAATTATCAAATATAGTTGGTCCTACAAAGAATCCCTTTTCTGGTATGTTTTTTCTACCATCAAGAACGAGTGTTGCTCCTTCTTCGATTCCTGTTTCTATATACTTAAAAGTTCTCTCTTGGTTTTCTTTTCTTATAACTGGTCCTAAGAATACATCATCATCTTTTGATGCATCACCAACTTTAAGTTCTTTTGCAGCTTGGGTGAATTTTTCTACAAATTCATCAGCTATTTCTTCTTCAACCAAGATTACAGAACCTGCCATACATCTTTCTCCAGCAGAACCAAATGCTCCACCTATAGCCTTTGTAACTGTATCTTCTATATCTGCATCTTTAAGAACTATTGTGTGGTTTTTAGCTCCAGCTAGGGCTTGAACTCTTTTATCATGTTCGCATCCCTTCCTATAAACTAATTCACCAACATTTTTACTTCCAACAAAAGAAATACCAGCTACTTGTGGATTTTCTAATAGTTCATTTACTACATCAACACCACCATTAACTACATTTAAAACTCCCTTTGGAACTCCAGCTTCTTCACAAAGTTCTGTTACTCTTTGCATAAGAATCGGTGTTTTTTCACTTGGTTTCATAACTACTGTGTTACCACAAGCTATTGCCATTGGGAACATCCAAAATGGTACCATCATCGGAAAATTAAATGGTGCTATACCTCCTATAACACCTATAGGATATTTGTAGTTTGCTACTTCTACATCAGTAGCTATAGTTGAAAGATTATCTCCCATTAATAGATTTGCTATGCTTGAAGCATGCTCTACATTTTCAATACCTCTTCCAACTTCACCCTTAGCTTCTTTAAAATTTTTGCCATTTTCTAAAGTAATAAGTCTTGCAAGCTCATCTGTATGTTCAACTAAAAGTTGTTGTAATTTAAAAAGTATCTTTTGTCTTTTTAAAACTGATGTTTTACCCCAATATTTGAAAGTTTCATAAGCATTTTCTATAGCTTCTTTAGTTTCTTGTCTTGTTGATAGAGGACATTTTGCAATTACTTCTCCATCACCAGGGTTATATATGTCTTCAAAGTCACTTGTTTTTGATTCAATCCATTGCCCGTCTACATAATTTTTAATAAGCCTCATTATTCTACATCCTTCCTTTCAAGTATCCATTCATGATCAGCTTCATTATGGAACTTCCAATTTTTATTAGGTCCTGCCATTACATTTAAATAATATGAATCATATCCATAAGGTACAGCCACTGGGTGGTATCCTCTTGGAACCATTACAGCATCATGGTTGTAAATACTCATAGTCTCGTCAAGTACTCTATCATCTGTATAAACTCTTTGGAAAACAAAACCTTGTTCTTTATCCATTTCATGATAATATATCTCTTCAAGGAATGTTTCAGTCTCTGTTTCTGTATCATGTTTGTGAGGTGGATATGAAGACCAGTTTGCCTCATCTGTATATACTTCTACAACTATAAGTTTGTCAGAAATATCTGATGAGTCTGGAAGAATATTATTTACAAGTCTTTTATTCATTCCCTTTCCTCTTCTTTCAGTTGTGTTATCACTCGCTTTAATTAATTGTGATTTCATAACCTTATCAGTTACTGCATATGAGATAATAACTCTTGCCTTAGAATCAGATGTAATCTCATAAGAATCTTTATTTGTAACATAAACTGAATCTGTAGGATTTCTGTCGAAATTCTTTTTTCTTTGTCCTAAATCTTTGTATTCGTTTTCATTAACCTTAACATTTGCCTTACCACATATAACTGTGATACAAGCTTCAAATCCGTTCAAGCTTTCCTTAAAAGATGATTTCTCATCTATCTCAATAGCCTTCAATCCGATATAGTTTAGAACTGTTTTTTTTGGTTCTATATGTTGTAATAATTTAAGTCCTGCTATATCAATATTTAAGTTTTCCCTCTTTAAGTTTGTCAAAAGTGACTCCTTTCTTAGCAAACAATCATTTTTTTGATTAACTTTATCAAGTTAACTATATTATATGAGCAATTTGATAAGATGTCAAGCAAAAAAATGATTTTTTTATTTGCTTTTGATGATTGATTATAATATAATAAGTATAGGATAAATTATTTTGATGGAGAACTTATGGAAAAAGATAGAATTTCAAGCATGGGCAATTATATAATTGAACAGGGCGAGGTAACTACAGAAGAATTATCTAAAAAGTTTGATGTCTCTATAGTTACAGTTAGAAGAGACCTTAAAAAACTTGAAAAAGATAATGTAATAACAAAAATATATGGAGGAGCCAAGGCTAAGTCTGATAAGCTAGAAACCTTTATCAAAAGAAAAAGCCTAAATGCAGGTTCAAAACACTATATTACAAATATAGCCAAGGATTATATAGAAGATGGAGATAGGATTTTTATAGACTCTGGTACAACAGTAGAAAATCTATTGAATCTTCTGGATGATAATATTCACCTTACGGTCTTTACCAACAATTTATCTGTAATAAATGTTGCAAGTAAAATGCCTAATGTAAACTTATTTATAGTAGGAAACTTTTACAATAATATCAGTAATTCTTTTACATATTGGGGAAAGAGTTCAGAACTTTATTCTTTTAATATTGATAAGGCTTTTATGTGTACATCAGGCTTTACGATAAAAGATGGCTTAACAAATAAAAATCCAATAGAACAAGAAATAAAGGATATGATTTGTAAGCTTGCTGATTATATAATTCTTTTAGTGGATGACTCAAAAGTAGGAAAAACATCCTTAATGACCTATGCTGATGTTAAGGATATTGATATGATTATTACTAATAAAAAACCGAGTAAAGAATATATAGACTATTTTGACTCTCATGATATTAAGTATAGATATTGATTTAAAGCTATAAAAAGTACCGTTACATACATAGTGCAACGGTACTTTTTTTATTATTAAAAATAATTCCTATATAAATAATTTTTAGGCTAAAGTTTGTTTTAAAATTCAAATTTAGCTAACAATACCAACAATATAATAATTGTATATTCTTTTGATAGAGGTAAAGTATATAAAGTAAATAGTTAAAAAATCTACAGGAGGATTAAATGAAAACTTATAATATCGAGGATAAGGTTGCAGTTATAGTTGGAGCAAGTTCAGGACTTGGAGCAGATGCTGCAAGGTGTTTTGCTAAAGAAGGTGCAAAACTTGCAATTCTTGCTAGAAGAAAAGAAAAACTAGATACTTTAAAAGAAGAGATTTTAAATGACACTGATGTAATAGCAGTTTCTTGCGATGTGACAGATGAGGAAAGTGTAAAAGAAGCAATAAAAACTGTTATAGACCACTATGGAAAAATAGATATCCTATTTAATAACGCAGGTATTGCAGTAAGAGGCGGTGTTCATGAATTAAGTTTAGAAGATTGGAACAAATCTATAGAAACTAATCTAACAGGTATTTATTTAGTTTCTAAATATGTAGTACCACACATGATTGAGAAAAATTATGGTAAAATCATAAATACATCTTCAGTAAATTCAGTTATAGCAGATAAGCTTGATGTATTTATAAGACATGGATATAATGCTTCAAAAGCTGGAGTTCTTGGCTTAACAAAAGGTATGGCAGCATCTTATGCTAAATATAATATCACCGTAAACGCAATAGGGCCAGGATTATTTGAATCTGAAATGACAGCAAATACTCTTATGAAATCAGAAGAATTCTTAAAAGCTTATAATATGGCAAATCCTACAGGAAGACCAGGAAAAAGAGGAGAACTTAATGGATCAATTTTATTCTTCGCATCAGATATGTCTTCTTATGTTACAGGTCAATTCATACTAGTTGATGGTGGAGCAACAATAGTTTAATATTTAATAAAAATACCCCTTTAATGGTTTTGTCCAGTAAAGGGGTACATAACATGCCAGGATTTAGTTTAATAGACATAATAATTTGCATACTATTATAGAATAAATTTAATCATTCATCATCTTCGCTTATATTTAAACTATCTATATAATCATTTACATATATTATTTGATTTTTGGCTTCCTCAATTAATTCTTTCAAATCTTGTTCTGATAAATTTCCATTTTGTAAACTTAATGCAACGCTTAATAATAGTGGTAAATTCAACCCAGTTATTAGATAATAATTTTCTCTTGGAATTTTTTTAGCAAATTCTTGGTTAACTGAACCGCCTAACATATCGGTAAAGACGAATATTTGTTCATCTTTATCTATATTTTCTAAAGCATCATTTACTAAATCTTCTAGTTTCCTTTCATCAACATAAGCGGGTATAGCTATTACATCTTTAAATGATGGTAATATATAACTTAATGTATCTTTTAATCCTAAAGCTAGATTGTGATGAGATGATATTATTATTTTACTCATATTTATTAACTCCTTAAAATATTTTGTGCTTATTTAAGGTGCAACACTCAATATATTAAAGTAGGAGCACACTAAACATACTATAATTATCCCAATTATTATTCCTAAAAATCCAATTTTTTTCTTTTCCATTAGCCAATAAACTAAACCTACTAGCAATACAGGTAGTAATGAAGGTAATACCGCATCAAATATTTGTTCTTGTAAATTCATTGTTACATCACCAAATTTAAATTCAACTGATGTATACACTTTAATGGCTGTAGCTATAAGACTACCTACTACTGATAGTCCCATTACGGATGCAGCATCTGTAAATACGTTTAATTTTTTTGATAAATCTGTCACTAGTCTTGTACCTGAATTATAACCTAATTTATAGAATTTTAATCTCATTAGTACTAAAAAACAGTTAAGTATTATCCAAATAATAGCTCCTAAAGGATTACCCTCTAGCGCTAGATATCCTCCTATTGATCCCATGATTGTTGGATATAAAACCCATAATATAGAATCTCCAACACCAGCCAGCGGTCCCATTAGTGATGTTTTTATAGATCTTACGGCCTCTAAAGAATCAGATTTTTTTTGCTCTTGCATAGCTACATCTGCTCCCATTATTAGTGGAATCACATAAGGTGTTGAATTGAAATATTCATATTCAACGTCCATTGCTTTTATAAACTCATCATCATCTGGATATATTTTTCTAAGTGCATCATGAATTGCCCATGCATATCCTGTTCCTTGAAGAGTACCATAGTTTATATTGTTACTACCTATAAAAGAACATTTTAAAGCCGTTTTTGTATGATCTTTTTTTGTTAGTATTTTTTCCTTATTTTCTAAATTATTATTCATCCCAATCATCCCCCATTTCTTCGATTGTATTATGATTCAAAGCTACTTGATTTCTATTTATTAAGTAATTATAAGTAAATAAAGCTAAAGCTAAACCAAGGATTGAAACTCCTAATATAGGTAACTTCAAATATGCTGAGAATACAAATCCTATAAGAACCGCCCAGAAATATTGTTTAATAGGCATGTATCTTAGAAGCATCACGACTCCGACTACCGGTAACATTCCTCCTGCAATATTCAAACCATTTGTAACCCATTCAGGAATTATTTTCACTATGCTAGTAACTGCTGTTTGCCCCCATAATACCAATATTATCATTGGAATAAATCCTTGCAATGCAACAAATAATATTGAAATGAAATTTATATATTTAGATTGTGCGAATTTCTTTTGATGCAATAATTGTTTTGATTTATTTGTAACAAATGAGTTTAGTGTTCTTGTTAGTATATCTAAGTTAATAGCCAAAATTCCTACTGATAAACCAACTGTTACAGATGCCCCTATATCTATCCCACTTCTTCCATGTAAGTATATTGCTACTACTGTAGCTAGTGCATAGTCAGGTACTGAAGATCCTCCTAATGCGGCAACACCCAGGCTCATCAATTGAAAAGTTCCGGCTATATGAAGAGCAGCTTTTAGATCTCCCATTATCAAACCAGCTATTAATCCAACTGTTATAGGCCAGTGGTTTATTATTGTTATTCCTCTATTATCGATTAATGCCCACATTGGCAATAAGATTATTAAAATATTTTGTAAAACTTCACTCATAATAACTCCTTAAATATATTTGCTAAGCTCTTCTTTTGGATTTGTAGGTACATATTGAAAATAAACTGGAACACCTAATTCTTCTATTTTTTTTAAATCCTTCTTTTGTTTATCATTCAAATATACTTGATTAACTATTGGCTCACTGTTAGGTGTATTAAATACTATTCCTATATCAACTTCAGGTATTTTTACTCCACCTTCGATTAATTTTAAAACAGTTTCTGGTTCTTTTACTACTATTAATACATTGTGATTATCATATTTTCCTATACCGAAATTTTTAATGGCTGTTTCAGTGCTTATTATTGACATTCCTGTTCCTGCAGGTTTACTCATTCTCATTAAATTTTTTTGAGTTTCATCATCACATATAACATCATCAACCACCATAATTCTCTTAGCTTTTGTTGCGCTTGTATATTGTGTAACAACTATTCCATGAACTAATCTTTGATCTATTCTAACTAATTGTAACGACATTTAAATCCTCCTTTAACTTATCAAATGCTGAAGAAATATAATCGAAGTATTTACTGTTTTCTTTAATAAATATCGGTATAACTTCTAAGTTTAATTTAATCTTGTTCTTGCCTTTCAAGGCTTTATTTTTTGTGTAAGCATCAACCCAGTTATCATCTGGTATTAATACATCCATTTCTTTTATGTTATAATTTGTAACTGGACAAATTATTAAATCTTCTCCAAAAAAATACTGATATCTTTCATCCCAAGTTTCTTCTATATTAGGATATTCTAAAAATAATGGTCTTACTAAAGGCAATCCTCTGTCAGAAGCTTCTTTATATAAGTTATAAATATATTCAATCAAATCTTCTCTTAACTTTGTATAAGAAATTAGTATTCTTTCAACCTCCGGTCCAAACGACCAGATTTCATTAGCTGATCCACTGGTTCTTACTCCACCTCCACTATTTCCAATTCTTCCAAAGTGAGGTTGTCTATCACCATGCATTCTTAATATAGGAGAGAAAACTGCAAATTGAAACCATCTAATTAGTAGCTGTCTAAAATAATCACTTTCAGAGTTTCCACTATGAAATCCACCTATATCACTGGTCCACCAAGACTGACCTGATAGACCTACGCTTATGGCAAATTGTATCTGTCTTTTTAGTGATGAAAATGTAGAATCTATATCTCCAGACCACAATAATGTTCCATATTTTTGTGATCCTAACCAAGATGATCTAATCAGAGTAGGATAATTTTGATTTGTTACTGAGCTAATTGTCTTAGCATAATATATTGGATATAAATTGGCATTTTTACTCATATTCTCATTTGAAAATCCATAGTTAAAATGATTGTACTCATCCATCTCAGGCTCAGCTTGATCAGCCCAAAATAAGTCAACTCCTTTATCTATATAATTTTTCTGAAGCTTATCAACAACAAATTCATTTGCTAATTTCTTAGAGAAATCTAGTATATATTTACCATTAAATATTTTTGAATTCTCTCCATCTAATAATAATGAATTTTTATTATAATATTGGAAATTTTCAGATTTCCTGGCAACTGTAGGCCAAACTGAAACCATCAATTTAGTACCATTTTTGTGCATAAAATCTGCTACTTCTTTAATATTTTTCCAATATTTGTCATCAAATTTAAAATCTCCTTCTTCTGTCCAATGAAAATAATCAATAACCATTACAGAAGGTATTATATTTTTGGATAAATATTTTTGATATACATCTAAGAGTTCCTCTGAAGTTTGATATCTAAGTTTACTTTGCCATAAACCAAGAAGACTTTTATCTATCATAGGAGCTTTTCCCAAAAAACTAGATATGGTTTCTATTATTTCTTTTGGATTTTCGCCAATTACTATTGTATAGTCAATAATATCGCTATTAAAAGATTCCCAAAAAAATTCATTATTACCAAAAAATACTTTTCCAACAGCAGGACTATTCCAAATAAATCCGTAACCTTTATTAGAAAGATATGCAGGCATTGTTGTTTGTGAATTTCTTTGCATTAGCTCCAATATCTGACCATTTTTGTTTAATTTTTCGCTTTGATAACCACCCATACCAAATATTTTTTCATTCTTATCACCATAAAATCTAAGATTTGCTTTACATATATTTTTTCCTATATTTAAAAATTCATAAGCACCTATATTTAATGAAAAAGATTCTTCTATATCCTTTAATGGCACCAACTTATAATTTTCCATTGTTCTTCTTACATTATTTTGTACTTTTGAGTATTCTTTTAAAAAATCTATACCATTATTAAATGTAAGACTATTACCATCAAATTTTGTTTGTAATTTATTATTAATAAATACCAAATTTTCTTCTTTTTTTTCAAAATATAATTTACAATTTTTGTGATTTTCGTATTTTAGATTTACATTTTTTTCTTCTAAACTATCTAGTTGCTTGGACGCCCTAACCCTAATAGCATTTTCTCCAACTGTTTGCAACTCTAAATAAAAATTCTCTTTATATATTAAAGCTCGATAATCATCTAACTTTATTTCAAAATCATTTATTTTGCTCATATCACTTTTACTTATTTAAAAAATCAACTAAATCTTTAAATTTATCTAAAGCACTAAATTTAACAAATACTGGTATTTTATCAATTGGTGCATTTATAATATATGTTTTACCGCCTTCATATATTTTTTTATCAAATATATCTATCCAATTGTTATCTTTTGGAAAATATACTTTTCTTTCATAACAATTTTCATAAATAATAGGAGCTACTAATAAATCTTCTCCAAACATATATTCATTGTCAGTGTTCCATGATTCTTTATCGCTAGGAAATTCATAGAATAATGTTCTCATTAGTGGATTTCCTGTTTCATGTGCATCAACCATCAAATCATAAATATATTCTCTAATTATTTCTCTTATATTTAAATATTTTATAAATATATTTTCGGCTTCTTCTCCATATGACCATATCTCATTTGGAGCACCTGTAGGCATTTTTCCTCCTCCGCTATTTGATAAAGATTTACTGTGAGGAAGTCTATCACCGTGCATTCTCAAAATCGGTGAAAAAGTTGAATATTGAAACCATCTAACAATTAATTGTCTAAATGTAGGATTTCTTGGATCTCCACCATGAAATCCACCAGTATCTGTAGTCCACCAAGGAAGTCCAGCTAAACCAACATTTAATCCTGTATTAACTTGATTTCTCAAAGCCTTAAAAGAGCTATCTATATCTCCTGACCATGCCAAAGCACCATATCTTTGTGCTCCTGCCCATGCTCCTCTTACTAAGGTAACTACAGAATCAACATAATCCTTATTGCCATCATATATCATTTTTAGATAACCAATGGGATATAAATTACCTACTTGTTGTACTGTTCCTTTGTAGTATCTATAATTATCAAAGTCGTATACTGCATAACCTGGTTCAGCTACATCTATCCAGTAATAATCTATTCCCTTGTCCTTATAGTTTTTCTTTAACAAACTCCAAACATATTCTGTTGCTTCGGGATTAGTTGTGTCAACAAAAACTGTTGTACCTTGAATTTGCATTGTCAATCTAACACCTCTATTAACATTTACCATATAACCTTCTTCTAAGTAAACATCATAATTTTCTGCATCAGATTGAACTGTTGGCCATACTGAAATTATTGGCTCAACTTTGTAATTATTTTTTAATTCATCTACTAGCTTCTCAGGATTAGGCCAGAAATTTTCATCAAACCTATATTCTCCTTGATGTGACCAATGAAAATAATCTATAGCTATAGTAGATAATTGAATATTTTTTTCCTTATACCTCTTTACTACATCTAATACTTCTTCTGGAGTTCTATACCTTAATTTACTCTGCCATAAACCAAGAAGTTTTTTTGGCATTATTGGTACCCTACCTGTAACTTCAGTATAATTATTAATTAGTTTTTTAGGTGTATCTTCTGACGTAATCCAATAATCAATACTATAAGTAGATTTCATATTCCACTCAGTTAGATTCTTTGCAAAATTAACTATTCCTATACCAGGATTATTCCAAAGAAATCCATAGTTCAAATTAGATATATAAAAAGGCACAGAAATTTGAGAATTTCTTTGAGCTAATTCTAAGCTTGTATATTTTAAATCTAAAAACTCATGTTGATATTGACCCATACCAAATATTTTTTCAGAATTATTAGATTCAAATCTTGTAGTTATTTCAAAATCTCCACCAAAATTCGCTCTATATTGTCTTGATTTCAATTTCAAAGTAGAATTAAAATCGCGAGTTACTTGAATTGTTCCAACATCTTCTGAACCATCATCATGTTTTACTGCTCTTAACCTTATAAACTCTTTTAATAAAATATCTCCATTATTGTTATAATATGTTATTCTATCTCTGTGATCTAAAATAGCATAAATATTTCCATTCCTAATATAATATTCTTCAGAATCAAGTTTCTTAATCTCTACTTCTTCGTAATTATTTTCAGGAACTAATAACGCAAAGTTTTCATCTATAAGTTTACCTGCCGGAAAAGCTCTAAATCTCAATGAATTATTTCCCCATGGTTCTATGATTATTAATTCACCATCATATTTTTTTATTAATTTATGATCACTTGTAACAATCAATTTAACCTCCTTAATGACACCAAAAATAGTTTGTTTGTATATTTTACTAACTGAAGTATAGCATATATTTTTTAAAAAGTAAAGCATTCTAATTTTATTTGATAATAGTGATATCTATTATACAGAATACTTTTCATCCTTAACTACACTATTTTCAATGATTGCAAAACTTACTTTATGTTTTAAAAATTAATTAGATATTTAAAAATCTTTACTTTTTTTAAAATAGTATTATAATATAAACAAATAGTTTGTTTTAATTATTTACTAACTAGTGCATTAAAAAGGAGAAAAAATGACTTTTTTTAACAATATTAAAGAAATAAAATATGAAGGAAAAGATTCAAAGAACCCATTTTCTTACCGCTACTATAGTCCAAATGAAGTAATTCTTGGAAAATCAATGAGGGAACATTTAAGATTTGCTCTTGCCTATTGGCATACTATGACAGCTGACGGTTCTGATCCATTTGGTGTTGGAACTTATAAAAGAAATTGGTTTGGAAGAACAACTAAAGAAACTACAAAAAATAGAGCTGATGCCTTTTTTGAAATACTATCAAAAATGAATGTTGATTTTTTCTGCTTCCATGATGTAGATATTGCTGATCAAGGGAATAGTTTACAAGAATTTTTCGATAATCTTGATGAGATGACAGATATAATCAAAGATAAGATGAAAGAATATGATAAAAAACTTCTTTGGAATACTGCAAATATGTTTACTCATCCAAGGTATGTTAATGGTGCTGCTACAAGTAATAATGCTGATGTATTTGCTTATGCAGCTGCTCAAGTAAAAAAAGGTATTGATATTAGCAAAAAACTTAATGGTGATAACTATGTATTCTGGGGAGGTAGAGAAGGATATGAATCCTTAATTAATACAAATTACGGATTAGAATTAGATAATATGGCAAGATTTTTCCATATGGCTATAGACTATTCTGATAAAATTGGACATAAAGTGCCATTTTTAATCGAACCTAAACCAAAAGAACCAATGACACATCAATATGATTTTGATGCCGCCACTGCCCTATCATTTATAAACAAATATGACCTTCAAGATAGATTTAAATTAAATATTGAAGGTAATCATGCTTCTTTAGCAGGCCATACTTTTGAGCATGAATTAAGGGTTGCTAGGGAGAACAACGCTCTAGGTTCTATTGATGCAAACCATGCTGAATGTCAATTAGGATGGGATACTGATGAGTTTCCATATGATATATTCCACATAACATTAGCCATGTACGAAATTTTAGAAAATGATGGATTAAATCCAGGTGGCATAAACTTTGATGCTAAACTAAGAAGAACTTCGACAAGCCCTGATGATATATTTTTAGGTCATATTTCTGGAATTGATACCTTCGCTAGATCATTAAGAGCGGCAGCTAAGATAAAAGAAGATAATTTCTTAGAAAATATACTTGATAAAAGATATGAATCTTACGATAGTGGGATAGGAAAATCAATTGTTGAAGGTAAAGAGTCACTAGAATCTTTAACTAAATATGCTTTAGAACATGACCAAATAAATGTAGAATCAAATCATCTAGAGTATATAAAAGCTAGAATTAATGATTATCTAGTATAATATTAAAAAAAGTTTTCGTATCAATAATTTACGAAAACTTTTTTTGAAAGGAGAAAAAATGAATTATATTCTTGGAATAGACTTAGGAACAAGTTCTTTAAAAGGTGTAGTTTTTGATGATAAAGCAAACTTTATAGGTTCATCGTCAGCATCCTATGATGTTTATAATCCTAAAAAAGGATATTCTGAACAAGACCCTAATGATTGGATTAAAGCATTTGAAAAAGTAGTTGATAATTTAAATAATTCTTTAAATATAAAGGATAATTTAGTAGCCTTAAGTTTTTCAGGACAAATGCACAGTTTGGTTTTATTAGATAAAAACTCTATCCCTCTTAGAAAAGCTATATTATGGAATGATGTAAGAAATAGTAAACAATGTGATTATATAATGAATGAATTTTCTCAAGATCTTTTATGCATGACTAATAATATAGCCCTAGAGGGCTTCACTCTTCCTAAAATATTATGGGTTAAAGAAAATGAACCTAAAATTTATGAAAATGTAAATAAAATTCTTTTACCTAAAGATTATTTAAGATATTATCTTACTGGAAAGTTCAATATGGATTATTCTGATGCTTCTGGTACTCTTTTATTAGATTTAAAAAAACATAAATGGTCCGATGAAATTCTAGATAAATTTGAGATTAATAAAGAATGCCTTCCAGATTTAGTTAACTCCACTGATTTAATTGGTAGTATCAGGGAGGATTTAAAGAAAAAATATGGTTTTAAAAATGATGTAAAAGTATTTGCTGGTGCCGCTGACAATAGTGCTAGTGAAATAGGAAGTGGTGTAATAGGTAAAGAAAATTCTATGCTATTAAGTATAGGAACTTCAGGTGTAATATTATATCCAGAAAAAAATGTCCATAATTTATATAAAGGTAAATTACATTTTTTTAATAGTATAAATAAAAATTTATACTACTCGATGGGTGTTACACTTGCAGCGGGACAGTCTTTGAGTTGGTTTAAAAATAATTTCGCAAAAGATGAGAGCTTTGGTAAGCTCACAGAAAATATTGATAAAATAAGTCCAGGATCAGATGGGTTATTATTTACTCCTTATTTAAATGGTGAAAGGAGTCCTTATTTTGATAGTAAAATTAGAGCAAGCTTCATAGGTCTTGACATATCCCATACTAAATTACATTTAGTCAGATCTATTTTAGAAGGCATAACTTTTTCTTTAAAAGATAACTTTGAAATTATCAATAATTCCTTAGATAGTAAAATAGATAATATAATATCAACCGGAGGTGGTAGTAAAAACAAAGACTGGCTTCAAATTCAAGCTGATATATTTAATAAAAATATACTAACTATTGATATTGAAGAAGGCCCAGGATTAGGAGCTGCAATGATTGCAGCATTAGGTATGGGTTATTACAAAAATTTAGTTGAATGTTCTAAAGCTTTCATAAAATATAATAATTTAATAAAGCCAAATTTAGAGAATGTAAAAATTTACGAAAAGCTTTTTAAAGAATATAGAAAAATTTATACTAACACTAAGGATATATGCAAAAATCTTTCAATAATATAAGAATTTTAATATGAAATATATAAATAGAAACAACAAAACTAATTTATAGCTTATGCTTAAATATATGATATACTATTTATATAGTTAGGTGATTTATATGAAAAGAAATAAAACACAAAATAAAATTTTAAAAGTATTATTTGAAAATCCAAATTTGTCTAGAGTTGATTTATCAAATGTTCTTAACATAAATAAAAGTACAATTTCTACTAATGTTCAAAGACTATTAGATTTTAATTTTTTAAAAGAAACAAGTAAGGGAAATTCTACTCCAAAGGGCGGAAAAAAACCTATTAACTTAATGTTAAATTATGATAAAAAATTATTTTTGGGATTTGATATTTCAAAAAATTATATATCATATGCCTTAACAAATTTAAATCTTAATATAATTAAATATGGATTAAAAGAAACATCTATTAGCAAAGAAAATATATATTATGAAGTAAATAGAGTTTTAAATAATCTTAAGAATTACTATATAGATAAAAAAGAAAATAAGTTATTTTCTATTAGTATTTCTATTCATGGAATAATTTTTAACAATAAAATTACATTTACTCCTAATTATGATTTAGATAAGTCTGATTTTATTAGTAGATTAAAAAGAGAGAATGATGGAGTTAATATTTATCTAATAAATGAAGCAAATGCAGCCGCTCTTTGTGAACATCATTTTAATAAATATAAAAACTTAGCAAGTATAAACATAAGAACAGGTATAGGCTGCGGTTTAGTTATTAATGATAAATTAATAGAAGGTTTTGAAGGTTATGCAGGTGAAATAGGACATATGATAGTAGTTCCAAATGGAAAACTTTGTAGATGTGGTAATAATGGCTGTTTCGAACAATATTGTTCAGAAAGCGCTGATATTTCTTACTTCAATACCATTTCAAAAGAAAAAATATCATCTGTACAAGATCTTACAGCACTATATAAGAATGGTAATTATGCCGCAATTGAAACAATAAATAGGAATATATTCTATATGTCAATAGGTATTAATAACTTAATAAAAATTATTGCTCCTGAGATAATCTTTATAAATTCTTACTTGGCTTATAATATAGATAATTACATTGAAAGAATTCTAAAGCATATGAATGAATCTTTCAAACAAAATGTAATTGTAGAGGTATCTACTTTCTATAAAAGATCTACACTACTTGGATGCATTTACTATGGTATTAAAAAATTCATAGAAAATAAATAATATAAAAATATCTTAATTAAACTATAAAATTATTTTATTGGAAAATATACTGATAAGGTAGAATAGTATAAAATATATTATTTAAACTACTATATAATAATTTGCTAACATATACTATTTAATCTGGAAGAAAGCGCTTTTTAATCAAGTCTGTTAAAAATTTTATGCATCAACCTAAATCCTAATTAATATAGTAAGGATTGATACAGAAAATAATTTACAGGCCAAAAAATCTTATGGAATTTATATAAAAAACATTATCACACTTTCACAAAAAAATTCACTTTTATAGTGGATTTTTTTTAATTTTATTACATATTAAGTTTGTATATAAAAGAATTATTAGAATTAAAATATATTTGACAGCTAACGATTGTTATCCTATAATAAAGCTAACAAGTATTAGCTTAGGAGGTGAATGTGACTACTAGAGAAATAATTTTAGATAAGGCTTTATTTTTATTTTCTAAGTTTGGTTATTCAGACGTTAGTATGAAAGATATAGCAAACGAGGTTGGGATTAAAGCTCCATCTATTTATAAACATTTTAAATCAAAGGAAGAAATTTTTGATACCATTTTAAATAATGCAATAATAAGCCTAGATGAAAAGATTCATGATGCTGAAGATTATAAAATTATTAGAGATGGTAAAAAAAGTCTAAATATCGAAAAATTAGCAATAGATATTTTTTCCTATCTGCTTAACGATTCTTATGTTTCTAGAGTAAGAAAGATGATTTCTATAGAAATGTATAAAAACCCTCAAGCCATGAAATTTTATGTTGATAGATTCATAGAAACTCCTATGAGAAAACAAGAAGAGATAATAAATTACTATGGTTTAAGTAAATATGGAAGTTTAAAAGTTATTTCCACAATATTTTATTCCCCAATACTTTTCGCAATAAAACTTCATGATGCAAATCCAGAAAAAGAAGAGGAACTGCTTGAACTTTTAAAAGATACATATAAAAAATTAGAATACATTTTGTAAATAACTAAAATTTTAAAGGAGAAATTATGAAACTTAGTTTAGATCAAAAAATGAAAGCTTATGGATTAGATAAGTTATTAAAATATGTACACAAAGATCCAGAAAACAATTTACCAAAGGCGATAGATTTTGCGAAAAAAATTTCACCTAACGATTTTAAAAGTCAAATAGATTTGATAGAGCAAACTGTAAATGATAAAGATAATGTCTATTATAAATATATACTTGACATACTTGATAGAATTGATTCGGATGTTGTTGATACTTTCATTGAAAATTTCTTATTAAATGCTACATTATTTTCTGAAGAAATAAAACAAGATACTAGGACTAAATATAATTGTAATGTTCCATGGACTATACTTTTAGATCCCACAACAGCTTGCAATCTAAAATGTAAGGGTTGTTGGGCAGCAGAATATGGTTATAGTTTAAATTTATCTAATGAACAAATAGATGATATTATAAATCAAGGTAAGGATATGGGTATATATTTCTACATTTTTACGGGTGGAGAACCTTTGGCTAGAAAAAAAGATATCCTAACAATATGTGAAAAACATAAAGATTGTGAATTTTTAATTTTTACAAATTCAACTTTGATTGATGAAGATTTTGCTAAAGAAATGCTAAGAATCAAAAATATAATACCTGCAATATCTATAGAAGGATCTGAATTTACTACAGATTCTAGAAGAGGTAAAGGTACTTATAAAAAAATTATGAATTCTATAGAAATATTGAACAATTATAAACTTCCATTTGGTATATCTTGTTGTTATACTTCAGAAAATTATAAATCTATAGTTAGTGAAGAATTTGTTGATTATATGATAGATAAGGGTGCTTTGTTTGCTTGGTACTTTCATTTTATGCCTGTAGGAAAATCAACGAGTAAGCAATTACTTCTAAAACCTTATCAAAGGAAACATGTGTATGAACAAATTAGAAAATTTAGAGCAACAAAGCCACTATTCTTCTTAGATTTCCAAAATGATGCAGAATATGTAGGTGGTTGTATAGCAGGAGGAAGAAACTATTTTCATATAAATGCAAATGGAGATATGGAACCTTGTGTATTCATTCATTATTCTGATTCTAATATTAAGGATAAAACTTTAATAGAGGCTTTGCAATCACCATTGTTTGTGGCATATCGTAACGGACAACCATTTAATGATAATATGTTAAGACCTTGTCCAATGCTTGAAAATCCAACTCTACTTAGAGATATGGTTAAAAAATCACAAGCTAAATCAACAGATATATTAGTAAAAGAAGATGTAGATGATCTTTGTGGAAAATGTGACGACTATGCTGAAGTATGGAAAGAAACAGCAGATGAAATTTGGTATTCAAATAAAAAATAGACAAATAAAATAATGACCTCAAAAAGTTGAATTTTGGCTTCCAACCTTTTGAGGTTATTTTATTGACTACTTATAAATGTTACTTTTTATTTTATCCAAATATTAAATTTAATAAAACAATAGTAACAAATCCTACTGCCCATGCTATAGTTGATATAATTGAATATCCTTTAATTTGTTCTTTTGCATCTGTTAAGCCCAATGATCTATTAACAACCCAAAAGAATGAATCATTAAAATATGAGAAAAAAAGTGAGCCTACACATGCTGATAGTGTTGCAAATACAGGATTAACACCTAAAGGTAATACTATTGGTGCTGAAATTGAAGCTGATGTAAGCATGGCTACTGTTCCAGAGCCTTGTATAAATCTAATTAAGGTAGATATAATAAAAGGAAGTAATAGAGGGTTTATATTCATTTTCGATATAGAATTAGCTATATCAGCCCCTACTCCTGATTCAGTTAAAACTTTACCTAAAGCTCCACCACCACCTGTAACTAAAATTATAATTCCTGCAGATTGTATCCCAACTTCTAACTCTTTTATTACCTTATCTCTACTCATGCCCTTAGTTAATGTAATAATAGCTATTATTAAACCTATACCTACAGCTACAATAGGTGTTCCTAGGAATGACAAAGCAGAATAAATTCCTTTTATTTCTAATCCTGATACTTTAGAAATTGTTGATAAAATTGTGTTTATTAGAATTAAAATTATTGGTATTATAATCGGTAAAAACGCTATCAGTGTTGATGGCATTTTTTCATTATCTTCAATTGTATAATCATTAATATCTGCTAAAGATGATTTCTCAGGCCTTATCCAATTGCCTTCCTCATCTGGTATTTGATAAATCTTTTTTCCATAAAATCTTGCATATAACAATGTTGCAATAACCATAGGTATAGCTATAACAATACCCCATAGGATTACTGCCCC
This sequence comes from Anaerococcus porci, assembly GCF_009696575.1. GTDB lineage: Bacteria > Bacillota > Clostridia > Tissierellales > Peptoniphilaceae > Anaerococcus > Anaerococcus porci. Next base: position 55,336 of record NZ_VULQ01000005.1, on the reverse strand, counting down.
TACATTAGCTTCAAAAATTCCAGCAGCTCCAACAGGGCCAGGTGTTGGAGGTACAAGAGTGTGGGTTATAACTAAACCTGAAGCCAAAGCAAGTCCTAATGTTATTATTGATTTTCTTGTATTCTTTGACAATGCTTTTGCCACAGGAAATAATATAACAAAACCAGAATCACAATATATTGGTATAGATACTAAGAATCCAGTTATTGCCATAGCTAAGTCTTCCCTTCCCTTACCAAATATCTTGATAAAAGTTAGAGCCATCCTTTTTGCTGCATTTGATATTTCAAATAGCTGCCCCATCATAACACCAAAACCAATTATTATTCCTATAGAACCTAAAGTTCCACCAAATCCATCGGTTACACTTTTTATTACATTTTCGTAAGGCATACCCCCAGCAATACCTATAAACAAAGCTGATATTATTAATGCTAAAAATGTATGTATTTTTGTCTTAACAATTAGACCTATTAATAAAATAAGTCCAATTATTAAAGCAATTATTATCCTATTATCTGACATAATAAACTCCTAATTTTTTCTAAATTGTGGTCCATATTTAGCTGCTAATTTTACAGCTTCTACCATGCTAACCTCTGATGCTACATTTTTCCCAGCAACATCAAATGCTGTACCATGATCTACAGATGTTCTTAAAAATGGCATAGAGTTTGTTAGAGATATAGTTTTCATAAAATTATATGTTTTTGTGGCTATATGACCTTGATCATGATAAAGTGATAATACAGCTGCATATTTTCCTTGAAGCCCTTGAGCAAAAACCGAATCTGCTCCTATTGGTCCTACAACATCATATCCTTTTTTCTTAGCATCTTCTATTGCAGGAATTATCTCATCTACTTCTTCATATCCAAATAAGCCATGTTCTCCTGAATGAGGATTAAGTCCAGCAACTGCTAAAGTTCCTTCTACTCCTAACCTATGCATTGCTTCTGTACATCTTTGAATGTATTCATAAATCTTGTCATATTTAACCTCATCTATGGCATCCCTCAAAGATAAATGTCTTGATAAAAAGAAAACTCTTAGACCTTCAACTTCAAACATTGTTAGAGGATCTGATACTTTAGATATTTCTTCAAACATTTCTGTATGACCTATGAAAGGTATTTCTGCAGCTCTTAATGATTCTTTGTTAATTGGTGATGTCGCTACTGATTCAACCTCTCCATTCATCGCTAATTCCCCTGCTTTAAATATATATTCATATGCTGCTTTACCACATTCAGCGCTAACTTTTCCGAATTCATAGTCTTTACTCATATTATTAAGATCTATTAAATCTATTGTTCCATATTCATATAGACCATCTTTAACATGATCTATTACATTAATTTTTAAACCAAGCTTGGTAACTTCTAGAGCCTTTTCTACTACATTTTTATCACCTACTAAAACTATATCTGCATCTTCATATAATTCTTTTTTAGCAAATGTCTTTACTACTATTTCTGGGCCTATTCCTGCTGGATCTCCAAGTGTTACTGCAATTCTACTTTTTTTCATGTTATTCTCCTTTGCTTAATAATCTAGCTATACATTTAACCATAACCGAGTCACTTCCTACCATTCCACCCTTACTAACAATTTTTAGACCATCTACTTCTCCACCAATAAGTCTTCCATACGCTACTAAAGGCTCTATTTCTTCTCTAATTTCTATTCCTTGACTACCTAATTCTTCTGTTACTGCTATCGTTACATCACCTCCCGATGAAAATATTCCTGAAATCGATTTATCTTTTGTAACTATTGATTTACCAATTTTTGCAAGTCCTCTTGATATCATTAAGGACAAATCATCTATACTCATATCCCTACTTTCAGATATTTCCTTTAAATTTAATCTTTGAGAAATATCATCTGGTGTAGTAGTTATAATAATGAGATTATTATCATTTAGCTTTTCTCTAGCCAAAAGACTACATCTATCAATTTCATTTAATGCTAGATTTATATCAATTAATTTTAAAGGATCTACTTCAATTTTAAAAATATCAAAGTTTCCATATAAGGCTTTCATCTGATTAATGGTTACATTTGTTACCGATCCAATAATGGCTAATGATTTAGTACTAATACTACTTTTTTTATACATCACTTTAGTAACTTCTTTTGTAAATGGACCTGGGTCGACACTAATAAATCTAATATTAGTACTTACACTTGCAATTGCAATATTTTCTATTTGCTTATTAGTAATTGCATCAAATATTATCAAGTCTTTATTTTTATTTTCGATAATTTTTTTACTAATATTTTCTATACCTTTTTCTATTTCATCTATAGAAATATGTATTATTTCACCTTTATAATCCTTACTAAAATTTTCTGTTACAAAATTTGAAACAGCTGATATCTTTGAATCCTTACCAGCATCCGTATTCATTAAAGGAACTCCATCAACATACATAAAATCATTTACTACAATTCTTTTCGAATCTGGAAAAGATGGCACACATATAGCTAAGTTATTAGTCTCTAATGCATCTTGAAATGCCCTAAGTTCTGATCCTAGATTTCCCCTTAAGGTAGAGTCTATTCTTTTTGAGTATAAGATTACATCTTCTTTTTTTAATTTTCTTACTCTATCATATACTCTTCTATAAGCTTGATCTTTAGTCATAGCTCTTGAATCTGTTGTAAATGCATAAACATCAATATCTTCATCAAGATGTTTAATGTCATCTCCAGTAACGCTTGCAGCTCTTAATCCTATACTCTTCATTAAAGCACAATTAGCATTAGCTCCTGTTAAATCATCAGCTATAATAATAACTTCACTCATATATGCCTCCAAAATTTATACATTGCTTAACCCCTCTATTTTCTTATCGCTTATAAAATAATCGAAATTTTTACTTTTATAAAATGAGTATAAACCAGTTTTACCATACTTAGTACTATCACATAACAATATGCTTATTTCTGAATTAACAATCATCATATTTTTTATTTTCCCTTTATTTTCAGAGGTAGAATAAACATATTCATCATCAAAGGCATCTGTACCTATAAAGCAAATATCCCCATGAAAACTTGATAAATTTTGAAATCCTTCAATAGACAAAGAAGTCCTTGTTTTCTTTTCTATATAACCACCTAATAAATATGTATTTATAGAATTGTATTTAGATAAAAGAGTAGCTATATCTAAATCATAAGTAATAACCATTACATTTTTTAGTTTAGATATATACTCTATTAGCATTCTAGTAGTGGTCCCAGCATCTAAGAAAATTGTAATATCATCTCTTAGATATTTTCTAGCTTTCTTAGCTATAATTTTTTTTAAGCCTATATTATCTAAAATTTTATTATCTATAGGATTTTCTAATACATGCTCTTTAACCTTTATAGCTCCTCCATGAGTCCTTATAGCTATTTTTCTATCTTCAAGTTCTTTAAGATCTTTTCTAATAGTTACTTCGGAAACTTTAAGTTGTTCCGATAAATCAGATACATTTACCCTATTTTTTTCATTTAATTTATTAGTGATAAAACTAAGCCTTTCTTCTAAAAACATTTCGTTTTATTTCATTTCCTTTCGTTTTCTTTTTTTATTCTAACATATATTTATAACGTTTGCAAGAAAAATATATGTTTTTTAAAAATTCAAAAACTTAAATACAAATTTAAGAAAGTATAAGTTTTTTATATACTAATAGTTAAAATTATAAGAAAGGTGATGTTACAGAACAGATAATTCTATTCTGCAACACCACCTTTATTTAGAATAAGAAATAAATTTTAAACTCCAGATAAAATTTGGAAAGGAAATATAACTATTTGTGGAAATATAATCATAAGAACTATAATTATTACTTCAACAAGTAAAAATGGAAGAACTGATTTTACTACTCTCTCCATACTTATGCCACCTGCAGCACTCGCTACATTTAATACCGTCCCTACTGGTGGAGTCAGAAGTCCCATAACTATAGATATTACAAATACTACTCCAAAGTACACTTCATTAATTCCTGCTTCTCTTATAACTGGCATAACAACTGGTGCTAATATTAGTATAGTTGGATTTACATCCATAGTTGTACCAATTATTAATATTAATCCTAGTATTATAAGCATTAAAATTCTAGGGGACCCTATAAAAGGATGTAATAAATTTGAAACTAATAATGGAATATTTGCAACAGTCATTACCCATGATGAAATTGCGGAAGCAGCAACTAAGAACATTATCGTAGCAGCCGATTTAGCTGAAGATATTAATCCTTCAATTAAATCTCTAATTTTTAACTCTTTATAAACTACAAGTCCTATTATCATTGAATAAACTACTGCAACCACACCTGCTTCTGTAGGAGTAAAAACCCCTGTTTGCAAACCCAACAAAATTCCAACTGGCATTAAAATAGCCCATATTGCATCAACCGTTGCCTTTATTCTTTTTTCTACAGGAGCTTTAGGAAGAGGGGCTACACTTCTTTTTTTAGCCACTATAAACCACATTATAGATAATCCTACAGATATGTATATTGCAGGTGCTACTCCGGCTAAAAACAAATGTGATACAGGTATATTAGCTGTTACACCCAATACAATCATTGGTGCTGATGGTGGCATAATTGGTGATAAAAGATTTGAAGCAGCTACAAGACCAGTCGCATCATCTCTATCATAATTTGCTTTAACCATCATCGGTATTAGTATTCCACCTAAAGCTGCTGTAGAAGCCACTGCTGAGCCTACCATGCTTGCAAAAAGCAATGTTGCAATTATTGTTACATATCCCAGACCACCTCTAAAATGGCCAACCCATGCACCAGCAGCATCAACTAATCTATTTGTAAGTCCACCTCTATTCATCAAGTCTCCAGCAAGCATAAAAAATGGTAGAGCCATCATTGAATAGCTATCTGCTCCATTAAACATGTTTTGAGAAATTATTTGAACATCAAAACCATTAAGATATGCAAGCATGCTTACACCACTAAAAATCAGGGCAAATGCTATAGGCAATCCTATTGCCATGGAGCCTAATAAAGATATTATAAATACTATAAGAGTCATATATTTTTCTCCTTATTATCAATTTTTTTAAATTCCTTTTCTATATAATCATCTTCGCAAAAATCAATTTCATTTGGATTTATAATAGCAGTATATATTTTTTCGATTGCTATAACTCCAATTAAAACTGCTGAAACTATGCAAATAGAATATAAGAATGAAAATGGGATTCCAAGAACAGCTGTTCTTGCTCCAGAACTTTGAATTACCATCTTTATAGATCCTAGTGATAAAATTATCATCATAGCAATTATTATCAAATTTACTATAATAAAAGATATAAGTTGTCCTTTTCTAGGAAATCTTTTTACTAACATATCCACACTTAGGTGTTCGTTCTCTCTCATAGCAACTATTGCACCTATAAATGTCATAAATACAAATGTATATCTTGATATCTCCTCTGAAGAAGCAAGTCCTGTATTGAAAATAAATCTTAAAACTACATTCAAGAATACAAACGCTACCATTATCCCCATCATTATTCCTAATAAGATATCAATAGCTTTATATATTTTATTAAACTTTTTCATTTAGTTCTCCTACTTTACTTGTTCAATTCTTTTAATTAGGTCTTCAGCCCAATCATATTTTTTATATAAATAATCATATACTGGCTTAGCCATTTCTTTCATTTTTTGTCTATCTTCTTCTGTAGGTTCGGTTATATTTAAACCTTCTTTTTTCAAGAACTCCTTATCGTCTTCTATACTTTTCTCATATATATCCCAAGCTCTTTGAGCTGTTTTTTTTGCTACTTTTTCAAAAATTTCCCTATCTTCTTTAGGCAGACTATCTAAGAACTCTTTATTGCCCAACATTTCTATAGAGGATACCATATGATTTGTTTCATATATATCTTTTGAAACAGTATACCATCCTTCTTGTCTAAATGTTGATAGTGGGTTGTCTTGTCCATCAATAACCCCTTGTTCTAACGAAGTAAATACTTCACTCATATCCATAATAACAACGTTTGCACCTAAGGACTCAGCTAATTTAACGTGGATAGGATTATTAGGCATTCTTAATTTTTGACCTTTAAAATCTTCTATTTTTTTGAGATCTTTAGATGAAGAAAACACTCTTGCTCCATTTGGAGCCCAAGCCATAAACTTAAGTGGCTCCCTATCTTCTAAATATTTAGCTATCTCATCCCCAATTTCTCCTTCATATACTTTCCTAGCATGTTCTACATCTCTAAATATAAATGGAAAATCTGGCGTAGCCATCATGTCTATTTCAGACCACATAACAGTACCTACTGCAGATATTTCAATAATTCCTGATCTAGTATAATCGTAGAGTTGTTTTTCTCCTCCAAGTCTACCAGAATCATATAGTTGAACATTATATCTACCATTAGTTTCCTCTTCAATCATAGGTAAAAAAACTTCTCTCATAGCTATATTTACAGGGTGAGTAGGTGCTACAACGGTGGCAACTTTTACAAGCTGGCCACCATTACCAGAAGTATCATCACTACATGATGTTAGAGAGAACAAAAAAAATATTGCTATAATTAAGCTAAATAATTTATTCTTTCTCATTTCTATCCTCCAGCTTTAGTTTTCCAAAGTTAATACTATTTTTTCTGTATATATATCTTTATCTATAATCATTTTTATAGCTTTTTCAGCGTCTTCAAATTCCATTTCATGACTTACTAAATCGTCAAATGATAATTTTCCAGTATTATATGCCTCAATCACTTCAGGAAATCTCTTATTGCTTAATCTTGAACCAAGAATATCTAATTCTTTTGAAGTAATATCAACTGATGCTATTTGTGAAGGTTGTGTTGAAAAGCCCAAATTTATAACTCTTCCAGCACTTGCTGCTGATTTTACAGCTATTTCAAATGTTTTAGGAGTACATATAGCATCTACTACAACATCAGCAAGTCTGCCTTCATTATTTTCTTTAATAAATTCGATAGGGTCTTGAGTATTAACATCTATTGGAATCATTCCAAATTTCTTTGCTCTTTCAAGTTTTTTTTGATCCATATCAGATGTGAAAACTTTAGCTCCAAAATATTGAGCTACTCTGGCTACTGTTTGACCTATTGTTCCAGCTCCCATAACAAATACTACATCATCTTTTTTAACATCTGCTCTTCTATTTGCTTGAAAACCTATAGAAAATGGTTCTATAAGTACACTCCTGTTAAATGGCATATCTTTATTAACTTTATAAGTTTGATAATCTTTTACTACAATCTTTTCACTAAATCCACCTTCAACATGTACACCTCTTACTTTAAGATTTTCACAAATATTTGGTCTTCCATTTTTGCAGTTTTTACACTCACCACAATTTATAACAGGATCAACTACAACCTTATCACCCTTTTTAAAATTTTTAACTTCTTTTCCAACTTCTTCTACAATTCCTGTCATTTCATGACCTATTACTCTTGGATATTTTGCCATAGGATTGGAACCTTTATATATTCCTACATCAGAACCACATATTCCTACAGCTTTGATTTTTATTTTCACATCATCAGGTTCTTTTATTTGAACTTCTTCTAAATCTACTATTTCTAAGTTTTCTACTTTATTAATCCTTACTGCTTTCATCGTATCCTCCGTTATTGATATCTTGAATTCTAGTATACTAGTACACTATTAGAATAGCATCAAAGTAAAACGATGTCAAGAAAAAAATATTTTTTTACATATTTCCTAAAATACAAACTATTCTGATATAATATAAGAGGTGATAAAATGAATTTTAAAATATTAGAAAGAAAAGATAGAGAAAAAACAAAAGACTATGTAATAAGAAATATGAGATACAATATTTTGTTTTTTAATTTAGTACCTGGTGAAAAAATAAGTGAAAATCAGATATCTGACCTTTTAAATTTATCTAGAACTCCTGTTAGAGAAGCTTTCATTGACTTAAACTCTAGCTTACTTTTAGATATAAAGCCACAAATTGGTACTTTTATTTCTTTTCTAAATATAGATATGTCAAAAGAACTGCTATTTTTCAGGTCAAGTTTAGAACAAAATGCAGTTATAGAAATATGTAAAAAAGGAAATTTAACACTTGAAAAAGAGTTTAATGAAATAATTGAAAAAGAGCAAATGTTACATCAAACTAATGATTTTGAAAAGTTAATAAAATTAGATAATAGATTTCACGAATTAATATTTGAAGAGCTAAATTATAAAAAAATCCCAAAAATAATAGAGAATAATACTTCATATCTTATAAGAATGAGAATATTAAGGTTAAAAGCTAATATTAGACAAACAAATTATATTGATGAGCATAAAAATATATTAGAGTTAATAAAAAATAACTCTCCAAAAGAAGCTTCCCGTTTAATAACAAGCCACATACTAGAACTTATAGATGATATGAAAATTCTAAACAACAAATATCCAGATTACTTTAATTAAAATCCAAAGTTCCGCAATTAACAAATCTTTGGACATCTAGAGACTTTGTAAACTATCCTATAATATTAGTCTATAATAAATCGTATTGGTGAAAGTAGATGATACTTTTAATAATGCGATTTTTTATTGAAAAAAGTATACTTATTTAATCATTTACATTTTTTATTAAGGCTATTTAATCCTATTGGTTTTAGAGCTTTTGTTAATTTTAGGACTATAATTTTTATGACTAGAATTTTAGTTTTAAGAAATCAAAAAGCAGGAAGTAGCATGTTCTACTTCCTGCTTCTTGATTGTGTTTATTTTTGTCTACCAAGACCATTTGATAAAGGACCATTCTTTCTTAAGAAATATTCAATTTTTTCTCCAAGTTTTTCTTCAAAATACATTTCGTATTTTTTTAAGATTTTGTATTTTTCTTTTTCAAAAGGAATCTTACCATATTTTTCTTTTAGAATTTCTTGTTTTTTCTCTATCCCTACGAATGTATCTGTTATTGAATTATCTAATAGCTGAATTAATTTATCATAGTCATTGTAATCGTGAGATATTAAAAAATTTTCTAATATTTTCCTATCTCTTTTTCCTATATTATCGTCTCCTACATATGCTTTGATATCTTTTATTATAAAAGAATGACTGATGGAAATTTTTGCAGGAAAAAAGTAGGCTTCATTACGAAGCATATAGAAGCTTTCCATTATCTGAGAAAGACCTGTTTTCCTTTTGCTTTTTCCTATATCATGAAGAGAGCCTATAGCGTAGGCAATATCTTTATCAAGCCCTATCTTATCTGCAATGTCTCTTGCACTTTTTCCTATAAGCTTTGAATGGGAAACCCACTCTCCTAAATTTTCATTACTTTCTATTAGGTAGTAGTGAATTTTATCTTTATTTGGAATATTTCCGTAATTTTTCTTATACATTTCTTCTTCCTATCTTTCCATAGGTGTAAATTTTCCCATCTTCACTTATAATCCTATAAGATTCTTCATTTTCTTCTTTTCCAATTTCTCCAAGAACAAAGTTCTTATCTCTAATTTCATTTTTATAGACTATATTTATATATCCTATATCTTGGTCTTTGATATCTGATATTTCCCTTATAAGGTCCATATAAGATGCATTATTTACATGACCATTTATGTCTATATCATTTTTTCTTATATAAATTTTTTGAGCTTCTTCAAAGTTTTTGGAATATTTTTGTCTTTTTCCTATATAAGCCGGTTCTTCTTTCCCATATGCTTTTATTAAAAAATCAGGAATTTTTATAGCTCTCATCTTGTTTAAATCAAAAAGTAAGAAAGAACAAAAAGCAAGTCCTATAGTTTCTCCATCTCTTTCTATAATAAAGTTTCTATTAGCATAAAATCTTTTCATATCTATGGCAAATGTTGTTATTTTAAGCTTATCACGTGCCTTTATAGGCTCATTTATTTTTATATCCCAAGAGTAGACTATCCATCTTTTATCTTTCATTAAATTCTTATCTTCTAGTTTATCTGCTTGGTCAAAGGATACTTCAAACATAAGTCCCAATAGATATTTCATTTTAAGATAGCCGTCACTATTTGTTAGAAAGTTTTCTATTATAAATTCTTTACTTGTTTTCATTTTTATCCTTTAATTTTCCCTTCTAAATATATTTATGAGTATTCCACAAGCCATTACAAGACTTATGCTAAGTACTAAGATTAAAAAGGCCTCCATAGACCTTGTTTTGTATCCTAAGATAATAAGTGATATTATAGTTGTTGATATTATCATAGATAAACCCATAAATATGAGTGCTTGACTTTTTTTATTTTCTACATTTTCATATGATTTTTTCTCTTCTATAGATTTCTGATTTATTAGCCTAAAATCACCATTTGAAAGTTGTCTTAATATGTTTAAGGAACTTTGTGGAAACTCCTTTATTAGTGAATATATATCATAAAGCTTTGGTCTTAGTCTATCTGATACAATTTTAGGATTTATTAATTTAAATACCATCTTTTTTGCTATTGGTAGAGCTAGTTCTATGAAAGATTCCTTGTAAACTAATTTTTCAATAAGACCTTCTAAAGTAAAGATTGTTTTGGCAAAGTTTGTAAGTTCCGATGGAATTTTAATCGAATAATCTACAAGTAAAGTATAAAAATCATTTATAAGGTCTGCAAGCTTAATTTGATTTAAACTAATTACCATATACTTATCCAAAAGTCTTTGTATTCTTTTCTCAAAGTCAGATATTTGCTTAGAATCAAATTCCAAAAGACCCATACCTATAATGGCATCAGTTATCATCTTTACCTCATTGAAGCTTGCTCCCAAAAACACTTTCATTATCTGATACCTGTAATTTTCAGAAAGACTTGCAACTATCCCAAAATCTAAAAGATAAATTTCAAGCTTATCATTTACGAATATATTTCCAGGGTGAGGATCTGCGTGAAAGTAACCATAGGAGAACATTTGATTTACATAAGCTTTAATGATATCTTCTCCTATCTTTTTTCTTATATCTGATCTTTTATTGTAGATAGATCTTACAGACTCTCCTTCTATGTATTCCATAGTAATGACTTTTCCCCTACAATAATCCTCATAAACATCTGGTGCCTTAAGATCATCATCTCGAGTGTTTAGGGCCCTATATTTTTTGATATTTTCTTTTTCTATATTAAAATCTATTTCCTTATTTAAAGAAATTTTAAATTCTTCTATTATCTCACCAAGATTAAATGATTTAATTCCTTCAAGTCTTCTTTCAAGCCTTTTATAAAGGTCTGTTATTATTTCAAGATCAATCCTAACTCTTTTATCTATATCTTTTCTTTGAACCTTTACCACAACTTTTTTCCTTGCTGACCCGACTTTAAGATAGGCCAGGTGAGTTTGGGCAATAGAGCCTGTAGCTAGAGGCTTTTTATCAAATTCATCGTAAATTTCTTCTATTTTTTTACCGAATTCATCTTCTATAACTTCTTTTATATGATCATAGTTTTCTTCTTTTACCTCATCTTGAAGTTTCTCAAGTTCATTTATTATATTTTCTGAGAATATATCTCTTCTAGTCGATAAGAGCTGACCAAATTTAATAAAAACAGGACCCAAGTCTTCGAATAATGTCCTAAGATTTTTGCCAAACCTATGTTCTCTTTCTATGTCCTTTTGTGTTTTGTCAGTTTTTTTCTTAAAAACTTCTCTTGCATCTATCAGTAGATTTAGGTTTAGAAATTCCCTAATTATATCAATCTTTCTTTTTTTATATCCCATTTTTTTCAACTTCTATTTTCAATTTGCTTTAATTTTATGTTATTTCTTTGCAAAAGTGTTAAAGCATAATCATCTACCCTATATGCATTTGAATAATAAATTTCCTTAATTCCTGCTTGAATTAGTGATTTAGTACAATTAAGACAAGGAAAATGGGTCACATAGCACTTGGCATTTTTGACTGATATTCCTTCTTTTGCACAATATAAAAGAGCATTCATCTCAGCATGGATTGTTGCTATACAGTGATCATCTCTCATAGTATGGCCCACCTCATCACAGTGAGGATTTCCCTTGATTGAGCCATTGTATCCAGTAGAAATTATTCTATTTTCACTATTTACTATTACACAACCTACATAAGCCCTATCACAAGTCCCACGCATAGCAACCATATGGGCAAGTTTTATGAAATATTCATCCCAAGTTAGTCTATCTTTTGCCATAATATCACTCCTTAAACTATCTGTATATACTATTTTACCAAATTTGTAAGTAAATATCAGCAATTAAAGAGCTGTCTAAGAATTATTTCTTAAACAGCCCCATTTCATAATATTACTTTCATATCAAGTTCATCTTTTTCTGCTTTAAAATTTATATCAATCTTTTTTCCAACACTTTCTACTTCTATAATTTCTCTAATTATAGGATTTATTTTTGAAGATGATATTTCTTCTTTTTTGACTATTTCTCCATCATAACTTTTACAAGTTATATTTTCAGTGTAGTTTGATTTTGTACTATAGTCCGGATTTGGTCTTAGGTCATTTATAATATATTCTAAAATAATATAGGATTTATCCTCATTTATTTTATCTTTTGAAAGAATCTTTTCACTTGACAAGTCATTTTTTGAAATCTCTTCAGCTTTTTGAATTGATATTTCATAGAATTCCCCTAATTTTCCTGTCTTTATTGGCATATCAACAAACTTTTGCTCTATCTCTATTTTTTTATAATCTTGACTTTTTTCTTCATTTGAAGCTTCTTTCTTTTTTAAATTATTATTTTGACACCCTATCAGTAAGAAAAGACTTAGGAGAAGTAATATTTTCTTTTTCATCTTATACCTTTAATTTCAGCTTAAATAAGATATTAAATATCTTTATAAATACATATGTGAGAATTATAAATATAAAGATATTTACAATTGAGAAGCCATCAAATACCGAATTTTGAAATATCAATGTCCCATAACTTGCTACAAGTAAAGTTATCATAACTTTTGCAAGAATTTCTATAGGCTTTATCATTATCATTATTCCAGAATTTTCTGTCTTAAGCCTATCTATAAGACTTAAGGCGATGAAAAATACTATTATTGAAAAGATTAATAAGCCCAAACGGCTCGCATTTGTACGGTCAAATTCATTAATCGGTCTAAGTATTGTCCTAATTACTGTATTTATCCTATTTCCTTCAGGAAATATCCTATCTATTATAGAATAGATTCCACCTTCCCATTCAAATCCACCTGTAAATATATTTTTAATATTTGCAAAGATTAAATCTAGAAGGTCTAGGAAGAATAAAAACATTACACTTAGACCAAAGTGACCTATGACATTTCCTGCAAGTATTCCAGTTGACATAAATATCACAAACATTACCAAAAGGTAGATAATATTTTTTAATATTGCTGGAATAAAGCCAAGTCCTATTTTTAATATATCAAAGTTAGATGTGCTTATAATCATATAAGAAAGGATAGATGATAGGATTGAAAAGATAAATATTATCCCACTTCCTATTAGAACTTTCATCAAAAAGTCTTTTTTTCTTGACCAAGGATACATCTTAGAGAATTCATAATAGCTTGTAGCATGCTCCATTGAAGTAAATAGAAAGGCTAAAGCTAGAACCAGAACAATTCCCAAGCCATCAAACATATACATATCCCTATTAAAAAGTAGTCCTTCCTTAGTGAACTTATAAGACTTTAAGCTACTTAGGTACTCTCCATTTTTTAAATTATACTCATCAAACTCTTTCTGTTCTTTTTCACTTGCCTCATTGTAATCAAAATCTTTATACTTATCAACTTCATATTTTTCAGAAAGCTCTTCATATAATTTTTCATTTTCATCGAAGAATTTCTTATCAATTCTTGTATCAAGACTATATTTTCTACCAGTTTCACCCATCAAATTAAGGTCATTTGCATTGGCAATTAAGGTCGAATGAGTAGAATCAAGTGAATTGTTTTGGATTATTCCTGTAAAAAGTAAGGCTAGTAAAAAGGTTAGTAATATCCAAAAACCATTTCTTTTTAAAAGAATTTGACCTTGTTTTTTTAAGTCTGTCATTATTTACTCCTTCCTTTCTCCCAATAAAAGCTATCTTCTATCTTTGAATCCAAGATGTCATATTGAACAATTGTTTTATTTTCATCTAAGATATTCCTTATATTGTCTTTATTTTCAAGTAAAATCACATAAACCCTACCCATATTAAACCTTAGGACAGAGTGGTTTAGGATAGCTTCATCGAGCTTATCTTTTACAACTATCTGAACTTTTATGAAAGAATTCTTACTCTTTGATATATTTCTAATCTTTCCATCTTTTGTTAGATATAGGCAAACATCAACAATTTTAGCTAATTCTTCAAGTTCGTGACTTGAGGCAAGGACAGTTCTTCCCTGATCCTTCATATCAAGAATATAAGAGATTATAAGTTCCTTATTTAAGACATCCATACCATCTAGGATTTCATCAAGTAGAACAATTCTAGCATTACTTGCTATAATCGCTAAAAGTCCAATAAGATTCTTATAACCTTTAGAAAAAGATCTCAAAGTTTTTTTACCATCTATCTTGTTTTTCTTAAGTTCTATTTTAAAAAAGTTATCATCAAAGTTTGGATAAAGTATTTTATAATAATCTTTAATCTTTAAAATACTATCATAGTCAAAATAATCAAACCTATCAGGCAAATATGCTATATTTTCAATTATATGCCTATCTTCTTTATAGCTTTTACCTAAAATTTTAAGACTCCCCTCGTCCATATTTAAAATATCCACTAAAATCTTAAGAAGTGTGGTTTTACCTGAACCATTTCTTCCAACAAGTCCATGGATTTGCCCATCTTCAAGATTAAAACTTAGCTTATCCAAGACTCTTTCACTTTCAAATGACTTAGATAAATCTTTTACTTCTAAAATCATATATCCTCCCTAGTTTTTTCATAAATTTCTTTAATCTTGTCAAAATTTATATTATATAGCTTACATTTTAAAAAAATTTGATATAGGTCTTTTATTATATTTTCCCTTTCATAATCAAATTTTTCTTCATCAATTGAAACAAAAGTCCCAAGTCCAGGTTTAGAAACTAAGATTCCCTCTTCCTTTAATTTGTTATAAGCCTTTTGTACTGTTGATTGATTGATAAGAAGACTTTTTGATAAGTCTCTTACACTTGGCATAGAATCTCCGTTTGCTAATATTCCCTTGGCTATCATAAGTTTTGTTTTTTCGACTATTTGCTCGTTTAAAGGAATCTCAGCTGAAAGATTTAAATCAAACATAGGCCCTCCTTTCTTCTTTTGATTGTGTGGTGTATGGTATATCTCCATACACTTCTTGATTTAATTATAACAGGTCTTAAAAAAAAGTCAAAAAAAAGACTCGATAAAAATCGAATCTTTTTTAAGCTCTACATCAAAGGAGCAAATGGTTTTGCTAGTATTGCCATTAATTTTTTGTTAAGTGGATATTTCTTTACATCTTCCATGCTCACTCTTTTTGATATGTCAAAGCATACTTTAAAATCATCAAGTATATCTGAAATTACTGGGTGATCATGAAGGTATACTCCACATTCGAAGTTTAAGTAAAGTGCCCTAAAATCCAGATTTACTGATCCTACTACCGCTTCCCTATGATCTGATACCCAAGTTTTAGCATGAATAAAGCCAGGTGAGTACTCGTATATTTTTACTCCTGCCTCTATTAATTTTTTATAATGGGACTTAGCTAAATAATAAGGAATTTTCTTATCTGGTATGGCAGGAAGAATCATCCTTACATCTATCCCCCTTTTTGCTGCAAAAGTCAAAGATTTCATCATCTCATTGTCAATAATAAGATACGGTGTCATTATATAACAATAGTCTTTGGCTGTATCTAGGATATGCATATAGACATTTTTAAAAAATCTTTCCTTTCTTATAGGATTATCTCCAAGTCCTACGACGTAACCTTCTCCATTTCTAGGATAGGTTTTTAAGTATCTTTTTAAATCTTCTTTCTCATCTGCATCCCATAATTGTAAAAACATTATAGTGAAAGTTTGAACGCAAGCTCCCCTTAGTCTTATAAAGGTATCTTTCCAATGACCAAATCTTTCTTCTACATTTATATATTCATCTGCTAGATTTACCCCACCTGTGAAAACTTCCTTGCCATCTATTACCAAGATTTTCCTATGATCTCTATTGTTATAGTAGGTAGATATGATTGGATAGATAGGCGAGAATACTTTGCATTTTATCCCCAAATTTTCCATTTCCTTAGGAAAATTTTTTGGAAGCCTAAGTATGGCATTTGTCCCATCATACATCAATCTTACTTCAACACCTTGAGCTGCTTTTTTGGTAAGTTCTTCAAGTATGGTTCCCCACATATAACCTTTATTTATTATGAAAAATTCTAAGAAGATAAAGTCTTTGGCACTTCTTATAGCCTCTATTATATCAGGCATAGCATCATCACCTACGCTATAATATTTAGCCTCATTATTATCAAAAACTGGGAAAGATCCATAATCATTTAGATATTTGACTAGCCTATAAAATTCCTTATCTTCTTTTTTTAAAGTTTGTACAAGTTCATCATCTACGGTGTGTAGGTAGTTTGTTTCTTCTTCGCTATCTATGATTGAGGATTCTTCTAACTTTTTTCCTATATCTATTCTCGATAAGATGAAAAATATAATTCCAAAACTTGGAATTACTGCTATTAGGAAAAACCAGGAGAGTTTTTGGTATGGATTTATATCCATAGATAGAATTACTAAAAGTGAGATTGCAGATAGTAACACTGATGATCCCAAAATTACCGTCGCATCTACTGATATGTAGTTAATTAAATAGAAAAATAGGAATATTTGCAAGCATATTATAAAGGCATAAATACCAACTCTAGAAAATATAAGACTTATTATTGAAGACTTAGTCTTTTTCACAAACCTATTTTTATTAAGGATTTCTTTTATTTTTTTGTATTTCTCTTTACTAATTTTAATATTATTCTTCATACTATAATTATAACCAATTGTGAGAAAAAATCCCATTTAATTGCTATTAATAATTTTTTACAAATATTATATATTCTGTCAAACCTTTATATTTCTTTAATATTTGCTTATTTTTTAAATAATCACTATAATGATAACATATAAAGAATTAAAAGGAGTTTTAATGGTAAAGAGAAGCGCTAAAAAGATTTTACTTATAAGTGATTTTTTATCCTGTGGAAATATAGGGGGCAATCTTGTTAGGGATGTGCTTTCTTTTTATACCTATAATGTTGATTTTGTTCCTACAGCTTTAATTTCAAATAAGTTTTCTATAAGTCCTATAGAAATTTCTATACAAAGTGATTATTTAAAAAATACCTTAAAAGTATTTAAAGAGCAAGAAAAAAGCTATGATGCTATATTTATAGGTTTTATAAAAAAAGACCAGGTAGATATTATTAAAGACTTTGTAAAAGATTATAAGTGTCCGATTTTTCTCGATCCTATTATGGGAGACAAGGGTTCTTTGTATAAGTCTTTGGATGAATCTATAATAAGGGTATACAAGGATATTTTAGACGTAGCTGATATTATCTTACCTAATTTTACTGAAGCAAGCCTTTTGACTGATTATAAGTTTGACAATCCTAGGTCCCTTTTAGACTATTTTTCATCTTTTGGGAAAAAACTCATTATTACAAGTGTTAAAGAAGGAAATAAATTTTACATCTATGCTAAGGAATTTGATTTTATTAAAGTAGAATTTAAATACATATCCCATTCCTTTGGAGGAACTGGTGACTTGTTCGATGCCTTATTTATAAATTTCTACCTTGCTGGATTTAGCTTTATTGAATCTATAGAAAAAACTAGGATAATGATTGAGAAAATTCTCAAAAAGCAAATGGAAATTGATCCAAAGACAAGTGATATAGATATAGGAGAGATTTTTAAAAATATTTAGAAAGAATGGTGGTATTATTTTGATTAAGAATAAGTATGTTAAAAGGGCCATACAAATTGCCTGGCCTTCTGTATTAGAGTCGTTTTTTATTTCACTTGCTGGTATCATAGATACCTTTATGGTATCAGGCATTGGTTCATCCGCAGTTGCAGCTATAGGTCTTACAACTCAACCTAAGTTTATAGCTCTTTCATTTTTTATAGCTATCAGTGTTTCAGTATCAGCTTTGGTTGCAAGGCGTAGAGGTGAAGAGGATAAGCATAAGGCCAATCAAACTATGGTGACAGCTCTTATATTTGCTTTAATCTTGTGTATGATAATTTCAACTATTTTTGTTGTATTTACTCCATCAATTATAAGGCTTGCAGGCAGTTCAAAAGATACTCATGACTTGGCTGTAGATTATTTTACAATAATTATGGCAGGATTAATCTTTAATGTAATATCTATGACTATAAATGCAGCTCAAAGGGGTTCGGGAAACACACAAATAGCCTTTACTACTAATGTAGTCTCCTCTATTGTAAATATTTGTTTTAACTTTTTACTAATTAATGGAAACTTTGGTTTCCCAAAAATGGGAGTTGCGGGTGCTGCTCTTGCTACTGTTATAGGAACTTTTGTAGCAGCACTTATGTCCATATCTTCCCTATTTAGAAGAAGTTCATTTATGTCATTTAGGTTAATAGTTAGAGATAAGCTTCACTTTTCAAAAGCTATTTTTAAAGAGATATTAGGACTTGGTTCAAATATATTTGTTGAAAATATAGCAGCAAGGATTGGATTTTTAGTAACAGCTATTACAGCTGCAAAGCTTGGTACAGATCAATTTGCAGCTCATAATATAGGTATGAACCTACTTTCCTTATCATTTTCATTTGGTGATGGTATGCAAGTTGCTGCGGTTGCACTAACGGGTAAAGCTTTAGGTGCAAAGCTTAAAAAGGATGCTGTTATATATGGAAAAACTTGTCAACAAATAGGTCTAACTATTTCTGTTATAATATCAATTATTCTTGTTCTTTTTAGGAAAAATATCTTTATGATGTTCTTTGATGATCCTCATATAATTGAAATGGGTTCAATCATAACATTCTACTTAATATTTATAGTGATATTCCAAATATCTCAAATTATATTTGGAGGATGCCTAAGAGCTGCAGGAGATGTAAAATATACTCTTGCAGTAAGTCTTATTGCTATAACTTTAATAAGGTCAGCGGCCACCCTATTTTTTGTAAATGTTTTAGGTCTTGGACTTCAAGGAATCTGGATGGGTGTTTTAGCAGACCAAGCCTCAAGATTTTTAGGTTTGTGGCATAGATTTAGACAAGGTAAGTGGGTTGACTTAGAAATATAAAATATTTATTATTATTAATCATATTAGCTAATTTGGAATAAAGTTCCACTAATATTTGAATTTTTTATTAATTCAGGTATATTATAATTGCTATCAGGAATGTAAGGTAGCAATATAATTTTAGGGGGATTTAAAAATGAAAATTAAAAAAGTATTACCAGTATTAGCATTATCAATTGCACTAGTTGGATGTGGAAACTCAAACAATAAAAAAGAAGAACCAGCTTCTACAACAACAACAGAAACAACAGCTCCAGCATCAAATGATGCTAAGTCAAATGATAAATCAAACGATAAGTCAAAGACTAAATCTGATGATAAATCAAATGCTAAATCTGATGACAAATCAAACGATTCAAGCAAACCAGAATCAAATGATGCTAGCTCAAATAAGTAATAAGTAAAAAAGAAAAAATCTATTGCAAATTAATGCAATAGATTTTTTTATACCTAAAAATCAAAAATCACCGTATATCTCAACGATGATTTTTATATTAATTTAGTTTTTTATCTGTAACTTAACAGTTGAAGTTAGTACATCTGAGTAACTGTAAGATACAGTTCTTTCTGTATTAAAATCATTATTTACTTTTATTGTAAAAACACTTGGGAAAGCGTCTAAAATCACACCATTTTTTGTGACAATTCTTTTCCTACCTTTATCAGCTTTAAGTGTAACTTCCTTACCTACATTTTCTTCAACAGCTGTCCTTATTTCATTTACTGATTTAAATTCCATATATCCACCTTCCATGCATTTGTAACTATTATACTATAGAAAGCATAAATTGTCAAATCAGCTTAATATTATACGACAGATTAAATATATTGTCAAATGTTTTTATAAAATGCTTTATATGCTGTAAATGTAGAGTAAAAGTCAGCTTTTGAGATTAGTTCAATTGGTGCATGCATGGATATAACTGGTGTCCCACAATCTACTACATCCATTCCATATTCTGCAAGTATATAAGCTATAGTTCCACCACCACCTTGGTCAATCTTTCCAAGCTCTCCTGTTTGGTAAATAACTTTCTCTTTATTAAAGGCAATACGTACTTCTGAAAGATATTCTGCATTAGCATCATTTGAGCCACCTTTTCCACCTGAACCTGTATATTTAGTTAAAGCTACACCATGAGATAATTGGGCTGCATTTTGGCTTTCTGTAGCATCGGGAAAATTAGGATCGTCAGCAAGAGTAACATCTGCTGAAAGTACCTTAGAATTTTTTAAGGCTCTTTTGAAAGTCACTAAATTTACTGCTTCTTTTAAATTCATCAGCTCAAGTAGGGTATTTTCAAAAAATTGTGATGTCATGCCTGTAGCTCCAACAGAACCTATTTCTTCTTTGTCTACAAAAAGCCCAACTAGAGTTTTTTTAGTTTCCTTTATATCAAGTAAGGCTCTTAAGGCCGCATACGAACACACCCTATCATCATGTCCATGAGCTGCAATCATTGACCTATCAAATCCAACTTCTCTTGATTTTCCAGCTGGAACTACTTCAAGTTCTGCTGTAATGAAATCTTCTTCTTCAATATTGTACTTATCATTTAATATCTTTAGGATATTTTTTTTAACTGGATTGTCATCCTCATTTTTTAAAGGTCTGTTTCCAACTATGATTGAAAGTTGCTCTCCTGTTACAACATCTTTAGCAGCTTTTGTAAGTAATTCTTTTGATAGGTGAATTAAAAGCTCTGAGATGAAAAATACAGGTTCATCTTCTCTTTCTCCTATAGAAATATCTATTTTTTCACCATCTTTTGTAAAGACTACACCATGTAGGGCAAGCGGGATGTTTGTCCAATGGTATTTTTTTACTCCACCATAATAGTGGGTCTTAAGATAGGCAATTCCATTATCTTCTTTAAGTGGAACTGGCTTTAAATCAAGCCTAGGTGAGTCTATATGACCTCCTACTATAGAAAGACCCTTACTGAAATCCTCACTTCCTATATGAAACATAGCTACTGCTTTGTTTTTATTTATAGCATAAACCTTGTCCCCTGCTTGGAGTTTTCCGTCTTTGATTTTTTCTTCGATATCAACATAACCATTTTCTTTGGCATATCTTACAATTTCACTACAATCAAGCCTTTCAGTTTTTGCAACATCAAGAAAATTCATATAATCTTTTGATAGATTCTCTAATTCTTTTTCTTCATCTGTTGTAAGATTTTGCCAAACATTTTTTCTCTTATACTCTGTCATGATTTCTCCTAAATTAATTTCCAAATATTTTTAGTATAGGTCATTGGATCTTCTATTTCTAGTCCTTCTAATAATTTTGCTTGGTCAAATAAGATATTTGTCAATATTTTTAATTCATTCTCATCTGCCTTTTTGAGTAGGTCATAAGCCTTAGAATTCTTATTTATTTCAAGAACTTTTTGAGCTTTGATATGAGGAGCATTTTCTTGCAATTTTAGGGTTTTCTCCATTTCTATAGAAACTTCACCCTTTTGCTTAATCATAGATATTACTTCATCAGATAGATTTTCAGATATCTTTACATCAACTACCTCATCTGGTAAAATTTCTTTCATCTTTCCTATAAGATCCTTGTCATCTTCTGATTCTTCTTCATTATCTTCTACTTGACTTATAGACTTAAACTCTATGTCCTTGTATTTTCCTAGCATCTTTATTAAGAATTCATCAAGCTTTTCATAAAGTAGAAGTACATCACAGTCTTTGTCAACTGATTTGAGGGCTGGTGATTCTTTTATTTTTTCCAAACTTTCTCCAACCGCATATAATATACTTTCATCAGTTGATTTCATATTTTCCTTGTATTCGGAAAGTGAAATTAGCTTATCTTCATTTCTTGAATAAAATAGAAGTAAATCTTCTAACTTATCCTTTTTTGCTCCGTATGATTCATATATAGCGACTTTAATATTGTTCCCAAATTCTTTGAAGAAAGTTTCATATTTTTCCCTGTCATTGTTCATTAAGTCTAGAAGATGAGATTTTATTCTCTTGTTTATTTGTTTGGATATAAACCTAAGCTCTCTTGTTTGTTGTAGGGTTTCTCTTGATATATTAAGTGATATATCATCACTTTCTACAACTCCCTTGGCGAAGGCAAATTCATCATCTAAAAGATCTTCATGTCTTTCTTTTATTTTTACACCATTTGAGTAAAGCTCAAGCCCTTTTTGAAAGTCTTTTGAATAAAAATCAAAAGGAGCCTTTCTTGGTATATAGATAATTGCCTTAAATCTAACCGCACCTTCTATGTCTAAATGAATCCATGAAAGTGGATCATCAAATCCATATCCTTGATCCTTATAGAAATTTATATATTCTTCATCTTTTAAATCTTTTTTATTCTTCTTCCAAATTGGAATTTCTGAATTTAGGACTTCAACTTCTGTATATTCTTCATATTTTGGATTTTCATCAGTGGAGTCTTCAGCCTTTCTAGACTTTGTAACTTCCATTTTTATAGGATATCTAATATAGTTGGAATATCTTCTTACAAGTTCTTTTATTTTATATTGGTCAATGTAGATGTCATAATTTTCATCTTTAGTATTCTCTTTTAAGAATAGGGTAATCTCTGTACCTTGGTCCTCTTTTTCTGAATCTTCTATTTCATAGTTTTCAGCATTTTCACTAATCCATTTATGAGCTTTGTCATCTTTTTTGGAATTTACTACAATCTTATCACTTACCATAAAAGCCGAATAGAATCCTACACCAAATTGTCCAATAAGATTATCTATATTTTCATCTTTGACATTTTTTTTGAATATCTCAGTTCCTGATTTTGCTATAGTTCCGAGATTTTCTTCAAGTTCAGTTTCATCCATTCCTATACCAGTATCTTTTATAGTAAGACTTCTCTGATCCTTATTTGGTATAATTTCTATATAATAATCACTTTTATCAACATTTTTATCTGATTTTAAATCTTTATAATATAATTTATCAATAGCATCTGAAGCATTTGAAATTAATTCTCTAAGAAAAATATCCTTATTTGTATAAATAGAATTAATCATTAAATCCATAACTTTTTTAGCTTCAGCTTTAAATTCTTTTTTCATAAATCCTCCTTAGCACTTTACTCTTTCGACTGCTAATATTATACTAATACTTATATCTTTTTCAATTGTTAATCTATTTCAAGTCTTTTGAAAGTTTAAATATTTCAACTTGAATTTTAATTTGCTCTTTTTTTAAATTTTCTAGTTCATCTTTTCTAGTATGCTTAATTATTAAAGCCTGAAAGAAATTTGCCATGATAAAAATAAGAACAAAAACTATAATTTTAGCTTGATTTGGAAGATTAAAAAGATTTGATACTAATACAAAGACTATAGCTGTAAGAATAGATTTAATAAAAAATAAAAGGAAATTCCCCTTATTTGATAATTCAATCATTTTTTCATCTATTTTTCTAAGTTCTTCTCTTAGTTCATTTATTTGATTTAATTTTTCCTTATCCATAATAACTCCTAAGTAAATTGTACTCCAATCCATAGTAAAATGCTTTGATTTTTTATATATCTTATAGTAAAATGTATCTATACTAAAGGAGGGTTATTTATGGCTTTAGAAGAGAAAAGAAAAGAAAAGGTAGAAATTACACACGATATGTTAATCGGTGATATAATACAAGCAAAACCAGAATCAATAAATAAATTCCTACAAGTAGGAATGGGTTGTATAGCATGCCCTTCATCATTATACGAAACCCTTGATGAAGCTTGTATGGTACATGGACTAGATCCTGATTATATGCTTGAACTTTTAAATAATTAATAAAAATCAGCTGACTTTATAATCAGCTGATTTTTGTTTACTTGTTTTTAATTTTCAAAATATTTTCTCCACTTATTATCATAAGTCCATTTATAATCCCCTCTTAAAGATCCATCCTTATACTTATCAAAATCTTTTAAAATCTTTCTATAAGTATTACTCATTATAATAAGTGCTATAACATTTGGTATTACCATAAGAGCATTGGCTGTATCGGCAACACCCCATGCGAATTTAAGACCACCGATAGAACCTAGATAACAAAATCCAATATAGGCATACTTAAAAATTTCTGACAACTTACTTGAACCAGTAAGATATTTTACACATCTTTGACCATAATAACACCATGATACAGCTGTTGTAAAAGCAAAAAGAATAAGGGCTACAGCTACTATATATTTCCCTAGAGGAAGAACTTTTGAAAAGGAATGAGCTGTTAAGGCTGCACCTTGAAGTTCTGGATTTTTCCAAAGTCCACTTGTTATAATTACTAGGGCTGTCATGGTACATATTATCATTGATGATACAAAAACTTCTACAGCTCCCCACATACCTTGTCTTATAGGATGGTCTGTATGGCTTGTGGCATGGGCCATAGGAGCTGTTCCGAGACCTGCCTCATTTGAAAAAATCCCTCTTGCTAGTCCCCATCTTATAGACACAAGAATTCCTCCTCCAGTAAATCCACCAATAGCTGATGATTTAGTAAATGCACTTATAAAAATTTCTTTAAAAGCTGGCAGTAATTTATCTATCTGAAGAATAAGAATTAAAATACAACCCAAAATATAAAAAATTGACATAAATGGAACTATCTTTGCCGCAAAAGCTCCTATTCTTTTGATACCTCCAACTATTACTAGAAACATAAATACTAAAATTATTATTCCAGTTATGTATAGGGGTAAACCTGTAATGCTATTAACTGATTCAGAAATTGAGTTAGACTGAACTAGGGCACCTGTACCAATTATTGCAATGAAGGCAAAAAAAGAAAAAAGTTTTGCTAAAAATTTAGATCCTGCACCTTTTGATATATAATACATAGGACCACCAATGAGCTTACCATCATAATCATTTTCTCTAGTAGCTACAGCCATCGACACTTCAACCATCTTTGTAGTCATACAAATAAGGGCTGCAATCCACATCCAAAATATAGCACCAGCACCTCCAAATTCAATAGCTGTTGCAACTCCAACTATATTCCCAGCTCCTATTGTTCCAGCAAGGGCAGTTGATACAGCCTGGAAGGGAGAAATTGAATTTTTATCACTTTTTGAATCTTTAAAAAGTCTTCCAAATGTATTTTTAAAAATATATGAGAAGTTCTTAAAGACCCAAAAATCAGATTTTATTATAAGGTAAATTCCTCCAAATAAAAGTACAACAATCATTGGATATCCCCATAAAAAGTTGCTTAGTTCTGTATTTATTTTTATAATTCTATCCATTGTTTCCATCCTTTTTAATTAAAAACTAATATTTTTATTATAAAGCAAAATGAAAATTTTAAAATCTTTTTTTATATTATTTCTTTAGACAAAATAAATAATTTAAATATTTTTTAAATAAAAAAAACTCTTGCAGTAAATTTTCTTTGCTGCAAGAGTATCATTATTTTTTATATATTCTTGGAACTCTTTTACTTACTGAGGTCATAAGCTCATAAACTATGGTATCAACCTTATTTGCTTCTTCATATATATCTGAATAAACTATTACCTTATCTCCAACTTTGCAATCTAATCCGGTAATATCAACCATAACTTGATCCATACAAACCCTACCTACTACCTGACAAGGCTTTCCATTTATAATCATTGTTCCACAATTTGAGAATTTTCTAAAGTAACCATCAGCATAACCGATAGATATAGTGGCAATTTTCATATTTTTAGGTGCCTTAAATGTTCTCCCATAGCTAATATAAGTCCCTTTTTTAACTTCTTTTATAAATGACACACTTGAATATAATTCAAAAGTTTTTTTAATTTCTATCTGATTTAATTCTCTCATATAATCAGATGGATATATTCCAAATAAACTTATTCCACTTCTTACCATATCCTTTGTAATATTGTGAGCTATTGCTGATGCATCATTTGAAATATGTACAAATTTAAAATCAAAGTCATTCTTTACTTTATCTATTATCTTATTGAATGTTTCATACTGAAACTTAGTATAAGACTTATCTTCTTCATCAGCAGTAGAAAAATGTGAGAAAGCAGATATTATATCTATATTATCTAGTTTTTTAAGCTCTTTTATCTTATCAATTTCAAAATCTCTAAAGCCAATCCTACTATGTCCTGTATCAAGAGCTAAGTGACCCTTTATTTTATTATCAATACAACTATTAATAGCCTTAGCTAAGTCCAAATCATAAATTGCTATATCAATATTATATTTTATGCATTTTTCTATATTTTCTACTGGAACATATCCAAGTATCAATATAGGAGTATCGATACTATTTTCTCTTAATTCTATAGCCTCAGAAAGTCTTGCTACAGCTATATAATCTATATCCCCCTCTATTTCTTTGGCAATTTTTACAGCTCCTAACCCATAGGCATCTGCTTTAAGAACTGCACAAAACATAGCATCCTTATCTAAATTTCTCATAGCATTGAGATTGTATTTTATATTACTTAAATTGACTTCTAAATAAGTTTCCACAAGTATTACACCTTCTATCCTTCTCTGTTATAAATAAATTTTATTATCTAATAAAGTAAAATAGCAAATTATTCTATTAAAAATATGTATAAAAAACCGAGACAAAGCACTTTATTAAAAAAAAGCAAATTTCTAATCTTACTTCAAAAAATAAGTCGGATAAATTTCTATACAATTATCAGTTAACTAATAACTTTTATATTTTTATTCTATTATTTAACCATCCTATTTGCAACTAATATTTTGCTTGTAATATAGAGTAATCCTTATTTTTGCTTAAATTTTTCTATAAAAAACCACTTGTCCCCTATAGGAACAAATGGTTAATTCGTGATGCCATCCTATACTTAAAGCTTTCGATTTTCTATCAGATAATTACAAATCCTATTTTTATAGATGAAGAAAGCAACTCAGTTACTTTCTTCAGCTCTCATTCATATCTCCATTCATCCTTACTCATCCTATAAGCTTCCAACCATATGCTTATTTTCTTTAAAGCCTTGTAGGGATTTCTTACTTCTAATCATAAATTTCATATTTAATTATCTATACAAATCTTTTATTATAAAGTCCTAAAATTTTGTCAAAGAATAAACCCACTATTATATTTACTGCTGCTGTTGGTATAACTAGAGCTAAAAACATAGCTGGCACTCCAACGCCTTTAGGAAGAGCTCCTGCTAAGTTCATTAAAAATAAAAATATAAGTCCAGAAAGACATGTTCCTAAAAAGTAAAGTGCTCCTTTTGATACTAGACTTCCTATTTTATTTTCAGCTATAAATTTACTTCCTGCATAAACAAATAAGCTTGAAATGACCTTATCTACAAAATTCGGAACAAATCCACCTGGAGCACTTGTTGTAATTCCAGCAAGGATTCCACCAGCAACACCTACTGCTAAGGCTGTTTTAATATCTTTATTTGCAATTATTATAGTAAATACGCAAACTAACATAAAATCTGGTTTTACCATATTTACGAAACCTGGTATAAGGTGAAGTATTGTTCCTATAGCTAAAAGTATAGCTGACTGTGTAATTGTTCTTGTTTTCATTATAAACTCCTTTTTTCCTAATATTTAAAAATTCCCAATAAAAAACCACTTGCTCCTATATTAGGAGCAAATGGTATAAATTCGCGGTGCCATCCTACTTATGCAAAAAAATCTGCACATCTTTATTCTGATACTAATCATAATAACTTTCATATCATATCCCTATAACGCGGGAAACGACTCGGCTACTATATTCACCTCGCACTCTCAGATCCATTCAGTCTTAGTTCCTTACTTGTTTCCACCACACACAAGCTCTCTATAAAAGAATTGTAAAACTTACTTACTTCTGATCAAAGTTTTAAAATAATCTAAAACTAATAACTTATAAGTTATTATGATTATATATCCATTTTTAGGATTTGTCAAATTAATTTACTATCTTTAAAATTCTATATAATTTCCCATAAATTCAAAATCATCAGCTTCCTTTTTCAATATATCTAAAAGTACTCTTACCTTCTTTTCTCTTATATTTCCATCAAAGTCAAAATAAAAAATAAATTTAAAGTCTGAACCTGGTATAGGACTTGACTCAAGTTTAGTCATATTTATACCTAAAATTTTAAAAAATTCTACTATTTCTATAAGAGATCCCGGTTTATCTAGGGCCTTTAGTCTTATGGAAATTTTGTTTGAATTTTCAAAGATTTTTATATCCTTAGCTACAATAATAAATCTAGTGTAGTTGTTTTCTTCATTTTGGATATTCTTATCAAGTATTTTTAATCCATACTCTTTTGCTGCAAATTTGCTAGCTATGGCTGCCTTACTCTTATCATTAGATTCTTTAACATACTTTGCAGAAAGAGCTGTATTAAAATACTCATTTTCCTTAAAGTTTCTTTCATAAATATAGTCCCTACACTGACCCAGTGCTTGGGGATGAGAATATACTTCTTTTATATCAGCTAAATTTGCATCTATATTTCCAAGTAAAAAATGATTTATGTCTAGCTTAAATGACCCAATAATATAAAAATTTCTCTTAAGCATAAGATTATAAACTTCTTTAACAGATCCATAAGATGAATTTTCTAATGGTAAAATTCCATACTGAGATTTTTCTTTTTCTATGCTATCTAGAATTTCTGAAAATCTCTTAAAATAAGAAATTTTCTTATCTTCAAAAATTATATTTGCAACCTGATCTGCATAAGAGCCCTTACATCCTCCTACTGCAATTTTACCTTTTTTAATAAAAGGATTTTTTGAAAGTTTTTGATATATTTTTTTTGAAAATTCTCCATCTTCTTTTGAAAGAAGTATATATTGATACCTATCTTTTATAATATCTTCAATTTCTTTTAGCTTATCTTCAGAAAATCTGTCTATGTTATTTTTTAAGTCATATATATATTTATAAGTCATTTAAGAAGTCCAATATTGTAAGGGCCATTATAGATTCTGCTATAGGTGGCGTTCTTAGGGCAAGGCATGGATCATGACGTCCCTTTATTACAAGCTCTTTTTCTTTTTTTTCTTTTAAGGAAAATGACTTTTGAGGAAGGGATATTGATGCTGTAGGCTTGAAAATAAGATCAAATACCACAGCCTCACCATTTGTAATTCCACCTACAACACCACCTGCATGGTTTGTTTTAGTCCTTACTTTTCCGTCTATTATTTCAAATTGATCATTATGTTCTGACCCTCTCATTTTAAAAGAGTCTAAGCCATCTCCAAAAGAAACTGCCCTAACTGCTGGAACTCCATAAGAAAGGTAGGCAATCCTTGATTCAAAAGAATCGTAGTTTGGATCTCCAAGACCTTTTGGAACTCCTGTTGCAAAAACTTGACAGATTCCCCCAACCGAGTCAAGATTTCCCCTTACATCTTCAAGTAAGACTCTTATCTCTTTTTCCTTTTTTTCATCAAGAACTGCAATTTCTTTGTTCTTTATTTTATCAAGCTCATCCATAGGAGGATTTAGCAGAGATATTTTCCTATCTTCTATTCCTCCTATATTTTTAAGTCTAGCATGAATTTTTATACCTTTTTTTTCAATTATTTGCTTAGCAATACCTCCTGCAAGGCAAAGCGGAGCTGTTATACGACCTGAAAAAGGTCCTGATCCATTCATATCCAAATCTTTTCCATATTTTATAAGGGAAGTGTAGTCAGCATGAGAAGGCCTTGGTACATCTATTAAGTTTTTATAGTCTTTTGAAAGATAATCTCCATTTCTTATAATCCCTACTATGGTCTTGGATACAATTTTATTGTCTATTACACCAGATAAAAACTCAGGTTTATCTACTTCTTTTCTCTTTGTAGTATATTTAGACTTTCCCGGAGCTCTTCTTTGCATAAAAGTGCAAAGTTTTTCATAGTCTATCTCAAAGCCCGGTTTTATATCATCCATTACTACCCCAATAAAAGATTGGTGACTTGAGCCAAATATAGTTGTCTTTAAATTTTTTCCAAAGCTTTGGGTCATTTATTTCTCCTATAAGCTTTTTCTTAATTCATGAATTTGTTTTGTTGCCTTTAATAGCATATCAAACTCATCTGGAATGATACATTGAGCTCCATCCGAGAAGGCCTTAGCTGGATTTTCATGTACTTCTATCATTAGTCCATCTGCTCCAACTGCAACTGCAGATAAGGATAAGTCTCTTACATATCTTGCTATTCCTGCCGCATGGGATGGATCAATAATTACTGGAAGGTGGGTTTTTTCGTGTAAGAAAGGTACAGCTGTTACATCAAGGGTATTTCTTGTTGCTGTTTCAAATGTTCTTATTCCTCTTTCACATAAAATAACCTTGGTATTTCCATTTGACATAATATATTCAGCAGCCATTAAAAGCTCTTCATAAGTTGCTGAAAGTCCTCTCTTAAGTAATATAGGTTTGTCAGTTTTCCCAAGTTCCTTAAGTAAGTCAAAATTTTGCATATTTCTTGCTCCTACTTGAAGGATATCTATGTCATCAAAGTATTTTAATTGATTTATTTCCATTATCTCAGATACTAAGGCAAGTCCTGTTTCCTTTTTAGCAGATACTAGGTAGTCTATAGCTTTTGGACCATAGCCTTGGAATGAGTATGGGCTAGTCCTTGGTTTGAACGCTCCACCCCTAAGTATCGTAGCTCCTGATTCTTTTATTTTTTTTGCAATTGATACAATTTGCTCTTCGCTTTCAACAGAGCATGGACCTGCCATATATACAAAAGTACCTCCACCAATTTGAGTTCCATTATTTAGTCTTATTATTGTATCTTCTGGGTGAAATTTTCTATTTGCTTTTTTGTATGGTTCTTGAATTCTTATAACATCATCTACAACCTCTTTTGATTTCATATCATCTTTTGATACTTTTGATGTATCTCCTAAAAGACCAAGGATAGTAGTATTTTCTCCAACTGCAGTGGATACCTTAAGCCCCATATCTTCAATTTCTTTAATTAGTTCTTCTATTTTTTCTTTTTTTACTCCATTTTTTAGTTTAATAATCATATTCTTTTCCTCCAAATTAAATAAAAAAAGCTTCTTGGCAATCTACCAAGAAGCTAAATTCAAAACTTAAAGTGTTTTTGGATTTTGCACATGATAAATAGCCTTACTCTTATTAAAAGTAAAGTAAAAAAAGTAAAAGCTATATTGTGCAAAATTTATGGTTTTCATTACTTTAATCTCCTCTAAGTTTTAATTGAAATTATTATAGCATGATTTTCCTAAAAAGTAAAATTAATTATTATGGCTATTTACAATTGCTTCAGTAATTTTGGGTATAACTTGTTTCTTTCTTGAAAGAACTCCAGGGGCTGATATTGTACCATTTTTAACCTTATTTCCAAACACATTTTCTATATCAGATAAATAATTACCTACAACTAAAAGTTCAGATTTTTTATTAAATATATCTGTAAGAACCAAGACAAAGGTGTTTTCTCCTTTTGATCTAATTTTCTCTTTCATCAGCTCTTCTAATTCTTCCTTTATAGGCTCAAGCTCTTCTGGATTCATAGTCATAACCTGACCTACCCTAATCTTATCTTCACCTATGGTAAAGGTCTTTACATCACCTTCTATCAAATCTTCTGGAGACTTGTTTTTGAGACTTGTACCTGCCTTAAACATCTTCATAGCAAAATCTTCTTCATCAAGGTCTGCTATTTTTGTAAGTCTTTTTAGAATTCTCTTGTCTGTCTCTGTGGTTGTAGGCGACCTAAACAAAAGGGTATCTGAGATAATAGCTGCAGAAAGAATGCCTGCAATCTCCTTTGATGGCCTAATTCCTGATTCAAAAAACATCTTTGCAACTATTGTTGCGGTTGAACCTACAGGTTCTGCCCTAAAGAATAGGGGTGAATTTGTAACAACATTTGCCACCCTATGATGGTCTATTATCTCTACTATTTCAGCATAGTCTATGTCATCTATTGACTGATTACGTTCATTGTGGTCGACTAGGATGAGTTTTTTCTTATCATCTGTTATAAGATGGTATCTAGAAATTGCACCTAAAACTCTCCCCCTAGTATCAAGGATAGGGTAGGATCTAAATCTTGTTTTACCCATAAGCTCTCTAACAGTATCTACAGTATCATCTGGTGTAAAATATACAATATTTTCTGTACTCATAACATTTGCTATAGGAATGGACATTGGAAGAAGCCTTGCCGTCATGAATGTATCATACTCTGTAGAAATTATTGTTATGTGATTGTTCTTAGCCATTTCCTTTAAATCTTCACTAATATCTGAGCCATTAGTTAAGATTATAAGAGATACATTTCTTTCTAATAAATACTCTTGAGCTTCTCTCCTATTTCCTGTGATTACAAGATCTCCATCCCCAATCAAATCATTTTGTGGAGAATCTTTCTCATTCATGGCAAATACCATCATCTTTCCTGTAAACTCTCTTGGATTTTCAGGATTTACTATAACCTTAGCTGATAACACATCAGCAATATTTTCTAAAGAAGTATGAGTTCTTCCTATTATCTTATCATCCCAAACTTCCATATATGAATGGGTGAGATTTGAAAGACTTGCTACTCCTATAAGTTTTTCTCTTTCATCTACTACAAAAAGCGAGTTAAGCTTATTTTCTTGAATTATTGACCAAGCATGTCTAATTGGCAAAGATTCATCCACATTATAAGAATTATCGTAATTTATATCCTTTATTTGAAGTTTCATTGAATCCTTGAATATAGGTGCCTTCATTCCAAAATAATCTAGGACAAATTGAGTTTCTTGATTTATATGTCCAAGCCTTATTGGTATAGCATCTGTTTCTCCTAGCCTATTCTTTAAATTAGCATAGGCAAGAGCCGAGCATATAGAGTCTGTATCTGGATTTTTATGCCCTGTAATATATACTGTATCTTTCATAATCACCTCTTAATTTTCATTAAATCTTACCCTAACTAAGTCAATTTTATATCTTTCAACCTTTTCACATATAAGGGTAATACCTGAAACTTTTACCAAATCACCAGCTTTAGGTAACCTATTTAAATAATCTATAACAAGACCACCAATAGAATCGTTCTTTACTTCTTGTAAATTTTTGTTGAAATAATCATTGAAGTCATTTATATGCATACTAGCTTCAATTATAAATTCATTGTCGGAAACTTTATAGATTTTCTCATTATTTAGGTCATATTCATCATAAATATCACCAACCAGCTCTTCTACTATATCCTCTATGGAAACAAGACCTTCTGTTCCACCATATTCATCAACTACAATTGCAAGGGAAACATTCATCTTCTTCATAGACTTAAACAAATCAATAATATTCATATTCTCATAGGCATAGTAGGTTTGTCTTAACATATCCTTTAATTTTGGATCTCTTCCTTCTGCTATAAAGGTTACTATGTCTTTCATATGAAGGACACCTACAATATTATCAATGCTTTCTCCATAAACTGGAATTCTTGAATGTTTACATTCTATTAAAAACTCATCTAACTCCTTCTTGCTTGCATCAATTGAGATAGTTTCCATGTTAGTCCTCGGAGTCATTATATCTGATGCAAAAGACTGACCAAAGTCAAATACATTATTTATAATTTCACTTTCTTCGTTATTTAGGACACCTTGCTCTTCACCAACATCTACTATGGTCTTTAAGTCTTCTTCTGTAACCTGGTTTTTATCAACACCCTCATCTGACATAAGCTTGGTTAAGTACTTTGTGAAAATTCCCAACAAAAATACAAGTGGTTTTAATATTAGTGATATAAAATAAATAGTTCTTGCAAATCTAAGGGCAATTTTTTCACTATTTATTTGAGCTGCCATCTTTGGAGTAATTTCACCAAAAATAAGTACTGTTATAGTAACAATAACTGTTGATATTGCAGCTCCTGCTGCCCCAAATATATCTGTAAAAAATAAAGTTGCTATAGTAGTAGTAAGTATATTTACTATATTATTCCCAACTAGGATAGTTGTTATTGTGTTTTGGCTATCTTCCACTAATTTTTTCAAAAGACTAGCATTCTTAACTTCTTTTTCTTCAAGCTGCCTTAGTTTAAACTTGTTAATCGATGTAATAGCTGTTTCTGATGATGAAAAAAATGCAGATAATAAAATACCTGTAATCATAGCTATAAGTTCTATAATGTTTTTTGTCGTCAAAACGCCCTCCTTAACATACATTATAATAGAAGGTTATAAAAAAATAAAGTGATTAATTAAAGCAATTATGGTATAATATGTGCCGTAAAATACTTAAGGAGGTATTAATGGTAAAGAATCAAAATTCACTTGCCGAAAGATTTTTTAAGCTCAAAAAAAATGGCAGTGATGTAAAAACTGAAATTATGGCAGGGATTACTACCTTTATGACTATGTCTTATATT
The DNA here is from genome assembly GCF_009696575.1 of Anaerococcus porci. Taxonomy (GTDB): domain Bacteria; phylum Bacillota; class Clostridia; order Tissierellales; family Peptoniphilaceae; genus Anaerococcus; species Anaerococcus porci. The sequence goes on along the minus strand of NZ_VULQ01000005.1, from coordinate 20,674 downwards.
TTGGCAGTCAATCCACAAATCTTAGGAGATGCTGGTATGGATAAGGGTGCAGTATTTACTGCGACAATTATCTCATCTATAGTGGCAATACTTGTAATGGGCCTATATGCCAATCTTCCATTTGGACTTGCTCCAGGTATGGGACTTAACGCATTTTTTGCCTATACTGTAGTACTTACTATGGGAAAAAGTTGGGAATTTGCCCTAACAGCAGTGTTTATTGAAGGAATTATATTTATACTTTTATCCCTTTTTAATGTTAGAGAAGCCATATTTAACGCAATTCCAAGAAGTTTAAAAACAGCAGTTTCAGTAGGTATAGGACTCTTTATAGCCCTAATAGGCCTTTTAAATTCAACAGTTATTGTAAAAACTGATGTTTCTTTAGGACTTGGAAACCTTGTAAGCAAAGAAAGCTTTATATTTTTCATATCCTTATTAATAATGGCAGTTTTAACTGCTAGAAAGGTAAAAGGGGCCCTCCTTATTGGTATAGTAGTATCAACAATTTTGGCACTTTTTACTGGGGTAAGCCATCTACCTGAAAATGGAATTGTACAGCTTCCTCCAACACTTAGTCCTATAGCATTCAAACTTGACTTCTCATCTATATTTTCATTTGAGATGTTCTCTGTTGTATTTGCCTTTTTATTTGTTGACTTATTTGATACAGTAGGAACCCTTACAGGTGTAGCAACAAAGGCTAATATGCTCGATGAAGATGGAAAACTTCCTAATGCAGGAAAAGCCCTTTTTGCTGATGCAGTTGGTACAACTATTGGTGCCCTATTAGGTACTTCAACTGTTACAACATTCGTAGAAAGTGCAACTGGGGTTGCAGAAGGTGGAAGAACGGGACTTACTGCTCTTTCAACAGGATTTTGCTTTCTACTAGCAATATTTTTCTATCCACTAATAGCAATAATCCCAGCACAAGCTACATCTGCTGCCTTAATTATGGTAGGACTTTTCATGATTGACTCAATAGTTGATATAAATTTTGGAGACTTTACAGAAAGCTTCCCAGCCTTTATGACAATTATAATGATGCCATTTGCCTATTCTATAGCAGAAGGGATTGCCTTTGGTATGATTTCTTATGCTATAGTAAAACTTCTATGTGGAAAGGGAAAGGAAGTTTCACCTTTAGTTTATATCCTAGCTATATTATTTTTAATAAGGTACATGATTCCACTATTTGCATAATTTAAAAGATTCCAAGCTCAAATGAGTTTGGAATCTTTTTTATCTTTTTCTTAATAGCTTATATAAAGTCTTGTTAAAGCCATATATAAAAATATAGTATCACATAATTATGAAAAAATAGAGATATATAATTTTACTAATTTGTGATAGGATTATATGATATAAATCAAAAGAAATAATACATGGTAAACAGCATATACACAAGAATAAACCCAATAGAACAAATCTGGAAACAATTTAGGTCTATAGATTAAAAAACGAATTCTTTAATTTCTTACTAGATGCTGATAGGTTGTGTAAAATAATAAATATTAACTAAAAGATTATTAAAAGCGTTAACCCTAGGGATTGATAGTTTAGAAAAATTAATTAGTATTATTATATTACTTTCACATCAGGCAAAGCAAGTAAAGCATCCGCAATATTTGCAATTTTTCATTCAATTTCTTCATATTTGTTTGATATATGGATAGAAAAAAGTTTATCGAGTTAATGCTTGACAAATCCTAAATATTATTGTATTTTATTAATTGATGTAACCGATTACATGATTGGTTTTTAACCTATGTAAACTTTTGCACATATCTTGTATCGGTAAATATTTTATAAGGAGAAATAAATGGATGATAAGAAACTTTATGTAGCAGGTCATGAGACCGAGCCTTACCATAGGGCCAAAATGTGGGAGATTGCTCTTTTTTCACTTAACAATAGTGCTTCAAACTTCTACCTCTTTGCCTTTGGATTTTTAGGTTTTTATGCAACAGGTGTAGCTGGCATGGCTACAGTTGTTATAGCAAGTGTACTAGGTCTTGCAAGACTTTTTGACGGTATTATCGACCCAGCAATCGGTACTATTATCGATAATGTAAACACAAAATGGGGACGTTATAGACCAATCATGCTTCTATCTAATATAGGCTTGATTTTATCTTTTATATTTTTATTTAATATACATAGGATGCCTATACCAACAGTAGTTGCCTTATTTATAGGACTAATATTTCATAAAATTGTGTATTCATTCCAACAAACAGTTACCAAGGCAGCCCAAGCTTCACTGACTAATGATCCAGAACAAAGACCTTTATTTTCGATCTTTGACTCTATATTTAACTTAGTCGTGTTTACAGGTGGCCAACTTTTTGTTACTAGGATTCTATTTGCTCGTATAGGTGCATACAATATGGAATTTTATGGTAATTTCCTACCTCTTCTTTGTGCTATATCCTTTGGCTTTACAATTCTTGCCATGTTTGGTATCAAAAGAAAGGATAATCCAAAGTACTTTGGTCTTGGAGAAGAAGAAGGTGAAAAACAATCTCTTAAGGAATATTTCTCAATCCTTAAAGATAATAAGCCTCTAAAAGTCCTTGCATTTTGTGGAGCTATGATTAAGTTTGCAGCGACAGTTATAGGAGATCAAAACTTCCTTGCCATCTTCTTTGGTATAATAGTTGGCAACTACATGCTTTCTGGTGATATAGCAGCTTGGACAATAATACCACAGCTTGCTTTTGTATTCCTATTTACAAGATTTGCCCAAAAGAAAGATCTTAAATTCTCATACAAGTCCTCTGTTACTATCGCAAGTATTGGACTTGCAGCTGTTATAGGACTTTTACTTATAGCTCCAGATACAAGAAGCCTTTCTAGCTTCTCAACCTTATCTATTATATTTATAGTACTTTGGATCTTAGCTAAAATTTCTGTCCAATATCCTACTTCTATAGTCCTCACTATGAGTGCTGATATCACAGACTATGTTACAGCAAAGACTGGTAAGTTTGCCCCTGGCCTTATAGGCACTATCTTCTCACTAACCGACTCAATAGCTTCTTCACTTGCACCAGTTGTTATCGGTTGGATAGTAGCTGGTATTGGATATGCAGATGGCTATCCTCAACCAGGAGATACCCTAACACCATCTATATTTATGGGAGGGCTCATTATACTAGGTGTTGTGCTTGCAAGCATTATAGTTACAATGATTGTCATCAGGCACTACCCACTCGATAGAAAAGAGATGGAGCTTATAGCTGAAGATATAGCTGTAAGAAAGAAGGTAAAAGAAGACCATCTAAATAATGAAGAGCGTACAGAAATTGAAATTAAATAATACTAATAGAACCTTAGGCTTTTTGGATTAGGATTTTTTAAAAACTAATTAAAAGAAGTTTTTAGACAAAAAAGATAAAAGGCTATGAGTTTATTCGCTCATAGCCTTTAAAAAATAATTTATTTGAACAATTTTTAAAATTTTTTGAGTCTATAATAATCGTGTTGATGAAAGTAAATAATACTTTTGCTAACACAATTATTATAGAAGCTTTTATACTACATTTTATCTTCAACCGATTTAATTTTTTGATCAAGGCTGGCTTTTTTATCTCGCCTATCATCTATCTTGATTACCGAGTAAACTCTGTCTGCACCATTTTCAAAAACAGATTCTTGACAAGCTCTTATTGCTTCAAAGGCTTTATCTATATCTCCATAGATGACTGTTCCCATTGGATTTAGCCTTATTTCGAGATCAGGATAGTTTTGTAATACTTTTTCACATCCTGCCACATATTTTGATACTGATGTTTCTTTTGTTCCAATTGGTACTACTGTTAGCTCTAATACTGCCATTTTTATTCCTTTCTTTTTATAGCATCTATGCCACATTACATAGCTTTTAATGATGACTTGTAAATATTTCCTGTAACAAAAACAAACTCTTTAATAACTTAAATCCTCTAAGATTATAACTTTTAAAATAATCAGTATTTCTTATTGTAAAAATCTTTGAAAATTTCTATAGCTTTTATATGGTCTTCTACACCTGCAAATTCTCTTATAGAATGCATAGCTAAAATTGGTGTTCCTACATCTATTGATTTTATCCCAGACTTAGCAGAAACTATCGGTCCTATGGTTGACCCACCAACTTTATCAGACCTATTGTGGAATGTCTGAACATTAGCTCCTACATTTTGAGCATGTTTTAAAAATCTAGCCCTAGTTTCAATATTCGTTGAATAAGCTCCATTGGATGCTATTTTTATAGCTATACCCTTGTTTATCCTAGTATTGTTTGTTGGATCGTAAAGACTTGTATAGTTTGGATGGATAGAATGAGCTAGGTCAGCTGATATTAGGTATGAATTAGAAATTGCAATCATATAATCTTCTTTATCATAGCCTAGATTTAGAGAAATTCTTTCTAAAACTTCATCTAAAAATGGAGATTGTGCTCCTGCTCTTGTCCTTGAACCTATTTCTTCATTATCATTTAATACACAAACATTAAATTTATTATTTTCACTTTCCACTAAAGCTCTTATAGATTGGTGAACACTAGCTAGATTGTCAAGTCTTCCTACTTGAATAAACTCATTGTTTGCACCAAGAATAGAGCCTTTTTGTCTATCAAAAAGGGCAAGATCCAAATCTACTATAGATTTATAATCTATTCCTATTTCATCTGCAATAAGCTTTTGTAAAAAACCATTTTTTTCAAAATCATCTTCAACTAAAGCTAGAATTGGTGATAATTCATCTTGTATATTATATTTATAAGCTGAATTTAAGTCTCTATTAATATGAATAGCACAATTTGCTATAGTTAATAAATCTCTATCAATTTTTACAAGTTTTGATTTAAGCTTATCCCCATCTTCAAATACCACCTTGCCAGCCAAAGATAAGGTCCTATCAAGCCAAGTTGAAACAATCATACCTCCATAAGCTTCAACATTTAATTTCAAAAACCCATTCTTAGTCATTTCTGCCTTAGTCTTAATTTTAAAAGTTGGAGAGTCTGTATGTGAACCTATTATATCAAAGCCCTTTCTTAAATCATCTCCTACGCTAAAGGCTATAAGAGCAGTACCTTCTCGGTCTATAAAGTACTTGCCACCTCTTTTAAGCTTCCATTTTTCATTATCCTTAAGTTCTACAAAACTATTTTCTTTTAGTAGATTCTTAGAATTTTCCACCGCAAAATAATTCAGTGGACTATTATCAATAAATCCTAACAAATCTTTAATTATATTATATTTATCCATATTATTATCTTACCCAAAAAACACTTTATATAAAGTGCTTTTGACTTTTAAAGCCCCTTTGCTTTATAATAATAGAAAGATTATGGAGGTAAATATTTATAATGAAAAAATTAGAAGAAATAATATTGAGCCATGGAGAAGTCTATGGTAAAGATATTTTAAAAGTTGATTCATTCCTAAACCATCAAATAAAACCAAAATTGATTCAAGAAATGGCAGAAGAATTTGCAGATCATTTCAAAGATAAAAATATAACAAAGATTCTTACAGTTGAATCATCAGGTATAGCCCCTGCCCTTTTAACAGGATTAAAGCTTGGCTGTGATGTGGTATTTGCAAGAAAGCAAAAATCTCTTACAACTGATGATAATACATATTCCTCTACTTGTTATTCCTACACAAAAGAAGAAATGAAAAGATTAATGGTATCTAAAAACTTCCTTAGTGAGGAAGACAATGTTTTATTAATAGATGATTTTTTAGCAAATGGTCAAGCAGCAAAGGCCATGGTTGCAATCTGCAAACAAGCTGGTGCAAATGTATGTGGTATAGGAATAGTTATAGAAAAATCATATCAAGATGGAAGAGCCCTTCTAGATGATATGGGTATAGATGTTTACTCTTTAGCAAGAATAAGTCATATGGATGGAAAAGAAATAGATTTTATTGATTAATTTTTCATATTTAAGATGGTTAAAAGCCATCTTTTTTTATTTTTAATATTTTTTTAATATTTTCAACCACTAATAAAATTGTTATACTAATACCTATTTAACTCCATATATTGTATCCAATCTCTATGATTTATACTTTTAACCATTTCTTTAGTAAGGTGATTTATAGTTTCACATAATCTATTTACAACATCTGTCAATGAATGAAAAAACTCATTTCTAAATCCCATTGACCTTATTTGTTTCCAAATTTGTTCTATGGGGTTCATTTCTGGAGTATAGGGTGGTATATGTATTATTTCTATGTTTTCTGGGATTTTAAGTCCATTTGATTTATGCCATGTTGCACCATCACAAACTAGTAGTATTTTATCTTCCTTATAATCTTTTGATAACTCTTCTAAAAACACGTTCATGCAATTTGTGTTGCAATAAGGAAGTACTAAAAAGAAATTTTCGCCAATAATTGGCTCTACCGCACCATATGCATATCTATATTCCCTTATGTGGTGGCATAGGACTTGTGGTCTTATCTTTTTATTGCACCAGCAATATTTTGGCTTGTTTATGCGTCCAAATCCTGCTTCGTCTTGAAATATGATTCTTACTCTTTTATTCGGGTTAACGTTTCTAATTTCTCCTATTTTGGATTTAATTTTTTTGAGGCTTCTATAGCCTCTTCGTTTGCTTTTTTGGGATGTCTACTCCTTGGCATTATTTTTCTGAATCCGTGTCTTTTTAGAACATAATATATTTGTCCATTACCTATAGAGTGACCAACTAGTTCTCGGTAAGCTTTTTCTATTTCTTTGGCTGTTATTATTTGACCTTTTTCTGCCCTTTCTTCGAATTGTCTTAAAAATTCTTTTTCCTCTTCGAATGTCAAATTTCTATTATTACCAATTCTTTTTTTATTTTTGAGTCCATCAATAGAACTTTTTTTATATTTTCTTAACCATTCAAAGATTGTAGACATTGCAACATCAAGCTTTTCAGAAATTTCTCGTGTTGTTACCCCTTGAAGTTTTAAAATCATTGCTTTTAGTCTAACTTCTTCTTTTTTATTGTTTGTATTTTTTCTGGCTTTTTCAAGCTCATAAATTTCTTTTTTTGTTTTTTCATCTATTATCTTTTTCATATTCTTATTATACACTTTTAATTAGGTTTTAGTATTAGTAGAAAGATTTCAGGCTAGAAATTTCCATATTCTTTTCATTTCAAAAGTACAAAGATTTATTTTATTATCTAATTGTCAATAATATCAAATGTGTTAAATTATTAAAAATATCCATATATAATTATAATCTTTTGAAAATTTCTTAGCCAATATCCCCGAATTTTTGAAGATAAATTCATGTGACTAATTTCTAATAAAAAACTTATAAATTTCTTCACAAAAAAGAGGCTGCTGCAGAATGAATTAATAGTTTCAAGATCATTATTACAACAATTTGACCTTAATAAACCTACAGGCTATTCTCAAATTGTCTATGAATAACTTGTAATGATGGAACTATATAAATTCATAATTTTGCAATAACCTCTCTTGGAGTGTAAATAAAGTAGATAGAATTTTAAAATTTTATCTATTGTATACAATCTGAAATCGCTAAATTAACTATCTATTATTACTCCAACTTGTTCAAGTAAAACATCATTATTATGTCCTGTAAGAGATGAATAAGCAAATACAAGACCTTCATCATCTATGTTTAGGGTTTTTGTAAGCTCTTTGATATGTTTTTTAAGGTGTGTTTTAGGAATCTTGTCGTATTTGGTTGCTATAACAAAACCTGTAAATCCAGAATCTATTATCCAATCATACATTTGCATATCTTGTTTTGTTGGAGCATGTCTTATATCAACTAAAAGAAAAACTTCTTTTAGGTTTTCTCTTGTATAAAGGTAATCGTGGATTAGCTTGTTCCACTTTTCCTTTTCCTTTTTGCTTACCCTTGCAAAACCATAACCTGGAAGGTCTACAAGCCTAAATTTGTCATTTATCTTGTAGAAGTTTATAGTCTTTGTCTTTCCAGGCTTTGATGAAGTTTTAGCTAGGTTTTTCTTTCCCAAAAACGAATTTATAAAGGAAGATTTACCAACATTAGACCTGCCTGCAAAGGCAATCTCATCAAAATCATCTTTTGGAAATTGGCTAGGAAATCCTGCCACTTGGTCTAAGTTTACACTTTTTATCTTCATATTAATGCTTTCCTTAATACTTCTTTTACATTGGAGACAGGTATAAAGTTTATCTTATCCCTTATATCCTTGTCTATATCATCTATATCTTTTATATTATCTTTTGGTATTATAACCTCTGTAATATTGTAAGAGTAGGCTGCAAGAGCTTTTTCTTTGAGTCCTCCTATAGGTAGAACTTCTCCTGTTATTGTAACCTCTCCTGTCATGGCAAGATTGCTTCTTACCTTTTTATCTGAAAGAGCACTTGCTATGGCTGTAGTCATGGTAATTCCAGCAGAAGGTCCGTCTTTTGGTGTCGCCCCTTCTGGAACATGAACATGGATATCCTTTGTTTTGTAAAAGTCCTTGTTTATATCAAAATCTTTGGAGTTTGCTCTAAGATATGTTATAGCTGCTTGAGCCGATTCTTTCATTACATCTCCCAATGAGCCTGTAAACATATTGTTTCCTTTTCCCTCCATAGCATTTACTTCAATTGTAAGGATGGTACCACCTACTTGTGTCCAAGCAAGACCATTTGCAACGCCCACCTTATCTTCTTTAAGTCTTTGATCTTCAAAGAATCTTTCCTTACCAAGGTATTTTTGATAGTTATTTAGGCTTACTTGTACCCTTTCTTTTCCTTGTAAAATCTCTTTTACTGCACGCCTTGCTATTTTTGCTACATTTCTTTCGAGATTTCTTACTCCTGCCTCTCTGGTATAAGATTTTATAATTTTTTCTATAACATTATCAGATATTGAAAGCTCATATTCTTTAAGACCATTGTTTTCTTTTTCTTTTTTTATAAGATATCTTTTGGCTATTTCCTCTTTTTCCCTTTGGGTATAACCTGATATTTCAATAATCTCAAGTCTATCTATAAGTGCTTGGGGAATTTGAGATATATCATTAGCTGTTGTTATAAAGAAAACCTCTGATAGGTCAAATCCTATATCAAGATAACGATCTATAAATTTATCATTTTGCTCAGGATCTAATACTTCTAGTAAGGCTGATGATGGATCTCCTCTAAAATCTGATCCAAGCTTATCTATCTCATCTAACAAGAATACTGGGTTTTTGACCTTTACTCTATTGATATTTGATAAAACTCTACCCGCCATAGCTCCTACGTAGGTTCTTCTATGGCCTCTTATTTCAGACTCATCTGTAACCCCACCTAATCTCATTGATACAAATTTACGGTTTAGGGCACGAGCTATGGACTTAGCTATAGATGTTTTTCCTACTCCTGGAGGACCAGCAAGACAGATTATAGAGCCCTGGTTGTTAGCCTTTTTCTTTCTTACTGCAATAGATTCAAGGATTCTTTCCTTTACTTCATAAAGTCCGTAGTGATCTTCATTAAGTACTTTTTGAGCATGGTCTATATCAAGGTTATCTTTTGATTTCTTAGCCCATGGAAGTCCCAAAACAAAGTCAAGGTATGAAGTTATAACACCATAGTCAGGACTCATCTCTGGTATCATTTCAAGCCTATCTACACTTTTAAGTAAGATATCCTTGTCTTCTTTCGGTATTTTAAGTTTAGATATTTTTTTCCTAAATCCATCAGCCTCATTTAGGTCTTTTCCTATTACCTCATTAAGTTCTTTCTTGACTGCATCAAGTTTTTCTCTTAGATAATATTCCTTTTGACCCCTATTTATAGATTCTTGCACCTTTTGGTCTATCTTTTTGGATAAATTTTTAATTTCAATTTCCTTTTGGATAAACTTGTGAAGATTTAGCATTTTTTCTTCTATATCAAGTTCTTTTAAAAGTTTGTAATTTTCGGAGGGAGATAAGGGAAGGTAGTAGGCTATAAGATTTGATAGTTTGTCAAGGTTATCAACTTCTATAAGAGAGAATACAACTTCTGCAGGTATAGAGTTATCTATTGCAACATAAGCTTGAAAGTCTTCTATAAGAAGCTTATTCAAGGCTTCAAGAGTTGGATTTAATTCAAAGTCTTCTTCATTAAAAATATACTCTTCGACTTCTGCCTTAAAGAAACCTTCCTTAATTGTTATATCCTTAATCTTTGCTACAGACTTAGCCTCTATTAGAACCCTAAGCTCTCCATTTTGAAGGTTAAAGGTTTGTTTTATAGATGCAACTGTACCAAAGTCGTATACATCATCTTTTTTAGGATTTTCTTCTAAGATATCCTTTTGATTTACCAAGAATATGTCTGTTTCATTTAAAAGTGCATCTTCTACCGCTTTTTTTGAGACTGATCTTTGACAATCAAAGTGGACTAGCGTATCAGGAAATGCCCATAACCCCCTAACTGGGACCATAGGATATTCATTTGTATCTATTTTATAGATAAGATTCATCTTAACTCCTTATGTTGGAAAAGGGAGCACCCACGTCTCCCTTTACTTATATATTAATTTATTATTATCTTTTATTGCACCTTTTGGTACTATCACTTCTTTTATATCAGTTTTTGAAGGAATATCAAACATCACATCAAGAAGTAAGTCTTCAAGTATTGTCCTTAGACCTCTTGCTCCAGTTTCTTGCTTGAAAGCTTTTTCTGCTATTTCTTTTATAGCCTCATCTTCAAAAGTAAGCTTTACTCCGTCTAATTCAAAAAGCTTTTGGTATTGCTTGATTAGGGAGTTTTTTGGCTCTTTTAAAATTCTAACAAGACTATCTACATCTAAGTCTTCAAGCGATACTACTATAGGAACCCTTCCTATAAATTCTGGTATAAGTCCATATTTAAGGAGGTCTTCTGTAGATACATCATTTAAAGAAATATCCTTATTTTCGCTATCTTCTGCTCCAAAACCTATAGATTTTTTGCTAGTTCTTTGCTTAATAATATCCTTTATACCATCAAAGGCTCCGCCTACTATAAACAAAATATTTGTAGTGTCTACTTGAATATATTCTTGGCTAGGGTGTTTTCTGCCGCCTTGTGGTGGAACATTGGCTACTGTACCTTCAATTAATTTAAGTAAAGCTTGTTGAACACCTTCACCACTTACATCACGAGTTATAGAAGGATTCTCACTTTTTCTAGTTATTTTGTCAATTTCGTCTATATAGATTATTCCTGTTTGAGCAAGCTCTATATCATAGTCTGCAGCTTGTACCAATTTAAGGATTATATTTTCAACATCTTCACCAACATATCCTGCCTCTGTTAGGCTTGTTGCATCTGCAATCGCAAATGGTACATTTAGCTTTTTAGCTAAAGTTTGGGCAAGAAGGGTCTTACCAGAACCTGTTGGTCCAAGCATCAAGATGTTTGACTTTTGAAGCTCAACATCTGAGTCTTGAGCATAATTTGAATTGATTCTCTTATAGTGGTTATAAACTGACACTGAAAGGGTCTTTTTTGCCATTTCTTGTTGGATAACATATTGGTCAAGATAGTCTTTTATCTCACTTGGTGTAGCAAGTTCTAGCTCAGAATAGGTATTTTCCACCATATTCTCCCTTTCTATAATAGATGAGCAAAGCTCGATACATTCATTACAAATGAATACATCAGGTCCTGCGATTAGTCTATCAACCTCATCAGCCCTTTTCCCACAAAAGGAACATCTATTTTCTTCTAATTCCATTCTACTCATACTAATTACTCAATAACCTCATCTATTAAGCCATATTCTTTAGCCTCATAGGCATCCATAGCAAAGTCTCTATCTGTATCTTTGTGAATCTTATCAATTGATTGACCAGTATTATCAGCCAATATTTTATTAAGTCTTTTCTTAATCTTTAAAATTTGTTCAGCTTGAATTTGTATATCGCTAGCTTGTCCTTGAGCCCCGCCTGATGGTTGGTGGATTAAGATATTTGAATTTGGGAGAGAAAATCTCTTTCCTTTTGCTCCAGATGATAGGAGAACTGCTCCCATTGACGCAGCTTGACCTATACAAATTGTTGATACATCTGGTTTTATATAGTTCATGGTATCATAAATTGCAAGTCCTGCTGTAACAACTCCACCTGGTGAGTTAATATAAAATTGAATATCCTTGTTAGGATCTTCGCTTTCTAAAAATAGTAATTGAGCTATTATAATATCACTTACTCCATCTTCTACAGGTCCTGTTAGGAATATAATCCTATCCTTAAGAAGTCTTGAATAAATATCATAGGCTCTCTCTCCCCTATTAGTTTGCTCTATAACTGTTGGAACTAAAAAGTTTTTTGCGTTCATAAAATCTCCTTCTATATTCTTGGAGTTTATGTTACTAATCTTCCTTACTTTCTTCTTCCTTTTTAGGAACTAACTTTACATTTTTTTCTAGAATTTCTACAGCCTTTCTTCTCTTAATGTTTTCTTCAACTGTGGCTCTAGAAATGTTTTTTTCGAAGATTTCTTTGAATTTTTCGTAATCATCTACTCCATATTGTTTAGCAGCATCTTTAATTTCTTCTTCTACTTCTTCATCTGTAACTTCAATGCCTTCTTTTATGGCTACTTCATCCATTACAAGATTTGACTTTACTTTATCTTCAGCAATCGCTCTATATTGGCCTCTTATAGCATCTAGGTCCATCTTAGTCATTTCAATATATTGTTGAAGTGAGATACCCATTTGTTGTAATCTTTGATCAAGATTTTGCATTTCAAGATCAATCTCTTGTTTGATTAATGCTTCTGGTGCCTTTACATCTGATTTTTCAACAAGGGTTCTTATAGCCTCATTTTGAATTTGTGTTTTTACTGCTTTTTCTTTTCTATCTTTGAGGTTTTTTCTAATGTCTTCTTTTAACTCATCTAAAGTTTCAAATTCTGAAATATCTTTTGCGAATTCATCATCAATTTCTGGAAGTTCTTTTCTTGAAATCGAATTAATCTCAACTTCAAACTTAGCATTTTTGCCTTGGAATTCTTTAGCTTGATAATCTTCTGGGAAGGTTACATTAACTTCAAATTTATCTCCTACTTTGTGACCTTCGACTTGCTTTTCAAAATCATCTACAAATGACTTTGATCCAAGTACTAAATCATATCCTTCGGCTTTTCCACCTTCAAATCTTTCCCCATCAAGAAATCCATCAAAGTCAATATTTACTGTATCTCCTTCTTTAGCTTCACCATCTTCTATAGGTATAATTCTCGCATTTTCATCTTGTTGGTGAGAAAGTTCATGTTCTACATCGCTATCTGTAACTTCTGTTGGAATTTCTTCAACTTCAAGCTCTGAATAGTCTCCAAGTTCTGGATGTGGTTTTGTTTCGACTTCTATCTTAAATACTACATCCTTTCCCTTTTCAATATCGTCAAAATCTACTGATGGTTGATCTATTACTTCAAGCTCTAATTCATCAATAGCCTTGTTATAAGGTTCAGGGAAAACTTGTTGAATAGCCTCATCATAGAATACTTCTGGACCATACATCTTTTCTATGATTTTTTTAGGCACTTTTCCTTTTCTAAATCCATCTATCCTGTATTTAGACCTATTTTTTCTATATACATTGTCAACAGCCTTAGCAAAGTCATCTGCTGATACTGTTAGGTCAAATTTTGCTATATTATTTTCATGTGATTTTAATTCTGTCATCATTTCCTCCTAAAACACTGCATACTCATTATTTTAATATACTACTATTTTCTATCAACTTCAATGTAGTTATTCTTTATATATTTAATAATTTCATTTTTTTTATTTACTAATAACTCATTAAAAACTAATTCATATACATCATTTAATATGATACCTATTATCTTACCTTCTTTAAAGCCCAAATTCATTATATCTCTACCATCTATTGCTAGGTCTTTTTTCTTTGTAGGTAAATTTTCTGCATAGATTTCCTTTAATAAAACCTTGGCATTTTTTATATTTTCTATATATGGATTTACAGTTGCGGCTGTATCTGCCCATTGAAGCTCAAATAAATCATAGATATTATCATCTCCAACTTTTCTAAGTAATTTTCTTACTGACTTTTTAGTATATGTATTGGTATTATCCATATGATGAGCTACAAGTTTTTCACAATCTTTTATAAAATTTTTGGGATATTTTAAAATTCTCAATCTTTTTTTTACAATTTGTGCTGATATATCTTGATGACCAAAAAATCTTCCCTCACCATTTTCATCTATAAACATAGAAGCAGGTTTTCCTGAATCATGAAAAAGGGCTGCCATTCTCACCTTTAAGTTTTTGGGAGTATTATCTAAAACTTTCATTGTATGATCAAACAAAGAAAGGTCATGGTGAGATGACTTTTGATTAAAACCTACCATAACCTTTATTTCTGGGAGTATTTCACCTAAAAGATTACACTCATCTAAGAGTCTAATTCCATAAGAAGGAATATCTGAAAGAAGGATTTTGTTGAACTCCTCAGAAATTCTTTCTTTAGCTATATAATTAATATACTCTGCTTCTTTTTTTATAGCTTTTTTTAAATCATCATCAATGCTAAAATTAAGAATTGTAGCAAATCTAATAGCTCTCATACTCCTTAGATAATCTTCTTCAATCCTTTCAAATGGATCTCCGACAGACTTAATGACCTTCAATTTCAAGTCATCTCTTCCCTTATATAGGTCAATAATTTCTCCGAATCTTTCAGCCATCGCATTTATAGTAAAGTCTCGTCTTTTAAGATCATCTTCGATTTTGTCAGAAAAAACAATCTCATCAGGATGTCTTCTATCCTTATATTTAGCCTCTCCCCTAAATGTTGTTATTTCATATTCTTTTGAATTATATATTACTTTAATAGTTCCAAATTTTTTCCCTATATCTATAAGTTTCATGTCAGAGAATATTTTCATAATGTCTTTTGGTCTTGCTCTTGTAGCAATATCGGCATCGTGAATTTCTCTTCCCATAAGTTTATCTCTTACAAAGCCTCCGACAAGATAGGACTCAAAGTCATTTTCCTCAAGTCTTTTTAAGATTTTTTCATAATCTTTCATTTTACTTTCCTACTTTAAATGAAACATTCACATAACCATCATTATCATTTAAGGATATCCCATTAGGAATTTCAAGCTCCACACTTTTTTCAAAATTCTTATCACTAATCTCAGATAGGTTAATCTTTTTAGTAGAAATAGAATTGATTTTTTCAACTACAGCCGCCTCTCCCTTTATTACTACCTTTTGAGGATTAATATCCTCTTCTTTGATTTGCATATTATTAGGAAGGCTTCCTACAGTATCAAGTTTAACATCAACTTCCTTACTTGCTAAAACATCAAAAGAAATTGAAACATCATTTTGAGAAAGTTCTACTTTTTCGACCAGATTTCCATCTTTATCAACAGGTATTATACCTATGTCATGAATTTTTCCATCTAGCACCTTCTCATCTTTTACTTTAAGCAAGATTTTTTCTACCTTATCAACATTTTTTCTAAGTCCCTTTACAGAAACTTCTGTAGGAGATTGCTCAGCAACTTCAATAATCTTTGAATCTTTAATCTTATCATCAATCTTTATGTCAACAGGTAATTTCTTTTCTACAATCTTTTCGATCTTAAAATTTATGTTTGAAGGAGTAATACTTTCAACCCTTATCCCACTCGGTCCATTGACCTTTACATTTACAGTCTTTATTCCTTCACTAGCTGAACCTAAGTCAACACTTGCTATAAGGTCTTCACTTGAAAGTCCTATTAAATCTGACCTTGCCCCTTCCACTCTCACATTTACACTAGAAACCTCATCTTTTCCAACAATAGCATAACCTTGTTCTTGGATTTGTTCTTGGTTTTTAATAGTAAGTGGAACAGATCTTATAGTCTTCGATAAGGATGGATTAGTTGAAGTCATAACAAATGCCCACATTATGATTGCAACAAGAATGGATAAAATCATTAACTTTCTATCATTTTTTTTATTCATCTTTATCACTCTTTCCAAAATCAAATATTGAATCTTCACCCTCTATTAGCTCTTTCTTAAGCCTATCTTTTAAAGATTCATCATCAAAGTACCTATTAATAACTCCATTTTCTACAAGAGAAATAGTTCCTGTCTCCTCACTTACTACTACAACAACACAGTCGCTTTTCTCACTAATTCCTATAGCTGCTCTATGCCTTGTACCAAGCTCTTTTGCTACGGTATTGCTCGAAGTAAGTGGGAGATAGCAAGCTGCAGCCTCAATTATGTCATTTCTTATTATAACTGCTCCATCATGGAGTGGTGTGTTAGGTATAAAAATATTAATCAAAAGCTCGCTTGATATCTCAGCTGAAAGATTGGTTCCACTTTCAATAATATCATTAAGTCCAACCTTTCTTTCAAGAACTACTAGAGCTCCTATTTTTTGCCTAGATAGAGAACTCATAGCTGAAACAAGCTCATCTATAGATCTTTCATTTTTATTATAAGAATCACTTACAAAAAAATTCTTCCCCCTACCTATTCTTTCAAGAGCAGATCTTAACTCTGGTTGGAAAACTACAATTATAAAAATAAGTGCTACTGTAAAAAATTGATTCATAAGCCAAGATACTGTATTAAGATTAAAAATATCAGCTATTGATGCAAAAAATAAGACAAAAATAAACCCCTTCATTACCTGTTCAGCCCTAGTATTTTTCAAAAGTGAAAATAGCTTGTAGGTAATAAAGGCAATCAAAGCTATATCAATAATATCAGTTATCCTAATAAGGGACAAAAATGATATAAAATTTTCCACATAAGTCATAAATACCCTCCCTTTCTTCCTAATATTATTATATACTTAATTGTATTTTTTTGTAGAAATTAGTGAAATAAAAAATCTTGCAAAATATTCTTTATCTTGCAAGATTAAAAATAGGATACCACTTTAATTGTGTAGAAATAAAAAGATGAGTATTTAGATAAGAAAGCATAACTTTAAACGTGTTTATAAAACAAAAATAGGTACTTTAAATCTAAGAGTATCAAAAACTAGAGATAGTAAATCTAAAATTAGAACTTTTAAAGAAATATATACTCTAAATTAATTGTATCTCCTAATAAAAATATATTAGATAAAGAAAAACACAAAAGAATCAGAGAAGACTTGAAAGCAATTTTAAAAATAACAAATATAAAACTAATCATAAAAATGAAAGAATAAATATCCATCAAATATGAATAAGATAATAGCTAACAAAAAAGATTTGAAATACTATATGAAAGATTCGAAAAGTCTTTTTTACTTAAACGAAGAAGAAACTGACTCCTATTAATAGGTTCACTCCTCGTTTATATAATCGAGGAGTGAATATGGTTTTCTATAATTTATATAAGACTATAATATTAATAAATATCGAAATAGATTAATCTACAAAATATAATAATCTTGACTTTGTGGATAGACTCAACTAAGTTTTTTTGTTCTATTTTTTACATAAAATTTTACACTTCTTATTCGAGTGTTTTTATTAACTCAATTTAAAATTTTCTTATTTTCTTAATATTTTTTAATCAAATCTTCATAATTAGGAAGATCTATTTTATATTCTTCTTTAAATTTTTCTATCTCTTCCTTTGAATATTTATTGAAATCAAGTTTCATATTTCCTGTATCAACTGGATCCCTATAAAGAATCTTAGCTTCAATAAAAATTGGTTTGCTATTGCCATTTTCTTGTAATTTATTGACTTCTTCTATAGCTTTATCTAATTCTTCTTTAGTTTTTACACTAAAAGCTATAGCTCCCATAGCTTCAGCAGTCTTTGCCCAATCTGCATCTGCTATCTTTATACCAAAAGGATATTCTAAATTTTCTTTTTGTGAATGTTCAATAAAACCAAAACTTAAATCTGTAAGCAAAATATTAATAATTGGTAAATTATATTTTGCTTGAGTTACAATCTCTTGCATATTCATGGCATAGCCACCATCTCCTTGAATAGTGAAAACTTCCCTATCAGGATATGAAATTTTTCCTGCAATACCTCCTGGTAGACCATAACCTAAAGTAGCGAATCTACCGCTCATAATCATCTTTTGGTTCTCATTAAAAGGTAAATTTCTTATAGCATGAGCCTTATTATTTCCTACATCAAGAGCAAACAAGGAATCATCCTTAGCTAGTTTATCCTTTATAGCAAGCATTACTGTTTCCCCAAGTAAATGTGGTGCTTCGCTATCAGCAATTTGCCTTAGCCAATCTCTCCAATTTTTCATATTTTCTCTTGCAGCAAGTAAAAATTTGCTTTCTTTTCTTGTTTCTTTTCTATCTAATAAAGCATTCAAGAAATCTCCACTGTCTGCTAAGATTGACAAATCTGAAGGCATTTGTCTACCCAAATCTCTATATGAATTATTAACTTGAATGAATTTTATAGATTTATTCCAATATCTGGCAAACGGAAAATTTGAACCAACATATAAAACTAAATCAGTATTTTGCATTATTTCAAAAGCAGGCTTTGTTCCGAGTCTACCAAAAGCACCAAGATAATTTTTATGCTCACTTGGGAAAGAATTCCCAGTAGAAAGAGCTGATGATAAAGTAGGTAAATTAAATTTTTCTGAAACTGCAACAGCCAAATCTCTATATCCTCTAACCCCTTCTCCAAGATATAAAACAGGATTTTCCGCCTTTAACAGAGAATCAACAACCTCGTCAATTTGCTCATCCTTTATTGGATAATGAGGTGATTGAAATTCATTTAACGGAGTTCTTAGTGGTTTATATTTAATTTTCTCCTCCATAAAATCATTGTGCAAAATTATAACAGCTGGTCCCTTATATTCATAAGCTGCCCTAATTGCATCTTCTACCATATAAGGAATAGATTTAGCATTCATAGCTTTCCTATTGTAGATACCTACATTTTCATACAAAGGTAAAACTTCTGTTTCTTGAAAACCACTTGTATTTTGTAAAGTAGAATCTCCTTGGGCTACAAGAGCAAGCATAGGAACTCTATCAAGCTTTGCATCATAAAGTCCATTAAGCATATTGCTAGCACCAGGCCCGCCTGAACCGAATGCTACCCCTATTTTATGAGAAAATTTATAATCAGCAGTAGCTGCCATAGCACCTGCTCCTTCTTGCCTTACTTGTATATAGCTTATCTTATCTTTTTCTTTTTCAAGTGCATCCATCATTCCATTTAAAGAACTTCCAGGTATACCATAAATATGATCAATTCCCCAACGTTCCAATTCTTTTAACAAAGCTTGAGCGGCACTAATTTTCATATGAAACTCCTTTCACTGTTTAAATACTAAAATTAAATTCTTTATTAACGAATCATTTAATCTTACATTTTTTCCTTTATTTAGTTTATTTCTTAATGCAGCAAAACGATAATTTTTATACATCTATAATTTTCTTACTTATCAGCCACATCAAGTTTCACTCATAGTCTTACATACTACAATAAAAATAGACGCTAAAGTACTTGCACAATTACTAAAATATTAATACATCTCAACTTTTTTAATGAATAAATATCCGATTTTTACAATACTTTATGATTTTAATTATAATATTCTATTTTAAATATTATACTGATTAAAAAATTTTTTTCAATTTATTATATTTTGTTGAAAATCAAAACAAAAAACAGGTATAGTTCTGTTTAGAAGAAGAAATAAAGAACATTTATTTACAATTTATTTAAGAAGGAGAATACTAAAATGGATATTTCAAAAAGTGCTTTAATATTAATAGATTTGCAAAAAGGAGTAACTGCTGTTGACTTAAAACCTCATAAGGCAGAACAAATTATTGCAAATACTAACAATTTGATAAAAAATTTCAGAAAAGAAAATGGCTTTATAGCCTTTGTTAGAACTGCTTTTATAGATAATATAGACATTTTACCTGCAGATAAGAACTTACGATCTCTTTCAGATTTAAAAGAAAGTTTTGATCAAATTGATAATAGATTAGATTTCAAACAAAACGATTATCTCGTTACAAAAAGAGGTTTTAGTGCTTTTTTCGGAACAGACTTGGACTTAGAATTAAGACGTCATAATGTAGAAAATCTTGTTTTTGCAGGAGTTTCTACCCATATAGGTATAGATACAGCTGCAAGAGATGGATATCAACTAAACTACAAGATATATTTTGTTGAAGATGCAATATCAGCTCCAAAAGAGAAACAACATGAGTTTGTAATAAATGAAATTTTTCCACTATATGGAGAAGTTCTTAAAACAGAAAATTTAATATAAAATTTTGAAAATAAAAATTGAGATAGAGTCCGTATAATTGTGTAAAAAGAAAAAGGTCATTTGAAACCTAAACTAGTACAATGTTTTTAACAAGCCAAAACTAAACTAGGAGGTATCAAATGACCCAATTACATTTTACAATTAATCAAGAAGAAATACAAAATTTAATTAATGAATCTGTAGATGATAAAATTGCCAAATCCATCTTAACAAAAGTTTTTAATGAACTTATGGAAAAAGAGAGAGATGAATACTTAGAAAATACAGCATATCAAAGGGATCCTAACAGAATCACCTACCGCAATGGCTACTATGAACGTGACTATACAACCAAAATAGGAACATTAACCTTAAGAGTACCTAGGACAAGAGATGGTAAATTCTCAACAGAAATCTTTGAAAAATATCAAAGAAATGAAAAAGCACTACTTTCAA
>NZ_VULQ01000004.1 GCF_009696575.1 Anaerococcus porci | reverse complement strand
AGTGAAGGTAAACATCATCTAGTTGCTACAAATGCTGTTGCTAGAAAACTTTGTCATACTATTTACGCTGTTTTAACTAAAAACGAAGATTATCAAGTTCAAGCTTAATTTCAATACTTATTTTTAGCCTGAGTCTTTAGGTTTGTTTCTCATGCCTATTTTTAGTTTTTATTATGTTATTTTTATTCAATATCTTTTTCTAATTTTTTTCATTTTTACTCTTGACTTTTAATGGTTAGTCTTTTTTATTATTTTTCATTAACTTAGACTAGCACTTTAATGAAATCATCACTTTTTATTAAACCTCCCCTCAAAACCTTGGCAAATATCCCCTCCTTCGGCATTATACAGTATCCTGTCATCTTCTTAATTTCACAGCCATCATGGCATTTTTTACCTATTTGGGTAATCTCAAGTAGACACTCTCCGATTTCAAATTTTGTTCCTAATGGAAAATCATAAAGTTTAATTCCTTCTGTCGTTAAATTTTCTGCAAAATCTCCAGGCTTAAACTTAATATTTTCATTTTCCATCTTATTTATTGACTCTATAGCTAAAAGAGAGACCTGCCTGTGCCAATTTCCAGCATGAGCATCATCTTTAAGTCCAAAATTTTCTATAAAAACTCCTTTATCTTGGGGGATTTTTTTAACTCCCTTAGTCTTTGATATATTTATCGATATAATCTTTCCATCAGTCATGATCTGTAAAATCTCCTTTCAAAATATCAAGTCCGTGACCTAAAAATGGTCTTATGGCATCAATGGCTTCACTCACAGCCTTCGGAGAGCCTGGAAGATTAATAATTAAAGAATTCTTAGCTATTCCAGAAACCGCCCTTGAAAGAGCCCACATTGGTGTAATTTCCTTAGAATAAAACCTTATAGCTTCAGAAATTCCCGGAGTATTTTTCTCTATCAACTCTTTTGTGGCCTCTGGTGTATTATCTCTTTTTGAAAAACCAGTTCCTCCTGATGTAAGAATTAGGGGAATATTTTTGTCTACTAATTTTTTTAATTCATCTAATATTTTTTCTTTATCATCAGGAATAATATTAAAGTACTCCATTTTATAATCCTTATCCATTGAATCAAGAAGAGCATCTTTGCACTTATCCTTTTTTTCTCCACCACTTCTTGAGTCGGATAGAACAATAAAAGCATACTTATAAACCTTCTCTTTTGTAGTCACCAGACTTTCCTCCCTTTTTTGAAACTAAATATATATCCTCAATAACCATTGACTTATCAAGTGCCTTACACATATCATATACTGTCAAAAGTCCAGCAGAAACCCCTGTTAAAGCTTCCATCTCAACACCAGTTTTACCCTGACATTTAACTAAAACTTCACAGAATAAATTCTCACCTTCAAAGTAAAAGTCTACATTTATCCCATTTAATAACAGTGGATGAGCCATAGGTATTATTGAAGAAGTATTTTTTACAGCTTGGATTGCTGCTACTTGGGCAATAGCAAGAACATCTCCCTTTTTTATCTTTTCATCCTTTATAGCCTTTATAGTCTCATATTTTAATTTTATTGAACCTTTGGCAAGAGCTTCCCTTTGGCTGATTTCTTTTTGTGAAATATCAACCATTTGACCTCTTCCAGACTTATCTAGGTGTGTAAACATCTATCCTCCTATCCTATTCATTGATTCACTTATACTTCCTTCTTCCAAGTAATGTCTTAAAGGCTTTTTGTATAAGCTTATATCAATAAGCTCACTCAATTTCTCCCTATCATCTAGACCTTCTTTTAAATCTATTTTCACATCTGAATGAAGACATGGTCTTATAAATCCATCTGACGTTATTCTTAACCTGTTACATGTTGAACAGAACCTATGAGAAAGCGGATCTATAAAGCCTATCTTAAAGTCAGAGTCCTTCATTTTATACAAGCTTGTTGGAGAGTTTTTATCAGGATTTTCAATCCTTTTTAATTCATATTTTTTTACTATATCATCACTTGATAGAAAATTATCCCTAGCAAAATCTTGAGTTTTGCCTATAGGCATAAGTTCTATAAATCTTAATCCTAAGTCATTTTTCTTAGAAAACTCTATAAAATCTAAAACTTCATCCTCATTTATTCCCTTTATAAGAACGCAATTTATCTTAACTCCCATACCAAGTGACTTAGCTTTATATATTCCTCTGAGAACTTTTTTTAAGTCTCCATTTTTGCTAATCTTTTTATACTTTTCAAATTCAAGACTATCAAGAGATATATTAAACCTATCTAATCCATTATCCTTTAAAACTTGAACCTTTTCTTCTAAAAAAAAGCCATTACTGGTCATTGATAAGTCTTTAATTTCTTCAAATGAAGAAAGGTACTTTACCAAAGTTTCTATATTTTTACGAACTAGTGGTTCTCCACCTGTAAGCCTTACCTTTCTTATCCCCTTCTCTACAAACACTTCCACTATATTTCTTATATCCTCAAAAGATAAAATATCGCTGTGGTCTTTTTTATTTATTCCATCAGGCATACAATAAGCACACCTTAGGTTACATCTATCAGTAACAGATATCCTAAGATAATCTATTCTCCTATTAAACTTATCTAACAATTAATCACTACTTTCTTTTGTATATAATATATTACTATACCAAGTATAACATTTTTTTAAAAATTAAAAAAACATTTTCACAAAATAAAATAGACATTACAAACCAATCCTTCTAAAGTAGATAAATAATTAAATTAAAGTTTTTCCACCAAGATGCATTAATCTAAATTAGATTAAAATAATGCCTTGACCTTCAATCTTTTATCTTAATATTACTTATATATTGAAAACATCTACTGCTATAAAAGATTGTTTTAGTTTTTTAGATTCATACTATACACTAAATTCTGTTACATTTTAGTTAATCTTATTTTCTTCCTAGTTTTACAACTTTCTACTTCTCTTGGTTTGTGTATTTATTGTTAAGCTTTTCTTTTTAAAAATTTTTGTACTTATGTGCTTTTTATATATTCAATGGTATCAATATTTTCTTTAGCTTGTATTTTATATTATATTACCTATTAGCATATATCTTATGGCTTTACTTGCTCATGTTTATTAAGAAGGTATTCTTATCTTATGCTTTAAGATAAAAATAATCATCCCAATTTTAAGTAGTAACTACAAATTGTTATGGAATACAACCCTAATTTTTGCAATATTTTCAAATAATTTAATGTCCTTATCCTAAACAAAGTATTTACATTTTTTATATAGTTAGGCTCTTTTTTTCAAAAAAACACCTCCACTTAGTTAGCTAATTTTAGACTATCTACTTTGGAGGTATTATACTTCATTCTCATATTAAATTTTATCTATAAGCTTCATACCAAAATTCAGCAAGTCCGCGTCTTACAACATATCCTTCTCTTATCTCTTGAGATTCATATTGACCTTTTATTTTACCTGAAAGTAAGTCTTTACATAAGGACAAATAATCCTTAATTATAGATTTATCTTTAAATGGGCCATCATGTCCCATACAGATTTTATCAATATCATCATAGTAATTCATAAGATTTTCTAATGAGCTTCTCATAGTTTCGATTTCTTTTTTAGTTGATCCTTGCTCTTTTGATTTACAAGGTATTATTATCCCTTGATTAAGGGCATCTCCTGCATAAAGATACTTTGTAGAGCTACTTAAATATCCAACAGAGCCTTTAGTATGACCTGGTATTTCAATTGTAGTTAGTACTGTTGTCCCTAATTCAAACTTATCACCTTCACTCACATTTTTATATTTTAATTTATCAGGCATATTCTCATTAACATAAGATTTTAATTCTTCGATATCTCCTTTGGGAAATCTTACAGGCCCTCTTGTTTCAATAAACCATTTGATCATATCTGGATTACCAAAATGTTCATCTAAGAGTTCATCATCCCTTTCATTCATGTAAATATCATCAAAGTAATAGGCGTTTCCTGCATGATCTAGGTGACCATGGGTTAATAGCACTAATATATCTTTGTCAGTTATCTCTCTAATCTCTAATCTAGGATCACCAATTCCTGAGCCTGTATCAATTAAAGCTGATTTTTTATCTCCAACAATCAAATAATAATTGTCTAAGTTATAATCCCTGATACAGTATTCATTGTCTGCTAACTTAATTATCTCTTTCTTTAATTGAGTCATTTTATTTATCTTCTAACTCCTCTTCAAGTTCTTCTTCTCTAATTTTTGCCTTGTGTCCTACTTCTATACTTATTTTTTCCATATCTTTATCACTTAAATTATAAATTAGTGTAAATATTAAAAATATAAGTACACATCCAATTGCTGGTAAAATAGCTGAAAGATGTCTAATATTTTCTGCAACACCTGGTGCTTGCATAGCCTGTAAAAGAGGCTGAAATCCTACTGATGATAAAAGCAGTGTAATAAATGTAGTAGATAAACTAGCCACTAAAAATACTACAAATGTTACAATTGAATAAACCATTCCATCATTTCTTTCACCTGTTAGCCATACGTGATAGTCTACACCATCTGCTATAAGTGACCAAATTAGCAATGAATAAAACCCAGTAAAAAATGAAGCTATTCCTTGTATAATAACCCAAGCCATAGGACTTACTTTCACAAATGCGAGAAGACCATATAAAACAGCCCCAATTATCATCGGCCATGTTATTAAATTCTTTTTACCGAATTTTTTAAGTAAAGGTTTTAGTAAGGGCATACACATTATCATAGGAATCATTTGAGCAATTCCTGCATAAGCTAAGGTTTTAGTTTCACCAAAATAAACTTGAAACACATATTGATTTGTAATTCCTGTAGTTTGTATGAAAAATTTTACTATAATATAAGCTAAAATTATTGATATCATTGGTCTATTTTTTAAAAATGACAAGAATAATTTTTTATAGTTAACAGCTTGCTTTTTCTCACTAGATGTTGTTATAACAATTCTTTCTCTCGCCCATCTTGTTGTGAAAAATAAGCATATTATAGAAAAAACACCACCTATTATTGATAATATTAAGAATCCTTGTGCAGTAGCTTCATTCAAGTTGTTAAAAATTAATAAAGGGGCTACTGTTTGAACAATAACATTTGCACCAAGCGACCCTATAGATCTAAAGTTAGATAATTCTGCTCTTTGCTCTTGATTTTGAGATATAGAATTTAGCATAGTTCCATAAGGAATATTCCAAAACGAGGATATAACTCCCCACAAAAAATAAATTATCAAGCACCAAGCCACTTTGAGTCCATAAGGAAATCCTGAAACGTCTATAAATAACATTACTGTCATTATTGCCATTGGCACAGATACTTTTCTTATTATATTATTATATTTCCCATATTTTGTTCCAGCAGCTTTATCTGTAAACCTACCTATAAAAGGATCATTAAGTGAATCTAATGCCTTACAGACTGCTACTATTACTGCAAAGTGACCTGCTCTTATCCCTACAATCGATGTCATAAATAATAACAAATATGTATTAACTATTACTTGTAAAGTATTTCCACCTAAATCACCAAACATATATCCAAGTTTATCTCTTATAGAAAAACTTGAGGCGCTCTCGACATAATCAATATATTCTTTGTCTTTACTAATATTTTTCTCTTGCATACGTTCTCCTTGAAATTATTACGTAAACGATTACGTTAATTAATTTATACTATATATAAAAAAATAAGTCAAATATTTATCACATATTTGACTTAAAAATTATTCGGCATTCTATTTCTTTTTTAACCATTTGAAATTTTTCTTCATTTTTTTGATAACTGCTATTATTAATCAATGAGTTTATTGCTACTCTCACAGCTTCTTTACCTTCTAGTATTGGGTTATTATCAATAATACATTTACAAACCCCATCTTTAAGAAAACTTTCAGAAGCTTTATTTCTTCCAGCACAGATGAAAAATACCTTATCTTGATAATTTAGAAACTTAATAATATTTGCTAAGTAAATACTCGATCTAGCAGTGGTTGCAAAACAAGCATCTATGTTCACCGTTTTAAATATATCTCTTATTTTCTTTCCTAGCTTTTTCTCGAACTGGTCAAATCTATATAAATTGATATTTTTCTTATATGAACTTATATAATCAACAAATCCTTTACTGGTTTTATCTTCCCCAAAAAAAGTTTCATTCTTATTTTCAATCAGCAATATATTACTTATATTTTTATTGAAATAAGTCATCATTTCAACTGCAAGTCTTCCAATTTTTTCTGCCTGATCTGTAACAATTATATTTGCTTTAATATCATACTTTAACTTATGTAAAGCAATAATAGGGATATTCAAATCAAATAGATTATTAATATATGAAGATATTTTTTTATTCGAACCTACAATATAGATTATAGCAGCGTCTATTTTTACATCTTTTAGCTTTAACTCATTTAGTTTTTTAAGGTATTTTCTATCAACTTCCTCAAATGAAGAGCCACTATAATATAACTCATGAAAATTTATTTTAGCATCGTCAAATTCACTCTTGCCCTGTTGATATCCTTCCCACAATAAATCTGTATAATATTTTGAGTTTTTATCTTTAATTGGAAAAATAACTAATACATTAAATTCTTTTCTAATGGCTTTAGCATTAAAATTTACTTTATAATCAAGTTCATTTGCTAAAGCAATTACCCCTCTTCTTGTTTTTTCTCCTACACCTTCTTTATTATTTAAAGCTCTGGATACTGTTGCTGTACTGACATTTAATTTTTTTGCTATATCTGATATTCTTATATTTTTCATTTATAACCCCTACCCATCACATAACAATACCCAAAACCAAATAAATAATTTCACATATAATTACATGTTTGATAGGGTATTTTTTAACATTACTAGCAAAATCAATTGAAATTCTAATATTTATACTCCTATCCAAACTATACTTGATATTAGAATTATTGCTTCTATCTTAATTATTAGACACTTTAACAAATCTATTATTACAAATAGATTTTTATATATATATTATAATTAATATAGAAATCCTAAAAACATCTTCTCTTTGTGCTGAATTTATTGAAAAGAGATTATATCTTAGTTAATATTTTTTAGTTTTTACTTTCTACTTCTCTTAGTTTATATATTATTATTTATGAAATTTGATTTTTTTAAGCCTTTTGTACTTATATGATTTTTATATATCCTACGGTATCAATATTTCCTTTAGCTTGTATTTCTATATATATTATACCATCTATTAACATATCTCTTATGACTTAATTAGCTTATCCTAAACAAAGATTTGCAACTTTCACATGCCTAGGCTCTTTTTTCTAAAAAATCACCTCCAAGTATTTAGCTAATTTTAATTTGTTAGACTATCTACTTTTGAGATATTGTTAAATTATTATTGCTTAGTTTTAAAGCATTTCTAAAAATGCTTGGACTCTTGTATTTATTTGACCTATATCAGCTTGTGAAAAGTCTGTTTCTAAGGATATATATGGGATATTTTTTTCTTCTGTAATATATTTTCTAATGCTTGTTGTTTCTATTGCATAGGTATGGCATGATTGAAGTTCCATATCAAGAACTCCGTCAACCTTGTACTTATCTATTAGTTCACCCAAAAGCTTGTATCTATTTTCATTAGGGCTCATTACAGAACATCCTATATTAATATATCTTTTGGCAATTGCCTTTAATGGATTTCCTGTATTTTCTTCCACAAACCTGTCATAATTTTTCTCACCAGAACAATTTTCATAGCTTACAACAACTCCACCATTGTCTTCAACTGCTTTTATAACTTTTTCAGTTGCTCCACCTATTGGACAACCTGTAATAAGAATTCTTGGCTTTTTCTCACGAGTTTCATCATATTCTTCCATAACTTTATCAGCCAAACTCTCTAGCTCTTCTGGTAGGTTTTCCCTATCAAATCTAAATGTTGAGCCAAATAAAACCTTAAAATAATCATAACCTGACATAGGTGTTGGGTCATATGCCATTGTAGATGCAAGCTTTTTGAAAGCCTTTCTTATCCTGTTTTCAAGTTTTATTTGTTCTTCTAATCTTTCTTCTGTAATATTAGTTTCAAACTTTTCTTCTACAATATCTTTTACTCTGATAACTTCTTTTTCCCACAAGTCAAGAGAATCTTCTGATTGATTATGTGGAAGCTGCATAACATGAACTGCTTTAAACCTAGCCATCAATTCATACATCTTTTTCTTGCCATCACAGGTTGTCTCTCCTATTACTAAATCTGAAAAGTGAAAGAAGGGACATTTATCTGTTATAGCAAAACCATATGATGATTTTATAAGTGGACATAAGTTTTTAGGTAGTTCTTTTTCGGCTTCTGCTGTTGTTTCATCTGAGGTTGAACACAAGCTTACTGTAGCAGCACCTGCGGCTTGGGCGATTTCTCTTGGAAAATATGTACAATACATTCCCACAACTGGCTTTCCGTTGTCTTTTACTTTCTTAACAGCTAGGAAAGAATTTTTCCTCTGTTCTGCAAACTCTTCAAATACTTCTGGTAAATCTTTTACTAATTTCATCTTTTTTTCTTCTCCTTTGCAAGTAAACTTGCTCCAATAGCTCCTGCATAAATTCCATCTTCATGACCATAAACATTTTTTTCAGTCTTTTTTGAAAGAATTTCTATAAAATAATCAATCTTTGATAAGCCACCTGTAAGAATAATATCTTTTGGAAGCTCCATTTTTAGGCACATCTTGCTAACCTTATCTGCAACCGAATCTACAACTCCAGCCGCTATGTCTTCTTTTTTTCGACCTTCTCCTATGTAATTTATAATCTCTGATTCAGCAAATACTGTACATAAGGATGAGATTGGTAAGATTTTTCCATTTTTAGATAAGTTAAATAATTCATCTATAGATAGGCCAAGCCTATTTGCCATAATTTCTATAAATTTTCCAGTACCAGCAGAACACTTATCATTCATCAAAAAATCTTTAACCATACCTTTTTCTATAATTATTATTTTTGTATCTTGGCCTCCAACATCTATAAGACCTATATCATCTTGTTTAGAAAGAAATTTCCCACCTCTAGCATGACAGCTTATCTCCGTTACAGTAAAGTCAGCATAATCAACTGCAACTCTTCCATAACCTGTAGCAAGGACCCTTGTATCCTTACTTTTTAAGTCAATATTTTTTTTTAATAAATTTTTATATATAAGCTCACTAGTCTCCTTGCTAGACCAGCCTGTTGGTAAAGAAAATATAAAATTTTCATCTCCTTTTACACAAACCTTGGCAGCTGTTGAGCCTATATCTATACCTACGTAGTACAAGTACTAAACCTCCATAACTTTTATAATACTAAAAGAGAGTTCATTTTCTTCCATAATTTTTCTTATTTCTTCTTCATTATCAGTGAAGAACTTATAACAAAGACCACACCCTGCTCCAAGTTCATCAGGGATGGGTATAAGTTCTCCTTTTAAATCCTTCTCCTTGAAAAATTCTTCTGTTAAAATAGCTTCACTTGTAGTATCAAAACCTACAACAACATTCATAAATCCCCCTTTCATAAGTAAAGTATAACATATTACATTTTCCGTTTCAATAAAACGTTTTTCTTAACTTAATTTATCATATTATGTTATTATATATATTAAAGATGTAAAGAAGAGGGGATTATGAATAAAATTAAGACAGAATCAAAAATCGGAAAAATAAATAGGACTTTTATAAAGGATGAGGCTTATAATCTTCTTTCCCAAAAAATTATTAGGGGAGATTTAAGACCTTGTCAAAGACTTAGGGTAAAGGAACTTTCAGATGAACTTGGTATTTCAAGGACTCCTGTAAGAGAGGCTCTACTTCAACTTGAAAGTGAGGGGCTTGTTTTGACTAAGGCCAATAGGTGGACAATTGTCGCACCAATCAATCCAAAAGAAGCTTTAAATATATATCCTATAATATACAGCCTAGAAGAGCTAGCCTTAGAAGAAGCTTTTGATAAAATTGGCCCAAAAGAAATTAGTAAACTAAGGGAAATAAATGATAGAATAAAGTACTTACATGACAAAAGTGACCAATTAGGGATAATAAAGAAAGACAATGAGTTTCATAACTACATAACAAACTTATCAGGTAATGAAGAAATTGGTCCCATTTTACAAAAGTTAAAAAGAAGGGTAGAAAGAATGGAGCTTTACTTTTTTGAAAACTCTGAAAGTAACTTCACAACTTATATAGAACATCTTAAAATAATAGAATCCTTAGAAGAGGGTAAGCTAGAGAAGTCTAAAAAGGCCCTTGTTAGAAATTGGACTTCAACTATAGAAACTATAATTAATTTATCTAAAGAAATAAATATAGAAGATAATGAAATTTCAAACTGATTTTCTCATTTTAGTATATAAAATATTATAAATAAAAAGCTTTTGCAGGCTTAATTGAAACTTGCAAAAGCTTTACTTATTTTTATATTAGAAAATTTTATAAGATACTTTTTCTCAAAATCCTTTACAAAGAAACTAACAAAGCTTACAAAAGAGTCTATCTTTATAAAGATTATTCTGCTTGAGGCGATATTTTAAGATCTAAAAATAAATCGTTATATAAAATTGTGGTCTCTTTCCCCAAGTCTTTAAAGACTTCAAGCTTATTTATAATATCATCATCTGGATAAAGAGTCTTATTCTCACGAGCCTCAGGACTTATTAGTTCCATTGCCTTTTTGTTTGGAGTAGAATACCAAACATAATCAGCATTTTTAGCTGCAACATCAGGTCTTAAAAGATAATTTATTAGCTCATAGGCTCCCTTAGTATTTTTACTTGTTTTTGGAATAACTATATTGTCAAACCAAATATTTGACCCCTCCTTAGGTATGGTATAGGATAAGTTTTCATTTATTTCCTGTGCCATAGCAGCCTCACCTGAGAATGTTATTCCTATATCCGCCTCTTCTTGAGCCATATACATCCTTATCTCATCTGCAAGTAGGGCTTTTACATTTTTCATAAAGGGTACTAGGTCATTTTTAGTCTCTCTTAATATCTTTTCATCTTTTTCATTTAAACTTCTCCCCTTTGCCAAAAGTCCAATTCCAAGGGTTTCTCTTGCCCCGTCAAAGGATAAAATTTCTCCCTCATATTTTTTATCCCATAGCTTTTTCCATGAGTCAAAGTCACTTTCATCATATTTTTTGTTGTTGTAAATTACACCAAAAGAACCCCAAAAATATGGAATAGAATACTTATTGTTAGGGTCATAAGAAAGATTTAAAAATCTTTGGTCTATGTTTGAAAGACCCTTAATTTTAGAATGATCAAGTTTTTTGAGCATACCCTTATCTCTCATCATCTCAACTGTATATTCTGATGGGAAGGCAAGATCATAAGAGGTTTTACCCTGTTCAATCTTTGCCATCATGGCCTCATTTGAATCAAAAGTTTCATATATTATATGATATCCTGTTTCCTTCTCAAAATCCCTTAAAATCTCAGGGTCGATATAATCTCCCCAATTATAAAAGTAGATATTTTTCGAACTTATCCCATCATTATTTGCATTTAATCTATTTTGTCCAAGAATAAGTAGGCTAAGTAAAAGGATGATTCCAATAATAAATTTATATACCTTATTCATAGCTTAGCCTCTTTTCTTTTCTTTGTATTAAATAATATCCAATAACCATAAGTAGGGATATAAGGAATATCAAGGATGATAAAGCATTTATCTCAAGAGAAATACCTGTTCTTACTCTTGAATAAATTTCAACTGAAAGAGTTGAAAAACCTGATCCTGTAACGAAAAATGTTACTGCAAAATCATCAAGAGAATATGTTAGGGCCATAAAAAAACCCGAAAAAATTCCACTTGCTATGTTAGGCAAAATTATCCTATTTAAAATTGTCATATCACTTGCCCCTAAGTCCTCAGCAGCTTTCATCATATCACGATTTAGGGCATATAATCTTGGAAGAACCATAAGGACGACTATAGGTATTGAAAAAGCAATATGTGATAGTAGTACAGAGAAAAACCCCATAGGAATCTTTAAAAGAAAGCTAAATAATATTAGAAATGATGCCCCCATCATTACATCAGGAAGAACCATAAGGACACTATTTAAGCTCAAGACTTTCTTTCTCAATTTGTTCCTTCTCATATAATATATGGAAATCGCCCCAAGAGTACCTATAATAGTTGCTATAAGAGAGGATAAAAGAGCGAGAATTGCAGTATTAAAAACTATATTTATAAGTCTTTTATCTTCAAATACACTTATATAATGGTCAAAGGTAAAGCCTTCAAAGCTTGTCATATTTCCACCACTATTAAAGGAGTAGAAAATCAGATAGACTAAGGGAAGATACATTATTATAAAGACAAATACAAGATATATATTTGAAAACTTAGTTTTTTTATTTCTCATTTTCCACCCCTCTCCTATTTAAGATAGAAATCACTACAAACATCATAAATATTAAGACAAGCCCTATGGTTGAACCCATGCCCCAATTTTGGGTTACAAGATAGTGTTGTTCTACTGCTGTTCCCAAGGTTATAATCTTATTTCCTCCGATTATTCTTGTGATAAGAAAAAGCGATAAAGACGGAATAAAAACCGCCTGAACTCCTGCAACTATCCCATCCATAGAAAGTGGCAAGATTACTTTCCTAAAGGTTTGAATCTTATTTGCGCCTAAGTCTTCGCTAGCTATAATATATTCATTAGGTATAGAATCAATAGACCTAAAGATAGGAAGAATCATAAATGGAAGTTCAACATATGATGCAACCAATATAAAGGCAGGATTTGTAAACAAGATTCCTTCACTAGCAAGACCCAAAAAACCTGCTATGCTACCATTTTTATTAAAAAGTCCTATAAAGGCATAAGCCTTTAAAACAAGATTTATCCAAGTAGGAAGTATTACCAAAAGTAGAATCAAATCTTTGTGCTTGGCCTTTGTCAAAAAATATGAAAAAGGATAGGCCCATAAAAGCGTAAAAGCCGTAATCAAAAAGGCTGTCAAAAATGAATTGAGGGTCATAATTATATAGTTTTTGTTTGAAAAATATGCCCTATAATTATCAAGAGTTAAATTTCCATATATATCATAAAATGATTGGTATAGAAGAAGAAGTATCGGTGCTACTATAAATATCAAAATCCATATATAATAAATAAACGATAATCTTTGGTATTTTTTAGCCATCACTTTCTCCTTGTGCATACTTCTCAATTCTCTTGTCAAAGTCATCTTCACTTTCGTTATAACGCATAACATGTATATTATCTGCCTCTATAGAAATTCCTATATCATCACCTTCTTCAAAAACCTCAGTTGTATGAATCTTCCACCTAAAATCAGATGAATCAAAACAAATAAGCTCATTAAAAACGCCACGAAATAAGATATTATCAATATTTACAACTATGTCAGCATCATTTACAGAAACTATTTTTATATCTTCAGGTCTTATAACAACCTCTACTCTTTCATCTTTTGCAATACCTGCGTCAGAACAGTCAAAAACTTTTCCAGAAAATTCTACCTTGTAATCATCAACCATCCTAGCTTTTAGGATATTACTTTCTCCAATAAACTCTGCTACATAGCGATTTATTGGCTCATCATAGATATCTGTAGGAGGGCCTTGTTGGACAATCTTTCCCTTATCCATTACAAAAATCCAATCACTCATAGCAAGAGCTTCTTCTTGGTCATGAGTTACAAAAACAAAAGTTATTCCAAGCTCCCATTGAAGGTCACGAAGTAGAACTTGCATTGACTTTCTAAGTTTCATATCCAGTGCTGAAAGTGGTTCATCTAGAAGAAGCACATCAGGCTTATTTACTATAGCACGAGCTATAGCAACTCTTTGCATTTGTCCTCCCGACATCTGGGATACCTCACGCTTTTCAAAACCGGATAGGTTTACCATATCTAGAGCTTTTTTTACCTCTTCTCTTATGATTTTTTTGTCGGTCTTTTTTACCTCAAGACCAAATGCCACATTGTCATATACATTCATATGGGGAAATAGAGAATAATTTTGAAAAACAGTATTTACAGTTCTCTTATTGGCAGGAACATTACCTACATTTTTCCCATTAATATAAACTTCTCCCTTATTAGGTTCCAAGAAACCTGCTATCAAGTTAAGGATAGTGGTCTTACCACATCCTGAAGGTCCTAAAAGGGTATAAAATTTTCCCTTTTCCAACTCCAAATCAATAGACTTAAGGATTTCATCATCATCATAAAACTTTGAAACTCCCTTAAGCACAACTGAGTACTTATCAAAATTTTCACTCATATAATCACCCCTTTTTTCATAATAAAAAGTATACCATAAATAAATCGAATATATTACACATAAACATCTTTTATTAAAAATATATAAATAATCTTATAAAAGTTAAATAATAGCTTATATGCTTTTGAAATTTCCTAAAGATGCACTAATAGATGAATATAGGATTGAGGACAGGTAGCTTGAAAGCTTATTTTTGCTTAAAATCTCATCATTGGAGAAATAGTCAATAATTATACTTGCTATAGCTCCAGCATACATTTTAGAAAGAAAATTTTTATAATCATCTGGACAATTATAACCTAACTTTTTTTCGATATTTTCTATCAATATAGAAGTTACTTCAAAAAAATCATCATAGAAAAACTTCTTAAGACCCTCACTTCCAATAGAATCATAGGCACAATTTAAGATAACTTGATTATTTTCAAGATAATCCATTACAAAAAATATGGCTTTCTTGTAATCCTTACTTAAGTCAAACTCCTTAACTACATGTACTGCCTCATCTTCCAACATCCACTTAAATAAGTCTTCTATACTTTCAAAATGGTAATAAAAAGTTTTTCTATTTACATCACAAACTCTTACTATCTCTGATATAGATATCTTACTTAGACTTTTTTCTTTCATAAGTTTTTTAAGTCCCTTAGCAAATTTCTTTTTTGTATTATAAGATATTTCTTCATTTTTCATATTATCACCTTTATTTATTATACAATTATCCCAAATCTTTTCTAAAATAATTTATGGTCAATTTTTATAATCTTGTCCTATATCACTCACTTGTATATAAATTGACCATTTTAAATTAGATTTAAAATCCTATAATACAAATGTATAAATAGAAAAGGAGTAGTTTAATTTAATGAAAAAAATATTTAAAGAAATTATAAAACATCCAAGGGCTGTTATCCTATCTTTTTTTCTCATGATAGGCATATCTGTCTTTTTTTACCCCAGGATTTCGGTAAACTACAATATTAATGATTACCTGCCAGAAGATAGTGACTCAACTCTTGCCCTTGATAAGATGAATAGTGAATATGATGAGCCAATTCCTAATGCTAGGATTATGATTAAAAATGTTAGCATTAATGAGACTTTAGCCTATATAGATAAAATAGAAAATATAAAAGGGGTAGATAGTATAAATTGGCTTGATGATATAGTTGATCTTAAAAAGCCTTTAGATACTTATGATAAAAACTTAATTGATAACTACTATAAAAATAAAAACGCCCTTATAAATGTAAGTATAGATGAAGAAAAAACAATCTCTGCTACAAAAGAGATTAGAAAAATCATCGGCGAAAATAATAATATGACAGGTTCTGCTGTTAATACCGCAGTAGCTACCGAATCTACAGTAAGTGAAATAAGAATTATTACTATTGTTGGAGTTATGTTTATGATATTTGCCTTAATACTTACTACAGAATCTTTTATAGAACCTCTTATTGTAGTAATAGGACTTTTTTCTGCAGTTATTATAAATGCAGGAACTAATATTATTTTTGGAGAAATATCTTTTGTAACTAATGCTGCAGGAAATGTACTCCAACTTGCAGTATCTCTTGATTATTCGGTATTTATCCTACACAGATACAAGGAAGAGAAGAAAAAATACAAGCAACATTTAAAGGCGATGGATGAGGCCTTAAACAACTCTTTTTCTTCTATAATTTCATCAGCATCGACTACTATAATAGGATTTTTGGCCTTATGTTTCATGCGTTTTGGTATAGGACGTGACCTAGGACTTGCCCTTGCGAAGGGTATTACAATCTCCCTTGTAACAGTTTTTACCCTAACGCCAGTTTTAATCCTTTATATGGATAAACT
The DNA here is from genome assembly GCF_009696575.1 of Anaerococcus porci. Classification (GTDB taxonomy): domain Bacteria; phylum Bacillota; class Clostridia; order Tissierellales; family Peptoniphilaceae; genus Anaerococcus; species Anaerococcus porci. The sequence goes on along the minus strand of NZ_VULQ01000004.1, from coordinate 155,888 downwards.
AATAGAAAAAACCGAGCACAGATCATTTGTTCCTTCATTTGAAAGGTTTGGAAAACTTGTAACCAGACATATGTATGTATTTGTTGCGATTTTTGTCATCCTTGTAATTCCATCCTATCTTGCATCAAATTCCAACTCGTATTTTTATGGCTCAAGTAGGATTTTTAATGAAGAAACAAAACTTGGACAAGATACTAAAGAAATAGATGATGTCTTTGGAAAAAATGATAATTATGTTTTGCTACTTCCTAAAGGAGAGCTTGAAAAAGAAAAAGAACTTAGCAAGGAATTAAAAAAAATAAGTGAAATTGATACGATTCTTTCTTATGTTGATACAGTTGGAGAAACCATCCCATCTGAGTTTTTAGATAAGGATATAGAAGAGAAATTCAACTCTAAAGACTACACAAGAATGATTATATCTGTTAAAGCAGACTTTGAAGGTGAAAAAACAACAAAACTTATAGAAAAGATCCAAAGTAAAATAAGTAAATATTACAAAAATGACTACCACCTAGTTGGAGAAGGAATCTCTACTGATGATTTGAGAAAAACTATAACAGAAGATATGAAAGTGGTTAATATAATAGCAATAGTGGCAGTATTTATAGTCCTACTTTTGACAGAAAAAAGTATATCTATACCAGTTATATTGGTTCTTGCTATAGAAACAGCTATATTTATAAACCTATCTATCCCATATTTCATGTCATCTACAGTGTTTTATATCTCTTATCTTATAATATCTACAATACAACTTGGGGCGACTGTTGACTATGCTATATTGTTTACTGAAAGATATTGTGAAACTAGAAAAATTTATAATAAAAAAGAAGCTATAATAGAAACTATTAAATCTTCCACAGTATCAATTCTTACATCAGCATCAACCCTTACAGTTGTAGGCTTCTTACTTGGAAAGTTATCAAGTCATGGAATTTTATCCCAATTAGGATATTTTCTAGGTTTTGGTACTTCAATTTCTCTAATAATAGTTTTATTTGTCTTACCAGGACTTTTATCCATATTTGATAAAATAATACAAAAAACATCAAAAGATTTAGACTTTAAGGAGGTCGTATGAATAAAAAATTAACATCCCTTGTTCTAGCTATCGCCATAGTAGGCACAAGCATAAGTCCAGCTATTGCAAGTGAGGAAAACAAAAAAGAAGAAGTTGTCTACATTAACACTAAAGAGAATGGAGATGTAGATAAAATGAATGTTGTAAATATATTTTCTAAAGGAAATGTAGTCGATTATGGAGATTATGATGAGGTTAAACTTCTAAATTCCAACAAAAAAATAGAAAATAATAAAGGAGAGATAAAGTTCGAAGCTGATAAAGAAAGAACCTACTACCAAGGTGAACTTAAAAACAATCAATCTCCTTGGGATATAGTTATAAAATACTATTTAAATGATAAAGAAATAGATGCAAAAGATATAAAAGGTAAAAATGGTAAAATTAAAATCAGAATAAAAATCAGTAAAAATACAAGTGTAAAAAATGACTATTTTGATAATTACGCCCTTCAAGTAAATACAAAGCTTGATACAGAAAAAATAGAAAATATAAATGCAGAAGGAGCAACACTTGCAAATGAAGGCTCGAATAAATTAATAACATATACTGCTCTTGCTGGTAAGGGGCTTGATAAGGAGATTACATTTGATGCTAAAGATTTTTCCTATCCTGGTTTTTCAATAAATGCTGTTAAACTTTCACTTGATGTAGATATAGATAAGGGTGATATAGATAGTAAAATCAACGAACTAATTGATGCTACAAAACAGCTAAATGATGGATCTAATGACTTAGATAACAAATCAGACGACTTAAAATCAGCTTCATCAGCCCTAAACGATGGTATGGAAAATCTTTCTAGGGGAAATTCCGACTTTTCAAAAGGAGTAGATACACTATATAAATCTATAAGTACGGTTCAAAATGGGCTAACAAGCCTTAATAATAAGTCTGAATCTTTAGTAAATGGATCAAATGAAGTTCAAAATGCCCTAAATGAAATCGAAAAGTCTTTAAATAATATACCAACAGACTCAGATAGGACAGGGGAATTATCAAAAGCCTCAAGCGATATAAGGGATGGAATAAAAACACTTGATGAATCTCTATCATTGGCAATTGATGCAACAAATCCTAAAAGCTATCAAAACACTTTAAAAAGTAAGGGACTTGACCAAGAAAAACTAAGGGCTTCAAACGATCAAGCAATTGGAGAGATAGATGAAACTATAAAATTATTAAAACAACAATTAGCCTTAGCTGAACTTAATAATACTTCTGAAAACAAAGAGAATAATCAAAACAAGGAAAATAATCAAAATAAGGAAAATAACACCAAAAATATTCCAAGTGAAAATCCTAATTCAGGTAATAATAAAGAACAAAGTCCTCAAAAAGATGAAAATAAAGATACAGATAAAGAAAAGGAAAAAACACCAGGCGAAAATGATGACAATATAAAAAGTAATGATGATAATAAAGAAAGTGAAAATATAAAAACCAAGGCCATAACTGCTATTAAAACTTCAAATCAAAATGCTGATATGATAAGGCAACAAATATATATGCTTGAAAATACTAAAAAACTTCTACAAGCAAATAACGCCAATATAGATGGTACAAATGTCTATCTTAAAGGAGTAAACGATTCATTTTCTCAAATAAAAAATGGAGCAAACATATTAAATACAAACTATGAAAAATTTGATAAAGAAATCCAAAATATTTCATCAAGATTAACTGAACTTAAAATCCAAAGTCAAAGATTAAGTGATGCTATAAGAAAGCTTAATGCTAACTATAAGCTCTTAAATCAAGGAATCATATCCTACACATCTTCCCTTGCTAAGATAGAAAGAGGAAATATGCAAATCTTAAAAGGAGTTGAAGACCTATCTACTGCAAATTCAAAACTTGTTAAAGGATCTAATGACTTAAAAGATGGTACAAATAAGCTAAATGAAGGTATAAACCAGTATACCGATGGTGTTGGTAAGCTTAATAATGGAATAAATGAATTCTATAATGAAACTTCTGGTATGGACAAAGATCTAAATAAAAAAATTGATGAGATAAAAAAATCCTTAGGAGATAAAAACACTCCAACCAAATCATTCTCATCAGACAAAAATGGTGAAATAAAAAGTTTACAATTTGTAATCCAAACAGAAAAAATCGAAAAAGAAGAAGAAAAAACTGAAAGTATTAAAGAAAAGAAAGAAGATAAAAACTTTATAGAAAAATTTAAAGACCTATTTAAATAGAAACAAAACAGGGACTTTTGCAGAATAAATTAATTGTTTAAAAATTATTACAAATTTCTCCACAACAATTTGGACTCCATGAGCCGGCAGGCTATTCTCAAATTGTCTATGAGTAACTTGTAATTATTAAACGTTAGAAATTCATAATTTTGCAACATTTCCTTTTTTTATTTGACCACTTATCCTAATATTTTTGCCACTTGTCCAAAATATGATGAAAATTAAATTATAGGTCTTATAATAATATCAAGATATATATATCAAATATTTTAAGGAGGTTAGTTTGAAAGTTGAGATAATCATAGATAAGTCACTAGATGATACCTTGGTAAAAATATATACACCTTCCTATTCCAAAGATATAGAAAGTATTCAAAAGTCACTTGAAAATTTAAATAAAAATGTCCTAGTGGGTTTTAAAGATGGTGAGGTCTATATACTTGATTATAAGGACATAGTAAGATTTACTACAAATGATAAGAAAATATATATAGAAACTTTAGATAATAGATTTATGACAAGGCTTAGACTTTATGAAATAGCAGAGAGGGTAGATAATAAGTATTTTTTAAAGATATCTAGGTATGAAATTATAAATATAGAATATGTAAAAAGACTAGACCTATCCTTTAAAGGAACTATAGCAATAGAATTTAAAAATGGAGAAGTTTCATATGTGTCTAGAAGGTATTTGAAAGAATTTAAAAAAATGTTAGGATTTTAGGAGGATATTATGAAAAAATTTTTTAAATATATTATTTCTTTTGTAATCGGAGTTGGTATAGGTAATTTGATTGAACTATTTATATCAATGCTACTAGGAAAGCTTATGGTAGGTGTACCAGAATTTGTAAATAGTCAAAGTTCACTTCTTAATGCAAAAATAATTGAAACAATCCTATATGGTGGTTTTGGAATAGTGGCAAATTTTCTCGGAGGAAAAATCACCTATGAAAATTTAAGTAAAAATACCATAATTCATTTTCTAGGAATGGTTATTTACTTTTCTATAACAGGCTTATATCTAAAATGGTTTGCTTCAATATCAAGTCTTATAATACCATTAGTAAGCTTCACTCTTATATATGCACTTATATGGTATATAATCTATAGGACGGAGAAAATGGAGGTTCAAAAGATTAATAAAAAATTAAATGAAATTAACAAAGAATAAACAACAAAATAGTGAGAGTATATGAAAAGTTTGGTGTATCAACCTAAATCCTTATAAGAAGGTAAGGGTTGATACATTTTTATGTATCAATATTTATCCATTCCCATGAAATAGAACTTAACTTAATTTTACTTAAGCTAATAAGCCGTCAAAATTTATGAAAATTTGCAGATATTTTATATACTTTCTACTTTTTTCTAGGATATAATTATTTGAAAATATTGTTTTGCTTCTGCTTTTTTGGAATATTAAAATGGGGCTATTGCAGAATGAATTAATTGTTCTAAAATCATTACAACGAAAATTTTCTCAATGAACTCAGCCTATTTTCAAATTATCTATGGCTTACTTGTAATGATAGAGTGTTAGAAATTCACAATTTTACAACAGTCCCATTTTTTATCTATAAACTATTTTACAATTTTTAGCTTGTTTAACTAATTATCAAATTTTTCAATAAATAGATTTACTATATTGTCTATATTAAATCCTAACTCTTTAGTAACTTCCTCACCTTTGCCTGAAATTCCAAAGTCATTTATAGAAACATTTATTCCTTTGTCACCTGTAAATTCACTCCAACCAAATGATGAAGCCATTTCTATACTTATCCTATTTTTAATATTTGATGGCAAGATTTTTTCCTTATATTCTTTATCTTGTTTTCTAAATAATTCCATTGAAGGCATACTTACTACTCTTACATATTTGCCTTTTTCTTTTAATTTTTCTTGTGCTTTTAGAGCAAGATCTACTTCTGAACCCGTTGCTATAAGTATTCCATCAACTTTTTCACTGTCTTTTATTATATAGGCTCCCTTTTCGATTGTTTCAATTTCCTCTGTTTCTTTTAGATTCTTTAAATTTTGGCGTGATAGAACTATCACTACTGGACTTTCTTTGCTCTCTAGAGCTATTTTCCATGATAGCCTTACTTCATTCGCATCTGCAGGCCTTAATACTATAATGTTTGGAATAGATCTTAACATAGCTAATTGCTCTACTGCTTCATGCGTAGGACCATCTTCTCCAACTGCTATAGAATCATGGGTAAATACATATGTTAGTGGTAGTTTTGAAAGGGCTGACAATCTGATTGCAGCTTTTAGATAATCTGCAAATACAAAAAATGTAGATACATGATGGAAGCTACCCCCATGAGCTATTATTCCATTACCAATCGCTGCCATTGCAAATTCTCTTACTCCATACCAAATATTTCTACCTTTTGGATCATCTTTAAAAGATTTTGATTTCTTTATATCTGTTTTATTAGATGAAAATAGATCGGCACTTCCACCCCAAAAGTTTATTTCATTTTTGGCTATATCCTGAATTATTTGTCCACTTGATGCCCTACTTGCTAGAGCATCCATTTTTGAGTCATATTTCTTTACATTTCTAAATAGATTTTCATCAATTTTTCTTTCAATTCCATTTATTAGTGATTTGTAGTTGTCTGGAAAGTAAATTTCATATTGGCTTAAAAGTTCATTCCATTTTTTGTTTTTTTCTTTTCCCCTTTTTATTATTTCTTCTTCAAACTTTTTATATACTTCTTCTGGTATTTTGAAGTCTTCATATTCCCACTTATAAGATTTTTTTGCAAAGTCAAAGTCTTCTTTTCCTATAGGTGCCCCATGAACTTTATTTGTACCTTGATTTTGAGAACCATAGCCAATTATTGTTTTTATCTCTATTAGGCTTGGCTTATTTTCTTTTTTAGCATCTTCTATTGCCTTGTATATATCCTCTAGATTTTCTCCATCTTCAACTTTGATGTAATTCCAGTTAATAGATTCCATTCTTTTTTCTATGTCTTCTGAGAAAGATGTTGATAGATTTCCATCTAGGCATATATTATTAGAATCATATAATACTATCAGCTTATCAAGTTTTAAATGCCCTGCAAGGCTCATAGATTCATAGGATATTCCTTCCATCAAGTCACCATCTCCACATAAAGCGTAAGTATAGTGATCAATTATTGGAAATTCTGGCTTATTATATAAGGAAGCCATATGTTTTTCAGCAATTGCCATTCCTACAGCATTAGCAATTCCTTGTCCTAGAGGACCAGTTGTGACTTCTACTCCATCTGTATGCATCCTTTCTGGATGACCTGGAGTTTTTGATCCTATTTGTCTAAAATTTTTTAAGTCGTCTATGCTTAAGTCATATCCTGAAAGGTGAAGTAGTGAATATAGCAAGGCAGAGCCATGGCCTGCTGATAAAACAAATCTATCTCTATTAAACCATGAAGAGTTTTTTGGGTTTACATTTAAGATTTTGTTCCATAGAACATAGGCCATTGGTCCTGCTCCCATTACTATGCCTGGATGACCACTATTGGCTTTTTCTATTTGTGCTATTGATAGGCTTCTTACTGCAGAGACAGCTAAAGCATCGTTTTTATCAAACATATCTTTCTCCTACTTTTCTCTTTTAACAAAGTTATCCCAGTCTTTTTTGAAATTTTCTATTCCTTGACTTGTTAGTGGGTGGGTCCACATTTTCTCAAATAATGTTCCTGGTATTGTTGCTATATCACTTCCTGCTAAGGCTGCTTCTTCTAGATGTTTGTTTGTTCTTATTGATGCTGCTATTATTTCACTTTCAAGTCCATAGTTTTCTAGAACTTGTTTTAATTTATAGATTAGTTCTACTCCATCTTCTCCCATATCGTCTATTCTTCCTATAAATGGTGATATATAGCTTGCTCCTGCTTTTGCTGCCATTAGTCCTTGGCTTACTGAGAATATTAGGGTACAGTTTGTCTTTATCCCTTCTTTTGAAAGGGTGTTTATTGCTTTTAGACCTTCTTCTGTCATTGGTATCTTTACTACTATATTTTCTGCCCATTTTGCTATTTCTCTTGCTTGTTTTACCATCTCATCATATGTGTAGCTTGTAACTTCTGCTGATATTGGGCCATCTACTATTGATGCTATTTCTGTTACTACTTCTTTGAAGTCTCTTCCTTCTTTGTTTATTAGTGAGGGATTGGTTGTTACTCCATCACATAGACCTAGGTCATTTATTCGTTTTATTTGTTCGACATTTGCTGTGTCTAGAAAAAATTTCATTTTTTACTCCTTTTATTTTTCTAATAATATTTTACTTAATACCTTTATTAAATATAAGTTAAAATAAAACATTTTATGGAATATTAAGCGATAATCTCTATAATATCGTTTTCTTTAAATGTAGGGAAGCTATTATCTTTAACATGAATAGAGCCTGGTAGTACACTTTCATTCGATCCAATATGAACTGCAACATGTCCTAATTTATTGAAATTATCATTTGCAACTTCCCCAACTTTTTCAATCTCATATTCAATATTATTTATAATAAGCATACCACCAACCTTAAAATATTCTTTAATTTCATCTCTTTTAAAATCAATTATTACACTAAAATCTTTTAATTCAGGTGGAGCTTCTACACCAAAAAGAATAAATATCTTATCGTCTTTGAATTCATTAACTAATTGCCCAACTTCAATTATTTTAATTTTCATTATAAAACTCTCCTTTTTTAATCACATTTATAAACAAATCACTTCATATATAATTACAAACCTACTTAATTTTGTTAAATTTATTTTATTATATCATACAATTAATAACTAGATTTTCAAATGTAAAATATGTTATAATATTACCGAATATATTCAAAAGAGGAGTAATTATGAAACAAAGATTAGATTTGCTAGTAGATGTAGCATCAATGTTTTACGAGAATGATATAACTCAAACAGAAATATCAAAAAAGTTAAAGATTTCCAGACCAACAGTTGCTGCACTTTTACAAGAAGCAAAAAAACAAGGAATTGTTAGAATATCTATTGTAAATCAAAATACCAATTCAGTTAAGATTCAAGAAGAAATAAAACTTAAATATAATGTAAAAGAAGTTATAGTATCTAGCAGTAATTCTATGAATCCTAAATTAGATGTAGGCATTCTGTGTGCAGAATATATAGAAAATAGAAGTAATGAAAACTTAAAAATTGGTATAGGCTTTGGTACAACTGTAAATAGCTTTATAAAAAGTGCAAACTATATTAAAACTAACTTTAAAAGCATTGTACCTATTATGGGCGGAGTTGAATTAGAAAACGAAGCATTACATTCAAATTTGTTATGTTTTACTTTATCTCAAAAATATAGGTGTAAAAGAAGTTTCTTTTATGCTCCAGTAAAAGCTGAAAATCAATCTCAAAAACAAATGTTAATGGATTCAAAATTTGTAAACAAAGCAATTGATAATGCCAAAAGTGTTGACATAGCAATAGTGGGTGTTGGAAATCCTTTAAAAAGTTCAACTTACTTGAAACTAGATTATATTAAAAAGAAAGATCTCAATATACTCAATAAAAATTCAGCAGTTGGAGATATAGTAACTACATTTTTCGATTCTAATACAAAACCAATAAAAACACCTTTAACTGATAATTTTATAGGACTAAATATAAATGATTTAAAAGAAATTCCTGAGGTTGTTGTTTTAGCCAGCGGAATAGAAAAGCTAGACGCTATAAAAGCATTAATTATGAATGATGTTGCTGACACATTTATAATTGATTATGACATAGCAAAAAATTTATTATAAATTTATTCATTCTATTAATATTTCTTTATTAAATAAATATATATTACAGAAAATCCAAACCTCTCCTCATTGCTTCTAATGAGGAGTAGCCCTATTAATCTAGTAATCGAATATTTGCTTGAAAGTATTCTTATTATTTTATCATATCTTCTATTTCATCATTTATTTTTAATGTTATTTGTTATTCTAAGTTTGAAATAAGCCTCATCCTTATTTTTAAACGTTTAAGATTTTGCTATTTCATAAATCTATTATTCTCTTTTTACTTCTATATTATTCCCATTACTATATAAAACTTTTGATAATACTGTGTTTTTATTACTTTTGAAACTTTTATAGTTTAAAATTTTTAGATATAAATTCTAACATTGTATTAAAGAGTGCTTTTTCATTTAATTATTTTTTCTAAACTATATTCCTGTTTTTTATATATCATAGTATCTGTTTTTTGTTATATAATTATATTTTTAGCATTCATTTTCTATGCTTTTCTATCAATTTGTAAGCAGTATTTTTTAGATATAATTACTCCTCTTCCTCCATAATTTCTTTAAAAACTCAGAACAAAGTAGTTTTTAATAACCTTATTATAAACAGAATCATTAATTAAATTTAATAAAATTTTATTATTAATTATAAAATATAATTGATAATTTTATACACATGCTATTTATTAAAAATATTTATCAATCAAGGCTTCAATTGACCTTTATTTTACACAATTATATTGATTTCATCTAAATAGTATTTATATTTAACAACTAAACTATAATATATTAATCGCCTATTATTACAATTTTGCACTTTCTAATTCTCGATCTTGTTTTATCAAAATCAACAAAATATATATATCCCGTTTTCCCGATTGAAAGTTCATTATTTTCAACAGCGAATGTTTCAGATGATCCTATAATGGTCGATTTAATATGAGCATCACCATTCCATAAAGCAGTCTTATCACCATTAGGCAAGTATTCTGATGCATTTGGCCATGACTCAACTGCTTCATAATGAGCTTTTCCAGGATAATTATATCGCTCTGAATCATCATGATCTGGTACTATTTTTTTTAAAGAAGAATTTAAATCATACTGTAAATATTCCGTACCATCTTCAAATTTATCATGTGAATATTCTTCAAAATAAACAGAACACGTAGTATGAGGACTTATTACAACACATATTCCATCTTTTATCTTGCTTTCTTTAATTGCATCTTTTACCATATTAGTAATGTCTGCAAATTTAACCCTTTTCCCTTTCAAATTTAATTCGATTGTTTTTATCTTAACCATATCTAATTCCTATCTTTAACTGCTTTAACAAGAGATTCAACCATATCTTTTAACATTTTTTTAGGATTATCAGCTTTTACAATTCCACTGGTACATCCTGTTCCATCTGCTCCCATGAGTATTGTTCTATATACATCTTTAGCTGAACTTATACCTGCAGCCTGCATAATCAATACATCTTTATTGGCTTTTCTAATAATAGAATTTGTTTTATTAATGTATGACTCATCGCTTACTTTTCCAGTTCCTATTAATTCTGTTGGTTCACATAAAATAATATCCGGATTAAATGTTGCAATGGATCTAGCCTCATCAATACTATCAGCACAGACTATAGTAATAATCCCTAATTGCTTTGCTCTTTTAACTGATCTGGATAAATCTGATATAGATTGTTGATGCTCTGCATGATTTAAAAAAGTAGCCTCTACACCAATATCTTTTAAAGTCTCAGGTACTACTCTACCCATTCCTCGACCTAGCTCTATTTGATCAATGTGTTGAGCTGAAACTTTAATATATTTAAAACAATCTACTAATTCTTTAAGATATATATTAGGACTTGTTACATAAATATCTATTATATCTTTATATTTATTAGCAAGATCATTAGCAACTTTTGATAATTCAAGTGTTTCTTTTCTTAAAAGATAAGATTTCGGATTAAATATAAAAAAAGGTTTCTTTTTTATCATAAATATCTCCTTATTTAAACATAATTGTGTCAAATACATGATAATAATGCTTTAATACATTAATAAAACTAGACTCTGCGACTTGATTCATTTCTGCATAATTATTGGTTTTACTATTTAAAATATCTTTGTGTGCAGCAGTTATAAAGTCGGTATAAATATTTATTTTACTTATACCATTTTTTACACATTTATTTAAATTCTTATCACCAGTCGATGAGCCACCATGAAGAACTAATGGAATATCCACGCTATTACTTATCTCTTTTAGTCTTTCGAAATTTAATTTAGGAATACCTTTATATAACCCATGTGCTGTACCTATAGATACAGCTAATGAATCAACTTTTGTACTAGACACAAATTCAATAACATCTTCAACCTCTGTATAAATAGATTCATTAATTTCATTAGATTCGCTTGTATCATTTGCTCCAACATGCCCCAATTCAGATTCGACAGTAACATTGTATTTATGAGCATAATCAACAACTTTTTTTGTTATTAATATATTCTCTCTAAATGCTTTATTTGATGCATCTATCATTACTGATGTAAATCCTAAATCTATAGCTTTAAAAACAGTCTCTATATCTTCACCATGATCTAAATGCAAAACAATTGGTACTTTTGATTTTTCAGCGTAGAATTTACCTATAATTGCAGCTTCTTCTAATGAAATTAAATTCTTATGTGATTGTGCATATGCAACTATTAATGGCAATTTATAATCTTCTGCAGCTCTAATATAAGCTCTTATACTATTCAAATCTATAAAGTTGGCTGATGGAATTGCAATCTTTAAATCTCTACATTTGTTAAGAATTTCTCTTGAATTTATTAACATATTAGTCTCCTTTCTAATTATCTTATAAATTAATAGGAGCTAAAGTATAACTCCTATTAATAATTATCCTATAAACTCATCTTGAAGTTTTCTTAATTTATACACTGATGTGTTTGTATCGATTTCTGTATTTTCGAAAGTTAGATAAGAATCAGCTGGTATATCTTCTTTTGCTATAGTATCTCCGGTTATTAAACCAATTGGAATATGTTTGTTGTTCATACAATCTTCATGTTTCTCGATAACTCCTCTTACACAATAACCACCAATACCATCGATTATTTCACCTTTTTTAATATCTTTTTTGGTATATGCAACTGTATCAGAAACAGGAATTCCTAAAGGTACTATAGAATGGTCATTATTTAAAACAGCTTTAGCTATAGATATTGGTGTTTCTAATGATGCCAAATGGAAAGGTCTATATAATATATGTCTATCTTTCTCACCTTTTTTCATTAAATAATTTAACTCTTCTTTTACTCCATCATTTTGGCCTTTTACAATAACAAATACTCCTGGGGCTAAACCATCTACATATTCTACAACACCATAGTTATCAAGTACTCCTCCTTCAGATTTTAATTTTAATTGGTCAACAGTTCCATCTAAATCACCAGATATACCATGCATTCCTACTATATCAGGTTTAAATCCTATAGCGTTAGAAAGAAGATTCATTTCAGCCATAGTTTTTGTACCATCTTGAAAAGCGGTTAACATATGTGGATTCATATTCTTTCTATCTGCTTCTTCTCTTGATGTATCCGGATTTGCATGAACTTTTAATTTATTATTTTTACCTTTCCCTGCAACTAATACTTCCATACCCATTGCCTTAGCAAATTCATAAAGTTTGACAACTTCTGCAGGTTCATCACCGTTTGATCCTGTATATACTAATCCAGCAGAATCAAATAATTTTTTCATTATAGATCCAATAGTAATATCTATCTCTACATTTAAAAGAACAAGATTTTTTTTAGCTAAAAGTGATTCTAAACAAACCTTTGCGCCGACTTCAGTGACACCTGTTGCTTCTACAACAACTTCTACTTCATCATTATTAATAACATCTCTGTAATCAGTTGAGGTTAGTATGTCTACTTTATTATCAAGATTTTTATTAAAAGCATCTCTAGCTTTATTTGCCGCTTCCAAGTTTAAATCTGAAATACCAGTGACAATCATTCCTGGAATTGTGGAGATTTGTGCAATCATACCTCTTCCCATTTGTCCTGCACCAATTACTCCTACTTTAATAGGATTTTTTTCTTCTTCTCTTTTTTTTAGTTGATCATATAATGTCATTTTTTACTCCTTTAAATAAAATTATCATATTGTAACTTTTCTATATATAGTATAAAAGCTTTTTTTACATTTGTCAACTTTATTTACAAAAGCAAATTATAATTTTATTTTATATCTCTTATTTGATCATATGCACTGTCAATTGCAATTTTATATTTTTCATATTCTTTTTTTGATTTAATATCAGAAAGATTACAACCTTTAATACTATCTAATTCTTTAAATTTTGAAAATATGCTAATACCTTTTAAAACTTGAGCTTCTAAAATATTTTCATATTTATCAATTATTAATACAAATATTGTTTTATTGAAAAATTTTCTTTTATCTATTCCTATTCCGAAATATCCTGAATTATATTTTTTATATAATGTTTTGATTTTTGTATTATAATATTTCAAATATTTGTATCTAGCAAAAGTTTGTAGTATTGATATAATTATTAAAGCAATTATTATTTTATTCATTCAATTTATTTAAGATACTCCTTACCAATATATTTGGAGAATTTTTAAAATTATCTAAAGTTGAACCTGCAATATGACTAGTAATTGTTATATTATCCAATTTTGTAAATGGATGATCTTTAGGCAATGGTTCTATATCAAATACATCTATTGAGGCAGATGCTATTTTTTTATTAATCAAGGCATCTAAGAGTGCCTTTTCTCTGATCAATCCACTTCTAGCTGTATTTATTATAATTGCAGAATTTTTCATTTTATCGAAATCTTCATAATCTATCATATTTTTTGTTTCTTTTGTCAATCTAGTATGTATAGAAATTATATCCGACCTTTTTAACAACTCATCTTTGCTTACTTTTTCAAATTTCTCTACATTTTCAATATAGTCATCATTAACTATTATCTTAGGTCCAAATGATGACAACAGTTTTGCCACTTCTTTCCCTATTGACCCATAACCTATTAAACCAATAGTTGAAGATTTAATTGATAAAGGTAATGTTCCATTAGGAAATTTTTTCCTCCATTCCCCATTTTTTAAACTGTAATTTGATCTAGCTATATTTCTTGATTCTGATATCATTAAACCTACTGTAAATTCTGATACTGAAATATTAGACCTACCCATAGTATTAAATACTGTGATACCCTTAGATTCAGCGTATTCTTTACATATGTTTTCAGTTCCTCCTCTTAATACTCCTAGTATTTTTAAATTTTTAGCTTTATTAATGATATCTTTTCCTATTGGTGCAAACTGAGTAATTATTATTTCATAATCTTCTAAATTTTTTTTGAAAGATTCTGGCAACTCAATAGCTTCGCTTCCTTCATGTTCGAGCAAAATATTATCATCTTGTAGTGCTTCTAAGCTATCATGATACCAGTTTCTAATATCAATTTGATATCCAATATCCTCTAAAGGTTTAAATCCATCTCTCATCATTTGCTCATTGATAAATAAATCAGCAAATATTAAACATTTTTTCATTTATTTCTCCTCATTTAGAATTAATGATACTCTGAAACTATCTTTTGTTGCGGCTTTTTTGAATGCATCATCAATATCACTGAACTTATATTTTGCTTCTATTAAAGGTTTTACATTTATAGAGTTATTTGATAATAAATCAGCAGCTCTATTAAAATCATATAGCTTTGATCCATATGCCCCATACATATTTAATCTTCTATAATGAATCATATTAGAGTCAACTTTTAATTCTGGTTTTGGGTAACCGGCAGCGTAAAATAAAATTTGTGCATCATAATTCTTAGTCAAATCTAAAGATTGTTGATTTGCCGAACTAGAACCAGCTGCAACTATTGCTATATCGGCTAATTTTTTGTTGAATTTTTCTTTTATCAAATCTTTATATGAGCAATCTTTAGGATTAATAGTATCTAGACTTAATCTATTTGCAACTTTATTTTTCTTTTCATTTGTTCCTAAGATAATTACATTTGCACCTAAGCTTTTTGCATATAATGCATTTAGTATTCCCATAGTTCCTGATCCGATAACAATTACATTGCTTTCGGAATTTATCGTTAATTTATCTATTCCTGCTATTACTGAAGAAAGAGGTTCTACAAAAGCTCCTTCAGAAAAATCTAATTTTTTGGATAGCTTTACAAAAGATTTAGCTTTTCTTTTAAAATAGTCTGCAAAACCAAAGATACCATAAAATTCGCTTGAATAATTTTTTCCAAATTGATCTATATTTTCACAATTTGTAATATAACCTTTTTTACAAGATTCACACACCCCGCAATAATCATATACAATTGCTACATGATCTCCTATTCCAAAAGAATCTCCAACATTTTTCCCTTTAGCTACCACTATACCTGCACACTCATGACCTCCAGCCATAGGGTATCCTTGATGTTCTCTTTTTCCTTGCCATTGTTGATAATCAGTTGTACAGATATTACAAGCCATCTGTTTAACTAAAATCTCATCATCTTCTATAGCACTCATATCTCTAGAAAATAATTCTATTTTATTTTTTTTTGTTAATGCATAAAAATTAAATTTCATCTTTATATACTCCTGTCTAATTTATAAATATCATAAATGTAACAAATTACATTCCAAGAGATAATAAAAATCCTATTAATACCCCTAGTGGAGAAGTTATAACTCTTGAAAATAATACTGCTGGTGTAGCAACAGAAATAGTCTTAGGATCTGCATCACCCAAGGTTAATCCAACTGGTATAAAATCACATCCAACCTGACCATTTATAGCAAATAATGCTGGTAAAGCATATGATGGAGGAATTGCACCTGTTCCGATTTGTTGGCCTATAAGAGTACCAACAATTGCTGCCATAACTGCACCTGGTGCTAACAGTGGAGATAAAAATGGTAAGCCTACTATAACTCCTACAAGAATTAATCCTATTAAATTACCAGATAAAGGTACCAATGCTTTAGCTATAATATTTCCTATTCCTGTATAATTGATTATCCCAATAATTGTTGCTATGAAAGCCATAAATGGTAATATATTAGTCACTACATTTTCAATTGTTTCTCTACCTGATTGATAAAAAATAGTTGTAAACTTACTTGCCCCTCTTGCAATCTTATCTATGAAACCTTTAGATTCTTCCTTATTTTTTTGATCATCTTTTATTTTTTTATATTTTGTATCAAAATCTTCATCTTTTTCATTATGAATTAAGTTATCATCATTCTCAGAGTTTGATCCATCTGAAATATATATATCATCTACTGTTACTCCAGAAACAAATATATCTTCTGTTATAAATTTAGCCAATGGACCAGCTGGACCCTGCATTTTTATATCTACAGTTGGTATTCCTAACCTTGGATAAGTTCCAACTCTTGAATTTCCTCCACAATCAATTACAGCCACAAATGTTTCCGATTTATCTACTGGGTTCTTAAATTGATCTACCGCAATAGCTCCTGACAAATCCGCAATTTTCTGAGCCACAGGGTCTATTCCTCCACCTGTTACGGAAATTACATATTTTTTTTCTTCTGTTGGAGTTAATTCTAAAGGACCACCAAATCCACCTTTTCCCTTTATAATTTTAATTGTTTTAAATTCACTCATTTATTTCACCTCATCTAATGCATCTAAATCAACATTTTGTTTATTAGCCATTATTTCTGTAAGCTTTTGAGTTACAATACCTCTAATTAAAATAACGATTATTCCAGCAATAAAATATCTAACCGCTAGACTGGCTTGAGATATATTAAGTTGCCTAAATCCTTCCGCTATACCTAAATATACAAATAATTCACCTCCATTTGCATGAGGAAATAGTCCCGTAATCGGATGAACAAAAGACACCATAGCATCATAAACTGCTGGCTTATACTTTTCTTTTACAAATCTAATAAATGTATAACACATTGGATTTGCTAATACGAATACAGCTATTACAGGAAATACTGTATATCTAAGTACTAAATTACTAGTTATTTTTTGCATAAATTTATCTACTTTTTCTTCACCAGCTATTTTTATTAATGCAGTAACAAATGTCATTAAACATATTATTAAAGGTATTATTCCTGTAACAAAACCCATGAAAGATTCTCCACCTGCTTTAAAAATACCAATAAACCCTTCTGCTAATTTAGTTAAAAAATCCATAACCCCTCCTAATTAACGTTTTCCTAATTTTTAACAATAAATTTCCTATATGAGCTTAATTAATTCATAAATTACCTCCTTTAATTTAATCATTTTCTCTGCTTCATTTTTTATAATTATAATTATAATTTTTACATTTGTCAAGCTTTTTTATTTATGTCAAAAAATAGTTCGAATAATTCTAATTTAATATTTAATTAATAATGTAATATAAGACAGAATCCATATAAATTTGTAAAAATAAAAGGTAATTTAAATACCTTAATTCCTACAATGATTTAACAAAAAAACAAAACAATTTTTCCAAATTCCCATTGTCCAAAAAATCCTATACTTTGCTATGGTAGATGCATCAAGCAATGGAGATATAAGATTAAAGGATAGGAGCATATATTATCTCATTTATTAATATTATTAAAGGAAAATTAGAATCATATATAAAATATCTATAAATTTTTATGAAACTTTGAAACTTTATTAATTCATATGAGAGTAAAACAAGCTCTATTTATATAGAAATGATAACAACTGATATATAAAAAATGTATCAACCATTACCCTTTTATTGATATGTGCCATCCTTACTGGTCTGTCCAGTAATAAGGGTACATATCATGTCAGAATTTAGGCTGATACACAAACCTTTTAAGGAAGAAAAAATCTTATAATATTAATCTATATATATTATGTATTAGTTATTTTCTTTTATCAGAAAATAAACTGATATATACTTATTAATTTCCCTTAAAATTTAAATTATTCTCTTTTTATTAAATATTATTTAATATTAGAATCACCTATATCTTTTAAATAAATTTTAGTTTTTCTAAATTTCTGAAATAAGACTTTTAAAGCCAACTTTATATATTTGCGAAAAGCCCTGAGTTAAAATCTCTTAATTTTATATAAATAGCTGGAAAATAATGATTAAAAATGTAGCAGTTATCCCTATTGGGTATAGTCCTGAACCAAAAGACATTCCTATAATTGATGTGGTCCATATGCCTGCCGCTGTAGTAAGTCCTGTTACCCCATTATTTTTTACAAATATTACTCCTGCTCCTAAAAAGCCTATACCTGATACAATTTGGGCTGCAATTCTTGCAGCATCAAAATTTTGAGAATCATAAAAACCATATTTCGATACAATCATGGCCACACATGATCCTAAGGCAACTATTGTATGAGTTCTCACTCCAGCAAATTTCCTCTTAGTTTCTCTTTCTGACCCAATTATAAATCCACAAATACAAGATATAATGATTCTTGCAAAAAAATCTAAATATGTTGTAATTGAGTAATAAAACATCAAATACCTCTTGTTTATCTATTTTCCCTATACTTGTCTAAAGCAAATGCCCAATCAGTTTGGATTATATCACAACCCCAATCTAATAATTTCCCCCATCCCTTATCCGGATGATTTGTTAGAGAAATGTCATCATCAATTCCAGCATAAAGGTCAGTATTTTTGTCAAGTTTGATAGCATTTATTTGAATAAGAACATTGAATTTTTCCTTTAGCTTTTCAATGAATTCTCTACCAAAGGTTTCACTTTCTTTATCTTCTGCTATAACCTCTATACCTATAAGATTTATATTTGAATATTTCTCTAAAATCTTAATTTCGTCTACTTTTCTAAGTATAGGCATTATCATAAATTTATATTGATATTTTTCAAATATATCTAGGTTTCTATCATTGATTGAACATTTTATCATAATTCTCTTTAAATAATCTGTACTAAGCTCATCACATAATAAGTCCAAAATCTCTGGAAAATATCTTTCCGCTCTATCAACTTGAAATATAATATCCTTATTAGCATTTCTAATTATTTCTATAAATTCTTCTACATTTGAATTAGACTCTTCAAATAATTGATTTAATATTTTATATTTATTAATTTCATCGCTTTTCATCTTTTCAAAATCCTTATAAACACCTATAATTGTCTTTTCTTTATTGGTGTGAAAGGCAAAGAATTTATTATCGAGACTTTTTCCTACATCTATTTCTACAATATCCGTCCCAAATTTGTAAGCAAGATTTGTAGAATTTAGAGTATTTTGTGCTATATTTCCACCCCACACTCCCCTGTGAGCTGCAATTAAAAATCCCTTTTCTTTTATTTTTTTTATCAAAACCTCATTGTTTTCTTTATAAATTTCTTTTGATATATTCATATTCCCTCATTTTATTAAATTAAGATTTCTTTTTTATAAATTTGCTTTTAATTGTGTTTAATCCATCATAATATACTATCCAAACTACAAGCATGGATATTGCTATTAATATAGTTGAATAAACTAAGTTTATAGCTTTAGCATCAATAGCTGCTGTAGCATCTGCATTAGACCTTATAACTATTCCCAAAGTTGGCCTTAGTGGATGAAATAAAAAAGCAGATATTTCATATTCACTGAGTTTTCCATTGAAATTCAAGGCAAACATCGCTAAAACTGTTGGCATTATAACTGGAAGTACTATTTTAAAGAATGTATAAAATTTACTTGCACCTAAATTTTTAGCTGCTTCTTCTAATTCTTCATTAACTCCAAAATATGATGCTCTTACAAACCTATAAGTATTTGGTAATAATACTACTATATAAGCTATAAGCATAATCACCAAAGTTCCTGTTAAGACATTGTTTCCAACCCAAAATTGTGGGGTTCCATATAAGATGATTAAACCTAAAGCAAATAATATACCTGGTAGAATCCAAGGTGTATAAATTAAAAGCTCCAATATTTTTGTAAAAATATTATCTCTTTTTTGTGAAAGTCTGCCTACTCCTATGCAAATTATAGCTACTACTAGGGCTGCAAGTAAGGCATATACTACTGATGTTACAAAAGGTTCATATGCTGATGGGTCAGTCAAAACTGTTTTATAATTTTCTAAAGTAAATGATGAAAGGCTTATTCTTCCACTACCAATTGTTTGATAATCTGTAAATGAAAAAACTAATACACAAACAAAAGGTATTAGGTTTAAAAGGGCAAGTAAATAAGCTACTATATGAAATAAAGCATTGACCATAGGCTTTTTAATCTTTTGTTTTTTAAGATTTGCCTTAGTCTTTGATATAGACATGTAGTTTTTACCTTTTTCCATTCTTTGAACTACAAATAATACCCCTATCTGAAATACTCCTTGAAGTAAAGCAAGTATTGCTGCTATATCTCTTGAAGCCGGCCTGTTTGCAAGCGTTAGTATCAAAGGCATAATTGTCTGATAATCTCTTCCACCCAATATAAGCGGTGCTGCAAAAGCTGTTAAACCTTGTTGGAATAAAAGAACTACACAAGTAATAATCATTGGTCTAACTTGAGGAAAAACTACTTTACTCAATATTGTCCATTGACTTGCTCCAAGATTTTTAGCAGCTTCCACAGTATGATAATCAATACCTGAGAGTGAATTTCTAAAAAACAACATATAATTTGTTGTACAACCGAAAGTCATAGCAATAAGTGCTGCACGGTAACCTAAAAACCAATACCTATCAATACCCGGATTAATATTTGCTACTAAATTTGTAAATATACCATTTGGTCCATACGCAAAAATATATCCATTATTTATTAACAATCCTCCAAACACTAATGGTATAAGATAAGTTAGAGTTAAAAACTTACTTCCCTTAATATCAAAATAATCTATCAACAGTACCTGTATTATACCTACGATAGATACTGTTATAGGTAGAGTAACAGCCATTAAAAATGAATTTTTCAAGGCGTCTAATGCCCTTGTAGACTTAAATATTTTATTAATTGCTGTAAAAGTTAATTTTCCATCCTTTACAAAAGAAGTTTTTAAAACTGCTATATTTGGAAGAAGTACAAAGGAAATCAAGAAATAAAGTATTGTTACGACCCCTATAAGAACAATTAGATTAAATATTTTTCTATTAGACTTATTTTTATTTAACTCCATATCTAACACCCCTTAAACAAATGAATTTTTTCTATATCAAACCTAACTTTTACTTCTTCTCCCTTTTTAAATCGATTATTTTCTGACCTATATTCTTTTGTAGAAATTTTTATCTTGCTCTCTTTATCTATTAAATGATAAATATAATGAGTTCCATAATAATCTTCACTTTCAAATTCAAATATCATTTCATTTTCATTAAGGATACCATCATTAACACTAGTACTTATATGTTCTGGTCTTATATAAAAGCTATCATATTCACTTATATTTTTATTAGGTGCAATTTTTGAAACTAATGATTTACTAAGCTTATTACTATCTCCTATAAAAGTACATACAAATTCTGTAAGCGGATTCTCATATATTTCTTTTGGTGTTCCAACTTGTTCTAAATGTCCATTTGAAAATACCGCTATCCTATTTGATAAAGTTAAGGCTTCTTCCTGATCATGGGTTACGTATAGAGTTGTTACATTTAATTCTCTTTGAATCTTTTTTAGCTCTCCCCTTAACGATTTTCTAAGTTTTGCATCAAGATTACTTAAAGGCTCATCCATAGCCAAAATTTCTGGTTTTTTTGCCATAGCACGAGTTATAGCAACTCTTTGTTGTTGACCACCTGATAAATCAGATATATTTTTTTCTAATTGATCATCTGTTAAATCTACAACTTTTGCAAGTTCTCTAACCCTTTTATCAATAAATTCTTTATCTTTTTTTTCGACTTTTAGGCCAAAAGCAATATTATCATATACACTCATAGATGGAAAAAGTGCATATGATTGAAATACCATTCCTATTCCTCTATCCTCAATTTCTAAATCATTTATAACTTTATCATGAATTTTTATATCTCCTTTAGATGGCTTTAAGAATCCCGCTATCGCCCTTAGCATAGTAGATTTACCTGAACCAGAAGGACCCAAGAAGGTGAAAAATTCACCTTCTTTTACTTCAAAGTTTATTTCATCCATAGCTATAAAATCTCCATATTTAATTTGGACATTTTCTACATTAATCATAAATCCTCCTACTTGTAGATAAGCTCTTATTTTAGATATTATTGATAACTATAGTATATTTAACTCTACATACTCAACCCATTGGTCTATATATTTACCAACAAAATCAAAATCTATTTCAGCTGGTGTAGTTTCTTCCATAACTCTTTTGAGTCCTTCTGGAGCACTTTCTTGAGCTTTCTTATTTACCGGCATTTGATTATATCCTTCTGCAAATCCAGCCATAACATCTGTTGAACCTATCCAATCTACAAATTCCTTCTCTTTTTTATTATCTTCTCCATCTTTTATTATTCCTATTTGTTCAACAGTTTGAATAACACCAGACTTAGGGTTAATGATTCCTATTTTTACTCCATATTCTTTTTCTATTTCACTTGGCTTTGCCATATATGTATAAGCATAGGGAACTTTTCCATCTACAAAATTTTGAATCCAATCTTCACCTTCAGGTGTTTGATATCCATTCTTAAACCATTTTGATAGCTTATCCCAAGCTTCTTCTTTGACACCCATATCTTTAGACTCATCCTTATAATTTATTAAATGAATATACATGGCTGCAGTATCTGTAGCACCACCAAGTCCATTTTGAACCTTATAAAGGCCCTTATATTTTTCATTATTGTAAAAATCTGACCAATCATTAGGTATATCCTCTTCTTTTACAAACTCTTTATTATAAATTGGAAATACCCTTGCCATATCCATTGGTGAATATAGGCCTTCCTCATTAATATTTATGCCGTCCATAACTTGATCTAACCAATTCGGTTTATATGGTTCAAACATATCTTCCTTAGCTAATTTTTTAAAATTCATCTCGTTAAGACCAAACACAATATCTGCTACTGGCGCATTTTTTTCTGCTAACAAACGATTGACTAGATCTGTTCCTCCCAAATCTACCATTTCAACATCAAATCCTGCTTCTTTTGCTTTTTCTTTAAAATAATCTCCTCGACCATCACTTACTGCATTTGAATATACAATTATTGTATCTTTGCCAACATTTTTCAAATTTTGACTATCTTCATTTTTGGTATTACTAGCTTTATTTGCTGTATCATTATTTGATGAACATCCAACAAATACAAGTGATAGGACTAAAATTCCCATGCCAACAATTTTTTTTAGTTTCATTTTCTTCTCCTTTTTTTGTTTTTACTAATTTTCTATTCTAGTGTAGAACTATTTTATTAAGTTCAAGTAAAATGCTAGTATATTTTTAGTAAATTTATTATATTTCGTCTTAATTTTACTAAATTATTTTATCTGTGTCAATCGTTTTCTTATTACGGTAAATAGTTCTTTTTATATGTCCTATATGAATATCTCTATAATATCATTATTTAATCTAATACTTTATTAAAAGTTAATAGTTAGATTTTTAGTAAAAATATATTACTATTATTATTTCTTAATTAATGGTAAAATACTATTATTAGTATGAAAGTAGGTAATTATGGCTAGGTTAAAAGATATAGCTAAGTTGGCTAATGTTTCAATAGCTACAGTTTCAAGAGTTTTATCTAATGATGATAAATTTAAGGTAAAGAATGAAACTAGAGATTTAATTTTTAAAATAGCTAAAGAAAATAACTACAAGGTAAAAAACAAAAAAGATAGTAATATAATTAAGAATTCAAATAAAAAAGTTGCTCTCATTACTGGTGTCTCAAATAAAAACCAGTTTTCAAATCCATATTTTATTGAACTATGGAATGAAGTTCAATCATCCTGTACTAAGAGAGGATATTTTGTAGAATATTGTCATTTAAATTTTGTAGATATTAGTAAAATTAAAAATTCATTCGACTATTTTTTAGTAATGGGGCATATTAATAACAAGCAAATAAAAGATATATTGGACTATACTAATAAGGTTATTTTTATAGGTTCATCGCCACCACCTGTTGAATATGACTCTATAAGACCTAATTTTCAAGATGGTATGAATAAGATATTTGAACACATTTTTACACTTAATCTCGATAGTTTAGGCTTTATAGGGGCAGATGTAAAAATATCATCAAATAATGAAAGCTATGGAAAGATTATTCCTAATGAAAGACTAATATTATTTAAATCAAAGGCTCAAGAGGCTGATTTATTTGATAAGAGATATGTTATGAATGGTGAATATGTTATGGCTAGTGGTTATGAAATGATGGAAAATCAAATTAAAACTAGCAATTTAGCAAAGGCTTATATTGTTGCTAACGACTTTTTAGCTATGGGTGTAGTAAAGGCATTGGTTGATTATAATATAAAAGTTCCAGATGATGTAAAGATTATATCATTTGATAATTCAAATCTTGCTACATACTCTTCAATCTCATTAACAAGTCTTGATTTAAATATAAAATCTATGGCAGAATCTATATTCTTATTAATAGAGTCAAGAAACAATGGCAGAGATTTTCCAATTGAAATTTCTGTCCCTACTAAACTTATAATACGAAAATCAAGCCAAAAATAAAGACGGACATGATATAAAATCATAGTCCGCCTTCTTTTTTACTTTCCAACAAATCCTGCCGCTTCTTTTCCTGCTATTCTTCCAAATGTTATAATATCTGATACTGCGTTTCCACCGAGTCTATTTCCTCCGTGTACTCCTCCTGTCACTTCTCCTGCAGCGTATAGACCTTCTATAACTTGATTGTCTTTATCTAGAACTTGGGCCTTTGTGTCTATCATTACTCCTCCCATTGTGTGGTGGATTCCAGGTCCTATTGGTCCTACATAGTATGGGCCTTCTTTAAGGTTTGATTTTATTTTATCTAGGTTTTTTCTATTAAATTCTCCATCTTCCTTATTATCCACAGAATTTGACCATTTTTCAAGACTTTCTTTTACATTTTTTTCATCAGTTCCAATAAAGTCAGCTAAAGCTTTCACATCTTCAACTTTTGTAAGTAAATTTCTATCAGCATAGCCTTTTATTACATTTGATTCATCGTACATTTTTTGGTCTACTACAAGCCACGCAGTTTTGTCAGTTTGCTCATTTATAGCACTTGATACAGCATCTCTTGTTCCCATCTCATCAGTAAATCTAGTCCCTTCTTTGTTTAGAAGAATAGCACCATCTCCTCTTAGGGATTCTGAGATTAAAGAGCCATCTTTTTGAACTACTGTTGGGTGAGTTTGGATTTGATCCATGTCTACAAATCCTGCATTTAGTTTTTCTAAAAACTTTATAGCATCTCCTTCAATTGTTGGAGCATTTGTTGATACATAACCATCTAAGTCTGGCCTATATTTTTTAACCATATCGTTTGAACCACCAAAACCACCACTTGCAACTATAACCGCTTTTGAATCTACATTTAGTTCTTCTTGGTCAGTGCTTGCAGTTACACCTGCAATTTTACCATCTTCTTGCTTTATTTTTTCTACTCTTGCGTTATAAATTACTGGTACATTAAGTTCTTCACATTTTTTTAGTAATTTTTCTACTATGTATGGTCCAACTGAAAGTATCTTGCCATTTTCATCTACTGGTCTATGTTGACGTGGATTTTTGGCTCCGCCTGCAACTCCTACATCAGATAATCTTGCTCCAAGCTCATCTAACCAATTAATTGAATCTGAAGAGTTATCAACTAATACTCTAACAAGGTCAGGATTATTGATGTTATGTCCACCCTTCATTGTATCTTCAAAGAAATCTTCGTTTGAATCATTGATACCTGCTTCTTTTTGAAATTTTGTCTCAGATGCATTCATTCCGCCTGTCGCCCTATTTGTATTTCCACCAGCATTTGCCGCCTTTTCTACAACTATGACAGATTTTCCCTCTTGGGCAGCTGAGATTGCTGAAGTAAGCCCTGCTCCACCAGCACCTATTACAACTATATCCGCCTTTTGGTTAAGATCTATTTTTTCTTTTTTGGCTTCTTTTGCCTTTAAATCTTCTGGATTAATCCCTCCCTTTTTAAGGGCTTCGTTTACCGCCTTTAAAAAAGCTGTTGATGATATTGTAGCACCAGATACTGTTTCAATTTGAGTTGATTGGCGATCTACTATCTCTTTTGATAAACTTTCTATTGCTTTTTGACCAATAGTGTCTGTTTCTTTATCCGCATTAAAATCAACAGATTCTATTACTCCATCTGTAATTTTAACCTTTGCTGTAACATCTCCACCATATCCTTTTTCACTTGCTTCAAATACTCCTTCGCTAGTTGAAGTTGTAGCAGAGCCTTCTTTTTCTTTAACAGCAGTATCATTTGAACATGATGATGCAAGTAAAGAAAGTGAAAGTGCAAGTAAAAGTGATTTACCTATATTTTTAATCTTCATATTCCCTCCTTGTTTTATAAGACAAGTATAACATATTTGCAATTTTTTTCACAAAATATATTTGGAAATTTAAAAATATTTCTAAAATAATTGTTAATATAGTCTAGTAGTACAATATATCTTCTTTGTCTACATCCCAATAGACCTCTCTTATCTTTCTGTCATAAATTTTTAATATCTCAGGCATGGAATCGCTCATATTATCCATCTTCTTAAAGTCTTCATAGTCTATCCAAGAAAGTAGTCCCTCCCTATTTTCTTTTACTAGATTCCCTGAAAAATCAGGTGTTTCGTATAATAGTCCCACATCTTTTTGAAATTCCCCATCTTTATTTGTATAAGCCCAAGTAATTATTCCAACAAGTTCTGGATTTTTAATATCTAAATTTGTCTCCTCTTTGGCCTCTCTTATAACAGAGTCCTCAAAACTTTCTCTTTTTTCTACCTTTCCACCAGGAAAGGTAAGACCTTCCCGGCCTTCCTTTTTCTTTTTATCAAGGACTAGGACCTTCTTGGTATTTTTATCATAAATTTTCACCATATTCATGAGTCTAATTTTCATATTATCTCCTTAAAATAAAAAGGAAGCAAGAATCCTTGCTCCCCCAATCTATTATTTTCTTTCAAGTTCAATCTTTGCCTTTTTATCATTTAACTCAAATTCTTCGCTTGATAATTCTTTAGCTTGCATTGAATCAGCTAAAGTTTCTTTTTTGATTTCTTTTTCATATTCTTTAAGAGCTTTTGTTAAGTCTTCATCCGTCTCAAAGAATATTTCTATCCTATCTGTAACTTCATAGCCACTATCTTTTCTTAAGTTTTGGATTTTAGATACAAATTCTCTTGCATATCCTTCTTTTTTAAGATTTTCTGTAATTTCTGTATCAAGTACTACAAAGACATTTCCATCCATCTCAACATCGAATCCCTCCTTTGCTTGGATTCTTACGTCGAGGTATTCTTTGTCTACAATATATTTTTCTCCATTTATCTCAACTTCTTGTGGGTTTTCTTCAACTTTCCTTACAAAATCTTTGGCATCAACATCTTGAAGGTATTTCCCAAAAGCTCCTACATTTTTACCAAATATTTTTCCTACTTTTCTAAAGTTTGGCTTTAGGTAAAAGTCCATAAATTCTGATAAATCTTTGGCAAATTCTACTTTCTTAATATTAAGTTCTTCTTTGATTAGCCCTGTTAAATTAGATATTACTTCTTCATATGATCCATCTACCACTATTTTTTCAAGTGGTTGACGTACTTTTATGCTCTCTTTTTCTCTTGAGGCACGACCTAGAGTAACTATCTTTCTTACAAGGTCCATTTTCTCTTCAAGTTTTTCATCTATAAGTGACTCATTGACCTTATCAAGTATTTCAACGTGTACTGACATCTTTTCTGTTAAGTTCCTGAAAATTTCTTCAGCTATAAATGGAGCTATAGGTGCTGTCATTTTAGCTATAAGAATTAGAGCGTCATAGCAAGTTTTGTATACAGCCTTTTTAGATTCTGTTAAATCTTGGTTCCAAAATCTCTTTCTGTTTCTTCTTATATACCAATTTGATAAGTCTTCTACAACAAAGTCATTTACTAAGTGTACTACCTTATTGTAGTCAAACTCATCCATTGACTTATAGTAGTTTTTAAGAAGGGAATTAAGCCTTGAGTATAGCCATTTATCTATCTCTTCAAGTTTTACATTTTCAAATGACTTTATATCATCAAGATCTATATGGTCAGTATTGGCATATAAAACAAAGAAGTTATATACATTTTCTATCGTCCTAAAGAAGTTGTTTTTAACCTCTATAAGACCTTTTTCGTCAAATTTAGTAGGTACCCAAGCAGGTGATACATATAAAGAATAAAATCTTACTGCATCTGCCCCATACTTATCGAAAAGTTCAAATGGATTTAAGGTATTTCCCTTTGATTTTGACATCTTTTGACCATTTTTATCAACTACAAGGTCATTAACAAGTACATTTTTATAAGGTGCCTTTCCTGTTATGATTGTTGATATAGCCATAAGTGAGTAGAACCAACCCCTTGTTTGATCTATTCCTTCACAAATAAAGTCTGCAGGATAAAGTTCATCAAAGTTATCCTTGTTTTCAAATGGAAAGTGTACTTGAGCAAATGGCATGGCTCCAGAGTCAAACCAAACATCTATAACGTCTGGAACCCTGTGCATTGTTTTTCCACATTTAGGACAAGTAAGAGTTACATCATCAACATATGGTCTGTGAAGTTCTATATCCTCACTTATATTTTCATTTGCCTTCTCAACTAATTCTTTTCTTGAACCTATTGATTCTATGTGACTACAATCATCGCATCTCCAAAGGTTAAGTGGAGTTCCCCAATATCTTGACCTTGAAATTGCCCAGTCTTTTACATTTTCTAACCAGTTTCCAAATCTCTTATCACCTATAGTTTGTGGAAACCAATTTACACCATTATTATTTTCTACCATTTTTTCAGAAAGTTTACTCATTTCTATATACCAAGATGGCTTAGCATAATAAACAAGTGGTGTTTTACATCTCCAGCAGTGAGGGTAGTTGTGTTCAATTATTTGTTTTTTGAATACTTTTCCTTCATCTCTAAGGTGTAAAAATATTTCTTCATTTGTATCGAAGATAAATCTTCCTTTCCAAGGAGTTTCAGTAAAACATCCCTCAAGATCTACTGGTTGGACAAATGGTAGCTTATACTTTCTGCCTAATTGGTAGTCATCTTCACCAAAGGCTGGTGCTGTATGAACTATTCCTGTACCATCTTCTGCTGATACATAGTTAGCACAAGTTAAGTAAAATGCCTTACCTTCAACCTTTACATATGGAAGTAATTGTTCATATTCTACATATTCTAAATCCTTTCCTTTCATATGTTCTACTATTTCATACTCATGATCTCCCATAACTTTTTCAACTAGAGATTTTGCAAGATAATAGTAAGCACCATCTGTCTTATCATCTACTTTTACATAGTCAAGTTCTGGATGAACAGTGAGGGCAACATTTGATGGAAGTGTCCATGGTGTTGTTGTCCATGCTAGGAAATATTCATTCTCCCTATCTTTTCTCTTAAACTTACAGATAAGTGTTATTGCCTTATCCATTTGGTAGCCTTGGGCAACTTCGTGACTTGCAAGACCAGTACCACATCTTGGACAGTATGGCATAACCTTAGCCCCCTCATAGATAAGTCCTTTTTTGAAAGCTTGATTTAATAGCCACCATTCAGTTTCTATATAGTCATTGTCTAAAGTTATATATGGGTTATCCATGTCATATAAGAAAGCCATCCTATCTGACATATCTCTCCACATATCAGAATATTTAAATACGGAGTCCTTACATTTTTGATTAAATTTCTCAACCCCATATTCTTCTATTTGATCTTTTTCTGTAAAGCCCAATTCTTTTTCCACTTCTATTTCTACAGGAAGTCCATGTGTATCCCATCCTGCTTTTTTAAGTACCTTATAGCCTTGCATGTTTTTATATCTTGAAGTCATATCCTTCAAGGTCCTAGCTATAACATGATGGATACCTGGCTTGCCATTGGCTGTTGGAGGTCCATCATATATTATATATTCATCAGCATCTTCTCTTGTTGTAAAAGTCTTATCTAATAAGTCTATATCAGACCAATACTTAGATAAATCTAGTTCTCTTTGTTTTATATTTTTTGTATCTAGTGATTTAAAACTTGTCATATTACTCCTTCTATAAAATAATAAAAAAACGCCCCCAAAAGGGACGGTCCACCCAAAAATTGAGCATGAAGCTAACGCCTATCTTACGTAATAAACTACTTTTTTCATCTATTAGGCATAAAAGATGATCTTCATAGAAAACTAAACTGACCACTCTCACCTTGCTGGTCTTCTCTGTAAGTTATCCTATTCTACTACTCTTCTTTTAATAGCCTTATTATCTATTGATTAATTTACTAGATTTTAGAGATTTTGTCAAACGAATCTTTAAGCTTATATTTTTTCTATATTTAGAATTTATTGTAAAATTTATTAGTATTTAAACCAAAAATTTTATTTGCCTTTTTAATTGGATATTTCTATGACTTATAATAATATAAATCTATATAACCATAATCAAAGTTCCTGCACCTATAAGTATACACCCTATAAGAGATTTTATAGTAAAGTCCTCTCCCAAAAATACGAAGGCAAGGATTAAGGTCAAAACCACACTCATCTTATCTATAGGAACAACTTTTGATGCATCCCCATATTTTAGCGCTGCATAATAGCAAAGCCAACTTGCTCCTGTTGCAAGACCTGAAAGTATTAAAAATATCCAAGATTTTCTTCCTATATTGTGTATTCCTGAAAATGAATTTGTTATAAAAACCATACCCCAACTCATTAATAAGACTACAAAAGTCCTAATGGCAGTTGCAAGGTTTGAATTTACTCCATCTATACCAATTTTTGCAAGAATTGATGTAAGAGCTGCAAAAACTGCCGACATTATAGCTAAAATTATATACATATTATCCCCTTTCTACTTATATATCAATTATAAAGTTTATATTGATTAAAGTCCAAAAAGAAGCCCACTAAAAGTGGAGCTTCTAAAACTAAAATAAAAACACAAGAATTCTTGCTAAGCTCGTAAATCCTATACAGATTAAAATCCCAAATACTGTTGGCAAAATAAAAGATAGGACTGTCCATTTAATTGATTTTGTTTCTTTGTAAATTGTCAAAACTGTTGTGCCACATGGCCAGTGCATAAGACAAAAAATAATCATATTAATAGCAGTAATAAGAGTCCATCCATTATCAATTAATAGTCCCCTTAGTATCTCAGGATCTGATATGTCAAGAAGAGCCCCCTTTGCCATATAGGTCATTATCATAATTGGTACAACTATTTCATTTGCAGGAAATCCTAGAATAAAGGCTGCAAGGATAACTCCATCAAGTCCCATCAAAAATCCCAAAGGATTTAAAAATCCTACAAAATGATTTAAAATACTATCTCCAAATATGGAAATATTTGCAAAAACCCAAATTATTATTCCTGCAGGTGCTGCAATAATTATAGCTCTTCCCAAGACAAAAAGCGTCCTATCAAAGATTGATCTTACTATTACAGTTCCTATTTGTGGCATCCTATATGGTGGAAGTTCAAGGGTAAAGGATGAGGGAACTCCCTTTAAGACAGTTTTAGATAAAAGTTTAGATGACACAAAGGTCATAAACACTCCCAAAGTAATAACAAAGGCAAGAATCGCAGCCGATAAAAAGCTTCTTGTAAACTTATTTCCTACTCCAATTACAAGAAACATTGATATAGTTGATATAATAGTAGGGAATCTACCATTACATGGTACAAAGTTATTTGTAATAATAGCTATTAACCTTTCTCTTGGTGAATCTATTATCTTACATCCGGTAACCCCCGCAGCATTACATCCAAAGCCCATACACATTGTAAGAGCTTGTTTACCACAGGCATTACATTTTTGAAAAGACTTATCCAAATTAAAGGCAACTCTTGGAAGGTAGCCAAAGTCTTCTAAAAGAGTAAATAATGGGAAAAATATTGCCATAGGTGGTAACATTACTGATATAACCCATGCAACAACCCTATATATACCAAATATTAAAGGTGAGTAGATAGCTTCAGATACTCCTATCGCCTTCACAAAATCTAAAATTTTATCTTCAAAACCAAACAATAGCTCATTTAGCATATCACTTGGTACATTTGATCCTACAATAGTAATCCAAAATACTCCCAAAAGGAGTAAAAACATTATTAACATTCCCGTATACTTACTTGTAAATATCCTATCTAAAATCCTATCTCTTTTTTCATAATTAGGATTTTTATAAAGTACAGCCTTCGAACATATATACTGACTTTTAGCTACAAAACTTATAGAAATAATATCTTCAATTCTTTTTTTATCGATATCATTTGCTTCTAGTTTTTTTCTTGATTCATATAATTGTTCTTTAATTTCTTTTTTATCTAAAGGATTTTCTCCAAAATACTTCTTGCTAGATGAAAGTATGGAAGGATTATCTTCAAGTAGCCTTATAGCATACCATCTGCTATTAATCTTATCCTTATAATACTTATCCAATACTTTAGCTATCTTTTTTATCTCATCTTCCATAAGTCTAGGATAGGTAATTTGTATTGGATTATAAGGATTAGATTCAAGACTATCTAAGGCTTTTTCTATATTGGAAAGACCTTTCCCACTTCTTGCTGCTGTTCCTATTACAGGTATGGATAGCATTTTTGATAGGGACTCTAAGTTTACTTCTATATTTTTCTTCTTAGCTTCATCTAAAAGATTTACACATAAAATAACCTTTTTTCCAGTTTCTATTATTTGAAGAAGTAAATTCAAATTTCTTTCCAAAACAGTACCATCGCATACAACTACAACTGCATCTGGATTTTCAAAGCAGATAAAATCCCTTGCAATCTCTTCTTCCTCCGAGTGAGCCAAAAGAGAGTAGCAACCTGGTAAATCAACCAATTGAATGTCCTTATCCTTAAACTTAACCCTCCCCTTAGCACACTCAACAGTTTTGCCAGGCCAATTCCCCGTATGTTGTTTAAGTCCTGTTAGGGCATTAAAAACTGTCGACTTTCCAACGTTAGGATTTCCAGCAAGAGCTATTGTTTTTTTCATAGCTTATCCTCTTTTTTTATTAAAACTCCCCTAGCATCTTTATTTCTAATAGCTATAATTGTTTTCATAATAAGATAGGCCTTTGGGTCTTTCATAGGAGACTTAAAAAGACATTTTATATCAATTCCCCTAACAAATCCCAAATCTTGTAACCTTCTTTTCATAGAAAAATCATCTGAAAAGCCTAGAATT
Source organism: Anaerococcus porci (assembly GCF_009696575.1). GTDB lineage: Bacteria > Bacillota > Clostridia > Tissierellales > Peptoniphilaceae > Anaerococcus > Anaerococcus porci. The sequence continues at coordinate 122,389 of NZ_VULQ01000004.1, read as the reverse complement.
CTTGCACTTTCTCCAGGTTCTAATTGATTTAAGTTCATATTGACTCCTTTTAGTATTTTAAATTTAAATTATTTTTTAAGTATTTAGTCAATATAATTATAAATTAAAGGATAATAATAATCAATATCTTTAGATAAGAAAAGAACTATTGTAAATGAATTAATAATTTCAAAGTTATTAAAAGCTCCTCCACGACAATTAGCCTCCATAAGCCTAGGATATCCTCAAATTGTCTATTGGTAACTTGTAATGATAAAAAGTTAGAAATTCATAATTTTACAACAGTTCCTTAATATTTAATATTTACTTGTGGATATTTACCTTAAACTTATCTATAGAAAAATTGTCCCAGCTATCTACATTGGCCTTCTTAATAGCTTCCTTTAGCATATCTAAGTCAGAATCAAAATCTTTTCTAAAAACATAATGATTTTTATCCATGAAATTTATCATTACCCCATCATAATCATTAAAGTCTTCTATAAAGGGTAATTTTTCAACATCATAGAACTCATATATAGTAATATCAAGATTTTTAATATTGTTTTTTGTTATTGGATTAAAACTTAGGTCAAAAAAACCTGCATTTATAGATTCGTATACTATATCAAGTCCCATATTTTCTTTGCTAGGAAAAATAGAGCCAGATATCCCCTTTAACCTTCCCCCATTTTCAATTTTAACTACAATTCCATTAGACATATTTTTAAAATAATCATTAAATTCTCTTAAATAGGTCTTATTTTCTAGATAATTTTTAATCGCATTAAGACTAAGTTTTACATAATCATCCATTACAATAAACTTTCTATATCTTTTTTTAATTTTTCGGGCTTAGTATTTGGAGAAAACCTATCTACAACATTTCCATTCCTGTCTACCAAGAATTTAGTAAAATTCCACTTAATCTTATCAGATAAAATTCCACCTTCTTCTTTTTTAAGAAAAGTATAAAGTGGAGATTCATTTTCTCCATTTACATCAATTTTTTGAAATCTATCAAAGCTTGTACCGAAGTTTAAGCTACAAAAATTATCAATTCCCTCATCATCTTCTGGTGCTTGGTGGCCAAATTGGTTACATGGGAAATCTAGAATTTCAAAGCCTTGTTCCTTATATTCTTCATAAAGATCTTCAAGCCCTTGATATTGTGGAGTGAAGCCACATTTTGTAGCAGTATTTACTATTAAAAGAACCTTTCCCTTGTATTTTTCAAGTTTTACGTCTTTTCCCTTGTTATCTTTAACTGTTATATCGTAAATCATAAATCCTCCTATTTTAAATCTTTATAATTAATTGTATATTTTTGAAATTCTTAGAGAACTTTAAAATATCCTTGTTTTATTATTTACCCAATTTCTGATAAAATTATATATAGAAAGATTTTGGGTAAAATAATAACAAAAGATTTTATTGTAATTATAAAGGAGATTTTATGTACGATTATTTGATTGTAGGAAATGGTATAGCGGGACTAAAAGCAGCTGAGGCAATTAGAAAAAAAGATAATGAAACCTCAATTGTAATAATCTCTGAGGCAAGTCAACATACTTATTGGAGAACCAGATTATCTGAACTTATCTGTAAAGATTTTAATGAAGAAGATATATATGTTAAAAAATGTGATTGGTATGATAAAAATCATATAAAAGAAATATTTAATACAAGGGTAGAAAAACTTGATCTTGAAAATAAGAAGGCCATACTTGAAGATGGAAAAGAATTAGGATATGGCAAGGCTCTTATTGCTACTGGAAGCCATCCCTTTATTCCAGCCATTAAAAATGTCGACATAAATGGAGTGTTTGCAATAAGAAGTATAGAAGATCTTAATAAATTTAGAAACCATATAGAGAAAAATAAAAGAGTCGTAGTTATAGGTGGTGGACTTTTAGGTCTTGAAGCAGCTTACTCTATCAAAAAGGCAGAATGTGAGGTTCTTGTAGTAGAAAGCTTTGACCATATACTTGCAAAGCAGCTTGATAATGAATTATCCGAAAAACTCGAAGCAGAACTTAATAAGGCTGGAATCGCTACAAAAACAGGTAAAAATACTATTGAAATCTTAGAAGATAATGGAAAACTTTGTGGAATTAAACTTGATGATGGAGAAGAAATAAAAGCAAATACTGTAATAATACAAGCAGGCGTTAGAAATAATCTTGATCTTGCAAAAGAAAGCGACCTTGAAGTTGAACGTGGGATAAAGGTAGATGCAACTCTTAAAACAAGTAATGAGAATGTATATGCAGCAGGAGATTGTGTTCAATTAGCGGATACAACAATTGGTCTTTGGACTGCTTCTATGGAGATGGGACAAATAGCAGGAGCTAATATGGCAGGCGATAGCAAAACATATGAAACTCCAAAGCCATTTTCTCAACTTATGATAGGAAATATTAAAGTATTTTCAGCAGGCTTTAATAAGGGTGAAGGAATAGAAGAGATTAAAAAAGAAAATGGAGAAAATATCTACAAGTTATTTAAAAAAGATGGTGACTTTGTGGGTGCAATTTTGTGGAAAGACACCAAATATCAGATGGATGTCAAAAAAATAGTCTTTGACAAGCTAGACCCAAAAGAAACCAAACTCGGTAAGGAGATTTTTGGTCTATAATAATTTAAGAAATCTATAATGCAAAAGAGTCAAAGTCCTAAAATAAAAAAGATAAGTATTTAATCTGACCCCAAAAATAAATATTTGTAAAATTTTATGTGCGAAAACCTCCTGATTAGGGAAAAAACTAATCAGGAGGAATTTCTATGCCAAGAAAAATGCTAGAATAATATTAAACAAAGTATCTAAAATTGTAATCGGAGAGTAGCAAGCAGAAATAATACAAAACTTACAAAAAACTCTAAAAATCTTTTAATAGATTAATGAACTAGAGAATATTTAACTTATAAATATGGTGAAAAAACACTATCTTAAACGCAAAAATCAATCAATCAAATATTAACTATTGGTATTAAATCCACTACACCTAATTAATTAAATATTATGTCCAGTTTTATCGGTACACATCATGTCAAAGCTTAAATTGATGCACAAAACTATTTACAGACCCTACTAAGCTATCTATTTTTTTCTACTAAAGCACCTTCTTTCATATAAAAATGGACATCAACCAAACTACTTATAAAATCGTGTTCGTGGCTAGCTAGCAAAATTAGTTTGCCTTTTTTCTTCTCCTTGCTTATAATCTCCTTTAAAACCTTAATACCTTCTTCATCAATTGCAATTGTTGGTTCATCAAAAATTAGAATTTTAGGATCTTCCATGATTACATTTGCAATAGCTAATCTTTGTTTCATACCTAAGGAGTAGGCTTCGTATTTTTTATCCTTTGCCTCTGTAAGTCCCACCTTATCTAATACTTGCAAAATCCTTTCTACATTAGCAATTTTGCGGATGGAGGCAATTATTTCTAAATTTTGCAAACCTGTTAAACCTTTAAGAAAACTAGGATTTTCTAACAAAAGCCCTATGTCTTGTGGGATAATATTTCCATCTATTTTTTCACCTTGGATATAAATTTCTCCATCATCAATTACAATCAGACCACATATGGCACGAAATAACATTGTTTTTCCAGAACCATTTCTTCTTTATCCTCCATTCACATACATATAAGCCGCACCAGGATTCATTTCTATATAATATAATAACGTTTTCTATTTGTTAATATATATTTAATTTATTTTAAAAAAACATATTAATTGTGTGTTGTCAACTTAATATAAATTAATACATTAAACAATTGTATAGAAAGTCAAAATATTGTGACATAAGTGGTTAGGTCTCTTACATATTTTTGGGAATTTTTTCGATGGTTTTATGGATTGACTAAAATCCCAAGAAATATATGCTATTCTAAACTACTTTTTCGAAATATTCTTCAACGACTTCATTTGGATTTTTGAAGTTAAGTGCCTTGCGCTAAGCGATCTCTCCCTTGCTTAAATTGAGTTCTGACACTTTTTATAGTTTTTCTTCAATAGAGAATCATTTCTCTCTTAGAACTTTTCTTGATTTCTCTATTAATTATTTTTCCAAGATCTGTATATTGGCGTAATTTGACAGCTTATTTCTGAATTATCCAAAGCTTTTTTAAAAGTTTGATCTTTTATTTTTCAGAATTTCACCATTACAAAATTCTCTTATTTTTTTATTATATTTTATTCTTTTTCCTATATTCACTAGGACTTCGTCCTGTGAAAGCTTTAAAAGCTCTAGTAAAATTTGAAGTATTAGTAAAAGATACTTCAAGAGAAATCTCTGTGATTGACTTATCTGTATTTATAAGCAAATCCTCTGCCCTTATTAGCCTAAGCTTAGATAGGTATTTCATAGGTGTATATTGATATTTTCCCATAAACTTATGGGTTAGGCTTGATTTTGATATTTTGAATTTCTCACAAATATAGTCAAGACTTATATTTTTTTCTAAATTTTCTCTCATATAGGCTTCAATTTTTTCTATATAGAAAAAGGAATCAGATTGGTAATATGTATCCTTAAAAGAATTTGAATTAAGGAGTGATATCCTATAAATTAACTCTAGGCTCTTTAAACTAATAAGATTAAAATCACAAGACTCTAATACTTGTACAAGCTCTTTTGCTAAGGATACTAATGTCTTATCATCAATTACCCTTCCTATATCCTTAATATTTTTAATGCTATCTAAGAATGATTTTATAAATGGATAGGAAAAATCTTTCTTTTCTATTTTTTTATCTACTATGATTATATTAAAGGCCCTAGTATTGTGACTTGATGTATAGGACATCTTAGATTTTGGAATTGCCTTTCCTAAAAAAATTTCGTTTGTGGTAATTAGGATTTTGGCATAATTAATATAAGTAAAGTAGTTTCCTTCAGCACAAAATCCTATCCTAAAACCAGTATTTCCTGGAGAGTTCGATGCTTTTGCCTGATATTTTTTCTTAAGATTGATATACATTATAAAGACACCAGGAAAGATTTCATAGCTTGTCATTTTATTTTCTTTATTTTCTAGCCCTTCATAATTAATTATCTTAGGATTATCAGTTTTAACTTCCCTAAATCCCCAAGATTTTAGCCTATTATATGTCATTTACAAACTCCAATATATTTTCATTTGCCATAGAGATAAATTCGTAGTCGTGGCTTACTATTATTACAGTTTTGCCATCTTTTTTCATTTTTTTTATGATTTTTACAAGTTTTTCCATAGAAGGATAGCAAAGTCCACTTGTTGGCTCATCCATTATTACTATTTTTTTAGAACTTACAAAAGCTAAGCCTAAGGCAAGTCTTTGCTTTTCTCCCCCTGATAAACTTTGTGGATGGGAATTCTTTTTATCAAAAAGTTCAACCATTTTTAATATTCTATCAATTTTTCTCTCATCGACTTCTACAATTTGCATTTCACTTAGAACTGATTCTGTAAAAAGTTGGTAATTTACATCTTGCATAATAAGACTTATATAAGCTGGAGGAAAAGATATCTTATCATCATTTATAAAGAAATCTCCTTTTTGTTTTTTGTTAAGATTGCAAACATTTCTAATAAATGAGCTTTTACCTACACCATTTTCTCCTATAATAAAATATATGCCTTGATCTAGGGAGAGGTTAAAGTTAAATATAGTTCTTTTCTTATACCTACATTTAAAGTTTAAAAATTTAAGACTTTTATTTTTGTCATAAGTCTTATCAAAAAGATTTTTAACTTCATAACTTTTATGTCTTAAATTATTTTTTTCTATAAGATTAATAGATCTAAGTTTGTTTTCTTTTATTATATCATCATTAATTTTTAAGGCATCAAAGCCAATAACTTTTTTATTTTTTATTATATAAAGCTTATCTAAGATATCTTTTAAGTAGTAAAGTCTGTGTTCGGCTATTATTATGATTTTTCCAAGATTTTTAAGCTGATTGATAGCTGATTTAAGCCTTATTATAGATTCCTTATCAAGGGATGCGCTCGGTTCATCAAATATATAAATCTCATTGTCCATTACAGATACAGAAGTAATTGCTACGAGTTGTTTTTCTCCTCCTGATAATTTCATAAGATCCCTATCAAGAAGATTTTCTGTTTGAAGAAGTTTAGTAAAATGGTTTATTTTTTTATATATTCCATCTTTAGAAATATTTCTATTTTCTAGTCCAAAAGCTATCTCATCCAAGGAGTTTACCGCATAAAATTGATTTTTAGGATTTTGAAAAACTGTTGATATAAAAAGACTTCTATCGCTTATATTTTTATCTAAAAGACTATTTCCTTCAAACAGTATATCCCCACTTATATTGGCCTTGTTAATTTCAGGAATTATTCCATTAATTAAACTTATAAGTGTAGACTTACCTGAGCCTGACTTTCCTGTTATGACATTTATAGTTCCCTTTTTAAAGGCTAGGTTTATCCTATCTAAGATTTTTATTTCTTTTTCATCTTGGTCCTTAAAATAAAGGGAAAAATCTTTAAATTCCAACATATTTTACTCCTATATATAAGGCTAAAAGAAAAATACCAAAGCTTATTAGAAAAAAATCTTCTAACTTTATCCTTGTTTTTGAAATAGATGTTCTAGGATAACCTATTTTCATACCTCTAGTCATTGCAGAAATTGCTACATTATCTGCAGTTTGTGATGTTATCATAAGAAGTGGTACAAACTTATATTCGAGAAATTTCCCTGGATCTTTAAAGAAATTTCTCATAGTAATCCCATGCATATACATAGCCTCTTTTATAGTTTTCTTATCTTCTCTAATAGAATAAAAAAACCTAAACATTACAGAAATAGGGATAATTATAGGATCTGGAACCTTCATTTTTTGTAGGCTTTTTACTAAATCGCTCATTTTAGTTGTAGTAATTGAATAATAAGTCATCATAACAATTGGCATAATCTTAATTCCTATCATTACATAAATTCCTATCAAAACTATTAATATATTGTCTTTAAAATTTCTTAAAAGTATAGGATAAATCGCAACAAGACTATAAAAAATCACTCCCCTTATAAAAAAAGAATAATTTTTATCAAAAAGTGATAAAAAAAATGGAAAAAGGGCTAAAGAAAGCCCAATAAATCCATATCTTTCAGAAAGCGTCCCTTCTGTCGCAATAAAGCCTACAACAAGAGTCATAAAAAGTTTTGACCTAAAATCAAATCTCATTTTAAGCCATTCCTGCTTTTTTGAAATGTTTATTAAGTAGCTTTATTCCTATAGTGCAACCAATAAATCCACCAACAATTCCAAGAAGAGTTACTGGTATGAATGACCAATTTGGCATAACTGCAAATAAAGTTTTTACATATTCCTCACCATAACCTTGAGAGATTAATTTTTCAATATAAGATTGCCTTGCATAATACATAGGTAAGATATTTACTCCTCCAAAAAGCATAAAAGTTGCAAAAGATAATCTTGCATATTTAATTGATTTATAATTTCCTTTTTTAAGAATCCATTCTGCAAGTAGTGAAATTATAACTATACCAGGAAAAACTATTGCTCCATGACCTGATAGAGAAAAGGCTATTCCAAATAGTATTCCCATTATTAGAATCATACCAAACTTATCTATCTTTGTTGAATAAAGCATAAATACTATTCCTCCTAATATTCCACAGGCAAAGGGTACAAAAGGCATAGTTTGAGGGATAAAGCCAATCATACCTCCACACCATGAAGCTACTAATACCAAAAGAGAAAATACTCCTGCGTTTACTAAGTCTCTTACTGAAAATTTATTCATATACTTATCCTTTCTTTATTTTAATAGACAAACTCTTCAGAAAGTCTTGATGATTCTATCATTTTCTTATAAGCTGAACTTTCTTTTAAAAGTTCTTCATGTTTACCCGATTTTTCTATCCTTCCATCTTTCATTACTATTATTTGATCTACATTTTGAATTGATTTCATTCTGTGAGATATTATTACTAGAGTTTTATCCTTGCTTAATTTATTGAGAGAATCTTGGATATATTTTTCATTTTCTACGTCAAGATTTGCTGCAATTTCATCTAGAAGAATAATATCAGCATCCTTTAAAAATGCTCTTGCAATAGAAATTCTTTGTCTTTCTCCTCCAGAAAGCTTAGAGCCATTTTCTCCAATTTTAGTATTGTAGCCATCTTTTAATTTATTTACAAAATCATCACAAGAAGCAAGCCTTCCTGCTTTAAGAACTTCCTCATCACTTGCATCCATTTTTCCTATCCTAATATTATCCATTACTGTTCCATCTATAAGAAGAACATCTTGAAATACCATGGAGATATGGGAAAATAAATCCTCAGTTCTACTTGTTTTAATATCTTTTTTATCTATTTTTATAGAACCTTTATCATAGTCATATAACTTTGCCATAAGTCTTAAAAGAGTGGTCTTACCACAACCAGATGGTCCCACAAGGGCTGTACTTTCGCCTTCCCTTGCCTTAAATGAAATATTATCTATAACTTTTTTATCCTTTAGATAAGAAAATTCTACATTTTCACCTTCTATATCAAAATTTTTAAAATTAGTTTCTTCTCCTTCTATTATTGGAAAATCTTTTAGACTTCTAATCTTTTCAACTGCTGGGTTTATATACATAATTTCACCAAAATATTGATTAAAAGCTGTTACACTATCTATAATCCTTGCAGCTGCAAAAAGATAGCCTGCTAAATATAAAACATTTATATTTCCACTTATTAATTCTCTTAGACCAAAAAACATGACAAGTCCCAAAGATAGGTTTGAAATTGAAGTTGCTATTGCTATAGGTATAACTTGACCAAGCTCTGATTTTATGTGCTCTTTTTCCAAAACTTTTATAAAATTTAAAATTTCTTTTTCTTTTTTATCTCTTAGTTTATATTCTCTTATTTCTTTTTGAAGGTCTATTATCTCTTGAAAAAGTTCAGACGATCTTCTTTGCTTTTTGTAATAAGTACTTGTTGCCTTACTTTGATTTTTAGCTGATAGGAAACTCGCTCCTATGCTTAAAGCAGTAGGTATTATAATAGAAATCCCTAGAATTGGACTTCCTATAAGTAAAAGTATAGAGATAATTAAAAAGCTTATTAAAAAACCATAGTAACCTGGGAGAGCATGACTTAGCGCATGTTCAATTGTTTCCACATCCTTCATTATAGTTTGAGAAAGATCTGTAAGATTTGTTTTTGTATAAAATGAAAGTGGAAGATCTTTTATCCTGTCAGCTATCTCTATTCTAAGATTAGCTGATTCTTTGTAGGTTTCATTGTAGGTTGTAATATAGTCCCTATTAAGAATAAAGACCATTAGTAAGGCTATTAGTAAAAATCCTATAAGACAAATTTTAAAATCAAATTTTCCAAGCCCCATAAGACCTTGTATTGCATACATCATTAAAATTATAGGAGTCATAAAGGATAAACTTTTAAGTGTTGAAAAAAATATAGCTTTGCATAAGCCACTTGCTCCCTTTTCTGTTATGGAATATTTATTTATCAAGTAATTTTTCATATCAAATCCTCCACTCATTAGCTTTATCATAAAGATCTACAAAATACTTATAAGATCCATCTTTTGCCATAAGGTCTTTGTGATTTCCTTTTTCTTTTATCTTTCCATCATCTATAAGAAATATTTCGTCTACTCCCCTAATAGATGAAAGTCTATGGGCAATCATAATAGTTGTCCTATTTTTCATTAATTCTTTGAAAGCAATTTGTAATTCATGTTCATTTTCGGGATCTGCCGCAGCCGATGCCTCATCTAAGATAAGAATTCTAGGATTTTTCAGAAATATTCTTGCAATAGAAATTCTTTGAATTTCTCCACCAGAAAGATTCACTCCAGCATCTCCTATTACTGTATCAACTCCCTTTTCAAACTTATCTATAAACTCAAAACAACGTGCTTTTTTAAGTGCTTCTATTACTTCTTTTTTCTCTGAATTTTCTTTAGCAAGGGCAACATTATCATAAATTGAAATCCCCTTAAAAAGCTTTGGATTTTGAAAAACCATTCCAATGTTATCCATCAGAAAATCCTTGTCATAGGATTTTATATCACGACCATCTAGAAGAATCTTTCCCTTATCAAGTGGATAAGAACCTGAAATAAGCCTTGCTATAGTTGACTTTCCAGAACCCGAACTTCCCACAAGAGCATAAGACTTACCTTCTTGAAATTTTACAGAAAAATCTTCTAAGATATTTTTTTCATCATCATAAGAGAAATCTACCTTTTCAAAAACAATATCCGCCTTATCTATTTTCTTTGCTTCTCCAAAAATAACTTTCTTTGATTGCATCTCTTCAAATAATCTTTCTAGGTTATCAACCGCAGAATTTGCTTGAAAATGATAAGTTGATACGTACATAATCTTCATCATATTGGCAAAAAACATACCTGTAAAAAGCGTAAAAAACAAAATCTTTGCTGACCATAGATAAGGATCAGATCCATTTTTCACCATGAAAATCGCAAGAAAAATCGGACTTACAATAAATATGTTTAATAACCATTGGAAAGTTACAAAAGGTATCCTACAAGACATTGAATATTCATATACGATATCCCTATAATCTATTATTGATTCATATAAGCTTTTAATTCCCTTAAGAGGAGCATTGAAAATTTTAACTACTGGAATAAATCTTACATATTCTACAGCTCCAGCATTAAGCTTATCTAATTTTTTCATATAGATTTCCATAAAAGTTTTATCTCCCATCATAGCCTTCATTATAAAAAATGAAGCTAGAACAACTCCTACAAAGAATAATCCTAAAAATAGATCAATCTTAAATACTAAAATTAGCATTAAAATTGGAGTAATAATAGCAGCTGTTTGATCTGGAATAAGATGTGCTACTGCCATATGGGTTCCTTCAACATTATTGTCTATAATTTTTCTAACTTCACCTGAGCTATGTGTATCAAAAAAACTTTCGCTAGCCCTAAGAAGTTTTTTTGCTCCTTTCTCTCTTAATCTTGTTTCAAGCCTAAAGGCTAATAAATGACTTTGCCAAAGCCCCAAAAAATATATAAGACCATAAGCTATAAAAAGAATTACAATAAGATTTGAATATTTGATAAGTCCATCGCTTGAATTTTTAGTAAAAATCACTTTAATTATTGTCCATATCTTATAATAAGCAAAAAATAAAGTCAGATTAGAAATAGCTGTAAAAATTACAGCAAATATTGCCTTATTTTTTATCTCTGGTACATAGGCAAATAATTTTTTATATGTGTTCATCTTAACCTCCTAATTTATGATATTAATAACTATTATCATTATATACGAGATATTCTGATTTTTCTTATCATTTATCGTTTCTTATTCATAAAGTATCTAGAAACAAAATCTAAGAATATTAAAAACTATAGGAAAATTAAAAAATACCAGATCTAAACTAGAATTAGATCCGGCATAAACTAAACATATATAAAATTAATTTTTCTAATTTATTATTTCAGTAGGATTGGCTTCATAGATAAATATCATTGAATCATACAAATCTTTTGGAACTTGGTCTATTCTATAAGTTTTTGCAATTACATTCATCATAGGAAAATATCCTTCGCCCAAAGAACCCATTTTCATTTTACTTTCTACTATGGACTTAGTAGCCCCATTTTGAAGATTGTTAAAATCTAGGTAAAAAATCCCATCATATTTTTCTGCCTTTTGGGCTATTGGGTCTGCTGATATAAATTTTTTGATAACTCTTTTTTTATCTGTCATTGAGCTTATATTAACCCTTGTCTTATAAAAGTCTGTACCTATGGTAAAGTACTTATCTTTAAAAAATTCACTAAGGTGGTCACCCATGATTTTGTAAATATTTGAAGTCTTTCCTATATGGCCATTGTGTCCTGCTATCATAAGCTTTGAGTTTCTATTATCTTCAAATTTACTAATCCAGATTACATTTTCTGCCATTAGCCTATCTCTTGTTTCATATTCTTTAAAATTATCATCAAGGCTATAGTAGGAAAATCCTTCAAGAAAATTGTCTATCGCTTTCTTAAAAATTATATCATCATCGCTTTCTTCTTTTATCTTATCTTTAAGAACTTTAAGATTTTCTATCAAGTCTTTTACTTTTGAATCTTTTACTTTTATAGGATAAGTTTCAAGGACTTTTAGCTTATCTAGGGCAAATTCTATCCTATTTTTTCCCACATAATCTTTTATGGTTGGTATAAGCTTCTCTGGATTTTGCATATCAAAACCATAGAAGGAAAGTTTCTCATTGTGAATCTTGTTATATTCTTTCATCCATTCTATTAGATTTTTCATTTCTTCAGTCTTATATATAGAAAATGAAAAATATTCCAATGGATTTACTTTAATATTTGGATTTTTTATATATTTGTCTATAAGAATTCCCTCAGAAAAATCACACTCTAATGCAAAGGCTCTCACATCATTATTTTCTACCAGATTTTTAAATACATCAAGTTTAAGCTTTTGAAACTCTTTATTTCCATGGCTTGCCTCTCCAAGGGCAATAATCTTTGCTTTTTCACCTATTTTAATATCAGAAATTTTACGAGCATTTTTGTCAAGATCTGATATTTCTTTTCTTGCCTTAAACTCAGGATATTTAGTCCAAATTGTAAGTCCAAGTCCTATTGCTATAAATCCTATTATGCTTATACAAAATATAAGTTTTAAAATTTTCTTTAATACTCTCATGCTTACTCCTTGTTTAACTTTCCAATTTCAAAATATATAGGTAGAGTTATCCTAAATATAAGAAAATATATTATAGCAAATATCAATATACATAGAACTTCAATTTTTATAAATAGGGACTTATCTAACACAGTAAATAATTGTAGGATACCAAAGGCTAGCTTACTTGCAACTAGTATATGAATTATAGCAAGGACTAGGGGTGCAAAAAATGTCACATAATTTTGCTTGGCTACTGATTTTCTAATCTCACTATTACTCATTCCGATTTTTTTAAGAATTCCTATACTACGTCCATCATCGATTCCTTCTGCCACTTGTTTGTAATAGATTACAACTATAGCAGATACAAAGAACATGAAAGAGAGAAGTATTACAGTTATATAGGCTCCTTGGTGTATTTGGTCGAATTCAAGTCTTGCTTCGTAGGCATTCTTAAATTCAACCTTTCCTTTTAAATTTTGATTTTTTGATATATGATCAATCATTATCTTAGAAAATTCATCCATTTTTTGGACATCTTTTTCTTCTACATCAAAGTACTTTAAATGAATACTCCTTTCACCAAAATCATACCCAGGTCCTTTTTCTTCAAGTTTTTTTAAAAAGTCACTTTTATCTTTTACAACAACTAAAAGATTATGAAAAAGAGTAGCGGTTGTATCTGTTAAAATGTAGTCTATTTCCCTTAAGTTTTTACTAACATTTAAATCTACCCCATCTATGGATAAGCTTTGGTAGGTCTTGTTTTTAGAATCATAAACTAAGGCCTCTCCATCATTTAAGCTTTCTTTTGTATTATTGGCCTTATTAAATGAATCTATGTCAGTAAGAGATACTATTGTTATGCTTTTATCCATCATAATATTTTTAAATTCATCATCTTCCACTAACTTTAATTTTTCATCTTCTATCTCATTTGTTGTAAGTAAGCTTATATCTGCAATCCCCTCATTTTTTTCTTTTATATTAAAATCGGACTTTTCTAGATTTATAAGCTTATCTATGTTATCTTTTAAGTCTTCACTTTGATAGGATATTACAAAATCTCTTGGACTTATCCTATCTAAAAGACTATTTTTTCCTATAAACATAGCAACCATTACTATAAAGCTCATCAAAAGCATGGATGCTATTATGCTTATAGATGAAAGGGCCATAGCTGATTCTTTGCTTCTTTTTATAAGTTCTCCTATAAAAGTCATATTTGTAGATTTATAATAAATTCTTTTGTTTTTTCTAAGTAGTTTTAATATCCAAATTGTAACTGACCTAAAGAATAAGAATGTCCCAAAAATAGCAAGAATAATCGCAGGAAAGAACTTTGGTATAGCATCCAATGCCCCATCTATTGATAGAGCTATTTTATAGGATAAAGCTAAAAATATTATGGATAAAATAAAACTTATCATTGAAAACTTAGGTTGAGCTTGTCCCTTTTTTGCCATTTGAGAAAGTTCTAATGGATTTTTCTTTCTTATAGAATTCAAACTTATGATAGTTATAAGGATAAATATAAGAGAAAATACTATAAATCCCAATTTTATAGCATCTATATTAAAATTAAGATTTATTTTTCCATATCCTAATAACCTCCCAACCAAATTTATAATTAGGGGTGATAAAAGTAAGGACAAAAATGTCCCAGATAAAAGGCTAAGAAGAGCTAGGATTATATTTTGAATAAATAAAATTCCTCTTAAAGATCCTTTATCCATGCCTAGTCCATATAAAAGTCCCAATTCCTTATAACGACTTTTTACAACAGCATTTGTCATATATATTAGAAATAATACTGCAAAAAGTGCAATTACAAATTGACCATATCCTAGTATAGATTCAATAAAGGCTCCACCCCTAGAATTTAAAATAAAGTCTTCTGTCTTTAAGTCAACTATAAGGTTAAATATAAAAAGCATGAGGGATGATGCTATTATATAAGGTAGGTACAAATACTTGTTTGTAGAAATTTGCCTTTTAGCTAGGGTAAAGTTTAGCTTATTCAAGACCCTCACCTCCAGCAAGTATTATCATTTGGCTTTTAACAAGTTTTTCATACATTTGCTCATTAGTCATTTCTCCCTTATAAAGATCATAAAATATTTTCCCATCTTTTATAAATAAAACCCTAGACGCTCTTGCTGCAGCCATGGTTGAATGGGTTACCATCAAAATAGTTTGACCTGTTTCATTTATCTTTTCAAAAATATTTAGAAGTTCCATTGATGAATTTGAATCAAGTGCACCTGTTGGTTCATCTGCAAGTAGTATTTCTGGATTTGTAATTATTGCTCTTGCAACAGCTACTCTTTGTTTTTGCCCTCCTGAAAGCTCATAGGGAAACTTATAAAGAAGACTGTCAATCTTTAAAGCCTTAGCTATAGGATTTAGTTTTTCTTCCATTTCTTTATACTTAGTATTTTCTAAAACTAAGGGTAAAAATATATTATCTTTAATATTTAAAGAGTTAAGTAAGGAGAAGTCTTGGTAGACAAATCCTAGTTTTTCACGACGAAATCTCGCCTTTTCCTTGTCATTTTTATTTTTTATCTCTTCATTATTTAAAATTATTTCACCACTTGTAGGATTGTCTAAAGTTGCTATAAGGTTAAGTAGGGTTGACTTGCCAGAACCAGACTCTCCCATTATAGCTACAAACTCTCCCTTTTTTACCTTAAAATTTATATCCTTTAAGGCTGTCACTTTTGTTTCTATTTTCCCTTCATTATATACTTTTCTTAAATTATTAATTTCTAAAATATTCATACTATCCTCCGTAAGTCTATATTAGTACAAATCAGAAAATTAATCCCTAATCTAATATTACAATTTAAAAAATTAAACTTACAAAATGTAAGTTTAATCTTGAATTAATTTATTTCTCTTCAAATTTATAGAAAAATCAGTTCCTTTATTAGGCTCTGATTTAATAGAATATGAATATCCAAGTTTAGCAAGTATATCATCAACCAAGAATAATCCTATACCAGTAGAGTTTGCATCTCTTTTATAAGTATCTCCAGAATATCCAAATTTTTTAATATTTTCTATATCCTCTTTCTTTATTCCAATACCACTGTCGATAATTTCCAAGACATTTTCCTTATATCTTATAGATATAAAGCCTTTTTCTGTATATTTTATAGAATTAAATAAAATTTGCTCTATAACAAAAGAAAGCCACTTTGGATCTGATACTATCATTTCATCTTCTATACAAAGATTTAGACTTAATCTTTTTTCTATAAAAAAACTCCTATATCTTTTTGCTATATCTTTTATAAGGCTTTCAATAGAAAATGACTTGAAATTATAATCAAGGCTTGCCCTCCTAGATTTTATAAAAGAAAGTAGAGATGAAATATAATCATCAATCTTTATAAGTTCTAAGTCTATATCCATACAATCGTATCTTTGGCTAATAAGTGAAATTGCTGATATAGGGGTTTTAATCTGATGAGTCCATATGGTTAAAAGCCCTTCCAAATCATCTTGTCTTATCTTGCTTTTAAGTACTATATCCTTAAGTTCCTTATCTTTTTTTTTGAAAATTTCACCTATATGTTTTTCATATATATCATCTCTAAGATAGGTAAATTCGCTGTTTTCTAACAATTTTTGAACTTTTACATATCTAACAATACATAAAATTAGTAAAATAAAGGAAACTAAGGCTAAAGTATAAAGAAAAATCAACCAATCAAGTGAAAAGGCAAAAGAGATAAGTCCAAATGTAAGCGAAAATACAATCAAAGAAATGATATAGTCTTTATTTCCTGAACAAAAATTTTTCAACTTTTTCATTTTATATAATAACCTACTCCCTTTTTTGTATGAATAAGATTATCTAAGCCAAGAGCTTTTATCTTTTTTCTTATCCTATTTATATTCACAGTTAAGGTATTGTCATCTATAAAAGATTCGGTAGCCCAAAGTTTATCCATAATCTTCTCTCGACTTACAATCTTTCTTGGACTTTCAAGTAATATTTCCATAATTAAAAATTCATTTTTAGAAAGAGCTATGCTTTTACTATCAATTTCTAAAATCATCTTATCTCTATCAAGAACTAAGTTCTCATATTTTAACTTTAAATCATCTACATCATTAAAGTCAAAAGACCTTCTAAGAATTGCTATAATTTTAGAATGAAGGACTTGCATAGAAAATGGCTTTGCAATAAAATCATCTGCTCCATAGTTTATAGCAGATATTAAATTTATATCATCTGATGCAGAAGTTAGAAAAATAATTGGAACTTTGGATACTTTTCTAATTTCAGAAGTCCAGTAAAATCCATTTTTATAAGGTAATTTCAAATCCATAATAACAAGGCTAAAATCACTTTTATTAAAATCATCTATTACTTTTTCAAAATTTTCCACCCTACTTGTCTTATAGCCCAAAAGCTCAAGCTGGAAAGATAGCTCTTCTCCTATTTTCTTGTCATCTTCAACTAATAGTATTTTCATAAAATCTCCTTTATATAATTATAAGTGATTTTTAAAAAATATCATAAAAAAAGACTCCTGCAAAATTAATTCTTGCAAGAATCTAACTTAAATTAAAGTTTCATTGAATTTTGTCTTCTTCTAAGTTTTGTAATTATGGCATCTTCATCAAGCTCTACCATAGATAAGTCTATTACTGTATCCTTTTTGATATCAACAATAGCTCTTGTTTTTTCTGTAATAAGGGCTATTGGTAGTAGGTCCTCTTTAATTGACCTATTGTGGTCAGTTAGCTTTCCAAATACCTTGTCACTTCCAATACCATCGAGGGTTTCTCCCTTTTTTATATCTCTTTTTGCAACTGATACAGTATCAGCAACTTGACCATGAAGTGGAGCTATAGTTGGTTCATTTTCTACTACTGCATTAAAGATAGTTATAGGAGTTTCAAGACTTGTTAAATGGTATGGCCTAAATAATAAATAATTTGGACCATCTCCGAAGCCTAAGAATTTCATCAAATCTCTTACTTCTTTTTTATCACTTGTTACTATAAGAAAAACTCCTGGAGCCATACCAGGTGAAAAGTCTACTACCTTATATGAAGATAAAACTCCTCCCTTATCTTTCAACCTAAAGTCTTCTACTGCTGTTTCAGGACTTGTTTTTATACCATGACACCCAAAAGTATCTGGTAAAAATCCTAGGCAGTTGCATACTGAGTTAAGCTCAATCATTGTATTTGTTCCGTCGACAAAACTTGTAAGCATTCTTGGTGAAAGTCCCTTTTTTTCTGCCTCATCTTTTAATTTTTCTGCTGTAGCATAATTATCAAGAGGGTTATTTTTACCCTTGGCAGCTACAAGAATTTCAAGACCTATCCCATAGGCAAAATCACATAATTCAATTATAGAACCTGGTTCATCTCCAGCAATTCCAGTATAAATAACTCCAGCCTTTTTGGCCATATCATAAAGAACTGGCCCAACTACTGCATCACATTCTACATTAAGAGTTATAAAATGTTTATGATATTGGATAGTTTTTGTAGCAAGTAGGGCCCCAAAAGGTGGATTTCCTGTAGCATCTATAACCGCTGTAATTTGTAAAAGTTTATAGGCTAGTTTGTAATTTGAGCTAACTACTACGAAACCTCTATTTAGTGCCTCAAAAGCCTCATCAAAAGAATCAGTATTTATGATTTTATCTTCTGAAATTCCAGAATCGATAAGAGCCTCTTTACCCTTTTTAGGTGTGTGTTCTACCACTAGGGCTACGTCTATTGCATCGATGCTACCTAATTGGTTAATAAGACTTGCTCCCATTTTTCCACATCCTACAATAGCCAATGATATCTTTTCTCCATTGTGCTTTAATTCTTTAAGCTTTCTATTAATTTTAAACATTTAATCTCCTTATATCATCTGATGCAGCCTTTGCCGATGAAAAAGCCCACTGAATATTATATCCTCCACAATCTCCAGCCACATCCATAATCTCACCTATAAAATAGGTATCAGCCATATCCTTTGACTTCATCGAATTCTTATAAATTCTATCGCAAGCTACACCCCCAAGTGTTACTTGGGCATTGTTTTTGTCATGTATATCTACTATATTAAAAGAAAATTTCTTTAATATTTTTACCAACTTTTCCAAGTCATTTTTTGATATTTTTACCGAATCCTCATTTATTTTAGCCCTTTTTAATATATCAATTATGAGTTTTTGGTCAATATTTCCAATAAGTAAATTTTTAATAGCTCTTTTTGGAAATCTTTGGGCTTTTTTTTCTAAAATATCAAAAAGTCCCTTTTTTTTATACTCTGGATAAAAGTCAATGTCAAGCCTAATCTTTCTTTTATCTTTAAGAGCTAGAGAAATTATATTGGAAAGATCAAGTATTGCAGTTCCAGTAAGACCATAGGATTGAAAAATTATGTCATCTGTTGACGATTTTTGGAATTTATCATCTACAAAAAGTGAAGCCTTGGCAAATACCTTACAGCCCTTAGCAGTCTTTGATAGGGGATTCTCAGTCTTAAAATTAGTTATACCAAATGTTTGATCAATAAGTTTAGTGTGTTTTTTTAAAATCTTTAAAATAGACCCATCAGAACCCGAATTTTTAAGGCTAAGTCCTCCACTTGCAATAACTAAAATATCATATTTAAAACTTTTTTTATCGGTAATAATAAGTTTTTTCTTAAAATCAATGTCTACTACTTTTATATTGTAGATAAATTTAGCGTTTTCTTCTGCCTTCATCAAAAGTGAGTCCCTGACAGTTTTTGAGGATTGGGTCTTAGGATAGCATCTTCCAGATGGAAAGTTAATCCATTCTATTCCCAAATATTCAAAATACTCTAATAAATCCTTGTTTGAAAAGCTATCAAGACTGTAATTTACAAAATCTTTTTCGTTTGAGTAAAAGTTTTTATAATCCATATTTATATTTGTAAAATTACACCTTCCATTTCCAGTTGCAAGAAGCTTTCTTCCAGAAAATTGATTTGATTCCAAAACTGTTATATCATTTTTATCTAAAAAAGAGCAGAAGGCAAGCGAGCTTACCCCTGCTCCTATTACAAATATTTTCATATCTCTTTTAAAACTTCCCTTATTGTGTCTTTTTCATAATAATGAGTCTTGATATTTGCCTTAAGTTTTAAGAAATTTTCTTCACCCTTCCCAAGGCAAAGTACAAAGTCGCCTTTTTTTGCACTTTTGATGGCATATTTTATAGCATCTTTTCTATTTTCTATTATTTTATATTTACCATTTCTCTTTTTTATACCTCTTACTATATCATTTGAGATATTTTCAAAGGTATCAAACTTGGGATCATCAACTGTAATTACAGAGAAAACTCCATATTTGGCAGAAATTTCTCCAATAGCTTCCCTAATTTCTACTGTCCTATCCCCACTTATACCATAAACTGCATATATGTCCTTATCTTTTGGCAAAACCTTGTATATATTTTCAAAGGCTGTGCTTGTGTGGGCAAAGTCTACTACTATATTTATAGCAAGGTCATTTTCTATAAATTCAAGCCTTGATTTTACCCCTTTAAAGTCTTTCAATACATCTGCTATATCTTCTAATCTATATCCTAAATCAGAGGCAATCGCTATGGCACAAAGTGCATTGTATATATCATAAATACCAAATCTTTTAAGCTTAAAGTTTATTCCTTTTATCTTAAATGATAGTCCTTCATCAATTTTTTTAATATCTAATGCCCTAAAGTCACTTTCTTCATTTATGGATATGCTTATAGGATTTTTAACAAGTTTTAGGGCTTTCTTACCATAATCATCATCCTTATTTATAATAGCTTTTTTACAATTTTGAATCAAAATCATTTTAGCCTTAAAATAATTTTCCATATCCTTATGAAAATCCATGTGTTCTGGTGAAAGATTAGTAAATACACCATAATCATAGTCTATACCAAAGCATCTTTTTAGATATAAACCATGGGATGATGTCTCCATAACTATATTTTTAAGATTAAGTTTATTTGCTTCTATGAGTATATTATTTATATCTGTAATCTCAGGAGTTGTGTGTTCTGTAGCTATAGTTTTATATATCAAATCTGCCCCATCTGTTCCTATATTCCCACAACTGTCCCCAAGTTTTGTTAAAATAAAAGAAATCATATTGGCTGTTGTTGTCTTGCCATTGGTTCCTGTAACTCCTATCATCCTTAGTTTTTTAGAAGGATAGTTAGAAAGTTTATTTGAAATTTGGGCAAGAGCTATCCTTGAATCATCAACTCTTATATAATTTATACCATCTCTAAAGTCTATATCCTTATTTGTATAAACTATGGTATTTGCTCCATTTTCAATGGCTGAGCCTATAAATTTGTGTCCATCAAATTCTAATCCTTTGATAGCTAAAAATATATAATTTTCTTTTATTTCTCTAGAATTTGAAGAAATCCCCTCTATATCTCTATCATTTCCTATATTTTTGTCAATATAGTCGATTCCTTCTAGTAATTTTTCAATATTCATCTAATGAACGTTATATCCTTTCTCAGTAAGTAAATCCTCAATCTTCCTGATATGGTCTTTTCCGTTTGTTTCTAGTGTCAACTCTACTTGAATGTTCTTATACCTACTTGCTGAAGCTAGAGAATCATGCACTACACTTATAATGTTTGCCTTTGTATAGGCAATTATATCAAGAAGATCTCTAAGTTTTCCTGGTGCATTTACAAGTTCAACTGTAAATCTTGCAATCCTTCCATCTTCATAAAGTCCTTTATGAATAAGTTGAGAAATAAATGACATATCAATATTTCCACCACTTATAACACAAACAACATTCTTTCCTTCACAATCAAGTTTTTTGCTTGCAGCAAGACTAAGAGCACCTGAAGGCTCTGCTACTAGTTTATGTTTTTCCATCAAAGTAGTCAAGGCCACCATAATTTCTTCTTCTGTTACTGAGATATATTCATCAACATATTCTTTACAAATCTTATAAGTTATATCTCCAACTCTAGCAACCGCTGTACCATCTGCTATAGTATCAGCTGAAGCGAGGGTTACCGGACCACCATTTTTAATTGCAGCTTGCATAGAAGCAGCATTTGCTGGCTCTACCCCAACTATTTTAATTTCAGGTTTAATTTCTTTTGCAGCCTTTGCTATACCTGAGATAAGTCCACCTCCACCGATTGGAACTAAAATGTAGTCAGCTTCTTTAAATTTTTCTAATATTTCAAGAGCTATTGTTCCTTGTCCTTCAATAACATCTTCATCATCATATGGTGGAATAAAGGTATATCCCTTTTCTTTGGCTAAATTTTGTGCATATGTATTTGTTTCATCAAATGTTTGTCCATGTAAATCAACTTCTGCTCCATATTTTAAAGTCCCTTCTACTTTAATCATTGGTGTTGTTTCTGGCATACAAACTATAGCCTTTATACCTTGATGGTTTGCAGAATATGCTACACCTTGGGCATGGTTTCCAGCTGAAGCTGTTACAATTCCTACAGACTTAGAAGCTTCATCTAATTTAGAAATTTTGTTATAGGCTCCTCTTAATTTAAAAGAACCAGTCTTTTGTAAGTTTTCTGGTTTAATATATACATTATTCTTTGAAAGGTTAGAAAAAACCTCTGAATAAAGCATATAGGTTGGGTCAATTGCTTCGTCTACTCTTTTTTTTGCATTTTTAAAATCAAACATAATGCCTCCTTTATTTGATTATAACACAAGTAAAATTTAAAATAATGTTTTTTCATAAAGAATAAAAGCTTAATATACTCCAAAAGAGAAATAGCTAAATATAGATATTTAAATGATACTTTTAATCTTTTTTATATAGTTTTTCCCCTTATCTATCTTGTAAAAACGTTTTTTTAAACCTTAATAAGTATACTACAATTCAATCAAAAAAACAAAGATTTGATTAATTGGACATTATTTTTTAAAAATAAAAATCAGAGCCTTAATTTAGAAGACTCTGATTTAAAATATTATTTTATTTTTTTGCTAATTATTAAGCTAATAGAACTTATGATTATAATAAACAGTGCTGGTAAGGAGCTTCTTATACCTGTTCTTACATTTGATGAACTAGACTTAGATTTATTTTTACTTGCATCCATCTTATTTTTCTCATGTGTATTCTTGTCTGATTTAGCATTACTAATTGGTGAAAGCTCAGGCTTATCTTTTTTATCTGTGTTGTTAGAATTGTCATTTATTTCTGAGCTAGATTCTTCTGTATTGTTAGTTTTAGAATTTTTATCTTCTTTTGATTTATTGTTGCTTTCACTAGCATTAGAAACTTGTGTTTTTCCATTTACCTTTGAATTTCCTTCTTGACTATTAGGATTTGTAACCATTTCTCCCTTTTTAACATTTTCTTTAGAAAATTCTTCATCTTTATTTTCACTAGATTTTACTTCTTTATTTTCCAAACCATTTGACTTGCTATTATAGGATGTGTTTTCTTTATTATCAGTTTGTACACCCTCATCTTTCTTATTTTTATCTTTCTTATTTTTAGAATTCTTTAACCCCTCCATTTTCTTTTCAACAGATGATTTTTCTTCTTCTAATTTTTTTACTTTATCTAGAAGTATTTCCTTTTCACTTTGAACTTTTTCTAGTTTTTCTTTAGCTACTTTTTCTTTTTCTAAGGAAGCATTTAGCTTAGCATCATTTTCATTTTTAAGCTTTTCTAGATTTTCTAAGGCTTGTTTCTTATCTTCTTCGGCTTTGTTTTTAGCTTCTTCTAGAAGTCTTATGTTCTCTTTAAGCTTTTCTTTTTCTTCTTCTGATTTTTCCTTATCATTTATTGCTTGGTTTTTAAATTCATTTAGCTTATTGTTCGCATCATTAAGAAGACTTTCCTTTTTCTCTAATTCTTTTTCACATTTTTCTTTTTCTAAAGTAGCCTCATCTTTTTCCTTATTTGATACTTCTATTTCTTTTTCAAGATATTGGGATTGAGAATTAAGATTTTCTATATCTTTTTGTAGTTTTTCATTTTCATTACTTAAAGCTTTTATCTTCTTATCTAAATTATCATCTTTTATTTCATCAACATCTGTCTTCTTATCTGAGTCTTTTTTAGAATCTTTTTTATCCTCTTCGTTTGTAATTGGCTTAGTTTCTTCTTTTTGCTTATTATAATCTGTTTGTTTTTTATCTAATGGCTTGGCTTCATTTTTATCTATCTTAGAATCTTTTTCTTCTATTTTGTTGCTATTAGTTTCTTGAGATTTTTCCTTTTCCCTTTCTATTTCTAGGTCATTATATACAAACTTTTCCTTATCATAGTTAGGAAGTTTTTCATTTTTAGGTGATTGTTGAGAATTTAGCCAATATCCTGGTTGGTCATCATCGTTTTGGAGTTTTTTGTATTCACTATCTTTGGCATATCCTACAGTTTGTTTAGATAGTTTTATATTTTCACTATCAAAGGCTTTCGCTTTTTTAGCGTCACTGGCATAGGTATTTCCTGCCTTTAGATAAGCTTCTTTATTAGATATCTCACCCTTACCACTTACAGCAGCTCCTCCTTCATATGAATGTCCACTTCCTCCTATAGCTATAAGTCTACCTTCTCCATCAACTTTTCCATTATTAAGGATTAAGGCATCCCCTCCAATAGATGTTGTAGCCATTCTTCCTGCCCCATATAGGCCTAGTGTAGAATCTTTTTCTATACTTAATTTAGCATTTTCTATCTTTAATGCATTTTGACCAGTATAGACTCTTTTTGTTTCAGGATCCTTTCCTGTTGGTGCTTCGTCTCCTCTTACATAAACTTCTCCAACAATCTTACTATCTCCACTTACGAGTACTACAGGTTTAACATTTTTATTTGCCTTATTTGAATCTGTTAAAAAGTTTGTGTTTGAATATATGAGAGAATTTTCTAAAATCCCGCCTTTTTTAAGCTCTATTTGACCATTTATAGATGCTCCATTTAAAAACTCTTTATTATATGGGTCATAGTTTACAGAAAGTCTTCCGCCGTTTTCTACAGTTATTTTTCCAAAGATTGAAGAATCTCTTACATTTAATATTCCACCATCTTTAACAATTATATTTACCGATGATAAGACTTTCATATTTTGTATAGTTAAATTTCTTCCCTTACCTACGATTAGTGTTTGTGTTTTTTCCTTATTTAGATAACCAAGCTCTCCTAGCTTTCCACTTTCATGGGAACCAAACCATGCTTTTAAATCTTTTGGAACTTCAACCACTTCTTTATCCTTATCAAATCTTGTAATAAGCCAAGGACTCATATCCCACATAAATTTACCATCTTTAGTCTTTTTGAAGTTTTCTTCTTTTATGAAATCTGATAGATACTCATCTGTCCTATAAATTTTAAAGTCTAAAGAATTTGTAGTAATTTCGTTTCCCATATTATCTACTAATTGTACAGAAATAGGATATATTCCCTTTTCTTTAGGATCTCCATTTAGGATTATAGCTGAGTTATATGAATCATATTTTCCTTTCATCCCTGATTTTTCATTAAGGATTATATTTTTTACCTTAAGATCTCTAAACTCATTAAGTTCCTTATAATCTTCGTCTGTTGGGTTTTCTTTGTCACTTACAAGAATTTTTACATTTGAATTTTTACTATTTGTTGCCGTTCCTGTCGCCGCTGATACTCCGTCATACTTTTTTTGTCCAATGACTGCTGGCTCAAAACTTCCAACAAGTTTTACCTTATAAATTCTTTGTGTCTTATCAGTAATATTTAGACTATTATTACTTTTGTTATAGACATAATTATAGTCTTTATCAGCTATTTTTATACTTACTATATCATTGTTAGCTAATCTATTTATATAGATTTTGTTATCTGAAATAGCATAGGCATCTCTATTAAATATTACTAGTTTACTTGAAGCTTTTTCTAAGACTTTTCCCCTTATTTTTATAGAATCAATTTTTCCTATAAGACTGTTATCCATAAGTTCTATGTAACCGTCAGACACATCTTCATTGTAAGATTTTACTATAGAGTCAGTGTTGTTTTCTTTTTTTACTTCTTCTTTTTTCTCATCTATCTTATTTTCTTTCTTCTCGTCTGATAGCTTCTCCTCTTTTAGTGAATCTTTAGCAAAGATAAGTCCCATAAATCTATTAGGATCTTCAATATTTAGGCTTATTTTCTTATTATCACTTGTTATAATTTCAAGCTTATCTCCCTTTTTTAATTTTGATATAAATAATTGTGGATCTACTTGGTTTATACTATAACCTTCCTTATCTTTAAGCTCAATTTGCTCATCCCTTTTCTCATATGATTCTCCATTGATTTTCACATCTTTAATCTTATCTAAAATATCCCTATTAGAGAAAGTAAATGAACAACCATATATACCATTTGATGTGGTTGATACTATTGTATTTATATTATCGGCCTTACTTGTTAGGCTTGTAAAGTTAAGAGCTAGAGCTAGAGCCGATACAGCTACAACTTTTTTTATGCTTTTCATATTGTCTCCTTTTTTATTTTTATTTTATTTTTTCATTATAAGACCAGATCAAATAAGAATCTGGTCTTTAAGTTGATTATTTTCTTTTTTTAGTTAATTTTAATCCTATTGTGCTTATAGCTAGAACAAGTATGCTTGAAAGAGAAGATTCTACTCCTGTTTTTACATTTGAATTTTTTGATGTACTAGGATTTTTGATAGTTTTTTTATTATAATCTTTAGCTTGATTTTTATTCTCTAAGCTAGGCTTATTATTAGATACCTTATCATCTTGGGTATCATTATTTTCGCTAGACATTTGATCTTTTTTATCATCTTTATTTGTAATTGGCTTAGTTTCTTCTTTACCTATATCATTATCTAATGGCTTTGATGTATTTTTATCTATATCAGTATCTTTTTCAGTCTTTTTCTCATTTGAAATTTTATTTACTTTTTCATTAGAATTTTCTTCTTCAACATTTAGCTTATTGTCTGTGTCTTCTTTTAATTTTTCGTTTAATTCTTTATTTGAATTTTCAAGATAAGTTTTCTCTTCTTCAAGTTTTTCAAGCTTAGCTTTTGCTTGATTAGCTTCATTTATGGCCTTATCCCTTTCAGACTCAGCATTTGCTCTTTTATTATTTGCATCGGCTAATTCATTTTCTAATCTTGCAATCTCAGATTTTGCACTTTCATTTTGGCTTTCTAATTCTTTTACTTTAGTCTTTTGATTATCTAGTTCTTTTTCTAAATTTACTTTCTCTTCTTCTGTTGTTTCAGCCTTATTTAAAGCCTCATTTAATTTATTTTCAGAATTTAGAAGCTCATTTTTTGCCTTAGCTAGATTAGATTCTAAATTTGCAATTTTGTCACTTGCAATTGTTTTTTCTTCAATGAGTTTGTTTTCATTAGCTTTTAAATCAGATATACTATTTTCTAATTCTTTAATTTTATTTTCAGCCTTATTTTTTACATCATTCGCTAAATTAATTTCATTTTCAAGGCCCTTTATCTTTTCATTTGCCTTATTTAAATCGTCTTGAGCCTTTTTCTTATCTAAGTTGGCCTCTTCTAATTTTTTATCAGACTTATTCTTATCTTCTAAAGCTTTTTGAGCTTTTTGTTTTTCAGATTCTAAGTCTTTTTTCTTATTTGATAGATCATCTAAAAGCTTATCTCTTTCACCTTCTACTTGTTTCTTTCCAGCTAAGGCTTCGTTTTTAGATTTTTCTAATAAAGCTAGGTCATTTTTAGCCTTATTTAAATCAGCCTGTGCATTTTCTGCTTCTTTTTTAGAGCTTTCTGCTTTTTTCTCTGCTTCTTCTTTTTGTTTTTCTAGCTTTTTAACTTGAGTATTAGCATTTTCTAGTTGTTTTTCAAGGCTTATAATCTCTTCTTTACTAGCTTCGTTGTCCTTAGCTTCCTTTAACTTTTTCTTTGCTTCTTCTAATGATTTTTGTGTATTTATAAGCTCATTTGTTTTGTCATCTAGAGATTTAACAGCATCACTTGATAGCTTATTTAATCTCTTGACTTCATCATTTAAAGATTTAATTTCTTTATTAGATTTTTCTAATTTTTCTGATAAAGTATTTTTATCATTTTCGGCCTTATTTTTTGCAAGTTCTATAGAATTATTTTTTTCTACTAGTTTCTTTTTCTCATCATTAAGATTTTCTTTATCTTTTTCTAAAGATTTGATTGTATCATTTGCCTTAGCTAATTCATTTTTTATATTTGATATTTCCTCTTTTGAGACATTTTGATATTTTTGGAGTTCATTTAATTTATCTTGAGCTTTTTTGGCATCTTCTTTGACCTTAATAAGTTCCCTATCCTTTTCTTGTATAGACTCGTCTGCTTTTTGGATAGCTAATTTTAATGAATTGGCTGCATCCTCTTTAGCTTTTTCTAACTCCTTGCTTTTTTCTTTTAAGTCTTTTTTAAGCTTTTCAAGTTCAGTTTTTGCTAGGGCTTTTTCTGTTTCTGATGCTTTGTTTGATTTTTCTAATTCAGCAATTTTATCTTCAGCCTTCTTTTTAGCTTCACTAGCTATTTTTTCAGCATCTTGAGCCTTTTTCAAAGCATCTTTTATTCCTTCTAATTCATTAGTTTTATTTAAAAGCTTATTATTGGCTTCTTTTAAGCTATTTTCTGATTCTTTACTTTTTGCTAGGGCTTCATTTTTAGATTTTTCGGCTGCAAGTTTTTGAGATTCTGCCAATTCTTTTTCTTTTAAAGCTTGCTTTTTGACCTTTTCTGCTTCTTCTAATTTTTTATTAGCATCATCTTTTTCAGCTTTTAGTGTCTTTAATTCTTCTTTTAGACTTTCTAGATTTTTTATAAGCTCAGCCTTTTGTTTGTCTGTTGTACTTGTTGATTTCTTAAGAATTTCTAGGTTCTTTTGAGCTTCTGTAAGTTTATTATTTGCATCTTGTAATTCTTTTTCTTTTTGATCTAATATAATTTTATTATCTGAAGCTTTCTTATTAGCATCATCTAGCTTTTTATTAGCTTCCGCTAATTTTTTATCAAAATCTGTCCTTGCATTTTCTAAGCTCTTTATAGCCTCATTCTTTTCACTTTCAACCTTATTTTTCTCTTTTTCAACATTAGCCTTTGCTATTTCAAGACTCTCTTTTTGAGATTCTA
The DNA here is from genome assembly GCF_009696575.1 of Anaerococcus porci. GTDB lineage: Bacteria > Bacillota > Clostridia > Tissierellales > Peptoniphilaceae > Anaerococcus > Anaerococcus porci. The sequence continues at coordinate 93,605 of NZ_VULQ01000004.1, read as the reverse complement.
GAGTTTTTTTTGCCTCATTTGCTTCACTAGCTTCTTTTTTAGCAGCATTTGTTTCTTCTTTTGCTTTTTCTAGACTTGTTTCAGCTGCTTTTTTGGCGTTTTCTGCTTCTACAAGCTTATTCTTTGCATCTATTACCTCTTTTTTAGCTCTTTCTATTTCAAGATCTGAGGAATTTTTAGCTTTCTCAAGTTCGCTTACCTTAGCCTCTGCTAGGTTCTTAGCCTCAATTGCTTTATTTTCAGCTTCCTTTGCATCATTTAATTTTTTTTCTGCAGTTTCTTTCTCCTTAATAGCTTTATCTTTATCATTGTTTGCCTTTGATAGTTCTTCTTTAGCTTTCTCTATTTCCTTTTTCAGATCAGCTATTTTCTCATCTGACGTTTTTTCTATAAAAAAATCGCTTAATTCTATTTCATTAGATGAATCATCACTGTACTTAAATTTTAATTTACCATCACTTGTTTTGCTTATTTCAGCTTTGGGATTTAAGTCTTTAACTTCTTTTATAAGCTTGTTGATAACTTCATCACTTAGATTTTTAATATCATCTACTTTTGTTTTCTCATTAGGTCTGATTACGGGGTTTAATTCATTTTCTTTTTTATTTTCTCCTTTAGAATCAGCATATCCTCCATCCGTTAGATCAATTTCTCCCTTTTCTTTATAATCAACCCAAATTGGTTTAGCTAAAAATCCTTTAGATACCTCAAATTCAATTTTATCTGTACTTGAAACTGCTGGGAAAATATAAATAGCATATTCATTATTATCTTTAAGATATGAATTAGGATCTGCTTTTAGATTTCCTGCCTTTACCCCATTGATACTTATATAACTGTAATTTAATTCTTTTCCATTGATTTTTACTTTATTAATCCCACTAATACCAAGATAGCCACCTTTTATCTTTATCTTAGTATAATTGTTCTTATTGGAAATTGATTGTGACCTTCTATGCCTACTAATATTCTCGTTTTTTATATTTATTTGTTCTTTATTAGTATTATTATTGACAATAGGTACAAAATTAAGTGCAAGAGCTACAGCCGTTAATGATATAGCTCTTTTTATGTTTTTATTTTTCATTTTATCTCCTTACAATATTTAATATTTATCAAGTCAAATTATAGGGTGATATTTAAAAAAAGTCAATGATATTGATTATCAATATAATTATTATTTGAATACAATCTATTTTAATAAATATTTATTTACAAATAATTTTTAAAATATTTTTTTGTTTTATATATAAATCATTAAAAATTTGATAAAAAGATAAGTTTGAAATTAATAGTTTTATAGTAGATAAATTTAGCCTTAATTTTAATACCTAACTCATTTGAATATATATAAGTTTTTCTGCACTAAAAAAGAACCCTAAGGTTCTTTTATATTAGTTTTATAATCCTAGCTTTTCAGCTACTAGATTTTTGTTAAATCCAACCATATCTTCACCATCTATGTTTATTACAGGAACTCCTCTATATCCTTTTTCAACAAGATAGTCTATAGCTGATCTGTCTTCATCTACATTTTTTTCTTCAAAGTCTATATTATTTTCTCTTAAATAATTTTTAGCTGCCTTACAATGTGGGCATGTATTTGATGTATATATTGTTACTTTACTCATAAAATCTCCTTTTGTTTTTCTTAAAATCTTTTTCTGTATAAGACATTATACTAAATTGATAGCTAATTTCAATTGTCAAGTTCATTGCTTATCTTAATAAAGTCATCTAGGGATAGATTTTCAGCCCTTAAATTCTCCTTTAATCCTAATTTTTCAAAAATCTCCCTAAGTTTTTCCTTTTCAATAACACTTGATAGAGAATTTAAGATAGTTTTTCGCCTTTTATTAAATCCTGCCCTTACAAGTTTAAATAAAATATCCCTATCAACATCTTTATCATAGATTCTTAAATCAAGTTTTAAAACTTGGGAATCTATCTTTGGTTGTGGCATAAAAACTGATTTAGGAACCTTGAAGCCACTTATAAGATTTGAATAAAATTTTATAAATATAGAAAGAGAAGAATAATCTTTCATGCTTTCGTCAGCTTTTATCCTATCTGCAACTTCCTTTTGTACCATTATAGTCATATCTTTACAAGCTAGATCATTTTCAACAAGTTTTTCTATGATTGGAGTTGTAATATAGTAAGGAAGATTTGACACGACCTTAAAGCTTTCTCCATTGAAGTTTTCTTTTACAACTTTTTCTAAATCTATCTTTAATATATCGGCATTTATTATATCAATATTTGAAAATTCTCCAAGATTATCCTTAAGAATTGGAATAAGGGTTTTATCAATTTCTATTACTACAAGTTTTTTGCAAGTTTTAGCCATCTCTTGGCTTATTGTTCCGATTCCCGGTCCTATTTCTAGGATGTTTTCTCCCTCTACTTCAGATAAGTCTATTATTTTATCTACAAAGTTTTTATCTATAAGGAAATTTTGCCCAAGAGACTTAGTAAATTTAAATCCATATAGTTTCTGGATATCTTTTATTGTCTTTGGTGAATATAGTTTTTTCATATCTTTTTTACTGCACTTTCAAATTCTTCTCGGCTTATATTAAAGGAATTTAGTTTTGATAGGAGTTGTTTTGAATTAAAATATCCTATAGATAGAATATCTCCAAGTCTTGCTCGTCTTTCCTTGCTAGATTTAGATAAGGTTAGGTTATTATCTAGTAGGTCTTTGATTGTAAATTCTTCTCTTCTTTGTCTAGTACTTGCATGAGCATTTTTTAAAGCATTTATTATATCATCTTTTGAAGCATTCTCAATACCTAAATCTCCTTTTTTTATTGCCTTATTCCTATCAAGAAAGGCATGTTTTGCATTTGGTATTTCTTTTGCAATCTTTTCCCTTATCTTTTTTCCGGCAAAGTCTGGGTCTGTAAATATAATAATCCCACATCTTTTGTCTATCTCTTTTAATCTATCTATTAAATCATGTCCAAAAGCAAGACCATTGGTTGCTATAAGCTCACAATCTATGGCAGATTTAATATTAGTAATATCATCTTTTCCTTCAACTACTATTGTTTCTTTTATCATAATCTATCCTATATTAAAAAATCTTTTGGCATTTTTAGAAGTTTTCTTACAAAGCTTTGATAGTTTCATACCTCTTAGGCTCGCAATTTCTCTTGCAACTTCTACTATCTTTCTTGGATCATTTCTATAGCCCCTATATGGCTCTGGTGTAAGATAAGGTGAGTCTGTTTCAAGCATAAGCTTATCCAAATCTACATTTATAGCTGCATTTTTTTCATTTTCTGCATTTTTAAAAGTCACTACCCCACCAATTGAAATATAGTATCCTCTTTTCATACACTCTCTTAGATGATTATAAGTATAAGAAAAGCAATGAATTTGAACACTTAGATCAGGAAAGTTCTTAAGTACATCAAGACAATCATCAATAGAATCTCTAGAATGAATTATAACCGGAAGATCTACTTTTCTTGCAAGCTCTAATTGTTTAATAAAGATATCCTTTTGTAGATTCTTATCATCATCTCTCCAATAATAATCAAGACCTATCTCTCCAATAGCAACAACTTTTTCATTTTCACAAAGCTCTTCTAATCTTTCTATATCCCCATCTCTATATTCATGCACATCTGATGGATGAAATCCAACCTCTCCATAAATGTTGTCATATTCATTACAAAATTTAACAATTTGTCTTGAATTTTCAAGGTTTACTGATGGCACTATTACATAATTTACACCAAAATTAGACAGATCCCTTATAAGAAAAGATCTGTCATCATTAAAATCATCACTTAATAAATGAGCATGTGAATCAATTAAATCCATTAAGATATCACCGTACCTGGTTTTACATCTTTTATTGTGGTAAGAAGAACAGCTTCATCTCCTGCTGCAAGTAGCATACCCTCTGAAAGTATTCCTCTCATTTTTACAGGTTTAAGATTTTTGATTACTACAACATTTTTTCCAACCAAATATTCTGGTTTGTAGAACTTTTTAATACCAGAGACTATAGTTCTCTTTTCACTTCCTATATCAATCTTGAAAACTAAAAGTTTGTCAGCATTTGGATGTTCCTTTGCTTCAAGAATTTTACCGACAACTAAGTCAAGCTTATCAAAATCATCTATTTTGATTTCTACCTTATCCTCTTTTTCTTTTTTGTCATCTTCATCCATTTTAACTCCAAGTCTTTCTTCAACTAATTTGTTATTTAAGTCATGAAGTTTTTTAAGTTCTTCTTCTGTATCAAGCCTATTGAATAGGTTTTTACCTTTGTTCACCTTTGTTTTCTCTTTTATAAGGCCAAATTCTTTAGCTGATTCAAAGCCAAAATTTTCTACACCTAGTTGTTTTAGAATCTCACTAGTTGTATTTCTCATAATTGGCTCAACAAGTTGAGCTATAATTCTTAAACTTTCTGCAAGATTATATAAAACAGTATTTAGTCTATCATATTTTTCTTCACGACCTAAAATCCAAGGTTCTGTTTGATCTACATACTTATTAGATCTTCTTACAAAATTCCATAAAACTTCTAGAGCTTCATTGAATTTGAATTCATCCATCAAAGATGTGAACTTATCATAAGTAAGACCTGCAAGTCTTATTAGATCTTCATCAAAAGCATCAAATTCCTTGCCTTTTTTTATTTCTCCACCATTGTACTTTGAAATCATTGAAATAGTTCTTGAAAGAAGGTTTCCTAGGTCATTTACAAGATCAGAATTGTACCTATCCATGAATTTCTTAGATAAAAAGTTTCCATCTGATCCAAAGTTAAATTCGCGAAGTAGGAAGTATTTTAGGGCATCTGTTCCATAAAGCTCAACAAGTGGTTCTGGATACATAATATTTCCCTTAGACTTACTCATCTTATCATTATCAAATAAAATCCAACCATGAGCAAAAACTTTTTTAGGAAGTGGCATATCAAGTGCCATCAAAAGTGCAGGCCAAATTATAGTATGAAATCTTACTATATCCTTTCCAATCAAGTGAACTGATGCAGGCCAATATTTGTTAAATTTCTCTTGATCATAACCATATCCTATTGCTGTAAGATAACATGAAAGTGCATCTATCCATACATAAACAACATGTTCATTATCAAACGGAACATCTACACCCCAATCAAAGGTGTTTCTTGTAACTGACAAATCCTCAAGTCCCTTATTTATAAAATTATTCAACATTTCATTTTGCCTAAATTTAGGCTCAAGAAACTCTGGGCGGTCTTTGAAAAGTTCCCTTAATCTATCTGTGTATTTTGAAAGTCTAAAAAAATAAGACTCTTCCTTGTGATAGTCAACTTTTCGTCCACAATCTGGACAGTTTCCATTATCTAGCTGACTTTCTGTAAAATAAGACTCGCATGATTCGCAGTAATATCCCTCATACTCTCCCTTATAAATATCACCCTTGTCATAAAGATACTGAAATATCTTTTGTACATTTTCTTCATGTTTTGGATCAGTTGACCTTATAAATGAATCATAATCTATATCAAGTTTTTTAAGTAAAAGCTTAGTTTCTCCAGCTATTTTATCTACAAATTGTTGAGGTTGGCTCCCATGAGATAAGGCTGCATTCATAATCTTTTGACCATGTTCATCTGTTCCAGTTGTAAGAAAGGCATCATAGCCTTGTAAATTTTTATATCTTTTTAAAACATCTGCTATAACAGAAGTATAAATATTACCAATATGTAGGTTACTATTTGGATAATATATTGGTGTTGTTATATAATATGCTTGTTTATCCATAAACTCTCCTTTAATTAAAATACTATTAAGTATATCTAAAATTTTAATTATATCTATCCTTATTATAGCCTTTTTGTCCTTATTTTCCAATTTTTAATAAAGCTATGTAAGCTAAAATAGATTTCAGTTTAAGGCCTGCCTATAATTGAAAATAAAATATTAGCAAACTTTACTTAAATACTAAACACTTTCACTTACTTTAATCAATGAGACCCAAAGGGAGAATGATTTAGACAAAAAAACTGACACCTTGATTAACTCTTGATGTCAGTTATAAATTTATCTTATTATTTTTCTTTTTTTCTTAAAACAAAGCTTGCAGCAGAGCTAATTGATCCTATTACTAGACTTAATAGACCACTTGATACTCCTGTTTTAGGATTTTTCTTTTCATAAGTGTATTTTATTTCCTTTGAACTTTGTTTTTGATTAGATTTTTTTCTATTGTTTATTTTTTGACTGCTATTTTCATATTTATCTTTAGTTTCTGGATCTTTTTCATCTACCTTATTTTCTTCTTCATTTTCTACATTCTTAGAAGGTTTCTCAACTTTTTCTTCATCCTCTAATAATTTTTGTTTTTCAAGTTCAGATTTTTCTTCTTTTAGCTTATCTACTAATAATTGAAAATCTAGAAAAGAGGCTTTGGCTTTCTTATAAAGATTTTCTAATTCTTCTAATTTATCTTTACTAAGCTTCTTTTTATCTTTTACTTCCTTAAGTAAATTATTTATATCATCTAAGGATTTTTGACTTTCTTTAAATACTTTATATAAAGCTTTTATATTATCAAAATCTTCAAAACTTTGAGGATTATCTAAGTTTATGGCTTTAGCCATTTGCAATAATTTTTCTAATTTACTATATTTTTCATTAGTTAATTTAATCTTATCTTCTAATTTTTTAATAGTTGCCTTATCTTGGTCATTTTTATTTTTAGAAGCTTTAAGTTTTTCTTCTTTAAGTTTTAAATTATTTAGTTCTTCTTCTAATGCCTTTAAGCTAGCCTTACTGTTAGAAATATCTTCTTCATTTGCTTTTATTTCTTTATTTTTATCATCTAAAAGTCTTTGAGAATTTGCCTTTTCATTTTCTAATATTTTTACACTTTCATAAAGGTCATTAATATCCTTATTAAGAGCTTCATTTTGAGATTCTAAAGCTTTTACTTCATTAACTTTTGTATCCCTTTTATCTTTTAGATTTTTAAGATTTTCTTCTTCAAGTCTTATTTTTTCACTTAATTCTTTTGAATTTGATGATGAATTTTGAATTTTATCATTAAGCTCTTTTATATTTCTAGCCAAATCACTTTTTTGATTATTTAAGGTGTTTTTTTCATCTTTCTTAATCTTTAGTGAATCGTTTAAAGTTTTGGATTCTTTTGTAAGTTCAGACAATTTATTTTGCTTTTCTTTTTTCATGCTATTCTCATCTGAGATTTTTCCATCGAGCTTAGCTATATTTTCTTTTAAAGTTTTAACCTTATTATCAAGAGCTATTTTATCAGTTTTTAGCTTTTCTAAATCCGCCTTATTTTTCTTTATTATCTCTTTATTGTCTTTGTTTATCTGATTATTTGCACTAATTTGATCATCTAATACAGCTATATTTTCTTCTAAGGCTTTAATTTCTTGTCTTTTTCGGCTAAGAGCATTTTCTTGATCTTTAATTCTAGCTTCAAGTTCTTTTATTTCTCGACTTGTTTTTTCATCAAGCTTAGCTACCCCATTTATAGTATCTTTGAGGTCTTTCATATAGTCATCTAATCTTTTTTCGTAGTCTTCTATTGAATATAATTTTTCATTATCTGCTTCAGGATTTAAAACTACGGAGTGAACATAACCGTATAATCCTTCTCTTATAGCGTAACCTGCACTAATTGAATCGCCAAATTTAAAATTATTATACATATTATCATCTACTAAAGTTGTATAATGTCCTACTTTTGGTTCATATCCTAATTGTTTTAATTCATTTTTATGGTTTGCTATATACTTTTGCATATCCATTCTAGAATTGACCCCTATGGATCTAAGATAATCGAATGTTCTTTTTTCTATATCCCACCATCCTTCTAATGGACTCTCTATATTTGGATAATCTGATTTACCTGCATTAAAATTAGGATTCCAAGCTAAATTTTCAAATGTTTGGTCATGAATTTTAGCATGATCCATTTTATTGGCTGAATAATTTGCATTAGCTTGTGCAACAGCCATTACGTAATCATTTACTTTTAAAACACTTAATTTCTTACCATCAATTCCACCATCTTTTTGTCTTTTTTCATTTATTATTTTTAAAGATTCGATTGATTTTTTCATGTATTCAAGTTTTCTTGAATCCTCTTTACCTATTAGCTTGTTTTTTTCTAAATACTCTGCTCCTATTTCATCAAGTCTTTCTTTGTGGCTACCATCTTTTGGTATAGGAAGTTTTGTAAATACATCTAGAGCCTTTTGTGATCCCATCTTCTCGAAAAATCCTACTGAACCCTTATCCCATTGAGCTTGGGCTTTCTTTTTATCTTCTTCTGTTATAGTTTTTGTAGCAGAATTTTTGAGATTTTCTAGATCAGCTTTTCTTTTATTTATTTCATCAAGTAAGGATTTTTCTTGATTTTTTAAGTCAGCTAAACTTTGATCTTTTTTAGCTTTTTCTTCTTTTATAGGCTCAATATTTTTTATATTTTCTGTTATAGCACTTTCTATATCATTATTATCTTTAATAAGTCTTTCTTGGTCATTTTGATTTTCTAAAATATCATCATTTGCCTTGGCTAGGTCAGTTAGAGATTTAGACTTATCATTGTTTAATGATGATATTTTTTTATCAATTTCTTTGATAGAATTTTCAATATCTTTTATAGACTTATTAACTTCACTTAGCTTATTTTCTAAACCTGTGATTTCTACATCTTTTGACTTTATATTATCCTCGATTTTTTTAAGTTCATCTTCTTTTAAGCTAAGTTCTTCTTTGATTTTTTTAACTTCATCAGAAGTCTTATTAGAATCGTCTAAAGATTTTTTAAGATCTTCTATGGTTTTAGATGAATTTTCTATAGATTGTTCTAAAGTTTTTATCTCTTTATTGATTTTTTCAATATTTGCTTTATTACTTTGAACAATTTCTTTGTCCTTGTTTAATGAATTTGTCTTATCATTTATAGCCTTATCTTTTTGTGAGATATTATTTACAAGATTTTCTTTTTCCTTATTCCTGTCTGATAAACTTTTTTCAAGGCTTTCAAGGTTTTTCTTTTCATCTAAGGCTTTTTTGTTATTTTCCTTAGCTTTTTTCTCTTCAGATTCTTTAGCCTTAGTATCTTCTTCTAGTTCTTTTTTTGATATGCTTTCTTCTTTTTTAGCCTTTTCTAAGTCTTCTTTTTCCTTAGCTAGACTAGCTTGGGCTTCTTTTAAAGTATTTTCATAATTTTTCTTATTATCTTCTACGCCTTTTTCTAAATTATCCTTGCTTATATCTACTTTAGATTGAGCGTTTTTCTTATCTTCTTCAAGTTTTTTTTCACTTTCTGATAAGTCCTTATATGATTTTTCTTCATTTTTTAGATCATTATCTGCCTTAATTAGGTCAGACTCGGCCTTATTTAGTTCATCTTGAGCCTTATTAAGATTTTGAGGGCTTACTTCATTTTTGTCTTCAATATTATTTTTATTAGTATCTGCATGAGAAACATTGTCTGTTTGTATAAGGACAGATGTTGAAATAGCTGCTAATAATACTAATTTTTTTAAATTATTTGACTTCATTTGCTACTGTAATTCTCCCTTCTACATTTTATAGCTTACATATATTATAGCAAATTTGTATAATATTTGGGATTTTTTTTATATATTTTAAGGCGAAAATTATTTAATAAATCCAAAAAACACCAAGTCCTATTTGGACTTTGTCTTAATACGTTATTTATTTTTCAGCCATCTTCTCTTGGCAGTTTGATTTTTCGTAAATATCAACTCCACCCATAGCCATGTTTAGTATTACTTGTCTATGAATTTCAATATAAGGATATGTATCAATTTTTGTTAAATATTTTATATCTACTCCAAATTCTAAATCTTCTCCCTTGTCACAAAAAATTTATTGTATCTTTTAACTTGCTCTATAAAACTATCTACATCTTCTATCTCAAATTTTTAGGCAAGCTCTTCTAAGCTATCTGGCATACAGGTGTTTATAAGTTCTGGAACTACACTGGTTCTTTCTTCTACTTCTTCATCTGGCATATATTTTTTAAGCTCCTCTAGCTCTTCAGCCTTTCCAGGGAAGTTTTCGGATTTTTCTATATAGTCTGAGTCAAATATTTGCATATAGTAACCCTCATCTTCTTCTATTCCATAAGCCTTTAAAGCCTTTGGAGTGGATCCAACACTTTGATCTAAAGTTTCTATAAAGTCAGGGTCATTTTTCATTATTAAAAACATTTCTTTATTCATAAAAATCCTCCCTTTTATAACATTATATGACAAGATAAAAAAATCACTTTTTAATTTTAATATAGAAATTAGAATAGAAAAGAAAAAAACTTCCAAGTTTTGACTTGGAAGCCTTTTTCTTTATTTTATTGTCAGCTTATGAAAGCTCTTTTTACCTTTTTTTACTATTATTTTTCCATCTTTAAATAAGTCTTCATTTATTTCAAATCTAGGATCTGTAATTTTTTCATCATTTATTGAAACTCCACCACCCTTTACGGTATCTCTTGCTTGAGAATTTGACTTTGTAAGAGATAATTTTGTAAGGAGGGTTAAGATTCCCATTGGAAGTTCATCTTTTTTAATTTCTGTTGTAGGCATTGCTGATTCATCTCCAGCTCCACTAAACAAGGCTTTTGATGCTTCTAAGGCTTCTTTTGCCTTATCTTCTCCATGGATTAGCTTTGTAACTTCATAAGCCAAAACTTCTTTTGCATGGTTTATTTCTTTGGCATCTTTGCCATTTCCAAGTCTTCTACATTCATCTGTTGGAAGGAAAGTTAGCATTAGTAAAAATTTCTCAACATCCCTATCATCTACATTTCTCATGTATTGGAAAAGTTCATATGCTGATGTTTTTTCTTCATCAAGCCATACAGCTCCCTTTTGGCTTTTACCCATCTTAACTCCATCAGCAGTTGTAAGAAGTTTGAAGGTCATACCATATACCTTCTTATCTTCTTTTTTTCTTATTAAATCATATCCACCTATGATGTTTGACCATTGGTCAGAACCACCAATTTGAAGAGTACAATTATGTCTTCTATAAAGTTCTAAGAAGTCATATGATTGAAGTAGCATGTATGAAAATTCAAAGAAGGTAAGTCCCTTATCCATCCTATTTTTGTAGGCATCTTTTTTAAGCATTTCATTTACAAGGAAATTACTTCCTACATCTCTTAAAAATTCTACAAATGGAAGCTTGAGTAACCAATCTCCATTGTTTACCATTATAGCTTTCTCGCCTGTATCTTCTCCTTCATCTTCAAATTCTAGAAATCTTTGGAATTGGTTATAGAAACATTGGGCATTGTGATCTATTCTTTCTTTAGTCATAACCATTCTCATATCTGACCTTCCTGATGGATCTCCTATCATTGTAGTACCTCCACCTAGTAGGGCGATTGGTCTGTGACCGTAGTTTTGCATTCTCATCATTACCATAATTTGAATAAGGTGGCCGACAGTTAGAGAATCAGCTGTAGCATCGAAACCACAATAAAATGTTAGCTTCTCATCTTTTAATTTTTTTGCTAATTCTTCTTCATCTGTGGCTGCTTCAAAATATCCACGATCTTTTAACTCATCAAATACTGAGTCATATTCTTTTGGGTATTGAAATTTCATTTTATTCTCCTTTTCTTGAATTTGAGCACAAAAAAAGAGTACTAAGAAGGCATGTATATGCGGTACCACTTCTTTTTATACTCATCACTTTCACTAGGTAGAAAGTCAACCTTGGACAAAGAATTTTGTAATTCGAAGATTTTTACTTTCTTCTACTGGAAACCCTGTAAGTCCTATTTACTTATTTTGTATTATACACGCTTATTCTTAATTTATCAACTAGTCTAAACATTTTAAAATAAAATAGCAAAAGGTATAATGCTATCCCTTTTGCTAATCTAATCATAATTATATATATGATAACGGTCTTTTTCTCACCACGCTTATATATCCTAAATTTACTAATTTATCAAGACCTTTTTTATTCTACTTACTGGGTATCTTTCTTTTTTCAAAATATCAATAATTTCATTTCTTGTAATTTCAAGGTTATATAAATATATAGCGTTTGGTATGAATCCAATAAGAAGAAGTCTTTGAAGTTCACTAGATATAGCATCTATAATAAGTGACTCATGTACATGACTTGGGAATTCATTTTAATATTTATAAGAATATTATCATTTTCTCTAATCTTTTCTAGATTATTCCATGTGTTAATATTAGGCAAAAAATATACATTTGATTTGGCATGATTTTTATGAAGTATAGAAAGATCAGTAAGAAAAGATAATTCGTTATTTACCCTATTTTTATATACATCTTATATTTATTTCTATCTTGATAGTATATTTTATAAATATAATCCATAATATATACTCTATTTAATTTTCTATGTTTTTTTTAAATTTATAGAATAAATATACCCATATAAATTAAAAATTCTAGATATCTTTAGTTTATTCTTTAGTTTTTATATTATAAACGTAAATTTCTCGCTTAATTTTCAAAAAAACAATAAAATTTAATATAACAATAATTTTTGTATTGACTCCTTACACAAAAAACCGGGTGGCGCCCGGTTTTTATATCGATTTTATTAGGTTTTATATTAGTATATTAAGTATTTTTTGGATTTAGAAGTCTATTTCTTTTCCGTAGTATGAAGCTTCGTAAATCTTCTTAATATCTTCTGCTGAAGTTTCTCTAGGATTTGTTAGGGTACATGCATCTTTAAAGGCATTTTCACTCATTTTATCAAGTACTTCTAAAAATTCATTTTCCTTTATTATAGTATTTTTGCCATCTTTTATATTTGCTGAGATTCCAACAGCCTTGTTTAATTTTCTAATTTCTTCTGCAAGATCATCTATACCAAGAATTTTCTCAATCACATCATATCTATCTGTAGATTTTCTATTGTAGTCAATGATGTATGGAAGCATTATTGCATTAGCTTCACCATGTGTTAAGTGGAAGATTCCACCAATTTTGTGAGCCATAGAGTGAACTATACCAAGGGATGCATTAGAAAATGCCATACCAGCTATAGTTGATGCATCATGCATCTTCTCCCTTGCATCAAGATCTTCTCCATTGTCATAAGCTTTTTTAAGATTTTCAAAAACAAGTTCAATTGCCCTTATAGCTAGTGGTGATGAATAGTCATCTGCACTTGTAGATACGAAGGCCTCAACTGCATGAGTCATAACATCCATACCTGTTTGAGCTGTAATCTTTGGAGGCATTTTACTTGCTATAATTGGATCACAAATTGCTACATCAGGTACAAAGTCTGGATGTACTAATGGGTATTTGATTTCATTTTCTGTATCAGTAATAACTGAAAAAGCTGTAATCTCTGAAGCTGTTCCTGATGTTGATGGGATGCAAGCCATTCTTGCCTTAGTTCTAAGTGGTGGGTTGTCAAAGTTTGCAAGCTTTTCGAAACTATATCCAGGATGTTCATAGAAAATCCACATAGCTTTAGCAGCATCCATAGCAGAGCCTCCACCTATAGGAATTATCCAATCAGGGCCAAACTCTTCCATCTTCTTTCCACCTTCAAGACAAGTTTTAACTGATGGATCTGGTTCCACTCCATCAATAATTAAAACTTCAAATCCACCTTCTTCAAGATAAGCCTTTGCCTTATCTAAAAATCCGAATCTTTTCATTGAAGATCCACCTGTAACAAGAACTGCCTTCTTTCCTTCTAAGTTTTTGAGGTATTCTAGACAATCTACTCCATGAACAATAGTTCTAGGTACTTGAAATGTACTATAAGTCATATACTCCTCCATATGTATTTTATTTGTTAATATTTTATCACTACAGTTATTATATATCTTTGTATATTTTTGTCAACATTATTTTTATCTTACAGTATTTTAATGTCAATTTGATAACATTGTTAAAAATTAACTTTTCTTAGCTATACAATATATTTTTTAAGATAATTAAAATTATATAAAATATATAATAAATATTAAAAATATATAAGCTAATAATAAATTTTCAGATTATTATATTGAAAATATTTTGCAGGTTTTAATTCTAAAAATATCTTTACTAAATTATACAAAATCTAAGGCTATACAATTTTAAAGTTTTTACCTCTCTCAATTAAAGCTTTATTAAAATATAAACAAAGTTTTATTTGTTTATTTTTGATAAACTTGTTAAAGATATTAGATTAAAGTGATATTTTACATATCATATTCGAAATATTGTATTTCTAAATAAATTTAAATTTTTTCTTGATTTATCTTTTAAAAAGTGTTTTAATTATTAAGAAAATAAATTAAAAGTTTGAAAAGGAAAGTTTTGCCCATATTTGCTAGGCTTTCTTACAAATTTTTTTTGCCTATTTTTAATAGTATGTAAATTTTTTTACTTACTTCTAGTTAATCGCAAAATTTTTTTGCCCAATTTTAAGGAAAAATTGTATTTCTCGAAAATAAGAAGGAGTTAATATGTCCAAAGAATTTTCAGTAAAAAAGACCCTAGTTATAGGTTCAGGTCCAATTATCATAGGACAAGCAGCCGAGTTTGATTACTCAGGAACCCAAGCCTGTGAGACTTTGAAAGCATGTGGAGTTGAAACTGTTCTCATAAACTCAAATCCTGCTACTATAATGACTGACCCAAATGTTGCTGACAAAACCTATATAGAACCTATCACCCTTAGAAGTGTAGAAAAGATTATAGAAATTGAAAGACCTGATTCAATTATAGCCACAATGGGAGGACAAACTTCTCTCAATATGACACTTAAGCTTAATGAAAATGGAATCCTTGACAAGTATGGGATTAAGGTTATTGGAACTGATATTAAAGCTATAGAAAAAGGGGAAGATAGGGACCTATTCAGACAAACTATGTCAGAAATTGGTCAACCTCTTATCTCATCTGAGATTTGTCATAAGCTTGATGAAGGTGTAAAATTAGCCAAAAAAATCGGCTATCCTGTAGTTATAAGACCAGCCTATACCCTAGGTGGAACTGGTGGTGGATTTGCAAATAACGAAGAAGAATTAAGGGAAGTCCTATCCCTTGGCCTTTCCCTTTCCCCTATTACAGAATGCTTAATAGAAAAATCCATTAAAGGTTGGCTTGAGATAGAGTTTGAAGTTTTAAGAGACAATATAGGTCAAAAAATTGTAGTTTGTGATATGGAAAATGTTGATCCTGTTGGAGTACATACAGGAGATTCTATAGTAGTTGCTCCTTGTCAAAGTCTTAAAAGAGAAATCGTAGATAAACTCAAAAGGGCATCTTTAGATATAGTAGAGGCAATTGGTGTAAAAGGTGCATGCAATGTACAACTTGCCTACAACAGGGAAAATGATGAATATGCAGTAATCGAAATAAATCCAAGAGTTTCTCGCTCATCTTCCCTTGCCAGTAAGGCTGTAGGATATCCTATAGCAAAGGTTGCTACAAAGATTGCCCTTGGTCTTAACTTTTCTGATATCTTAAATGAAACTACTGGAAAGCCACTTGGAAATTATGAACCAAAATGTGACTATGTAGTAGTTAAAATTCCAAAATGGGCATTTGATAAGTTCAAAAATGCAAAGAGAAAACTCGGTACAAAGATGATGGCAACTGGTGAAGTTATGGCAATTGGACACAACTTCAAGGAAGCCCTTCTTAAGGGAATTAGAAGTCTTGAAATAGGAAAAACCTCTCTTGAATCAGAGTTTTCAAAAGAAAAATCAGATCAAGAGCTTATATCAAGGATGCAAAATCCTGATGATGAAAGACTCTTTGACCTTGCAGAGTTTATCCGACGTGGTCACAGTATAGAAGAAGTACATGATATAACAAGAATTGAAAACTACTTTCTTAAGCTTATAAAAGAAATCATCGATGATGAAGAAAAACTTAGAAAACTATGCCTAGAAGACCTTGATAGTAAATATTTAAGAAAATTAAAGGAAGATGGTTTTTCTGATAAAACAATAGCAAGGCTTATAGGCTGCCACAGTCACGATATAGCAAAAATAAAAAAAGAAAATAAAATCTATCCAAAATACAGGAAACTTGATGTATCAGCCTTTAGGAAAAATGGCCAATACATATACTCATCATATGTAGGTAAAGATGAGTCTGAAATATCTGATAAGAGAAAAGTAATAGTAATAGGATCAGGTCCTATAAGGATTGGACAAGGTATAGAGTTTGACTATTGTTCAGTTCATGCTATAAAAACTTTAATCAAAATGGGAATTGAAACAATAACTATTAACAATAATCCAGAGACAGTATCTACAGACTTTGATACATCAGACAAACTTTACTTTGAGCCGCTTACAGATGAAGATGTTATTAATATCATAAAAAAAGAAAATCCAGAAGGAGTTATCCTCGCCTTTGGTGGACAAACTGCCATAAAACTTGCTAAAAACTTAGACAGACATCACATCAACATTATAGGAACAGGCTTTGATATTATAGACAGGGCAGAAGATAGGAAAAAATTTGAAAGACTTCTTGAAAAACTTGATATCAATAGGCCAAAGGGAGCAGGAGTTACAAGCGTTGAAGAAGGTCTCAATTTTGCAGAAAGACTAGGCTATCCAGTCCTAATAAGACCATCATATGTTCTTGGTGGACAAGGAATGGAAATAAGCTATGAAAAAAATATACTAGAACAATACCTAAATGAAGCATTCAAGAGAGATAAGGAAAATACAGTACTTATAGACAAATACCTCATAGGTCGTGAAATAGAAGTAGATGCTATATCAGATGGTGAAGATTTTCTTATTCCAGGAATAATGGAGCACTTAGAAAGGGCGGGGGTACATTCTGGAGACTCAACCTCAATCCATCCATCAATCAATATCTCTGATAAAATAAAAGAAAAAATCTACGACTATACTAAAAAAATTGCCAGAGAGCTTAATGTTAAGGGAATGATAAATATACAATTTATAGAATACAAAGACGATCTTTATATTATTGAAGTAAATCCACGAGCATCTAGAACTGTTCCCTACATATCAAAGGTATCAACAGTACCAATAGTTGATATAGCAACAAAAATAATGCTTGGTGATAAACTAAAAAACCTAGGATATGGTACAGGAATCTACAAAGAAAGCAAGATGACCTGTGTAAAGGTCCCAGTTTTTTCCCTAAACAAGCTCAATCGTGTAGAAATTTCTCTAGGACCTGAAATGAAATCAACAGGGGAAGTTCTAGGTATAGGAAAAGACATAGATGAAGCCCTTTTTAAGGGTTATGAAGCAAGTGGTGAACCTATAAGCAAAAATCATAAAAAAGTTCTCGCTTCAATCAAAAACTCTGACAAAGAAGAATTTCTTGAAATCGCAAAAATAATGAAAGAATTGGGTTATTCATTTATAGCTACAGAAAATACTGCTAAATTCTTAAATAAAAATGGTATAGAAACTAAAACTGTAGCAAAAATAGACCAAGATAAAAAAGATATACTAGACCTTATCAAAGAAGGAAAGCTTGATATAATAATAAATACCCCGACCAAGGGTGGAGATAGCCAAAGAGATGGTTTCAAAATAAGAAGAGCTGCCATAGAACATGGTATAGAAACTATAACAAGTCTTGATACAATAAAAGCAAGGTTAAGAGTAGAGGCAAAAGACTTTGACCAAAAAGACATAGGCGTATATGAAATATCAGAATTAGGCAAATAAGACCACATAAAAAACCCGGATTAAACCGGGTTTTAAATTTACTTATAGATGTTACTATTAATTACAAGACAATATTTTAAAAGAGTAAGCAAAAATGATTTCTAACAAGAGCACAGAGCCTAATAACAGATATCTTTGGATATTTAAAAAAATCCAAATCTTTAACTGACTGATAGCTGAATAAGCTAATAATAGTGCATAAAGGATCAAGTCTAAGTTATATATAGTTTTATAGAAAATTCCTATATAAGAGAAATTGTCAAAATAAGGACTATGTAGAAGATGATTTGATAGTCGATATTCTCTTTAGCTATGAAAATCTAAAACAATCCCTCTCATCAAAAACATATATTAAATTTTATAAAAAAACAATATCTTGGTATAAATCAAAATATATATAAGCTATAATATATGGATAAATTTATAAAATTAAGCTACAATATATTCATATTTTACCAGGGCAAAAACTATCTATTTACAAAATCACTTTTTACAAAGCCTTCCCTACCCCTATAGGAAATCTTAAGCCAAGCTTCACCATTGGCTTGAACTTCTTCTAGAATATTTACTTCTGCATTATTTGGTAAAGAAGTTATAAAATTATCCTCTTTTGTTGTAGGAGACTCTCTTAAGTTTACCTCTGCATTAGTCCTAGCCACAGTGCTTTCATCAGCCTTATCTTGATTTTCTGCTACTTTATTAGAATCTTCTTTTAAATCTTCTTTAGCTTCATTATCTTTTTTATCTTCTTTACTTAAATTAACATTATCAAAAACCGAATCGATTTTTACATCTCTTTTTTCATAAGACTCTTCCTTTTTACTACAAGAAGCAAGAATTATAATTAGAAAAAGAGATAGGATTACTTTTTTTAAATTCATTTCTTTCTCCAAAAACTAAAAATAGATCTCTTTTTTGGCTTGTCTTCCGCCTTTATAATATGGTCATAAGAGCTTGAAAGAAATTCATCTTCTAAAACCTTCTTAGGATTCATAGTTGATAAAACCTCTAACTTTTCATCACCTATTATATCGGCTATTTCTTTTTTATAATCACCAATATTTGGAGACCTCCACACTGCTTGGTGGCTGTCTGTAGCCAAAATATGAACCATATTTCTCATCAACAACTCTGTCAAAGTATCCCTATGTGACCTTATAGAAGAATAATTAGCCTGAATCAAGGCACCCATCTTTATAAATTCTAAAAGATAGTCTATGTTTTTTTCTACATAAGGATACCTTTCTGCATGAGCTATAATTGGAATAAGACCCTCAAGCTCTATATTGTAGATTAAATCTTTTAAAAAAGTAGGCTTATTTAAAAATGAAAGCTCTAAAAGAATATATCTAGAATCATTTAACTTTAAAAGCTTACCTTCTTTTATCTTTTTTAAAGAATCTGGCTGAATTTGAATTTCATGTCCCCTATAAATTTTAAAATCAAGACCTCTTTTTTTTACCTCTTCATTTAAAACTTTAACCTTATCATTTATTTCACTTGCCTTTACCATGTACCTTCCTGGATCGTAGTGGCTTGTGGCAATAATATCGGTAAAGCCATTTTCCATAAAAATATCGACCATCTTAAGGCTTTCATCAAGACTTTTTGACCCATCGTCAACACCATAGACTATATGATTGTGTATATCAATCATTTTAATAATATCCCTTATAAGATGATTCCTTTACATCAGCAAAAGTCAAAACCGCCCCAATTATTTTAGCGTTTACTTTTTTAAGATTATCCAAGGCATGATTAACTTCATCAATTTTAGTATCATTAGACTTAATAGCAAAGATTACCCCATCACACAAGGTAGATACAATAGATGCATCAGTAAAAAGTCCGACAGGTGGTGTATCTATAAAAACATAATCAAATTGCCCATTTAATAATCTAACAAGCTCTTTAACATGATCTGATGCTAAAATTTCTGTAGGATTTGGTGGAACAGGACCAGACAATAAAACAAATAAATTATCTTCATATTGATCCTTAATAAGCGCCTTATCTAAACTGACTTTTCCTGTTATAACATTAGTTACACCCATGTTGGTCTCTATACCAGAAACCTTACCAACCTTAGGAGCTCTAAGGTCAAAATCAAGAAGGGCAACCTTGTCCCCATTTTGGGCAAAGGACTTGGCTAAATCATAAATTACAGTAGTCTTACCCTCACTAGGCTTGGAAGAAGTTATAGCAAAAATCCTATTTTTATTATCTATATCTGAAAATTGTATATTAGTTCTAACAGAACGAATAGCCTCATTGTAGACTGAGGAAGTGTAGTAATTATTCTTATCACTCATATAAAACTCCTATTTTTCTATACTCTTATCAGGTATCATACCCAAAACTGGTATATCAAACTTTTCTCTAATATCATCTGTAGTTTTGATACTTGTATCTGATAATTCTTTAAAAATTGCTATTGTAAGACCTATAAGAAAACCTAAAACAAGTCCTATGGCAGTATTTTTCATAATGTTGGGTGATGATGGTTCCTTAGGTAAGGTAGCCTTGTCAAGGATTTGAACATTATCAACCTTCATAATCTCAGTTATGGACTCTTTAAAAATTTTAGATGTCTCATTAGCTATATCCATAGACCTTTCAGGAATAGTATCAATAACCTTTACTGATATAATTTGGGTATCATTAACTGGCTCAATAGACACCTTCTTAGCAAAATCAGGATAATCCATATCAAGATTTAAGTTCTTAATAACATTTTCTGCAACTCCTCTAGACTTTACAATCTCAGAATAAGTAGAAACCAAAGCTCTATTTGCTTGAATCTGACTATAATCTACATTGTTTTGTTGAGGATTTTCTTGGTTGTTTTTATTAGTGTTTCCTACTATCATTGTTGTGTTTGAAGTATACTTTGGTGTAAGTACGAACTTTGAACCAGCATAAACAAGTGTAGCTACTAATATAGCAAATGCTATAATAGCAAAAATATATTTTTTAAGCTTTTTTGCTAGTTCTAATAAATCAATTTCTTGTTCGATCATTAATATCTCCTTAATAAATTAAATGAAAGATAAATATTTAAATATTCTTTAGTATGTTAGCTATTTTATAAGAAGCTGTACCATCTCCATATGGATTTTGCGCTTTAGACATTTTTCTATACTCAGCTTTGTTTTCTAATAAAAGTTTAAAATTATCATAAATACTTTTTTCTTCTGTTCCTACTAATTTTAATGTGCCAGCTTTTATACCTTCTGGTCTTTCAGTAGTATTTCTCATAACAAGAACTGGTACTCCAAGACTTGGTGCTTCTTCTTGTATTCCACCTGAATCTGTAAGTATCAAGTGTGAATTTGCACAGAAGTTATGAAAATCAACAACATCAAGCGGCTCTATTATCTTTAGTCTATCAAAATCTTCAAAGATTTCCTCAGCCGCTTCTCTTACCAAAGGATTTTTATGAATTGGATAAATAGCTTTGACATCTTCGTGTTCATCTAATACTCTTCTTATTGCTCTAAACATATTTCTCATAGGTTTTCCTAAATTTTCTCTTCTATGAGCTGTTATAAGTATCAGTCTACTATCAGAAGCCCAATCTAAATATTCGTTTTTATAATCATTTCTTACTGTTGTTTTTAATGCATCTATTACAGTATTTCCCGTGACAAAAACATATTTAGGATCTTTACCTTCTTTTAATAAGTTTTCTTTTGCCCTCTCTGTTGGTGCAAAATTGAAATCTGAAATTATCCCAACAGCCTGTCTGTTAAATTCTTCTGGATATGGAGAATATTTATTGTAAGTTCTTAAACCTGCTTCAACATGTCCTACTGGAATTTGTAGATAGAAACAAGCTAAAGCTGTTACAAAAGTTGTAGACGTATCTCCATGTACTAGAACTATATCGGGATTTTCTTTTTCTAAAACTTCCTTTATTCTATCTAGAATATTTATTGTTACATCAAAAAG
The DNA here is from genome assembly GCF_009696575.1 of Anaerococcus porci. Lineage (GTDB taxonomy): Bacteria > Bacillota > Clostridia > Tissierellales > Peptoniphilaceae > Anaerococcus > Anaerococcus porci. The sequence goes on along the minus strand of NZ_VULQ01000004.1, from coordinate 71,966 downwards.
ACTTTGTTTTTGTTTCATTATATGAAGATTATAATCGGGTGTTACATTAAATACTCCTAGTACTTGATCTAGCATTTCTTTATGTTGACCTGTTACACACACTATTGTTTCAAAATCTTTTTTTCTGCTTTTCAGTTCATTTACTAAAGGACACATTTTTATTGCTTCTGGTCTTGTGCCAAAGACTAATATTATTTTTTTCATTTACAATTCCTTTTTTTAATATTTTTAAAAAAATGCTTTAAAGTTACTAATAAATTATTCAAAAGTTTTTGGTTAATTATAGCTGCTAAAATCACAATTATTAAAAAAGCTATTATATGAATAATTAATATCCTTAAATAATAACTTAGTATCGAAACAGTTCCCATTATACTAATTAATAAAAAGAGTTTTTTTTCGATTCTTATATTAATGTACTTCCTTACATGAAAATATCTATAAATTGCCATAGTCATATAGGCTATCAATGTTGAGAAAGAAGCAGCATATAAACCAATAAACTTTATCATAATTAAATTTGTAACAATATTTATAATAGCAGAATAAATTGAAGTTTTCATAATCTCTACTGATTTTTTATATGCAGTATATATAACGCTATATAAACCTACAATAACTTGAAATAAAACCGCTACTAATAAAATTGGTATTTGATTATAGGAAGCTTTATAGTTTTCATTAACAAAAATATTAAATACAAAAGGTAAAATAACAATTATTCCAAAACAAACCGAAGCAAAAAAACTTAATGAAGAATTTATTACACCAGTTATATATTCTTGACTATCTTCATCTTTAATATGTAATGAAACAGATTCAGTCCAAGATAGGTGGAAAATATTATAAAAAGTTACAAACAATCCAGAAAATTTATTGGCAACAGAATAGATACCATTTGCTGCTATACCAATAAAAATACTTATAATAGTCCTATCCGAAGCATCTATAACCCACCAACATAATTGATTTGGTACTAACGGAAGAGAATATTTTAATACTTCTTTAAATACATTTTTTTTAAATTTTCTAAAACTAAAATACTCCATTAATCTCATTCTTATAATCAGATAAATACATGTTAATATTTTTCCAATTATTGTAGATAAAAACATACCCAATATACCTAATTTAAAATATACTATAAATAGAACATTTAATATGACTATAGAAGTTGCTGAAACAAAACTTCCAAAGGCATAAGTAGAGTTATCTCCCATTCCCCTAGGAAATTGTAACAAAGTATTTAATATTATATTTATTGATACATCTAAGGCAAGATAGAGTTTAAAATCTAAAGTTAAAAAATCTTGTACTAATATGTAAAAGATCAAATATAAAACAACTTGACCCATATTTACAATAAACACCGTTGAAAAAAAACTCTTTATAATATCTTTATTATTTCGATAATTTATCATAAACCTGAACATACCATTATCAAATTGCCAATTAAATAAAGGTACTAATAAAGCTACGTAAGTGTTTAATAAATCAAAAATACCAAATTCATTAGGCGATAAAAATGTAGTATATAGTGGTAATAATAAAAAGCTAATAAATTGTGTACATATTTTTCCTATAGTAAGTATAAGTGTATTAATAGCAAGCTCTTTATTTTTATTCATTTTACTCTCCAACATAGTTTACAATTTCTTCCAAATTTCTCCTTTCTGATTTTGCTACTAGAATGCTTTCTTTATCCACAATTTTATTTAATATTATAAATGATGATATGATTTCATAATCACTTAAACCAAGGATTTCTTTACATTTCCTATCTTGAGTTTCATTAAACGAACCATTTAAAATACACGTACCTAAGTTTTTTTGAAAAGCAGAATAAACAAGACTCATTGAAAAAGATCCACAATCATACATCGGTAATCTACGTTCAGCTACAGTATAATATCTCAAATCAGATACAACCACCAATAAAGCTCCTGAGTTTATACCAAAACCATTTGAACCCTTTTGAATATCACATAATTGCTTAATCTTTTCTTTATCCTTAACTATGTGAATTCTGACCGCTTGACGATTACAAGGACTCGGTGTATTTTGAGCAACTCTAATTACTTCATTAATTTCATCATTTGAAATAGGTTCACTAGTAGAATCATATAATCTTACAGTTCGCCTAGATTCTGCTAGTATATTGAAAGATTCTTGAGAATTTTTAAAAAAATCAGATTTAGATATTTCATAAGTTCCTACATTAGATTTATTTATTTTATCGACATCAAAATCGATTTTAGGTAATTCATTAGAAGGAACCCCTATCGATTCATTTATATTTATATATTTTCTTAATATTGATACCCCATTTGAAAGTACAAAATTATTTATATCATTAACCTTTACATATTGTGATAATTTTTTAGCAAGTAAATTAGCAGAATCTATTCCGAATTTTGCTTTAATATTTTTATGAGATAGTCCCTTTTCAATAGTATGACCTAGAACCAAAATATCTCTTTCATAAGTAGTACATGACTCAACATTACTATAAGAGTCACAACAATAATTCTTATATTTTTTCAAATCGTATTTTATTGTCTTTGTTTGATTATACTTATCTTTTAAAGCTCTTAAAATATCCATTAATTTCATAATAAAACACCTATCTATTTACTATATAAAATTGAATTTAAATAATTCATTATTAGTTTCTTATTTTTTTCTATACCTTTTTTCTCCAAATCTATAATTTCACACTTATTTGATAAAGCTCGATTTACTAATTCTTGTAGATTCTCAGTACTAGCAAACTCATCTTTTATACTATATTCCATTAAATTAATTTTTTCCATGAATTCAATACTTTTTGGATGATACGCTATAGCTACAACAGGAACATAATTTATTAATGAAAATACCACAGAATGAGTTTTATAAGCTAATATTAATTCTTTTGATGAGAAAAGCTTTACTGTATCTAGTATAGAATTAGTTTCTGGTTTCTCAATATTAACAACGCTGCTATCGAATTGTGTATTAACTTCTCTTAAAATATCGTTAGAAACTTCTAAATCATTTGGATCCATTGATATTATACTAAATTTATAGCCTTCTTTAACATAAATGTAAATTAAGTCAATAAGATTTTTTTTAACAAAAGGAAGTAGCTTATCTTTCTTATCTCCTACATAACTACAATATAAAGCTATTCCTATTCTTTTTGATTGTGTCTTCGAATTATATCTTGGAAGAGTGAATACTATATCAGGAACATATATATATGGAGTATCTATGCTCAACTCATCCAAAAATATTTTTGACGACTTATCTCTATATGCAATATTATTTACTTTCTCTAATATATATTTACTTACATTTCTCATATTGTTCTCATCTACAGGGCCTATAGATTGAGGCATTAAATATATTTTTTTATCTTCAAAAATAGGTACCAGATAATTAATTGCCAAGTTATAAAAATTTTTAACTCCTAATATATCTGTCAAGTGATGTCCACCTGTAACTAAAACAATATCTGATTCTTTAATTGCATTTAGATATTCTTTATCAACAAATAATTTATAATATTTCTTAAGTAAAGAAACTCTTCCTAGTGAAGCTATTGCCCGAAATATTAATTTATATATTTTTTTATTTTTAACTGGCCAATCAACAACTTTAAATCTTTTATCTATTAAATCACTCGGATCTGTGGTTGATACAGTAATCTCTATATTATTATCAATTTCTTTTAATATTCTTACTGTTGATTCTAAAACTGCTCTATCTCCATTGTTTCTATTATAATGCGAAGCTATTAGTATTTTTTTCATTTAATATTTGCCTTTCTAAAATTTTGAATAACTCTTTTAATATTTCAGTATAATTACAATTATTATAATAATTCAATGAATTGATCGAATAATCTTTAAAATTATCTTCTAATGTTTTAATTGCTTGACTTATACAATCTTCTGTAAATTTATCAAAGCAAATTCCACAATTCTTAGTTTCAAATAGAAACTTTAATCCGGGTATATTATTACCTAACATTGGAATACCAAATTTTGAATACTCAAAAGTTTTATTAGGAGCACAATAAAGTGTATTCAACTTAGAATATCCAGTATTTTCAGTAGGTGTATATGATAAAACACCTATGTGAGCATGACTTGTTATTTCTAAATGAAGAGGTGGAGTAACAAAAGGTATAAAATAATAATTATCACTGTTGTGATTTCCATATATATTTTTTCCACCTGACATTATAACAAATGCATACTTTCCATTAAATTTATCTACTGCATCTATAAAAGCATTTAAAGGTCTTTCAGGACTAATTATTCCTTGATATAATATAATTTTTTTATTTCCTATTTTTTCTATTACCTTTTTAGCGTTGTAATCACTTATATTTGAATTCTTACTTATTCTCACATTATTAAATGGTTTATTTGGTAATATAAAGGGTAGTTCATTTAACCCCCATAAAGCCTTAGTTATATGAGCACGATTATATTCAGGAACCACTATCATTTTTGCTGAGTTTCCTATTTTATTTGTATTCATCTTTAAGAAACTTAGCTTGTAATAATATCTAATATCTTCTGATAATTCAAGTAAATGTAAAACAAAATTTTTTCCTGTTATCTTATCTCCTAATATTTTCAGTGAAACATCTGTAATAACCCATATTATAGTATCCTCTTCATAATAAGAGTTTATAAGATTCCAAATATTTGATCTCCACTTAAATAAACTAATCATTTTATTTATTGGACTTTTTATTCCTTCGTAATCAATATTAAGTTGCTTAATTGTAGTATATTTAAAATCCTCTCTTAAATCCTTTCTACTTTTTGTTGTAATTAACGTATTTTTTATTTTTAAATATTCAAATGCATGCAAAAGGTTCAAAACTGGCGGATAACCGTAAGGATCACCTATTAATACTGTTATTATTTTCATTAAATCTCCTATGAATTAATTATTTTACTTAAGTTTTTTGCCAACTATAGTCAGATACTATAATCTAATTAAAATTAGACTACAAAGTGAAATTAAAACTATAAGGGTATATATTATTCCATTCAGGTTTATAAATTGCAATTATTATAAAATATAGAGTAAATAAAAATACCAATAATAAAGTAATAATTATTCTATTATTCTTAAGTTTCATTCTTCTTAAAGTATTTGGTATTAATACTATAGAAAAAACGCTAAAAAAATAACTACATCTATCAAGCAAGTTAAATCTTAAAGATACAAATAAAATCAAAAAACTTACCCATGTCATATTTAATTGTAAAGCTAAATCATTATCATAATAATATTTATTTTTATCTGATTTATAAAATAAAATACCAAAACAAAATATACTCAAATATATGAACATTTTAATTACTGACGCTAATTTAACATCATTTAATAAATATTTACTACCTTGATATAAGTAGTGTTCATAAAAATAAGGTATAATTTTTCCAATTATATTCATTAAATAAGGTAGAATAATAATTGAAATTATAGCAATCACACTAGACCATTTGATAAATTTTTTACTCAAACGTTTAGGCACCAAGAAGCCTAAAGAATATACTATCGATATACGTTGAAACAATGGTGATATTAATGCATATATAGTTGCTATTAGTTTATTTGCTTTTTTTAAATCATACATCATATAACCAGTAAGAACAACTGTAACAGCTAGTTCCAATCTGAGAATACTTATTGTATTAGCCCAAATTCCTAAAGTTATAAAAAGAAAAAGAGATATGCAATAGTTTTTAGAATAATTTTTAATAAAATAATAATATATCATATAAATATATGAATTTATAATACCTAGAAATATTGTGAAATTATTAGTATATCTAGATATTGTTTTATTAATAAATAAAAAACCTTCCTCAAATCTCCATGTCATTTCAGTATAATCTTGTGTATAATGTAGAATATTGAATAGATTATAATAACTTCTTGTATCATTTCCAACATTTAAACTTCTAAATGTTGCCATAAACCATAATAAAAAAATTGTAAATTTTAAGATGAACTTATTTTTTGATTTTTCTGTAAAACTAAGAAGTACAAGCATTGTAATTAAAAACGCATATATTGTCATATTTCCTCTCTTGCCAAGCAAAGAAAATAAATAAATTAATGCCAAGATATTTTATCAAATTATACCTTTTTTATTTATATTATTTATTCGTTTATCTCTTTATATTTTTCAGTAACTTTTAATGCCTCAATTTTTATGTTAAAACCCATATTTTGCATTGTTAGATATCCACTGTCACGATTAATATTTGATTCTGCAAGCTTTATAGAAATTTCAGCCCATTGTTTAAAGGAATCATTTAAAGATAAAAAATCTGAAAAATCGGTTCCTATTTCTCTAGTTATTGTATCAGCAAATACTATAGGTAAACCAGAACATTGAGCTTCAACTCCAACCATAGGTAATCCCTCGTATAATGATGGCAAAATCATACAATCCATTACTTGATAATAATGGTATACATCCATTTTCTTTCCAAACACAATTACTTTATCAGTTAGATTGTTTTCTCTAATTTTTCTTTCAATTTCATCACGTAAATATCCGTCGCCCAACAATATTAAAATTGAATTTGAATTTAATTTAATAATTTCCTTAAATACTTCTAATAAAAACATGTGATTTTTCTGAGGAACCATATTACCAACATGACCAAAAACTAACTTATTATTTAAATTAAGCTTGTTTCTTAAATCATGTCTAATATTTTTATTAAAAGCGTACCTATCTAAATCAATAGCATTATTCATAACATAAAAATCTGCTCTTTTATACAAAAAATTTCCTGCAGCACTGGAACAAGCAAATTTATAATCTACTTGAGAATTTAATTTATAACATAAAGCTCTATTCCTTATTCCATTTAATTTCTTATCAGACCATTTTGTTGCATGACTATGGACAATTATATTATCTACATTATTTCTTCTTAGAGTTTTATATATAAATATTAACACAAAAGGATCATGAATTTGCACAGTACTGTAGTGATTATTTTTTAAAAATTCATCAAGTTTTTTATTGAATTTGAAAATATTTTTTAAATTAGCAATCTTATAAACATTTCCACCTAATTTTTGAATCTCATTTTTATAAGTTTTAGAATTAGGATTTATTTTATCAAAATATAAAAAATCAAATTGAACCTTATTTTTATCTATATTTCTAAAATAATTCATTAAAACACTCATTACACCACTATTAACAACTATAGTAGAATTAATATGTAAAATCCTCATATATTCTCCTGTTTTTCAAACATAGAAATATCTATCATTTTACCTAATTTATAATCATATTCAGGTGGATTAAATGGTATCATACCTCCAGCTGGGGTAAATGTTAGCTCTGCGAAATAGTAATTTCCATCAGCTATAAAAAAATCCACCCTCACAAAAACAAAATCCTTAGATAAAACTTCAGCTGCATTCTTCATTTCGTCATAAAAACTTGGCAACTCTAATTTATCTATTTTTATGGTTTTATAGTCATCTCTACTAAAATCAAGTTTTTCACCTTCCATGCTAAAAAAACCAATTTCTGCATCTCTATCATTAATCATGTTTGATGAAACATATATAAACTTAGGAATTCCGTTAAAACAGAAAAACTTGTAGTCTACTATATTTTCTCCTAAGAATTTTTCACATATAATATGAGGAGTTATTTTAGAATAATGTCTTTCAATATTAAATTCTCCGAAGTCTTCATTCATCCATTTATTTAGTAATTTCAAAGCTTCTGATTTATCAAAATCATCCTTATCAGTACAAATTATATTATACGCACATCCGTGATTACATTTTATTACAAATTTTTTTGGCAGTTTATCCCAATTTATATTTTCAACAGAATCCCATTGTCCAATTAAAGGAACTAAAATATTATCTAAACCTTTATTAGCTATATAATTTCTTACTCTATATTTATCTGTTCCTTTTACTACAAGGGCATTATTTGGAAAATAATTTATCTTTAACCATTGTATCTTTTCATTAAAGGTTTTTGGATTTTTTAAATTAATACTTTTCTTAAGGATTGCTCTAGAATATATTTTACATAATAATTCATCTGAAATAAATTTACTTGCTAAAACTTGTCCTCTTCTCCTTAATTTGTATAGAATGTTATCTCTGTTCATTTATATCCTCATTAATTTTCATATTTAATTTTTTTAAAAACACCATAAAACATATTTCTACATGCATACAATAATGATATTATTGAATTTTTTTTATCACATATATGAAATAAGTTATAATGACTTTTAAATTTTTTGATAAATTTATCGTGACTTATACTAACTTTTCTAACTCTATATTTTGCTAATTTTTGTTTCAATAGGTATGCTTTAGTATCTGGAATAGTGTTATATAGCTTTAATCTTATAGCATAATCGTTATTTTTACTTATATCATCTATTTGAATTACACCAAATTTATTGGCATTATATATCATTGTTAATTGCCCAATATAATCATATCTATATATTTTCTTTTTATCTACGTGCTCTGGACCAGTTACAGTTATATTAAAGGACTTAGATTTTTCATCAATTTTTTCATACTCTGTATATGAAAGAATATAACCATTTTTTTCCATAAAGCTAATTTGTTTTTCAAGTTTATCCTTACACCGTACATCATCAGAATCAAGAAAAGCAATCCATTCACCTTTTGCTTCTCTTAATGCCTTATTTCTAGATAAAGCCGCACCTAAATTCTTTTCATTCTTAAAAAATTTAATTCTCTTATCATTAAATTTGGAAACTATTTTCTCTGTATTATCTGTAGAACAATCATCTACAATTATTAATTCCCAATTAGTATAAATTTGGTTGATTACAGATTGTATAGCCTCCCCTATATATTTTTCTGTATTCCAAGATGGCATTATAATGGACACTAAACCTTTTATAAACTTTGAATTATCCATCTAACTAATCCTTTCTAATTACCGCTATTATTGTATTAAACAATATTTTAAATTCATTTATTAAAGAGAAGTTTTTTAATGTATTTATATTTATTTCCATCTTACCTGGCAATATTTTATTTATATAAATATTGTCTACATTTTCAGCCATATTAAGTAATTCAGCTTCATCCTTATATTCTATACTAGCTTTAGATGTTACTCCTGCTCTCATAAGTAATGTAGCATACATTTCATTAGTATAATATTTAACATAATGAACACTCTCGGGTCTTGTTCCTACAAAGCTCATATCTCCCTTTAGAATATTAAAAAGTTGAGGTAATTCATCAAGTCTATATTTTCTTAGTGTTTTACCAATCCTAGTGATTCTCGTATCATTATCTATAGTAACCTGACTTCCTAGTTTATCAGCACCTTCTATCATTGTTCTAAACTTGTATATTTTAAAAACTCTATTATATTGAGTTACCCTATTTGATTTATATATAGGACTTCCTTTAGAATCAATTTTTATTAAAATACCCAAAATAATTAACAATGGTGATAGTATAATTATCATAAAAAGTGACATTATTATATCGAAAACCCTTTTAAAAAACAAGCTAATTTGTTTATTTTTTAAATATTTATAATATGGAAATACTTCATCATTTTGTAATTCTTTTGGCAAATCTTTCCAATTTCTCAAAATTATTACCTTATAATATAATCTGTTACTATATCTATGTAATTTTCTATCACATAATCCACTTCTTTATCACTTAATTTTGTATGAAGTGGAAGAGTAACTTCATTTACAAAGTGATTATAAGCATTTGGATAATCTTTTATATCAAATCCTAAATTTTTATATGCAGTTAAAAGTGGTAATGGCTTATAATGAACATTACAAGCTATACCTCTTTTAGCCATTTCTTCTATAATTTTATTTCTTTCATCACCATTTATATTTGGTATTCTAGTTAGATATAGGTGCCCTGATGATTTATAACCGTTTGCAAAATGATCAAGAGTTTTAATTCCTAGTGGTCTAAATGCTTGATCATATTTTTTAATTATATCTTCTCTTCTTTTTAAGAGTTTTTCATATCTTTTAATTTGGGCTAGACCAATAGATGCTAAAACATCAGTCATATTACATTTAAACCAAGGCCCTATTACGTCATATTCCCATGAGCCTAATTTTGTTTTACTTAGAGCATCCTTTGATTGACCATGCAATGATAAAAGTTGATATTTTTTATAAAGTTCTTCATTATCAAGTCCATCCCTATCTTTCCAAGTAGCAAGTCCACCTTCTGCTGTTGTGAAATTTTTTACTGCATGGAATGAGAAGTTTGAAAAGTCTGCAATTGAGCCAACCTTTTTCCCATTAATTTCTGCTCCAAAAGCATGGGCAGTGTCAGCCATTACAATTATTCTATTGAAATTTTCTTGTATTTTATTATTTGCTTTAAAGAGATCTCTCTTAGAATTTACTATATCAAATATTCTTTCGTAATCACAAGGTATACCTGCAAGATCTACTGGAATTATGACTTTTGTTTTTTCGTTTATTGCTTCTGCTAACTTAACATAGTCCATTTCTAGTGAATTTTCTTGTGTATCTATTAGTATAAGCTTTGCTCCAACATGATTTACTACTGATGCAGTAGCTGTATAAGTATAGGCAGATGTTATCACCTCATCTCCAACACCTATTCCCAAAACTCTTAATGTAAGTTCAGCAGCTGCAGTTTGAGAATTAAGGCAAACCGCCCTATTTGTTCCAGTAAATTTAAGAACTTCTTTTTCTAATTTTTTTGTCTTAGGACCAGTTGTTATCCAACCTGATTTTAAGGCATCTACTACTTCATTAATTTCTTCTTCTGTTATATCTGGTGGCGAAAACGGTATATTCATCTTATTCTCCTTATCTTTTTTTCCCTATAAAAGTGCTTATCAAAGTGTTTATAGTTTCAAATATATTTATATCATCTATGTGGTCTTGGTTTATAATATTATCAAGTTTTTCAAAGAAATCTTCCCTTGAAAACTCAAGTGGCTTTCCTATGGCTATTCCCTTATTTTCTGTTCCTTCAAGGCATTCTTCATCCATTAGTTTTTCTTCATAAAGTTTTTCACCAGGTCTAAGACCTGTGTACACTATTTTTATATCAATATCAGGTTCATATCCTGATAGTTTTATAAGCTCTCTTGCAAGGGTATCTATCTTTACTGGATCTCCCATATCAAGGACAAAAATTTCTCCACCCTTGGCCATTGAGCCTGCTTGAAGTACTAGTTTTACAGCCTCTTTTATTGTCATAAAATATCTTATAATATCAGGATGTGTTACTGTGACAGGTCCCCCTTCTGCAATTTGTCTTTTAAATAGGGGTATAACTGAACCATTGGATCCTAATACATTACCAAACCTTACTGCTACAAATTCCGTAGTAGGATTTTTTCCTTCAAGCTCTTTTGATGGATCTATTACTATAGTATGATCCCCATCTCTTTCAATTATCTTTGAAAGTTTTGAGTATTCTTGGTCTTTTTTTACATCATTTAGACCTTGAATTATTTTCTCACATACTCTTTTTGTAGCTCCCATTATTGATGTTGGATTTACCGCTTTATCTGTTGATATAAGTACAAATCTTTTAGCATCATATATAAGTGCTAAAAGGCCAACTATATAGGTTCCTCTTACATTATTTTTTATAGCTTCAATAGGACTTACTTCCATTAAAGGTACATGCTTATGAGCTGCCGCATGAAATATAATGTCAGGCCTATGTTTTTCAAAAACATGTTTTACTCTATTGTAGTCCCTTACAGAACCTATTAGTGTTCTTAAGTTTAAATCTTTGAAATTCCTCTTAAGCTCTTGCTCTATCTCATAAGCATTGTTTTCATATATATCAAAGATTATAAGCTCTTTGGGACCATATTGGGCAATTTGCCTACATAATTCTGAGCCTATAGAGCCACCTCCACCTGTAACTAAGACTACTTTATCATTAAGATATTCAAATGTTTCATTGTTAAATACCTTTACAGACTCACGTCCAAGAAGGTCTTCTATTTGTATGTCTTTCATCCTTGATACTGAAATCTTTCCTTGAACTAGCTGATAAAGACCTGGAAGAATTTTAACTTCACATCCTGTACTATTGCATATCTTGAGGATATCTTTCTTTTGGTCACTTTGTGCTGATGGTAAGGCAACTAATATAATATCTATATTTTCTTTTACTACTAGATCTTTTATATCATTTCTTCCACCATATACCATCGCTCCATCTATGTATTGACCTTTTTTGCCTGGATTATCATCTATAAAGGCTATTACATTTATTTGAGTGTTTTCTTGCCTATTAGATTTATTTATATCTTCTTTTATAGTCTGTCCAGCAGATCCTGCTCCTACTATGATTGCTCTTTTAAATTTAGGATTTTTTTCAATTGCGTTATATCTTCCTTGGATAAGCATTTTTTTGGAAAATCTTAGACCGACTGTAAGAACATATTGGATTAAAAACCCAAAGATAAAATAAGATATAGGCATCCTATGTACAAATATTGTTATACCTAAAATATGAACTAGTAATGACAAGATAACTGCTTCCGTTATTTTTATTAACTCATTGTAAGATGCATACTCTAATATCATCCTATATAGCTTAAACATAGAATAAATCATTATAGTTATTATAGTATTTATCAAAGCATAGTTTCTAAATCCATCATAATATTCTTTGGGTATAAGTGAAAAATCTAAATCAAATCTGAAATAAAGTGCTAGAAAATATGCCAAGTTTATTATCATGATATCAAATGCTAAGAGTATAAAATTTTTTTTGTTAAATATATTTTTGTAATCCATTTGCATTCCTTTATTTTAGTATTCTATATTTTAGTTTATTTAACTATAATGATAGACAATTAATTTTTGTTAGTCTCTAGTAAATATATCTCTAGAATATACCTTTTCTTCTATATCTTTTAAATCATCTGATATTCTATTAGCAATTATAATATCAGCCTCCTTAAATTCTTCTAAGTTATTTATGACTTTTAATCCTTCAAACTCATCACTATCTACAGTTGGTTCATAAATAATCAAATCTACATTTTCTTTTTTAAGAATTTCTATAATGTCGAATATAGCTGATTTTCTAAAGTTATCAGATCCTTTTTTCATTACCAATCTATATATCCCTATTTGTTTAGGTTTGTAAGTCATAATATCCTTTGCTATAAATTCTTTTCTTACTTCATTAGATTCTATTATTGGTTTAAATAAAGCATTAGGTATTTCTTTATAGTTTGCGTAAAGTTGTCTAGTATCTTTTGGAAGACAATATCCACCATATCCAAATGAAGGATTGTTATAGTAGTTTCCAATTCTAGGATCTTCCGAAATACCTTCTATAATATTTTTGCTATCAAGTCCTTTTGCTATAGCAAATGTATCTAGTTCATTGAAAAATGAAACTCTCATAGCTAAGTATGTATTTGCAAATAGTTTTACCGACTCTGCTTCATCGCTTTTCATTAATAATACTTTTGGATTATTAAGTGCTTCACTTTTATATAGTCTTGCAATTTCTTTTTCAAATCCACCGTTCTCACTTACTATAATCCTTGATGGATGTAAGGAATCGTATAGTGCCTTGCCCTCTCTCAAAAATTCTGGTGAGAAATATATATTATTAGACTTATACTCTTCGTTTTTTTCTCTAGTATAGCCTATAGGAATAGTTGATTTTATTAATATAGGTAAGTTATTCCTAATCTCTTTGATTTCTTTGATAGCATCATCTAAAAAATGTGTATCAAAAAATTCTTCTTTTTCATCATAGTTTGTAGGTAAAGCTAAAATAACTAAATCACTATCTGCATAATCATCTTTTCCTGAAGTTTTAGCTACAAAGTTTAAGTTTTTATTTTTTAAATAATTGATTATATAGTCATCTTTTAGAGGTGATTTTTTATTATTAATCAAATTAACCTTCTCACTAACTACATCTATACCTATTACTTCATTTGACTGAGATAGTAAGATTGCATTTGATAATCCTACATATCCCATCCCTAATACTGTTATTTTCATCTTAACCTTCTTTCACTTAGATAATTCTACTTATTGTTCTCTATAATATTTTCCCTAACCTCTTTAACTGAATCCTCACTTGGTATCATCATGTATAATTGTGCATTTGGCATGAGTAGAGATTCTTCTCCCATGCTTCCGTATCCTTCAAGAGATTGGCTTTCTATATCCCAGTTTTGCCCTTTTTCTATTTGCTTGTTGACAAGCTCTATCATCTTATCATAAGACATATTTGTGTTTACTGATTTTAGGGCTATTTCTGCAAGAGTGTTGAAATTTAGTAGCATCTCTGGACTTAATAATTTTTTTATTATTCCTGTCATTATCCTTGTATGGTTTCGCCCTCTATCGAAATCTCCCTCTTCTAGATGATATCTTTCTCTAGCAAAGGCAAGTGCCATATCACCATCCATATATATTTCACCTTGTGGAAAGTGGTAGGCTCCTCCTGATGTAGTGAATTCTACCGGATTTTCTACTGTAATTCCCCCAAGTATGTCTACTAATTCTTTTAAACTAGTGAAATTCACTTTTCCAAAGTAGTCTATGTCTATATTAAAAAAGTTCTCTATACTTTTAATGGATGTATCTACCCCAAAAAGCCCAGCATGGGTTAGTTTATCATAACCCATATCACCTATTTTAAGGTAGGTATCTCTTGGTATTGATGTAATTAAGATTTTTCCTTTTCTTGGATTTATACTCACTATCATATTTACATCAGATCTTGAGACATTGGAAAGAGCTCCGTAGGTGTCTATACCCGATATAAATACATTGAAGCTTTCATCTTCTTTTACTTGCTTTTTTTCTTGTTTTTCTTTTTTCTCATCTATTAAAACTGATTTTAAAACTCTAGTTTTTTCACTAAAGCCTTCAATGTTTTCATCTACCATAGCTCTAAAGCTTTCATTAAGAAGCATAAGATCTGCCTCACCATTTAAAAGTCCCTTAGCACCTGTTACATAGTCGGTATAGTCGATTGGTTCTAAGTTTGTAGAATCAAGTGATTCTAGTGCTTTGGTGGTACTTTTAGAATCTATAGTTTCTGCTGTAATTATATTTTTCCCATCTATTTCCTCGATTGATTTTATAGGAGAATCCTTTAATACAAGAAAGGATACTTCATTTTTTATTTGATGTTTGCTATTTGATATCTCTTCAACTGTGCTAATGGATTTGTGTGCATAGGAAATAAATAAAACTTCTCCAAGACTTAAGAGAAGTAGGATAATAAAAAGTAAGATTTTCCCTATTAGAAATTTTTTACCTAAAAAGCATAAGATTAGATTTCCTAGTACTGGAATAAATAGTATAAATAGAATTAATATTCTGTAATTTATTGGTAGAATGTTATATTTATTTATAAATACAAAAAATATTGCATATGTTATTAGAAATATTATGGAAGTAATTTTCCCAAATACCGACTTATTCAATTTTCTCTCCTTTATTATAAAACATATTATTTCAAAAAATATTCTATACCACAAAAGATTATTTGTCAATCTAGGCAAAGGTTAATCTTTGATAAATTATGTCTTTTAATTTATTAAAGTTAGTAAGAAAATTAAAAAAATCCTACTTAATCGTAGAATTTTTTGATTTTTTTGTAAAATTTTTCATAATTAGAAAGAATCTCTTAGTATATTTGCGAGATCAAATTTTGTTACAAGGGCAGGATTTGTAGGTGTACACCTATCATTGAGAGCTGTATCTGCCATCTTATCTATTGCATTTGCATAGTTTCTTGCATCAATTTTTCCAAGTCCTGATAGCTTTTCTGGAATTTTAAATTTTTTGTTTAGTTTTTCTATCTCTTTTATTATACAGGTGTAATCATTATGTCCTAGTTTCTTAGCTAAGCTATCTAGTTTTTTTCTTGCTCTTTCATCATTCTTACAGTTATAGTCTAGGACATATGGAAGAAGAATTGCGTTTAATCTTCCATGGGATATATGGAAGTTTCCTCCTATTGTGTGGGCAAGGGAGTGGTTTATGCCAAGTCCCGCATTGTTAAAGGCAATACCTGCTATGTTCGATACTTCAAGCATTCTTTCTCTAAGTGAAAGTCTATCCCCATCATCATATACCTTTGGTAGAATCTCAAAGACTGTTTTTATACAAGTTTCTGCAAAGGTATCTGTATAAATTGAAGCATTTTTACTTATATAGGCTTCAAGGGCATGGGTTAGAACATCCATTCCTGTATCTGCTGTTATAAAGTTTGGGACTGTTTTGGTGAATTTAGCTACCAAGAGAGCGTAATCTGGTAACATAAGATCATCTATAAGAACCTTTTTGCTATCACCAACTGTAACTACAGCAAAGTTTGTAGCCTCTGACCCGGTTCCTGCTGTTGTAGGTATAGCTATAAATGGAATTTTTTCTCCTATTTCTTTGTAGATATTGTATATAATTGCCTTTGTTGCATCTATAGCACTTCCCCCACCTATAGCTATTACAAGATCTGGATTAAAGTTTTTAAGAGCGCTTTTCCCATTATCTACTAGCTCTTGGTTGGGGTCAGGTCTTATTTCACTAAATATAGTATAGTTTACTGACTTATCAAGTAAATTTATAACTTGATCTATCATTCTACTTTCTACTACAAAAGGATCAGTTATGAAAAATATTTTTTTTGCCCCAAGGGTATTAATTGTTTCAAGGCTATCATCTCCAACCTTTATAGTAGATTTTACTGAAAATGTCATCTGTTCTCCTTTAATTTACTTTCATTTCTATCGGTATAAGTATTTCTGTTAAGTACTGGCTCTTATCCCTAAAGGTCCATGTATCCACAACAAATCTTTCTATGGATGAACCCTTTAATTTGTACCTATAGCTTTTGCTCCATTCTATGAGCTTTTTGTAGGATTTCTTTATATTATTATATGGTCCAAAGTGGTAAACTGATGCATAAAATCCCTTTTCTCTTTTGAATATATGGTTTCTATTTTCAATATCTTTCACAGTTTTTTGGATGTAGATTGCATCAATATCTCTATTTTCATCTTCATGTTTTATCCTATCTACAAAGGAGGAAAAATAAAACATGACTGCGCCTGTAATCTTGTTATTTTCTTCTTTTACAAAGTTTGTATAATCAAGACTTAGGATAGACTTTTCGTAATTGTAGTCAAAGTCAAATGGATAAGCTATAAACTCTTCTTCTTCGAAGTATTTTACGCTTGGATTGCTATTTCCCAAGGTAAAAGCTGCTGCTGCTTCGTTTATAAGCTCATGCCAATCTTTTATTATAACTAATCTTTCCCTAAGTTTTTTTATTTCATTTTCTGTATTTTTTATAAGTTTGCTAAAGCTTTCATCTATGTCATGGTAATTTGCTTTGAAGATGAATTCTTTTATCTCATCTAGGGAAAAGTCCATAAATTGTAGGTATTTTATTATTGACATCATCATTATGGTGTCCTTATTATAGTATCTGTAGCCATTTTCTTTGACATAGTCTGGTTTTATTATTCCTATAGACTCATAGTGTCTTAGGGTTCTTGTAGATACATCTGCAAGCTTTGATGCTTGTCCTATAGAATAAAGTTCATTTTTATCTTTCATTTCCCACCCCATAATTCAATCTTTTATATAAATATATAGTATTTTGATATATTTTTTCAACTAAATTATGGTTTTTCATTTTTACTAACTCTTCTATTTTCCATAAGGTTTTTAGGGACATAAAAGATATCTCACATATAAAATAGTCTGTGGAAGAGATTCTTTTTGACTCACTTTTTTCTGGCCTTACTTTTTCAAGCTTATCTGGAAGTTTGACTTTTTGATTTTGTAGAGCATTTTTGATAGATAAAAGTGTAGATCTTTTTACTGGTGATAAATAATTTAGACTTTTCTTTATTTTTTCAAAGTTTTTCTTATCTGTATATTCCATCATTCTAGCATACTTATCATAGATTGGATTAAATTTTTCATCTTTTGCGTAAGCCATGTCATCAAAGATTAGACTTATAAGCTCTCTATCATATGATAGGTATTGGGCAAGTCTCATTATCATAAACTCTATAGGAGAGTCTTGACATGATGCCCTTCCATTGAGTCCTTTGACTTTGTCAAATTGATCCCATTCAAAGTTTACAATAAAATTTATCTTTGCCCTAGACTCTTTGCTTATATTTTTTTCTTTATAGATTTCATCTAACTTTTCCTTATCTACATATAAAAATATATCTCTCATTTAATTTCCTTTCATAAGACTTATATTTCTAATTTGTGGATTTCTTATAGATTTTTGTACTTGCTGAGCTTGGATAAGTAAAAATGACTCATCTATCCTTGTCATATTTCTAAACTTTAATATTTCTTTTATATATATAGATAGTTTTTCGGATAAGTCTATAAGCTCTTTATAATCATTTGAAAGGATAAATTTTTCTATATCATTTATAAGCTCTTTTGGATAGTAATCTATTTGTTTTAATCTTCTTAGTCTGAGTTTATAATATGGCATATATACTTTAGCAAGTAAGAAAAGTGAACCGAATAATCCCTCTATAAATTCACTTTTTGATAAAAAAACTCCACCAATATCTTTTCTATCAAGGCTTCTTTTTAGGTTATATTGTCCAGCTTGTCCCATTTGAAATAAGTAGGCTGCAAGTTTTTTCTTTAACACATCATCTGGATAGAATTCTTTTAGGTATAATCTATATCTTGTAAAAATCTTACAATTATCAAAAAATACTTCGCCATTAGTTGCTGTCGCTAGATATGATTCTGGAATTTTAAGAAAATCAATATCTTCTATAGGAAATTTCCTAAAAGATGTGTACTTGTAATAAAATTCTTCTATAGAAAAAAGTCCCGTTCTTTTGCCAGCAGTAGCTGTCTCGATTCTTTCATATCCCATATATTTTTTAGGGATTTTCTTTAAAATTTCTTCTATTTTTCTTTGGTGCTTTATCTTATCTTCTTCTTTTAACCATATACAAAATCCCGGACCATAGTCATGGTCTTTTGAGATTTCATCATCTAGCCTAAAGTTTTCTGATCCTTCTCCAACCAAGCCTGTAGCCCAGATGTCTTCAATTTGTGGATATTCTTTTTTAAAGATAGGATAAGCTACATCATAGAAGTAGTTTTTTGATAATTCTATTGCCTTCATAAGATATCTCTTTTCCTTTTTGCCTCTTCTAGATTTCTTTCTAGAACTTTTTTAACTGGACCTTCTCCTACTGTTTGATCGAATACTTCAATTGCTTTTTTGTAATATTTGATTGCTATATCATATTCTCCTAGTTTATAAAAGATATTAGCACAAGTTGCATAGGCATTAGCTAAATGAGGTACTTTAAGATTATTTTTTTCATAATAGTCTATGGCAAGCTTTGCATTTGTAAGGGCCTTGTTATATTCTTTTTTAAGTATTAAAATTTCTGCAAGATTTATCCTAGATACTGCAATTCTTTCCTTTTTATCTATTAAGTCTAGGGCTTTTTCTATATCAGCTTCAGCTTTATCTAGGATAGATTTTGCCCTATAAGCTTGTGACCTATTATTATATAGACTAGCTAGTAGATAGCCTATATCATCAAAGTTTTTAAGGATTTCTTCACATTCATCAAGCCTTTTTATGGCCTTATCGTAGTTTTTTGCTACTATATCACAGTTTCCTATATTTAAGAGAAGACTTGCATATTCTTTAGATTTTTTGCCATAGTTTTTTATAACTAAGTCAACTAATATTTTATAAATCTTATAAGCAAGGTCTGTCTGTCCCTTTACTCTAAGAAAAGATGAGAGCTCATTACCTACAAAGATAATGGCTCCTTCATCCTTTAAACTTATTGTTTTAGAGAATTCTTCTAATAGGTATATTAGGGTTTCTCTTGCTTGAGATTTATTAAACTTTTCTTCTAATTTTCCATAAAAGTTCGATAAATCATATCGCATATTTTTTATTCTTATTTTCTAGAAGGAAGAATTGTTTCTACTTCTGTGTGTGGTCTTGGAATTACATGTACTGAGATTAATTCTCCAACCCTTTGTGCTGCTGCAGCTCCTGCATCTGTTGCTGCTTTCACTGCTCCTACATCTCCTCTTACAAGAACTGTTACAAGGCCTCCACCTACATGTTCTTTTCCAACTAATGTTACATTTGCTGCCTTTACCATTGCATCTGCTGCTTCGATACTTCCTACTAAACCTTTTGTTTCAATCATTCCTAATGCTTCGTTCATTATAATTCTCCTTTATTTTTATTTTAATTTATAAACGTATTATTCACCTTTGAAGGCTTTTACTAGTGAGTCAACCATATCTTTTAATTCTTCTAGGTTAATCTCTCCTGTTTCATTAAAGTTTGAATGTTTTCTTTCTTCCTCAGTTTTACAATTGTTACATCCTGTTGAATATTCAAAGTATTTTGGTAGTCCATTATTTATTTGACTTGAGCAATTTCCATGATACTTAGCAAATATTTTGTCTTCTGCTACTACCTTATCTGCATCAATTGTTCCATATACTAGTTTTTTAAAGTTTACTAAATGTTTTGGTCCAACATTTTCAGATACACTTGAGCCACCCATTGTTCCACATCCAAGTGTTAATGCTATTGGAAGTCCTGTTGAAAGTCCAGTACCACCCATTGTTCCACCTGTATTTACTAAGATTCTACTTGCTGGTTTTATAGCAAATTTCCTTGCAATTTCCTTATCTTCTGTGTGAAGACTCATTGTGTGTCCTATACCATTTTCAAGAAGTTTAAATGATAGATCGCATGCTTCTTTCCAGTCACTTACTGTATAAAATCCTAATACTGATGTAAGTTTTTCAAATGAAAGTGGATATTCTTTACCAACTCCATATTGTTCGCCTATAAGTATTCTTGTACCTTGTGGAATTGATATTCCTGCAGCATCGGCTATTACCTTTGCACTTCTACCTACAAAGTTAGGGTTCATTGCTGTCCCATTTCTAAATAAAAGGGCACAAACTTTTTTGCATTCTTCATCATTCATGAAGTAGGCGCCGGCTTGTTTAAATTCTCTTATAACTTCTTCTCTATTTGATCTTTCTACTATTATTGATTGCTCTGAAGCACAGATAGTACCATTGTCAAATGTCTTTGAAGCCATTATATTTCTTACGGCCCTTTTAATATCTGCAGTTCTTTCAATATAAGCTGGTGAGTTTCCTGCACCTACTCCAATAGCTGGTTTCCCAGCTGAATATGCTGCTTTTACCATTGCTGGTCCACCTGTAGCGATGATAAGTTTAACTTCATCAGCATGCATTAGGGCGTTGGTTGCATCCATAGAAAGTTTTGATAATCCTTGAACTATGTTATCTGGTGCTCCAGCCTTTACTGCTGCTTCGTTTACTATCTCAATTGCCCTGGCTGTACACTTACTAGCCTTTGGATGTGGACTAAAGATAATCGGATTTCTTGATTTTATAGCTATCATTGAATTATATAAAACAGTTGATGTTGGATTTGTTGATGGAACAATTCCCATTATTAGGCCAACTGGATCTGCTATTGTTATTACTTGACCAGCTTCATCAGCATCTACTATGCCGATTGTTTGTTGGTTTTTGATTCCTTCATATAGAAGTCCGCTAGCCATGTGGTTTTTATAAATTTTATCTTCAACTTTACCAAATCCTGTTTCTTCTACTGCCATTTGCGCAAGTTCTTTTGCGTGGATTTCTCCAGCTTCTGCTATGGCTTTTATGATTCTATCAATTTGGTCAAATGTATAATCTCTTAGTTTAAGTTCTGCTTCGTGTCCACGTCTTGCAAGGTCTCTTGCGGCTTGAATAGAAGCAAGATCAAAATCGAATTCTTGCATACTTACCTTCTTTCTATATTTTTAAATTTTTATCTATTAATTTTAAAGGTTTTTCTTATTCTTTATGAGGTAAGATTGTTTCTACTTCTGCATGTGGTCTTGGAATTACATGTACTGAGATTAATTCTCCAACTCTTTGTGCTGCTGCAGCTCCTGCATCTGTTGCTGCTTTCACTGCTCCTACATCTCCTCTTACAAGAACTGTTACAAGGCCTCCACCTACATGTTCTTTTCCAACTAATGTTACATTTGCTGCCTTTACCATTGCATCTGCTGCTTCGATACTTCCTACTAAACCTTTTGTTTCAATCATTCCTAATGCATCTAATTGTGCCATTGTTTTTATCTCCTTTTTTTCTTCTTTTTTATTTTTTGTTTTATTTGATATTTCTTTTACTTCTTCTTGAACTTTTTTTTCGTTTTCTGTTTTTTTGTTTACAGTTTCATTTTTAGCTTGTTCTTTTTTTTCAGTCATCTAAACCCCTTATCTTATAATCTCTGCATAGTCTTTTGGGCCAAGTCCTAAGGCATTTGCCTCTTCTTGGTCAATGTGACAATCAAGGTATCCATTATCTCCTACCCTGATGCTTACATTTTCTAGAATAGCTGATCTTTGTCCACCTACTCTTATGGAAACTATGTCTCCATTTTTATAACCACGAACTCTTGCTTGTTCATTGTTAAAGTGGATATGTCTTTGGGCTACTATTACACCTTCTTTAAGTATTATGCTTCCTTTAGCTCCTATAATGGTAACTCCTGGAGTATTTTCTAAATCTCCTGAAAGTCTTAAAACAGGTTTTATTCCTAGTTTAAAAGCATCTGCCCTAAGTATTTCTACCTGGCTTTGACTTCTTACAGGACCTATTATCCTTACATTTTCTATACATCCCTTCCTAGCTGCTATTGTAAGTGTTTCTTTACAAGCAAATTGACCAGGTTGTGATAGTTTTTTTATGGGTGTAAGTTCATATCCCTTTCCAAATAAGGTATCTAAGTCTTTTTGTGAAAGGTGAATATGTCTTCCTGATATACCTATAGGTATTTTGTAAAGGTCTATATTAATTTTTTCATTATTTTCTTTATAATTTTCCACTAATTTACTAAGTAACAGACTAAACTCACTCATCTATCCCAACATCCTTTCAATATCACTTTCTGATATTAGTCCTTGATTTATACCATCTTTTAGGATGTTATAGATTTGGTTTTCTGATAAAACAGCTTGGTTTTCTTTTTTATTTTCTTTTTCTTTAATTTCTATATATTCTTTTTTTGTAGATTCTTTATTTTCTTCTACCTCTTTAACTGAATTAATACACTTTATTTCTATACCTAAGTCCTTACAAAGGTCCCTAGCTGCTGCAGTTATTAAGGTATTTTTATCAACAAAGATTTCTTTTTGATCCTTATTTTTTAAGACTTCTTCTTGGCTTATAAGTCTTTTCATTAAAACCTCCCTTAAAAATCGCAATCCTCATCTATTATTCCAACTATGACAGCATCAACAGGAATTTTACTATGAGATTCTTCTTCAAGGATTGCTCTTGCTGATGAACCTTGGGTTATTATAACCCTATCTCCCCTTCCTGCTCCTATAGTATCTACTGCTACAATTTTTTTATTTTTATCACTTCCGTCTAAAATTTCTACTAACATAAACTTTAAACCATTTAGTGAATCATATTTTCTTGTTGCCCATACATTGCCAATAAGTTTTGCGATTACCATATGTCTTTTTCCTTGCTTTTTTCTTCAATATTTCTAAGTGCTACCTTGACTTCTTCCATATCACCTACTATGGCAAGCATGACCATATTTTGAGGACAAGATCCTCTTACATCTGACACTTCTACACCACTAGTCTTATAAGCTATATCACAAGCTACGGTCATTTCTATCATCTTTCCTTGAACAAGTCCCATGGCTCCAGGGCTTTTATCAAATTTAAGCTTTGATCTGTTTTGTATTATATCAAGTGTTGCAGGACTTGGTGCCTTTATTAGCTTAATGTCCATTTTTATCATCCTCTATAAGTGAAAGAGCAATTCCAATTGGTGTTACAAACATTGGATTTGATGGTTTTAAAGTCCTTATACCAAGTTTTTTCTCAATATATTCTTCCATACCAGTTAAAAGTGCTGTACCACCTACAAGAACTATTTGATCTATGTCATAACCCATACAAGCATTATCAATTATTGAAATTATTTTATCTATTACAGCTCTTACCACAGGAAAGATTTCTTGATGTTTGTTGAAGTCTCTTTTTATCTCTTCAGCCTTATCAAAGTCTACCTTATATGCCCCTGATAAAACTAAGGAAAAGTGAGTACCTCCACTGGCCTCATCCAAAACTTTTATTACCTTATTATCCTTTATTATAGATATACCTGTTGTGCCGCCACCTATATCTACCACTGCTCCATTATCAAGCTTTAGGAGTGTATTTGCTGCACTTGGCTCATCTAGAACTTTTTCTGTTATAAAACCTGCGGATTCTACGACATTTTTGACAGCTCCACCGTCAATGTTTTCTGTTCCTGGAGGGATTGCACATCCTGCATAGATAAGCTCATCCCCAATTTCTTCTTCAAGCTTACTTTTAAGTTTTCTTACTATGTCACAAGCTCCTATATAATCAACTACCATCCCATCCCTTACTACTTGAGCAAATTCATAAGCACCGGCTATTGGTTTTTTATCTTCATCAAAAACACAAAGTACAATAAAGGCTGTACCTAGGTCTACACCTGTGTAAAGTTTTTTGCCCTTGGATTTTTTAGGATTTTCTATTGATTTTTCGAAATCTTTTATAACTTTATTTACATTTTCTAAATTAATAAGACTATCCTCCTTTGCTTATATTTATAAACCAGTCATATAGGATTGATGATATTTTTTCTACATCATCATCATGAATTTCTTCTAGTTTTTCTATGGCCTTATTTATACTTGTAAATGCCCTTAGGTATGGACTTATGAGATCTAGCTTTATGTATATCTCAATCGCCTCATCTTTACTAATATCTGTTTGATCGATTTTAATTTCTTTTTTCTTATAAAAGTCTAAGGCATATTGATTTATTATTAAGGCAAATTCTTGATCAAATTCTCTTATATCTAGGGCAAGTTCTTTTAGAATTAGAACTTTTTTTATATACTTCTTATCTTTAAAGACTTTATCTTCAATCTTTAAATCTTCTTTCTTTTTTATAGGCTTAGGATTTTCTTCATTTATGATTTTTATCCTAAAGTCTATGAGAAATTGTCTTGCTTGAGGAGTGAGCTTGTTTCCTTTTTTTAGTAGGTATGAGTCAAAAGGGCTTTTTTTATATTGATTTCTTAATTTATCTTCTGTTATAAAAAGCATCTTTCATCCTCAATTTCTTCTATATATTTTTTTAATTTATCGACTCCCTCACCTGTTTTTAAGGATATTTCAAATCCTATTTCACTTCCTATTGAATCTTTTATCTCTCTTAACCTATCCATGTCCTCTTTGTCATAAAGGTCGATTTTATTTATTATGGTAATGGTTTTTCTTGTAAATGTTTTGGCAAAGTTAGGTGGAATGTGGTTGTCTTTTTCATCATCAAGCATAAAAACAACTACTTTCGCTTGGTTTTGCCCGACCATTATTAAGGCATTGTTTAGGTAGGAGTTTTCTATAAAACCTTCAGGAGCTTCTATTGTCTTATCCCTATATTGAAAGTCGAGGCTTTTTTTCTTGTTTAGGTCTTTTTCTTCTATAATAGATGATAAGCTTGTTTTCCCAACCCCGTCATTTCCTATAATAAGCCACTTTAGTTTCATGATATTGTTACAGGAGATGATGTAAATTTAAGCATTCTTTCAAATGTATCTTTTACTGCTTCAAGAGATTGTCTTACACTTTCATTATCTCCTTGCAAAAGAACACATCCGTTGAACCTATCTATAAAACAAATTTCCACACACGCAGCCTTTGATGCTACATCTGCTGCTATAATTGAGCTCTCTGTGGGTGTAAGTGTCATTATTCCTATGGCATTTCCCTTGTCAAGTCCAATTTTTTCGTTAACTTGTGAATCTGGTGAAGATATTAAATGAAGTAGGGTTATTTGTTTTCCTGGTACTGATTCTTGTACTATTCTTTGTAGATTTTCCATTTTTTCACCTAATGCCTTACTAAGTTTACTTCTATATTTTCTTCGTCAATCCATTTTTGAATCCTGTCAAGTTCTTCACCTGATAATCCAAATTCCCCTTCCATTTCCTTATCCATTGGATATTCCATGTCTAGTTGTCCATACTTTCCTACTCCATATCTATGGTATGGTAGAAGATCTATTCCATCAAAGTTTTTAAAGCACTTGTAGTCTTCTAGAAAGTCTACTACTGCCATTATTTCTTCTTTGCTATCATTTACTCCTTTAAGAATTGGCATCCTTACTCTAACCTTGTGCCCATTTTCTAAGAGATAGGCTAGGTTTCTTAGGATTCTTTCGTTATTTACTCCAGTCCAATATTTGTGTTTTACAGGATCCATTTGTTTTATATCAAATAGGAATAAGTCAACATGATCTTTTATTAAATCAAGGGATTTTTGAGACATATATCCACAAGTTTCTATGGCTGTATTTATCCCATCCATATGGCTTGCTTCAAGGAGTGATTTTAGGCTTTCTGCTTGATTTGAACATTCGCCTCCTCCAACCGTAAGTCCTCCACCACTCATCAAATAAAAATCTTTGTCCTCTCTTACAATATCCATTATCTCTGATATTGTCTTATCTTCTCCAACTATTTCTATGGCATTTTGAAGGCAGGCTTTTTCGCATTTTCTACAACCTATACAAGTTATATCACGATTTATCTTATGGACTCCATTTTCCATATAGTGGATTTTCTTAGGACAAACTCCAACACAGAGGCCACAGTTTATACAAGCATTCTTCTTCATCATTACCTGGCAGTCACTTCTAAGTCCTTCTGGGTTAGAGCACCACTTACACCTAAGTGGGCAACCCTTGAAGAATATTAAAGTTCTAACTCCAGGACCATCGTGGACGTTGTATTTTTGGGTATTAAAGATTCTTGCACATCTTTCAATCCCATCTTTTTTTAAATCTACATCCATCCTTAATCCTTTCTATTATCTTAGAAATGTTCTAGCATTGTACGGCTTATAATCTCGTCTTGTACGTCCTTACATAATTCTACGAAGAATGCTGAATATCCAGCTACACGAACTACTAAGTCTCTATGTTTTTCTGGGTGTTTTTGTGCATCTAACATTGTTTCATTGTCTAAGTAGTTAAATTGCATTTCACCATTTCCATACATACAAGCTGTACGAAGTAGTGTAACAAGAGCATTTTCTCCTTCTTTTGAATCAAGAATTCCTTTTTGAATCTTAAAGTTGTGAACCATCCCCATATTCATTGAATCATTTGCCATTTTTGATACTGACTTAATGATTGCTGTAGGACCCTTGTAGTCTGCACCTTGAGTTGGTGATATACCATCTGAAAGTGGTGTCCATGCACCACGTCCATTAGCAGAAGCTCCTGTCATTTGACCAAATGGTGTGTTGTTTGATATTGAAAGAGTTCCGTGACAAAGTCTTGAGTAAAGTGTTTTGTATTTTGCGTGTTCTCTTTCTGTAAATGTGATTATGTCATTACAAATATTATCAGCATAATCATCATCGTTACCATATTTTGGTGCATCTAGGCAGTCTCTTTTGATTTGGTCATAGCCTTCAAAGTCTGCTTTAAGTGCTTGGTTTAATTCTTCTAGTGTATATTTTTTGTCATCGTATACAAGTTTTTTAATTGCTGCCATACTATCTGCATATGTTGCAAGTCCTGACCAAACTACTCCTGGTCCGAAATTATACATTGCACCACCTGCTGATACGTCCTTTCCACTTTCCATACAGCCTTCATACATGATTGACATAAGTGGCTTTGGTGCCATGTCTCTGTGTACTATTTGTGAGATTGTTGTGGCTGCTGCTGTAAGCTTTGTTATATATGAAACTTGTTCATAAACTGCTTTTTGGAATTTTTCATATGTGTCATATTGTGATAGGCTTCCAAGATCTGGTGTTACCTGTTTTCCATACCAAAGTGGAACGCCGTTGTTTAGTACAAGCTCAATTGCTATTGGCCATTGTGTATAAGATGTTGATGTCCATTGGTATAGTCTACCTGATTTTTGTGGCTCAACGCATCCCATCATACAATAGTCTCTTGCATCTTCCACACTTACACCTTTTGCAAGCATCATCTTAATGTGAGTATCATCAAAGTGACAAGCCGGAAATCCCATACCACTTCTTACTACATCTACAATCTTTCTTAGATATTTTTCTGGTGATTTGGTATGAATTCTTGTTGCAAGTGATGGTTGATATACCTTTACGTGCCTTACTGCATCCATTAAAAGATATGTTAAGTCATTAGTAGCATCTCTTCCTTCTCTTGTAACACCACCTACTGTCATGTTTACGAATGGTTGGTATCCTGCAAAGAATTTAGATGAACCTTCACTTGTAAGCCACATCATCTCACTCATTTTTATAAGCATACATCCTGCAAGTTCGAACGCTTGATAGTCATTAATTCTTCCCTCTTCGATGTCAGCTTTGTAAAATGGATACATGTATTGGTCAACTCTTCCTATTGACATACCTGTTTGATTTTCTTCTACTACAAGTAGAGATTCTATTGTAAATACTGATTGAATAGCTTCCCAGAATGTTCTAGGCTTGTGAGCTGGAACATGAGCGTTAACTTCGGCTATCTTTTCGAGTTCTCTTTTTCTTTTTGGATTAGATTCTCCTCTAGCAAGTTCTTTTGCATATTCACTCATTCTCTTAGCATAGATCATTACACCTTCTGTTGTTTCTATTACTGATTTGTAGAAATAGATTTTGTCTATATCTTCAGGATTTGAGTAGTCTAGTTTTTCTAGGTGTTCTTTTGCTTCGTTTTGGATATCAAGCATACCCTTTTTCATAAGAATTACGTCATAACCTGGGTTTGAGTCCCCACCTCCATTTATTTGATGGTAAGAACAGTCAGATACGAATGATTCTCCTGATAATTCCCATACTCCAGCATCTCTATATTTTGCCTCACAAGCTTCGTCAAGTGATCTTCCTTCCCAATATGGAAATATTATATCTTTACAATATTGCTTGTCTTCTTCTGAAATATAGAATGGATCTTGTGGTCTATCTCCTATAGTATCAAGCTCATCTCTTAGCCATCTCCATGATATATCTGGTGAGAAGGCTCCACTTCTTGGTGCTCCACATGGTGCTCCAACTATAAGCTCTTCGTCTTGGATAACTAATGGTGCTGTTTCACAACATTTTCTAAATGATTTTGCTCTAAGAATTATTTCAGGCATTCCTGGATTTTCTTTAGCAAGTTCTGTTACTATCTTTGCTCTATGTATAGTAATAGTTGGTACTTGCTTTAAGAAATTATTTTTAAGGTCTACTAGTCTTTGAGTAGGACCATCTGGAATTTCTTCTCCTTCTGATTCAAATCCTGCATTTAGGTTTTGGCTTGATTCTGTTTTTTTATTTAATTGGTCTTGTACTTTTTCAAATAATTGACGTACACTTTGTTTTTCTTCATCAGACATGTGCTCTGTAGCCATGGCTAACTTCTTAGAAAATTCTCTTAAGTCCATTTCTCCTCCTAATAATCTTTGTTTAATGAATTTAACACTTTACTAAATAAATTTTTATCTTTTTCTATTTCTTTTTTGTTTAAAAATGAGTTTATATCATCTCTATCGCATATACCAATTTCCCTAAATTTCATAAAGTGATTTGGACTAAGGGAAGTTTGGTTGCTTCCGTCTATCTTCTTAGTTGATAAGGAAAATGATATAGGTAAATTTGTTCCTATCCCTACTGAGCCAAGTCCTGTTGGCGAATTTACTAAAACTCTTGACACTGGCTTTTTCTCTATAAATTGCTCTATTACATAAGAATCGTTTGAGTAAATTGAAAGGCTTTGACCCTTTTTATCATTTAAAATTAACTCTACACATTTTTCACAGGCGTTTAACCAGTCATTTTCTATATATAAAGAAACTATAGGGTTATATTTTTCTTTTGAATAAGGACTTGTTTCTGATACGTAAGGTTTTGTAACTACAAGTATTTTTGTATCATCATCCACTTTTATCCCTGCTATATCTGCAATTTCTTTAACTGTTCTTCCTATAAGTTCTTTTCTAACCTTATGGTCTTTGTCATAGATTATCTTTTCAAGTTCCACATGCTCATCTTTTGATAAAAAGTAAGCACCATGTTTTTTAAAGCTTTCTACTGTTTTTTCATAAACATTTTCTTCAACTACTATGGATTGTTCAACCCCTGGAAGAAGACCATTATTAAAAGCCTTTGAATTTATTACTTCATAGCTTGCCTTATCAACATCACAAGACTTGTCTATAAAGACAATGTTATTTCCAACTTCTGCTTCGAAAACTTGAGCATTTTCATTTTTTATTTCTCTTTTATTATCACTTAAGATATTTTCTACAATGAAGGAAACTTTATCACTTTCATAAAGTGTTCTTTCTCCAAGTTTAGAGCCATATTCTAGTATTGATAAAGATCCCTTTGGATAGTAGAGTTCATCTTCTATCTTTATGATATCCTTAACCATCTTTGTTACTGTCTGCTTACACCTTGAATCGCTTACAATTATTACTGGATTCGCTGCTCTTGTTGCAAGATATATTGCTTGAAAACTTGTAAGGGTTGAAAGATATGGTGCTATAAAGATTAGACTTACTCCCTTTGCTAGAGCTACTTCCTTGTTATGGCCTCTTTCGACTACATCAAATATTTGAGGATAGTCCCTAAGTTCTTCATCTAAGTTATCAAGATAAAATTTAGCAAGTCTTAGTTCATCTTCACTCTTGCCATAATTTGTTTCATCAAAAGCAAGTTTTGTAAGCTTTTCCAAATTTTCCTCGTAGTATTTTTTGATTTTTCCTAGTAGATAAGCTCTTGTTTTCTTATCAACTTCTAGAAGATTTTCCCTGCTATGGTAGGCTTCTTCTAGAAGAATTCTTGCTTCTTGTACAGAAAGAAGGTCAGTATCTATAACTTTCATAATTCTCCCTTTCTATACTAAATTGTCTAAATTATATATTTCGGTTACCTTGTTAAGGTCTGGGTGAGGAGATGGTATAACTAGAGATGAATAAACTTCTGCTCCCATGGCTTCTACCGCCCTAACTCCTGCCTCAACTGCTGCTTCAACTGCTGATACGTCTCCTTTTATAAGAACTGATATATAACCACTTGCCACATTTTCGTAGCCTACTATTTCTACATCACTTGCCTTTTCCATCGCATCAGCAGCCTCAAGCACATACACTAAACCGAAAGTTTCTATACCTCCGAATGCTTGCATATTTTCTCCTAATTTTCTACTTTGTGAACTGATATAACTTTACTTACATTTGTAACCGGTCTTTTCATAACATTGTGAGCTGTAATTTTTCCAATCTTTTCGCCTTCTTTAACACCTGCTTCAACTGCACTTATACAAGATGATACATCTCCTCTTACTATTACAGTAACAAGAGTTGAACCTACATTCTCGTATGATACAAGCTTTACATCAGCTGCCTTTAACATTGCATCTAGGGCCTTAAGTGCTGGCAGCATGCCAAGTGTTTCTATAAGACCGATTGCCTGAGATTCATATTCCATATGGCACCTACTTTATATAATAATTAATCGTCTTCTTTTGTTCATCACTTGCCTTATAGTAAACTACTAACTTGTTGTCTATAAGTTCGTATGAATCCTCATCTATAAGACCGTTTTCTTTAGCTGTCATCAAACTTTCTACTATATTATCGTAATTAAAAGCTTTGTGGTCTTTATATTCACTTTCTAAAGCAAGGTAGATATCTTGAGCTGAAGCCTTGTCTACATTAGTAAAATATTTTAGTATTTCATAATTTAATGGTCTTCTCATTAATTCTTACCTCTTTTAAAATAATCAAGTGGGTTGACACTCATTATAAATATTCCAATTGCCATAAGGATTGAAGCTATCCAAGCTATTGGAGCTATTTCATATCCTGGATTTTTAAGGATTACTCCAAGTATTATCCAACAGAAGAACGGTCCCCAAAATGCATATGTACCATTACATGCCATACCTAGAGCTGCTCCACACATTGAATTTCCTTTATACCAAAAATTAAAAGATATAAATGTGAAAAATCCACTAGCAAATAATAATAAAATTGTCGGATCTGTTATGGCTTTTGTGAATAGACTTCCAATAAGTCCAATTCCTGTCCCCTCAATTAGTGCAAGTATTGGTAAAACTATAAGTAAGTTTGATAGGGCTGATGTTGATTGTCTAATTGCTATTCCAATTTCTGAATCAATCATTGATGTACCAAATCCTGCTATAACTCCTTCAAGTCCCCATCCAAAAGCGGCTATAAGAGCAAGAATAATGCCAAGTAGCATTCCATCTTTAATCTCTCCTGTTAAGCTTGTTGCACCAATAAGTAGAGAAGCTATAAGACAAATTACAATACCAGCAATCATCCTAGCTGATAATTCTTGTTTTAGGATTATTCTTCCAAGAATTGCTCCAATCGCAACATTTAAACCTGCTATAGGTATTACAACTGGACCACCCATTTGCACTGCTAGGATATATGTAACTCCTGCAATAGGACCTCCGACTATGGCTGCAAATATCATTATAAGGCCTGGTTTTGTCTTAATGGTTTTAATGAAATCTCCGAATTTACCCTTTAAAAGTGAATTGCCTAAGGCCCAAATAGCAGATGTTAAGTCGTTGATTCCTGTAGCAAGGGTACCTAAGATAAAAGCTAAGGTCATTTCAGATAATCCAGCTTCTCCTGAATACCAGAACTTCCATATACCATAAACTGTAGCAGTAGTGACCAAAGCTGTATAAAGACCGTAGTAAATACCAGATTGGATTCCAATATTAAGGCCTTTGGAAAAGTACTTCTTATCTAAAGCTTCTTTTGCTACACTGGCTTTTGTAGTATTTGTGTAGTTTTGTGATTTCTCCACTCTCATTCTCTCCTTCTTTCTTTAAATATTTAAAAACTATAAATGTTTTCCTTGTCTAAATAGTATCAATATCCCTAAGGTTAAGGTCAAAAATTTTTTTGGAAAACAATTTTTCGTTGGAATTTCAAGCTTAATTGCTATCAAAAAAAAATCAATAGTTTAAAAAATAACAATGAACTCTTACCTTAACGTTAAAGTTTTGACTTTTTCTAAATTTTTTTTTGCTAATATTTGTTTTTTAAATTTTTATAAAATTAATAAATTTATTAATTTCTTTAATAAACCCTTGATTAAAGCCTTATCTCACCTTCTTCCTTACTTAATTTTAAATTCTACCACAGTTGTTTTCCATCTTTTTAAAAACTTTACTAAAAAAGCAATAAGCACATGATAATTTTAAGCTATCTCTCTATAGTAAGTTTATCTTTAACTATATGCTTTTTTATACCTTTACCTTAATTAAATTATCATTTAATTAAGGTAATGTATAGTTTTAATTTAAATAACTACTAAGGGTCAAACTGGCAAATAGTTATTTATAGATTAAATACTTTAAGTAAACGTTTTTCTAGATGTTTTTACATCCCTTTTAAAGACTTAAGTTAGGATAGGTACAACTTCATTTCTCTTAATTATATAGTGATAAATAATAACTATAAATATTAATTCTCTTTATATTAAGTAGTTTAATTTCTTTATAAAAACTTTTAACAATTATTCTTCCTAAAGAATTTATAATATTCTACCTCCTGTAAAATTGAATCATTAATTTTAGGAATTATTTGTATCTATATTAGCATAATCTTCCTTTATCCCCTATAATTTGTCAATAATTCTTCTTTAGATTGGTATTTTAAATAATTTCGTTTAGCTTGATTTATAGCTTATTCTCTTTGAAATTTCGTCAATATTAATAATAAAATAAAAAATTAAAAATACCATATTTATATAAACTTACATAAAAGTATGAATCATTTTACAAAGTTGCCAAATAAGTTTATAGGAAAATCTAGACCATTATTCTCTAATTTTAAAATTTTAAATTATTTATAAAAATCATAATTTTAATTATTACAAATAAAAAGCATCGACAAAATCAATAATTGCCGATGCTTTGAACAATCTTTTCGACTGATCTTATAATTTTTTATTTCATTGCGTCTTGAATTTTTCCTGCTGCTTCTACTACTTCTTTGTGCCAATCTTCTACTGATTTGTCCCCATTTGCTACTGAGTTTATAGAATCAAATATTGTTTTAGTCATATCTACTCCCTCTACTGATGGCGTTGCTGTCCATCCACCTAAAGCTGCTTTTACGCCATTTTCATAGATAGAATAGTAAGATTTTTTAACTTCATCTTTAAGCATACCTTCTGCACCTTCTATAGGTTGAACTGCTCCACCATTTTCAGCAAAAGCTTTAGCTGCTTTATCTGAGTATAGGAAGGCTACGAATTCTTTTGCAAGTTCTTTTTCTTTAGCATCCTTAGGGATAAATCCTTGCTCAAAGAATGAGTATGCATATCTTTCACCATCTTTATTAACTTTTGGAAGTGGCATTAGACCCCATTCGAAATCTTTTGCAACACCTTCAGCATCTTTCATCTCTTCTACAACCCATGTACCATTTGGCATAAATAATGATTCATTTTTCATAACTTGTAGTTGGTTTTTAGTGAATGATTCATTATTTGCTTGAGCTACTGTGTCCTTATTTACATATTTAAGAATTTTGCCTGTGTTTTCAAAATATGGTGTAGCTTCATTTTCCCAAGCATCTTTGTCATAGCTCATAAGTTTATCAAATAATTTTTGTCCACCTATATCATAAAGCATGGCAAATGTGAATGTATCAAAGTATCCTGTTGTAGGATATGTGAATAATGCTATACCATCTTTTTTAGCTTCTTCACCAAGTTTTATAAAGTCATCCATTGTTTCTGGAAGTTCATATTTTCCACCACCTTCTTTAAACATTGCCTTGTTGTACCAAAGTCCTGTTGGTGAATAGAATAATGGGGCAAGATATGTTTTTCCATCTCCATATGGATTTGTTACTGCTGTATCTAAGAAACCTGGGATTATTTTTTCTCTTACTGTTTTATCTTCTCCAGGTACTTTCTTATCAAGAACATCTGTAATCTCATCCACCATGTTTTCTTTAACCATTGTTTCTGTAAGTGCTGATTCTGTTCCCACAGAGTGATAAATAAAGTCTGGTGAATTTCCAGCTTGGATTTCTGGTCTAATAACATCTGCTATATTTTTTTCGAATTTAGCTTCAACTTTAGCACCAGTTTCTTCTTCAAAGTCTGCTATAACTTTTTTCCATCCTTCAGTACCATAACCTGAATCAAGACCTGCTATAGTTAAAGTTTTTCCACTAAAAGACTTTTCACCACTAGATTCGTTACTTCCGGCATTACTTGTAACGTTTTCTTTTGAAGTATCTTGATTTGATGCCTTATCGTCAGCTTTATTGTTCCCACCACAAGCTGTTAGGGCTAAAGCTGCAGCTAACGCTACCAATCCTGCTTTTATTTTTTTCATAATTTCCTCCTAATATGGTAATTACCTTTTCCATTATTATATAAAGTCTTTGCAATTTTGTCAAGAAATAAAGTAAACATTTTCATAATCTCTTAAAGATTCAAATGTCTAAAATAGTTAGTATTAAAGATTTTGTTGATGAAAAAGGAAAACAATACTTTCAAATAAAAATCCCCTCCTTACTGCTTTGTCTAGTAAAGAGGGGATATATCATAAACCCCTAACAGTTTTTATTATTGTTGTTGGTAAGCTGACTCATAAGTTTGTTTGAAAGATTCCAATTCCTTATCCAAGTCTACATTTTCTGGATTTGAGAATATTTTTTCAAGGAAGGATTGGGTATCATTGTAGGCTTGTTGGCTACCTGGTTCAACTACTCTTGTATAAAGTTCTTTTGTTGCTTCACCTATGATTGGGGCAACTTTTGAGTCGGAATTTTTATAGGCATCATCTTTTATAGCAGATTGTCTTACTGGTATATATCCAGTATCAAGTCCAAATTGGATTTGACTGTCTTTTTCTGTTAAGAATTTCAAGAATAGGTATGCTGCAGTTTTTTCTTCCTCTGTTGCATTGTTAAACATGTAGATATTTGTACCTTGTTGAACAGATTTCTCTGCTGGATATGCTGCCGCTTCATATTCAAATTTACCTTGAACTCCATCTTTTACATACACTTCACCTGCATTTGAACCAATATAGGCTCCTACTTGTTCATTTGCAAATGGAGCTGACATATATTTGTCACTTCCTGCAATTCTAAAGTATCCTTCTTTTATACCATCTAGATAATAGTTTATAGCCTCTTTTGATACATCACTTGTTACATCAAGTTTTGAATCCATCTTGATTCCTTTATTCTCAAGGTAGGTTTGATAATAGTTTGAAAGCGAGTCAAATCCTACTCCAGCAATTCCCTTCTCATCGTGAATTTTCTTTGCTACTTCCTTTAGTTCATCGTAATTTCTTGGAACCTTAAGTCCTAATTCATCAAACAATGACTTATTGTACCAAAAGATTTCTGTAGACTTATTGAAAGGAAGGGCCATTATTTTGCCATCTTTTTCTACTTCATTTCTTAAGCCTTCCACTATGTCATCATAGTTATCAAATTTCAATTTTTCATTTTCTATATAAGGTTTTAGATCTTGAACTAATCCCCCATCTATAAATTGTACCATCCAGTCTGGGTAAGCTTGAGTTATAGTTGGAAGTTGGTCAACTGATTGCATAGTTGCTGTTAGTTTTTGATTTAAATCCTTGTAGGCTGCTTGATTTTGAAGATTTACCTTGATATTAGGATTTTTTTCTTCAAATTCTTTTACCAATTTTTCTAATGCTTCACCTTGGCCACCACTCATCGCATGCCAAAAAGTGATTTCTACCTTCTTGTCTTTTAGGTCTTCAACTATTGTACTTTCCTTTTTCTCAGTACTAGCATTACTAGCATCATTTGATGCAGTATTAGCCTTTTCATTTCCGCCACAGCCTACTAATACGCCTAATGATAAGGCTAGTGCCAAAGAAGTTTTTAGAATTTTTTTGATTTTCATACTTTC
The DNA here is from genome assembly GCF_009696575.1 of Anaerococcus porci. GTDB lineage: Bacteria > Bacillota > Clostridia > Tissierellales > Peptoniphilaceae > Anaerococcus > Anaerococcus porci. Next base: position 34,863 of record NZ_VULQ01000004.1, on the reverse strand, counting down.
TCCTTACAAAATAATTTCTTCTCCATCATAGGGAGCATATCCCCTATCTTTGAATCTACTTCTACTATCATTATATACCCATTCTGGATTTTTAGAGTGAATTGTGAATAACTTTTTAGGATTAATTTTCTCTATTATATAATTTATATCCTCTGTAGGAGCATGACCAGAAGTTTTCATAATTAAAACTTTAATATTAAATTTTTCTAATTTTTTCATAAAAGGCATATATTCCGGATCATAGTCTCCCAAAGGTTCTGCATCTGTGTGAATATAAATACCTCCTTCAAAAAATTCTCCCAAATCTACATCATCTTTTCTAATTTGTAAAAGATAAGAAGATTTATTTTTTACAATATCATCTAAATTGATTTCTAAGTCTTTATCTAGTTTATAGTCATAGTCCCTATCTTTTATATAGTAGAGATTAAGACCTAGAACCTTTTTTATGGTATAAGCATTGTATTCAGAAAAAACAAGTTTTCTTATACCCCTAAGATTTTCTATAAGCTTCTTTATTCTTTCAAAATTTCCTTGATAGTAGTTAAATAAAATAGGTCTATTCTTATTTTTTTTAATTACCTTTACAATATTTTCAATAAGTTCAGCTTCACCTATCTCAGCTTCATCTTCTCCTAGCCTATTAAATGAAAAGCTTACTCCCTCAGTTATAAGATAGTCTGAGTTTTGAGCATGTTTTATGAAGTTTTCACTATCTTTTCTTCTAAATCCATGAAGTCTGATATCTCCAGTATAAGAGATTTTCTTATCGAAAGTTTTTATAATAAAACCACAAGCTCCAAAACCATCATGATCAACTCTTATAAATTGAACTTCTATATCTCCTATTTTAACGATATCGCCATAGTCTACTCCCTCAATATTTCTAATATATCCTTCTAACTTTTGATTTTTACTAAATGGATAGACAAATTTATTATTTATTGATAAGGCCTCTAACGCTTTCTTGGAATCTTTGGAGCAGTAAACTTTTATCTTAGGATTAGTATAGTTTATCAAAGATGTATGGTCTAGATGAATATGGGAAAAAAACAAAGCTTCATTTTCATAATAATAGTCATCTTTTACCATATCCTTACTACTTGCATTTTTATCATAAAGACCATCTACATAAGCACAAAGATTGTTTTCTATTAAATCATCTAAATCTTTTATCACAATTTCCCTGTTAAATAGGGCTCCTAAATCAAAAAATATCCTTGATTTTTTATATTTTATTTCTATAAGAGTTCCCCCTATGGTATGAGTTCCCTTATGAAAGACTATTCTTGTCCTATCCTTTGATTCCACCATATGAAACTCCTTCTAGTATTCTCTTTCTAAACAAAAAGTAAAGGATAAGTATTGGAAGAATTGTTATTGTTGAAGCTGCCATTTGAAGATGAATTAGGGAACCTGCCTCTGTTGCAAAAGCTGATAGACCATTTGAAATCATCCTCATCTCCTTTGAGTTTGTAACAAGGATTGGCCATAAAAATGAATTCCAACCTGTTATGAAATTTAATAATCCTATGGTAAATAAGTTTGACTTAGACATAGGTATCATAACCTTTCTGATAAATTCAAAGTCGCTTGCTCCATCTACCTTGGCAACATTGTAATATTCTTTAGGGATAGAATTTAGAAATTGTTTAAGGTAGAAGATATAATAAACACTTGCCATAAAGGGAAGAATTAAAGCAAGATAGGTATCTATTAGTTTAATGTTTGCAATTGTTCTAAAATTTGTAAAAACTACTATTTCAAAAGGTATCATCAATAGTGATATGAGAAAGGTTTGAAGGGCATTTTTGTATTTAAAATTCATAAAGTTTAAGGCAAAAGCTGCTAGTGTTGTTGTAATTAAGGTTGCTATAGTATTTATACTTGTTACAAAAATTGTATTTAAAAAGTATCTAGCAAAAGGTGCAACCTTCATAGCCTCAGAGTAGTTTTTAAAGTTTAAGCCTTTTGGTATCAAAGTTGGCGGTATAGATATTACTTCTTGGTAAGTCATTACTGATGATAAAATCATGTAGACAAAAGGAAAGAGAGTAATAATTGCCATTAGTATTACAAATATATATTGAAATAATTTACCTATTTTTTTCATTTAGTCCTCAAGCTTTCTAAATATTAGCCTTTGAATAAAGGTCAATATTAACAAAAATATAAACAAAATTACAGCTGCAGCCATAGCTTGACCATACCTATTTTCTACATAAAACTTATTAAATATATAAAATACTGCAGTAACCAACCTATTGCCAATACCTGCCGAACCATTAAAGAGGGCAAATATTTGGCTATAAACCTTAAAGGCCCCTATAAAACTTGTTATAGTTAGAAAAGTCATAATAGAGTTAAGTTGAGGTAGGGTTATTTTTACAAATTGCTCAAACTTGCTTGCACCAAAGGTTTCAGCAATTTTATAGTAGGATTTATCTATACCCCTAAGTCCTGCAAGAATTATTATTATGTTAAAAGCCAAACTATTCCATATACCAAACACAATTAGGGCTGGCATGTTGTAATTTGGGTCATCTAGGAAGTTATATGGTCCAAGCCCTACCTTCTCTAAAAGAAAGTTAATTATACCATATTGACCATTAAATAAATACCTAAATACAATACCTATAGCTATAACAGAAGTAAGATAAGGAATAAAAAATATTGTTTCAAAAAACTTCACTCCCTTAATCTTAGTATAAAGAATTAGGGCAATTATCATAGCTATAATAATTGAGCCTGGCACTACCGTTATGGCATATATAAAAGTATTTTTCATAGCTAAATGAAATTGTGGATCTTTTAAAACATAGGAAAAGTTTGAAAGACCAAGGAATTCTGGATTTAGTATATTGTTTGACTTCATAGCCATAGTAAATGTCCTAATCAAAGGGTATACATTAAATATTAGTATAAATATAAGAGCAGGCAATAAATAAAGCCAAGCCTTAGGTGAATTTTCGGCCTTATATTTGAATCTGTTTTTCATCAGTAGACTCTCCTATCATCCTTATCAAATATATAAATTGAAGGATAATCTATGGAAAGATTGATCCTATCACCCTCATTTATCAAAATATTGGAATCTACCAAAAGCCTTGATTTCTCATTATCTAAATCAAAATGGACAATCATATATCTTCCTATCATCTCAATTGATATAACTTCTACAGGAATTCCTCCCTCACTTATCTTAAGGTGTTCTGGTCTTATGGCAAGGGTATAATCTTCACCACTTTTAAACTCTTCTCTAAATCTACTATTTTCTAGCTCAGATAATTTAATAGAGAAATCTTTTGTAATCAAAGAGTTTCCATCAAAGCTTGCCTTATATGTATTAATTATAGGAGTTCCTATAAATTTCGCCACAAAAAGATTGGAAGGATTTAGGTATAAGTTTTGTGGAATATCAACTTGTTAAATTATCTCCTTATCCATAAGGGCTATATAGTCAGAAATAGATAAGGCCTCTTCTTGATCATGTGTTACAAAAACTGTAGTTACCCCAAGTTTTTTTACAATCGATCTAATTTCTTCACGAATCTTTATCCTTAGCCTTGCATCTAGGTTACTTAAAGGTTCATCTAAAAGTAAGATTTTAGGATTTTGTACAAGAGCCCTTGCTATAGCAACCCTTTGTTGCTGCCCACCTGAAAGTGCCTTAGGCTTTTTGTCTTTTATATCAGAAATATCAGTAAGATCTATATATTTTTGAGCAATCTTAACTGCCTCTTGTTTTTTTATTTTATTGCTTCCAACTGTAAGTGGAAATATTACATTTTCCAAAACACTCATGTGTGGGTAGAGAGCATAGTTTTGAAATACCATTCCAATATCTCTATCCTTAGGATGCTTATTAATTACTGACTCTCCATCAAACTTTATATCACCCTTTGTAGGGTCCAAAAGTCCTGCAACAATATTTAATATTGTAGATTTCCCACAACCACTTGGTCCTAAAAGTGACATCAAAGCTCCTTTAGGAACCTCTAAGTCAACACTTTTAAGAGCTTCGTATCCATTCTCATAGACCTTGTTTAATTTTTCAATTTTTATCATATAAACCTCTTATAAATTTTATCCCTTATAACTTAATACTAAAATATTAATCTTATAATAACTATAAAAGCGGGTACTTAAATAATATAGCAAGCATTACGAGCATAAGGGCAATTGCTATGACTGTGAAAGATTCTATTTCTTTTCTTAAGGATATAATAATAAGTCCTATGGATAAAAGAAAGGAAAAGAAGTAAATTTCCTTAAAGTTTAAACCAAAAACAAAACCATATCCAAGGGATAAAACAGCCATAAATAAGGACAAATATAGGTTAACTTTCCTTCTGTCTAATATAAAATTAAGCATAAATATTACAAATAATGCTGTAAATATAGGCCAAATAAAGTCCATACTATCCCCCTTTTCATGTTTTAATTATATCATAATAAAAATATGTAGTATAATTTAGTCAAAGGAGTGGATATGAAATTAGATAAAAATTTATATAAAGAATTAGAAGAAATATATGATAGAGACCCGTCAAATAAAATAATATCAAATGCTATCTCAAATGTTGGAATAAGGGAAGCATCTTTAAATAAAAATGTAATAAATAAACATAATTTTATTTTCTCTAATGAAGTTAAAACAAATGATGTCACAGACCAAAAGAAAACTGGTAGGTGCTGGATGTTTGCAGGTCTTAATATGATTAGAATGAAAATTGCAGAGAATCTAAATATGGAAAACTTTGAGCTTTCTGAATCATACCTTTACTTTTTTGACAATATGGAAAAAACTAATAGGTTCTTACAAAGAATAATTGATACAAAAGATTTGGACATAAAGGACAGAAGGGTTGAAGATGTACTTTTCTCAGAACCAAACGATGGTGGATACTTTGAATTTTTTTACTATCTTATAAAAAAATATGGAATAGTTCCAAAAACAGCTATGGGAGAGCTTTTTAATTCTCAAAATTCTTTCTATATGTTTTATACTTTAGAAAGAGCCTTAAAGAAAATAGCTGTGGATATAAGAAAGTCTGATGATAAAAAAGAAATTGAAGATTTAAGAAAAAAAGGCCTATCCTATGCCTATAATATTTTCACCAAATCTATAGGAAAACCAGTAGAAAAATTTGATTTTAAATACTATGATAAAGATCATAAATATCACATAGAAAAAGATATGACCCCAAAGCTATTTTTCGAAAAATATGTGGGAGACTTTTTTGATAACAAGGTAAAACTATTAAATGATCCAAGACATCCTTATAATAGGGTTCTAGTGGATACAATGTCCAAAAACGCAGTAGACCTAGAAGATTTAAAGGGAATAAACATCGACATGGATACCATGAGTAAAATTGCTCAAAAATCTATAAAAGACGGAGAAACCATGTGGTTTGCTTGTGATGTTGATATAAATGAGGATAGGGAAAGTGGAATCCTAGACGAAAACTTGTTCAACCTAAAAGATACCTTCATAAACTATGAAGATATGACTAAAGCTGAAAGAATAGACGCAAGATTTTCAACAGCTTGTCATGCGATGAACCTTACAGGCTTTGATAAGAGAGGAAAAAAAATAAATTATTGGAAAATAGAAAATTCTTGGGGAGATGAAAATGGCCACGATGGATATTTTTCAATGACTGATGAGTGGTTTAGAGAAAATACTTTTGAGATAATAGTAGACAAAAAATATCTAACACAAAAAGTTTTAAAAGCAATGGATAAAAAAGAAATTGTTTATGATGAGTTTGATCCTATGTATAGGATGCTTAAAAATATAAGATAGTTCTAGAAATAATTTTAATTTAAGCCTATATTTTGATTTGAATTTGGACCTTTTAAGGTCCTTATTTATTTGAGTTTTAGCTTAATCATTAATATTTAAAGTCCATTATTAACTATATTTTATAATAGATAGTAATATTCATACTTCACTTTTTTGGCTTAGGAAAAAAATATTATATTAATTATTGTTTTAAAAACAAAAATAAAAATTTAAATAGAGTTTGAATTTAGATGACTTTTAAAGTATAAAGCCCTTATTCTTCTACTCTAATATGAATAATGAATTATAGAATTAAAAAACATAATTATAATTTTAGGAAATAAAAAAAGCATCAACAATATCAATAATTTCGTGAGTTTGTCGATGCTCTTAGAGAATCCAAAGACTCCTCTTTTTTCATATTTAATTTTTCTCATAACAAGTTTTGTCTTATATATTTTTTACTGCCTTATAATAAGATACCGGCCAATCTAGCCTATTTATTGTATGATTTATGTCTTAGTTAGATTTAATTACCACTTTGATATTTTGTTATGCACGTTTATTTGTAATCTATCTTAGTCAGAGCTTATAAATACAAAATTACCTACTTTTATATTATATAAAATGCTACTTGTATTAGCCTAAAATCCTTATGAACTTACATAATCATTTCCAAAAGATTAGTATAAAGTTCATTTGCTCCAGATCAAAATATTTCTATTGCTATTTTATAATAAGATGAATCTGTAGTATCAAATTCTATATTCTTTTCCTATATTATTGAGAAAGAAATTTAGACAATTTCTACCATGTCTAGAAAAATTCACATAGTTATTATAGGCGTTGTTTATCATATATACTCTATAAAGAGTATGTTAAATCTTTCAGATCTATTGCTATATATTTTTATAAAAATGGATTGTAAAATCTTCCATCATTTACAAAAAATAGTGAAACGCCCAGAGCTAGTAAAATTATTACTCCTATTATAACTAGAAAGTCATTTCTTGAAAAATCCTTCGCCCTATACCAAGTCCTAGTCTTGTTTTTGCCAAAACGCCTTAGTTCCATTGCTTGGGCTATGGTTTCTATTCTTCCAAGGCTATCAAAAATTAGTGGCATTACTATGTTTGCACTCTCCTTAACTCTATCTATTAGTCCTACCTTACTGCTCATTTCTATTCCTCTGGCTTGACTTGCTTGTCTTATTTCATAGTATGAATTCTGTATATCTGGGATATATCTTAAAGCAAGAGCAACTGCGTAAGAAATTTTATATGATATTCCTATTCTATTTAGACTTGATGAAAATTCACTTGGATCTGTTGTTAGGATAAAGATTAGGGCTAGTGGGATTGTTGAAAAATATTTTAAAACTACATTAAATTCATAGAAAAGCTGTTCAGCTGTTAGTGAATACCTTCCTATTCCTTCAAATATTACATTTCTTGATCCGTAAAGTTTAACTCCATATTCTGGTTCAAAGATATAGATTGCTATAATATTTATCAGCGAAAAGACAAATACCACCTTTACCAAAAATGATACATCTTCCCATTTAATCTTTGCTATTTTCATAGTTATAAGTGATATTAGCATAATGAAAAATAAGTATCTTGTATCAAATGTCGTCATTACAATTATCGAAAGAAGGATAAAGACCATTAGTTTTGTTGTTCCTGATAGCCTATGAATAGGAGTATCATTTTTTATATACCCTAGTGTACTATTCATTTTCTACCCCTTTCATAAGAAATAAATCTTTCTATAAAATCTTTTGGATTCACACCTTTTATCTTTTTGCCAAGAGTAAACAGAGAGGTTTCTGCAAGATTTGCAGCTTTTATTAAATCCTTATTTGAGAAAAGTTCAGCAGGTTTTAAATCTGCTAAGATATTTTTGTCAGCTACAACTATAGACCTATCTGTGTATTCTTGGATTAAATGCATATCGTGGCTTATCATAAGGATTGTTAGTCCATATTCTCTGTTTAGCTTACCGATAAATTCCATCATTTGTGTATAATTCCTAAAATCCTGACCTGCAGTTGGCTCATCTAAAATAATTACAGACGGATTTAAAACAAGAATTGATGCAATAGTTACTCTTCTTTTTTGTCCATATGAGAGAGCAGCTATTGGCCAATTTCTAAATGGATAAAGCCCACAAACCTTTAAAATTTTTTCAACCCTTTCCTTTAATTCTTTCTCCTCTACTCCCCTTACCCTAAGACCAAAGGCAACTTCATCAAAAATCATTGTCTTTGAAATCATAGCATTTGGGTTTTGAAGCACAAAGCCAATCTTATCAGCAATTTCCTTAATTGAAAGAGTTTTTGTATCTACATCCTCAATTATTATAGAACCACTATTTGGTCTTAAAAATCCACATAAGAGCTTAGCAAGCGTTGATTTACCTGCACCATTTGGCCCAACAATAGAGATGATTTCTCCCTTATTAATAGTTAAATTTATGTTTTTTAAAACTTCTACCTTACCATAAGAAAAAGAAAGATTGTTTATATTTATTTCTCTAATAGCCTCTTTGTGGTCTTCTTTATAAGCAATTTGATTTGACCAATCTCTTAATTTTAATAAGTCCTCATAACAAAAATCAATCTTACTTATATCTGATAAATCCTTATATTTACTAAGATCAATACTCGCATAATTTAAAGCATCTATATATAAGGGCTTTCTAATACCTATCTTGTCTAAAATACCTGATTTTAATATATTTGTAGGATTATCATCTGCAACAATTTTTCCATCACTTACTGCCACAATCCTATCTGGATCTAAAAGTAAGGCTTCCTCGAGCCTGTGCTCTATTACAATTACTGTATAGCCTCGTCTTTCCGATAAGTTTTTTACAAGCTCCATAGTAGCTCGCCCGCTTTTTGGATCTAGGTTTGCAAGTGGTTCATCTAATAATAAAATTGGAACATCTGAAACTAATACTCCTGCAATTGATACAGTCTGTTTTTGACCTCCGGATAGATCAGATGGTTTTCTATCTAGTAGGTATTTAATATTTAATTCATCTGCCCACTTATGGACTATTTCTCGCATTTTTTCTATATGGACATTGTCATTTTCTAAAGAAAATGCTATATCTTCTGCTACTGTAAGACCTACAAATTGACCGTCTGTATCTTGAAGAACTGTTCCTACTGATAGGGATAAATCAAATATCGAAGATTCCTTTAGTTTTTTACCATCTATAAAGCAATCACCTAGTATATTGCCATCAAAAGTATTAGGAATTTGCCCATTTAGACTTTTAGCAAGAGTTGACTTCCCAGAGCCAGATGGGCCTACTATTACAATTTTTTCCCCTTCCTTTATCTCTAAGTCAACATCATAAAGGGTTGGAGCTTTTTGAGACTTATACTTAAAATTGTATTTATTAAATTTTACTAGTAGTTGCTTTTTAACTTCCATAATTAATCTCTACTTAATGAACCTTCTTTTATTTGAGTTTTAGCATAGGCTGTGATTAAAATTGTACCAAGGATTGCTACAGCTAGTGAGTTAAGTCCTGCTGAAACTAGACCTTGTGTAAATACCTTGTTTGCCGGCTCTGAATAGATAAGGATATCTAAAATTGGAGCAACAACAGCCCAGGCTACTATATTTGTGATTACTTGTCCAATATTAAATTTGATAATGTCTTTTTTTGTAAATTCACCATTTCTAAGATTTAGATTTTTGCCTACAAGTCCATAACCCAAACCTGTTACCCCAGATGAGATAACCCATGACCACCAAAGACCATATGTTAAAAGATCTTTAATTGCATGTCCTATAAAGCCAATTAATGCTCCTGCTACTGGTCCAAAAAGTACTGACATAAGTGCTAAAAATGGATAGGTTGTTTCAATTGATGTATTAGGAATAAAGCCAACTGGAATAGATAAAAATCTACCTAAGATAAAAAATACTGCCGCACCAATACCAATTGCTACTATTGTTGTAATCGAATTATTCTTTTTCATTATTTTTCCTTTCTAATATAAATTATCCAATCAGATCCTGTTCCTATTTGATAAGTATCTGAAAATGACGCTTGATTTATAGCAATTCCTAAGTTAATTAGCGAATTGATATAGGCTATAGTTTCACCAAGAGCAACATCTGAAAATGAATGACCAAAAGTCATTTGATTTTCATATTTTTTAATTTCTTTATTATAAATTGTGACTTTGATGCTATCGCCTTGATTTATACCAACTTTTTTTAAAAGATCTAGGCTTATATTTGTCCATAAAGAGCCAAATCTAATATCAAGTATATCAATTGTTCCTTCAATAACTCCATTTGTAATTGTAGCTTCTTTAATATCCTTAATCACGAGATTCTTTATTTCACAAGATTTAAGCTTTTCATAATAGTCTTCGTTTGTTGCAAGTTTTGCACCATTATAGGCATAAACATCCCTACCATGGAAGGTATGGCTATTTTCTGAAAATGGTAGCCTATCCTTAAGCTCATCTATAATTTTTGCTGATTTAAGTCCAATAAATTTTGCCACATGAGAAATAGTTCCATTATCAGGTGTTACTATATAGTGGTTTGAATTTGTTTTGACTACTATAGAATGTCTATCAGAACCTACCCCAGGATCAACTACAGATACAAAAACTGTTCCTTCTGGCCAGTAAGAAATAGTTTGTAAGAGCCTATATGACGCTTCAAATATATCGTATGGCTTGATTTCATGAGTTAAATCATCAACTTTGATATCAGGATTTACCATGTTGCTAACTCCATGCATTGCAGAAACTGCACCATCACCTAAACCAAAGTCAGATTGAAAAACTAGTGTACTCATTTTTATCCCCCTAAAAATAATTCATATGAAATTATCATATAATTTAATTATATTTAAAAAATAGACCTAGTCAATAAAAATAGCAATATATATTAAAAAAACACCATTCTTTACCAAGAGATGACTATGTATCTATCTCAAGCTTTAGTGCCTTACAAAAGATAGGTTCTAAAAAGCTCATCAAGCTTGCTATAGTCTTATTTTTATTATTATAGGTATATACTACTATTTTTTGTTAAATTATAATTTGACATTTACATGAATATTCTAAACAAGATAGTTTTATGTCCTTATTTAAAAAGTGCTTTTATAGGTTTTTCACATAGATTTTCTATTACCTTTGTTATTCTTAGCTTTAAAGTTACTATTTTCACTTTTACTTACATTTATATTATCCGTCAGTATCTCTATATTAGATAGCTTTACTACATAAATACCTATCTTTTTTCAAACAATTGATTGTAAGATTTAATTAGGTAATTTGATTTACCTATTTATTTTTAAAATATTCTACTAGATAAGCTTTCAAATGACTTTTTTTACACAATTATATATATGTATAATTTTTAAAAGTATAAAGTTCTTTCACCATAATATGAATAATAAATTATATACAGATATAAAAAATAGGGCTTTTTTGCCCTACATTAAAAATAGATATTAATTTGCTGGAACAAGAAGTTCTGTCAAGATATATCCTTCATATGACTCGAATATAACCTTTGACCACTCTCCATCAATTTCTGTTCTGTTTACTATATTCCCTGGTTGTAATTTTGCTACTATTTCTGAGTCTGTTGTTGTATTTCGTCTGATATTTGTTATATTATCTACTGTAAATGAACCTTCTATATTTTCATCTTTATTTTCTGTTTTTTCATCTTGATTTTTTGTTTTTTCTTCTTCATTCTCTATCTTTTTATTTTCTTTATTGTCTGTATTGGATGCATTTTTCTCATCCTTTTTCTCTTCTGATGGATTCTCTTTTTTAAGTTTAGCATTACTTGTGTCATTAGATTTATCTTTTTTACTATATTGTACATTGGCTTCAACTTGGCTTTTATTGTTTTCTTCAGGATGTCTTTGAGACTTGTAGTCTTCTTTTTGACAAGCAGACAAGATAAGTCCAAGGCTTAAAATAAATAAAATTTTCTTTTTCATAATAGCTCCTTATTTTTCTGTTTTTATGATTGCACTTATTTTTGCCCCAACATTTTCAAGCTTTTCTAGGGCATTTTTTAATTTTTTGTCCCTGAAATCTTTTTTAGGTGCAAGAATCATTACTGAGTCTACTAAGTCAGCATAAAAATGTGCATCATCATTTTTTTCATTGCTTGCTGTATCAAGTAAGATATAGTCGTACTTTTCAGAAAGTAAGTAAAATATATCATCAAGCCTATCTATATCAAGAAAACCTAGAGTGTCTTCTCTTTTTTCCGGAGCAAGTATCATATCAAGCCCTTTTTCTATGGAATCATTTATAATATAATTTTCATAAGGTCTTTCTTTTTCTAATATATCAACTAGTCCCCTATTTATCTCAACTTCTGCCTTTTCAGAAAGTGTTGGATTTCTAAAGTCTGATTCTATTATTATGACCTTATATCCATTTTTCGTGAGTATTCTTCCAAGATTGAGAATTATAGAAGTCTTATCTATTTTTTCAGTAGCTGGTACAAATTGAATAACTTCGTGTCTATCAACCGACTTTATAAAGTTATCTTTAAGATTTTCAAAAGCTTTTTTTACTCTTAAATTCTTGTTCTTATTAAACATCTAAATCACCATCTTCATATTTTGGTATATCAGATATAATCATATATTTTTTACCGTCATTTATGAATATTTCCCTTGTTTCTACATTTTCTTCTTTATCCTCTTTAGTATTCTTATACCTATATCCATAGTCTTCTTCTACTTTATTGAACTCATCTATTTTTACAGATTCCTTAGTTTTTTCATCTTCTTTGTCTTCTTCAACTTCTTCATAAACTACAAATTCTTCATTATCTTTATTCTCTTCAATTTCTTCTTTATCTTCATAATCTTTAGCTTTTTCATTATCATTATCTTCTTCAAAGACTACTTTTCTTATAACTTTTCTATTGTCGTCTATAATTTCATCTTCTATTCTAGAGTTTGATAAGAATATTCGCAAAGAAGATAGGATAAAATATGTTACAAAGGCTGCAAGACCAACTCTAGTTGTCATTTCTGCCGAAGGCTTTAATAAAGATCCGTTTTGATAAGCATAGTCAAGAACTTTGGCATTTGCATTATATAATTGATTTATTACTGAAACCGTAAGATCTGCATACTCATCTGCTATGTCTTCTGCCCTTAATTTTACACTATCTTTTACATTTATATTAATAATATGGGTGTTTGATACTGTATCAATATCCATCTTTTCGTCAAGTTCTGCTGGATTTAAATTAAGTTTTAGATTTTCTATAACCTTATTTTTAATAGCATCTGAATTTATAGTTTCTGCATAAGTGTAGGCAGTCTTATCATCTTTTTCTATATTTTTAGTATCAGTTGTAAGTATTTTGGCTTGCGCCCTATAACTTTTAAGACCAAGTCTTGGTGCCAAAAAGTAAAATCCTATACCCACTATAATACCAAAAACTAGAGCTTTGGGTATAACGCTTAATATCGATTTTTTCTTTTTCATCTTAACCTCCAAAATATTTCGCCCCTTCCAACATCTTCTTTCTAGCTGTCTTTTTATCTATATTTATCATTAATTTTTCGTGACCTTTTAGGTAGTATTCTATATATAACCTATAAGCTTTGGGAAATAAAGCCTTAGAAAGCACTCCTTTATCAAAAAAATGTTTTTCATCATAGCCTGTAAACCATGTAGACTCATCGTTGTATACTTTTGCAATAAGCTTATTTGATGATCTTACTTTAAGATTATTTTTGAAAGCATCTCTTAGAAATAAAGAATCCTCACCTGAGCCATGATTTGTACCTGCTCCAAAGTAAGTCGAAAATGACATATTGTACTTTTCTATTACTTCTCTTTTAAAGGCAAAGTGAACTGACCCATATTTTAAACTATTATATAGTTTAAGTTCACTATCATCTTTTACCTTTATAATCTCTTCTCCATTTTGATAAATTATAGTCTTCATTATGAAAAAATGTGTATCAGAATAATTTTCAAATTCCGATTTAACTTTTTCAACATAATCATCTTCAAATACTTCATCATCATCACATAATAATATTATATCAGCTTTAGAATTTAATAATCCAATATTTCTACTCCTACCAAGTCCCCTTGTTTTTGTAGATATCATCCTTATCTTGTGGCCTTTATCTATCACTTCATCATAGTTTTCTTTATCAGTTTGATTTATTATTATGCAATCTGATTTTATATTTAATTTCTTATAAAAGTCTATGCTATTTTGATGCATAGTTGATACTAATACTTCTAATCTCATAATTCTACCTTGTTGATTCTGCCTTCTCCCATGTTGGCTTGCTTTTACCACTTGCTTCGTTGATAGCACCCTTTATTTGTGCAAGCATCATCATAGAATAATAAAGTGGAAAATATAATAATTTTGATTGAGATTTCGTTAAATATCCAAGTAGGGCTATTAGGTAAAATAAAATTTGTCCTAAAAATGTAATTTTATAAAATGGCCCTTCATTTAACAAAAATATGTTGCTTACAAATAAAACTATATGAAAAAAGCTTTGTAAAAACCTAAGGGTCTTGTGATTAAAGTGAAAGAAAGAAAACCAACCATATTTAAATACATTGAGTCTTTTTAAGTTTGTAAAAATATTTGTCAATATCCTTCTTTGCATCCTAACCTTTCTTTTGAATTCATCTTCAGTTGTAGCTCCTGCCTTTTCTACTGCTATGGCATCCTTATTGTAAAGTGCTCTTTTATTACTAAGTCCTGCATAAAGTGGCATTTCATAGTCATGACTTGAAACAAGATTATAGTGTCTGTAGTCTTTTTTTCGACAAGCATAGATTGCCCCATTTCCTGCAGCTATAGTATCAATCTTACTTTCTATTTCACGCATCTTAAGCTCAAGATTCCAATAAGTATTTTCTGCAACAACACTTGATATATCATCATCTTTTTTATATATTAGTGAACCACATACATATTCTATATCATCTGAGGTAAAATATGACACTAGTTCTTTTATAGCATCTTCCTTAAACATGGAGTTTGCATCAGAGAAAACTATAATCTCACCATTAGCCACAGCAACTGCCTCATTTTGTGCATTAGTCTTTCCAAAGTGGTCTTTGGCTGTATTTATTTTTATGTCTATATCTGGATGATTCTTTATGAAATTTTGAGAAATTTCTACAGTCCTATCATCAGAGCAGTCATTGGCTATAATGATTTCGAGATTTTTGTAGTCTGATTTTGTGATATTTTCAAGTTTTTTTTCTATAACTTTTTCTTCATTATAGGCTGAAATTATCATTGATACCTTGGGTTTATATGTATAGTCCTTTTTGTTTTTCTTTTTTAAAATTTTATCCAGTAATATTAAAGTAATTGGATAACCTAGCATTGCATAAAAAAGTGCAAATGCTGATATAAAAAATAATATTTTCATCTATTTTCCTCTTTGTCTAATTTTAACTCTTAGTCTAATTTTACACCATTAGTAAGTTTTTTTAAAGCATAAAAATAAGGGGAATAAATCCCCTGATATTTACCTAAATATTACAAAGAATAAAAATACAAGAATAGATAAGACTATCCTGTACTTCCCAAAAATTATAAAATCATTTCTTTGAACATAAGATATAAATTTCTTTATAACTATATAGGCAACTATAAATGATAAAACCATTCCTACAAGGATTAAAAACCACTCATAGCCTGAAAAACCTGATACATTTTTAATAACCTTAAGTAGGGTTGCTCCAAGCATAGTTGGGATTGCAAGAAAGAATGAGAATTCTGCACTTGCTCCCCTTGACAAGCCTAAAAGCATGGCTCCTATTATAGTTGCAGCTGATCTACTTGTTCCTGGTACCATTGCAAGAACTTGAAAGCATCCTATAAAAAAGGCTGTTTTAAAAGAAATCAAGCTTAGATTATCAAGTCTTTGCATTTTTTCTCTTTTATTTTTATTCTCAACCAAGATTATAATTATACCCCAAATCAAAAGCATTGCTGCAACGACCATTGGCTTAAATAAGTGTTCATCTATAAAATCATCAAGTAAAAGTCCCAAAACTCCTGCAGGTATAACCCCAATTATTACCCTTTTCCATAATTCTATGGTATTTTGGTCAGGGTGACTTAGCCTATAATATGCCTTTGATTGCATATTTAAATTATTGTAATTTTTGGGAAAGTAGTTTCTTGTCTTCTCATAATCCCAAGGGTTAAGTTTTCTAAAATATAAAACTACTACTGAGAGTATAGCCCCAAGCTGGATTATAACGTTAAAAGCATTGGCAAAACCATCTGGTTCAAGTTTTACAAATTCGTTTACCAAAATAAGGTGTCCTGTTGATGAAACAGGTAAAAATTCTGTAACTCCCTCTACAATTGAAAGGATAGCTACCTTTAATAAGTCTAATATCATTGTTCAAATTCCTCCAAGAATGAATGTTTTTTGCCATTTAAGGTATAACCTAATACCATGTCGCAATTTACATTGTCGGCAGATCTTAGGATTGATTTTTCAAGATTTGGTATATCGTCTTTTAAGTCATCAATTAGATTTTTAATCTTTTTTCTAGTATAGGACTCGCTTTTTTTTGTTACTGTACAGGCACAATTTAGAGCATTAAGTCCAGCATAGTCCCTCCAAGCTATTATATCTTTTTCTTCTATAAAGTACATTGGCCTTATAAGCTCAATGTTTTCAAAGTTTTGAGCTTTAAGCTTTGGCTTCATGGTCTTGAAATTCCCAGCATAGAATATATTCATAAGAGTAGTTTCTATGGCATCATTCATATGATGACCTAGAGCAATCTTATTACAACCTAACTCTTTGGCCTTGGCATAAAGAAATCCCCTTCTCATCCTTGCACACATATAACAAGGATAGTTTCCAGAAATCTTCTCACTTACTTCAAAGATATCTGAATCATATATATGGGCATCTATATTTAAGTAAGCCAAGTTTTCTTCTAATAGCTTTCTATTGTAGGAGTCATATCCCGGATCCATTGAAAGATATTCTACTTCAAAATCCACATTTGAGTGTTTATGAAGCTCTTCTACAAGTTTTGCAGTAAGGAGTGAGTCCTTTCCTCCAGAAATTGCACAACATACCTTATCTCCTTCATTAATAAGCTCAAACTTTTTGACAGCCTTGACAAACTTAGACCAAAGTTCCTTCCTATATTTTTTTATTATCGATTTTTCTATTTCTTCTATATCCATTATAACTCCACTATGGTTGAAGGTTCATACCTTCTAGCAACCTCTAACTTTATATCTCTATCAGTATCTAAGCCACATGATTTTAGGTAATTTTCAACTGTTAACTTACACAAATCAGCAGAATTATTAGTATCTGAAAGGTGAGCAAGAAATATTTTCTCATTCTTACCTTCTAGGGCATCAGCCAAAGCCATAGCTGATTGCTCATTTGATAAATGTCCCATGTTTCCCATAATCCTAACTTTCATAGGATAGGTGTATGGACCTCTCTTGAGGGCCTCAAGGTCATGATTCGCCTCAAAATAATATATATCAGAGCCCCTAATTTCAATTGCAATCTTTTCATCTATAATTCCTGTATCTGTAAGGACAGTTATCTTTTTATTGTCTAAGTATAGGATAAATCCAACTGGTTCTTTGGCATCATGGTGGATTCTAATTGGCAAGATATCAAATGTCTTAAAATTTAAAAACTCATTACTCTTGAATAATTTGATATTTTCTTCTTTTATTTTTCCACATGATTTTATCAAAGAAAGCCAAGTTCCCTTATTGGCATAGATAGGTAAATCATACCTTCTAGATAAAACTCCTGCTCCTTTAACATGATCTGCATGCTCATGAGTTATGAAGATTCCATCTAGATCGTTAGCATTTTCTCCGATTTTCTCAAGAAGTTTTTCTATAGTTCTTCCTGAAAAACCACAATCTATAAGAATTTTTTTACCTCTATGCTCAACAAAGACACAATTTCCCGAAGATCCTGAGGATAGAGAGCAAAATCTACTCATATCTCCTCCTTCATATCTGATTTTATATTTCAATATAAAATATTAAAGATTTTTAAAATCTTACGCAAACAATTACTGTTTTATAATACTAGTTTTTAGCTTATTTTCAATATTTTATAATTTAATATTTTTAATTTCTATCTTCTTGGGTATAAATTATTAGAAGATTTTGAAGTTAAACATAAAAGGAGAGATATATGAAAGGATTTGGAGTAATAAAGACACCAAAAACTGGTTGGATTGAAAAAAAGAAGCCATCCTTAAAGGGAAATGATGCTATTTTAAGACCTATTGCTCTAGCACCTTGTTCATCTGACACTCACTCAGCTCATGGTGGAGCTGGAGTTAAGGAAAATTTAATCTTAGGTCATGAGGCTGTAGCTGAAGTTGTTGAAGTTTCATCCGAAATAAAAAGATTTAAAAAAGGTGATGTAGTAGTTGTTCCATGTGTTACACCAGATTGGAACGAAGTAGGTCTTCAAGACCGTAATATAAACAACGCTCATGATAGTAGCTTTATGGGATCTTTTAAATTTTTAAATTCAAAAGATGGATCTTTTGCGGAATTTTTCCATGTCAATAATGCTGATGCTAACCTAGTTCACCTACCTAAAAATGTAACTGTAGACCAAGCTCTTATGACTTGCGATATGATGAGTACAGGTTTTTATGGGGTAGAAAATGCTAGGGTTAAGTTTGGCGATAATGTTGTAGTCATAGGAATTGGTCCAGTTGGTCTTATGGCTGTAGCAGGAGCTAAACTTCAAGGAGCAGGTCACATTATAGGTGTTGGTACAAGACCTAATTGTGTTGAACTGGCAAAAAAATATGGGGCTAGTGAGATTATAAATTATAAAGAAGGTCCTGTAGATGAGCAGGTTAAAGAACTTTTCCCAAACGGTATTGATTCTGTGATTATAGCTGGTGGAAATGCCAATTCAATAAATCAAGCTTTAAGAATGGTTAAACCAAATGGTTTTATTTCAAATGTTAATTATTTTGACTCTAAAGATACCATATCTTTCCCAACCCTTGAATGGGGACTTGGTATGGGTGATATATCAATAGTGGGAGGATTTTGTCCAGGTGGAGCAAAAAGAATTGAAAGGCTCTTAAATATGATTGCAAATAAGAGAGTTGACCCATCACTTTTACTAAATAAATCATATGATGGTTTTGAAAAAATTGAAGATGCCTTTAATATAATGCATGAAAAACCAAGAGATTTGATAAAACCTGTTGTTCATATTAAATGGTAAAAAAAAGGCTATTGCAAATAATCAATTATTGGCAATAGCCTTTTTTAATAAATTCATATATCAAAAACTTCTTCTATTATTCTTGCTACTCCTGCCTCATCATTTGAAAAGTCTGATACTATCTTACATATATCCTTAACTGATTTTAGTCCATTTGAGCAAGTCGCAGGAATTCCAACGATTGAAAGCATTGACTTATCATTATTTGAATCTCCAATTGCAAGCATTTCATCAAGCTCTATACCAAGCATTTTCCCAAGTTCTGTTAAGGCTTTTCCCTTATCTGCTTTTTTGTTTAAAATTTCGAAAACTTCTGGTACATTTCTTACTGTTTGGTAATCTCTTAATAATTTTTCGTTATATTTTTCAGAAAACTCATCCATTATATGGGTATCTCCAGTTATAGTAATCCTATCAACATCTGTATTCATATCGCTTTCATCAAATTTTTCTATAGGCATTTTTAATATATCTGCCTCAAATAAGAAATGTTTGTTTATAACCTTATAATTATTTAAAATAGAATATTTATTGTAAATTCCTATTTGCATATTGTCTTTAATAAGAGTTTGGGCAAATTTGAAGTCTTTCATGCTAAGACACTTTTTCCAAACATCTGACTTATCCATATTCTTCATGATAAGAGTACCGGTATTTGTTATAGAATAGTCATCATCATGAAAAAGATTAAGCTTATCAAGTATCCAAGAAAATCCAGCACATGGCCTACCTGTAGAAATTACCACATAGACTCCATTGCTTCTAATTTTATTAATAGCATCAATATTTCTCTTTGCAACTTCCTTATGAGAGTCTAAAAGAGTTCCGTCAAGATCAATTGCAACTAATTTTATATCCTTATCCATGGCTACTCCTTTTATTTTTAATTATTAATGAAAAATTCTTCAATCAATTTATTTTTTTTATATATCTCATCTCCTATATTCTTATAATAATCTCTGAGATTTCTGCTATTTCTGTATTTTTTGCCATTAGTAAGCTTAGTATTGGAATTCATACCAAGTCCTATAATATTTTCAAGCTCTTCATTTATTAAGATATTATATCTTTGTGCTGTATTACCTATCTCATATCCTACATTTTCAAGGTTTCCTATTATATTTTTTTGCCTATATAAATAATAAGGCTTATAGGAATTTTCTTTAATGAAATTTTCTATATCATTTGAAATTTTATAGGCTTCATCCTTATCTCCATTTACCTTATTTTCAAAAAACTTAGATCCTACCTTTTGAGCCAAGGCATGAAAGGTTATATTGTTTGGTCTTAGCTTTTCTAAAATATTGAAATTTTTCCTAAAACTTTCCCTGCTTTCTCCAAAAAGTCCTATGATAAAGTCCATATTTATGATAAATCCCAAACTTTTAGCATAATCATATAATTTTATAAAGTTATCAAAGTCTAAAGGTCTATCTATATTTTTTAGCACACTTTTAGTAAAAGTCTGTGGATTTAGGGATATTCTGCCAACTCCCATGTCTTTTAATAATTTAAGTTTATCAAAATCTAGACTATCTTCTCTTCCAGCTTCAAATGTAAATTCCATGTAGCTAAATTTATTATCTAAAGCTTCAAGGATTCTTTCTATATCTTCTATATCAAGATTTGAAGGAGTTCCTCCTCCTATATATATAGTATCTAGTTTTTTTGGAATATTAATCTCACTAATTTCTTTTATGATGGTTTTGATATAAGCTTTTTTGTCTACTGTGTTAGACACAATAGTAGGATAAGAGCAGTAAGAACATCTTTTTGGGCAAAATGGAATATTTATATAAATATTAAAATCATTTTTATTGAAATTTTTCTTATCTTGACTAAGTTTTACAGACTTTAATAAGCCAATTTTTTTATCAGAGACCTTATATATATTTTTTAAGTCAGTAAGGCTATGATTTTTTAAAAGCTTTAATGGTTTTGAACCTGTTAAGATTCCCCAAGCCGATGATTTTCCTGTAATTTTTTCTAGGATTTCATATAGGGAGATTTTCATATCTAATTTATCTTTCAAGAAAATCTCCTTCCCATCATATATTATCTTTTTATCTTCAATTAAAAGATCTGCTTTACTCTTTTCTTCTACAAAGTAAAAGTCATACCTTTCATAGAAAATATTTAAGATATCATAGACATCCTTTCTTAAATTTTCCTTATCTAAATATACTATCATAGAGATTTTATCATATCATAAGCCCAAGTTTTATCAACAAGACTTACTTCCTTTTCATCTATCAAGTCCCCATACTTATCTAAAAGCGATTTATATAAATCTTCTATAAAATCCATTTCGTATGAACCAGTATTGGTGATAATCTTAAATTTATTATGATTTTTATAGAAAAATCCTTTAATAGATTTAGTATCTACTTTAAAGTCTGGATTCTCCTTAATTACAATTTTCATAAGTTCAACTATATTATCAATCTTCTTATCTTCATATATCCTAATCTTTTCCCTTAAATCTTCTATATTTGTGGTCATCCTTATAATAAATCCATCCATACTTTCTCCCTTTATCCTATCCACAAGTTTAAGAGATGACTTAAAGGCTAATTGGTTAATTCTTTTTTCAAATTTAGGGTCATTTAAAAACATGAGTTTTTTCTCATAGTCAGTATAAGCAAACCTATAATTAAGCCTAAATTCATGACCACATGAAGGACATTTTACAAGGTCTAATTTATTATCTTCCAAAAGATTATAGCTTTCCATGTGCCTTAGAATTGCTGTGGGAAGAGATTTTTCGAAAGTAGTTTTACAATAAGGACAATTTATCTTAAAATTTTTATCCCTTCTATCTTCAATTTCATTTTTTTTAATAAAGTTTAAAAAATCTAAAAGTGAATTGAAAACAAGGTCTGCATGAGATTTTATCTCATCACTTTTATCAAGATCAAGGATTAAAACTGCTACAGCACCACTTGCCTTGGCAGCTTTTATCCCAGCAAGAGAATCTTCGATTATATAAGTTGTTTCTTTATTTGAGTTTAATCTTTCCATACAAAGATTAAATATTTCGGGATCTGGTTTCCCCTTTACTATATCATCTGATGAAATTACAGTATCAAAAAATCCACCTACTCCTTCCCTATCAAGCAAAAAATTAATCCTAGATTTTATAGATGATGAAGCAAGACCTATTTTTTTATTTTCCTTTTTAAGATAGGATAGGATCTCTAAAAGTCCCTCCTTTTTTAAGGAATAATCAAGTGTTTTAAATTTCTCATCCCTTAATTGATTTAACTCAGCCCTCAAAGAGATAGCCCTATCCTCATCCATTTTGAAGTTTTTCACCATGTAGGCTATGGCTTCCTTATTTTGTTTTCCTGATAAGTTCATCTTATCTTCAATACCAAAATCAAGGCCATGAATCTTAGCTAAGTCAATCCAAGTTTCATAATAAAAACTTTCAGTATCAAAGATAGTTCCATCCATATCAAAAATAAAAGTATTCATATTAAAACTCAATTAAATTTAGTCCCAATTCTTCATCATAAATTCTATTAATTTCTCCATCAATAATAGTGATAAAAATCTCTGCAGTTAGAGAAATTACAGCTTCATTTAAGTGACCTGCAATAGCTGTTCCATCACTTTTTCCACAAGTTATATGAAAATGGGTGTAAAGCTTGCCATCCATATTTGAAATATTTCCAGCAAAATTTGTTATCTCCAAGTCTTCCTTATAAGTTTTACTATTGTATTTTTTCTCTTTTGGATCATATAAACCTATATTAAGGTCATTAGTAGCTCCAATTCCTGTAACAAAACCTGCTTTAATATTTTCTTTTTCTAAGATTTCTCTTACACTTTCTACAAGTTTGTCACCTTTTCTAAGTCTAATTACTAATTTATCATCAAATCTTTTATAAATCATTACTTATCCTTTCTTCTTTCTCTTTCCTTAAAAATTAATATTCTTTTATATACATTATACCCATAAGCTTTTAGATTCCTTAATATATTAAGCTCGTTTTTATATAAAAAAAAGACAGAAATAAAAATCCGTCTTTTTAAAAATTATATTTTTAAATTTAATCTAATTTAACCTTTTTTATTATTGCAAGAGCAAATATAGAAGCTATTATTACAGAAATAAGCCCATTTATACTTGAGACTCCAAGTTTTTGTACTACTTCTGTAAGGTTTGCTACATTTGATAAGCCCATTGCTATTTTATTTTTTAGGAAGGTATAGCTTAAATAAAGTATTATATATGTTATTTGTCCTAGTATTCCTGCTATTACAACTGATTTTTTTGAATCCTTTTTTCCTAGTTGTTTATAAACTAGGCCTGCCACAAATCCCATCATAAATTTATTTATAAAAGTAAAGGGTGCTGATGCAAAGTAGAGCGGGTTTGTTAGGTCAAATATTACAGAACCCAATCCTGATGCAAGTCCTCCAAAACCTGGTCCAAGAATTATTCCTGCTAGAATACAAAAAGTATTTCCTAAATGAAATCTTGTCTCTCCCATTGGTGTTGCAAGAGGTATTTGGAAAAATGCCGAAAAAATAAATACTAAAGCTATGAATAAGCCTGTATATGTAAGTTTTTTAGTATTAAGATTATTCATCTGATCCTCCTTATCAAATTAATCTATGAATCTATGTAAGATATACAAATCAATTATATAATAGGCATGGTAAATTGTAAATTTATTCTTTTTATGCCAGCCTATCTTTTAAAATTAATTTTTCATTGTAAAGTAGATATGTAACATTTGTTACGGTATTATTTTAAAATTTTTATTATAATACTAAGATAGAATAAAGGAGTGATTAAATGAGTGAATTTCTAGGACCTATACATTATATGATGTATGATAAAATAAAATTTCAAGATGAGATTACAAACTATCTTCTTGATGGAAATACAGAAAAATTAGATAAACAAATCAAAGCTGTAAGTCATGAAAGTTTGGATACTTTAATAGATCAAGAAAATATTCATGGTTGGCTTGACTCAAAGATTGATGTGGTTGAAAATAGACTTGCCTATGCCATTAAAAATTCAGATAATGCTAAAGGTAAGTTATTTGAATTTGGAAGGGAAAAGGCTAAAGGTAAATGTTTTGACAATTTCAATGATATTTTTTCTGATTTAAATATGTACTTGCTTGATGGAATGCCTTGTGATAATGGACTTTCTGCAAGTATTGATAAAAACGGAGACTTATTTTTAATAACCAATGTAAATTGTCATGAAAAATACTTTAAAGACTTTGTCAATCCTGAGGATTCTTTAAATAATACCTGTGAAGGTGGACATAGTCACGACCACCATGAATCCTTTGAAATAAATACAAAAGACTTTGAACTAAGAGTTGAGAATTCCCCTTATCATTTATATAGGTATGAGTTTTTAAAAGGATACTTTGATGAATCAGACTACCAAGTTGACCTTGTTGGTGGAATAAATTACAGAATTTATAAAAAATAAACAAAAAATCAGGGATTGATACAAAATAATTCATTATTTTGCATCAGTCCCTCTTATTTTATTTATTTTTCTTTTTTAATTTAAGTTTCTTTCCTCTTCCAAATAGTTTATCTGTTGAATAATTTAGTATATTTTTCTTGTATACCCTTGAAGCTATTATATACATTACTATAATTCCTACAAATAGGATAAGAAGTGATATAGAACCTTGTATGAGTGTTGCATTTTCATAGATTAATCTCATTGGCATAAAGAAAGTTGATACAAATGGGATATATGAAAGTATTTTTATAAATAAGTTTGGCTCACTTCCAACAAAGGATATTGATATAAAGTAGGCAAACATAATTATAAGCATAATAGGCGTAGACATCTTTCCAGCATCTTCTTGCTTTTGTACCAAAGAGCCTAGCATGGCTGAAAGTATAATAAATATCATTATTCCTAATACCATGAACAAAAATATTTCTGCAATTAAAGGATAGTTGACCCCCTTTAAAATATTATTCAAATCAATCATTTGCCCTATCTTATCCCACAAACCAGTAAGCCTTATTATAGCAAAGCTTATTAATCCAAAAACTATATATATACCTATGTGAATTATTAGGGCTAGTATTGTCCCAAAGATTTTACCTGCCATGTAAGTTCCAGCTTTAACTGATGAGAAGATAAATTCTAGCATCTTAGAACCCTTTTCTACAGCTATATCAAGCATTATAATTTGTGAATAAATTATTAATACAAAATACATTATCATAATTGTTCCAAATAAGGCAATCATATTAACTGGATTTTGCAAATTATCCTTTATTTCATGAAGATTAACAGATGCTTTTTGAGAAAGTATAGCATTTTGTTTGGCATTAATATTAGAATTTTTCAAATTTTCTTCATGTTGGATTTCTTCTGAAAGTGAATTTATAGCAATAAGGGGAATTCTCGCTGTAGTATCTCCATAGTAATCAAAGTTTATTATCCCTTCCTTGTTTTCCACTAGAAGATAGGCTGATATTTCCTTATCTTCTAGAGCTTTTTTAGCCTCATTCCTATTATTTATAAATTTAAAATCAATCAAGGGATTTTCTTCAAATTTTTTCTTATAGCTATCTTCAGTAACAACTGCTATAGTATCTGGAGTTTTATTTGAAGATGATATATAGCCTATTACCCATATTATAATAGCCATTATAAAAGGCATAAGAACCATAATCCAAAAGGAAGCTGATTTGATATGTTTTTTGGCTGTATCTAAGGATACTGTTAAAAATCTAGACATTTTCTTTCACCTTTCTTGCAAATATTTCATTAAGGCTTGGTGGGGATTGGTCAAAATATGGAACAAATCCAATTTCATCAACTATCTTTCTAAAAATAACCTTAGCATAATCCTCATCTTTTAAGATAAAAGTCCACATATTTCCATCTTGAGATAAGATTTCAATATTCTCGTCATTTAGGAAAAATAGGTCCTTATCACTTTCTACAATAAGTTTTTTTCTCTCATAAGAATTTCTTATCTCAGATGGTGAACCATTCAAAACTATTTTTCCCTTTTTAAGCATGATTAACTTATTACATAGACTTTCTACATTTTCCATATTGTGAGAAGAGAACATAATTGTAGTTCCCTCCTTATTTATATCCTTTATGATAGATTGCAAAAGCCTTATATTGTAAGGGTCAAGTCCTGAGAATGGCTCATCTAGAATTACAAATTCTGGCTTATAGATTAAAGAACACAAAAGTTGAACCTTTTGTTGGTTGCCCTTAGAAAGTTCCTTTATCTTTGATGATAGTTTTCCATCTATTTCAAAGTAATCAAACCATTCTTTAAGTTTAGTATCTGATAAAAATTTCATCTTGTTTAATTTGGCAAAATATCTAATTTGATCTTCTACCTTTCTTTTTGGATCAAGTGATCTTTCTTCTGGCAAAAATCCAATTTTTTCAAGAGCAAGTTTTGAAAATTTCTTATCATTATAAGTGATTTCGCCATCATATTTAGAATAAAAATCCATTATGCACCTAAAAAGCGTGGACTTGCCAGCACCATTTTGACCTATAACTCCAAAAAGCTCTCCATCTCCCACTTCAAAAGTTACATGGTCTAAGGCAGTAACATCACCAAAGCTTTTTGTAACATTGTTAACCTTTAACATAATATCTCCTTGTATTTTTCTATTAAATTACTACCCTTTATTTTAAAATATAAACCTATCCAAATAATAAAAGCTCTAGACTACAAGTCCTTAGAGTCCTTATTTTTCTTAAATATCATAAATTTTCTAAGCTCAAAGTCTATAGAATTTATAAAGATTGCTATAACAACCCCTACCAAGGTATCTAAGGTCCTATTTAAAGCAAATTCTATAGCTCCAAAGCTTTCTCCTGCGTGATTTATAGATATAGAACAAAAAACTATTGCCATAATAGATATGGCATTAGGTTTATTAATACTTGACATAAACCATATCAAAAAGGCTATTATTATTGAGATAAAAAAATAATTTATAAGCTCACTATTGAGTCTATTTTTTACAAACAATAAATATAAAAATCCACAAATACCACCTATGAGTGTCCCAAAAATCCTATTTACCCCAACAATTATAGAGTCATTAAAGTCTGATTTGGTACAAATAATCGCAGCTATGGCAGAATAAAAAGGCAAGGCATAGCTTGACCTAAAATGGGAAAAAACAAAGGATAAAAAAACTGCCAGTGATGTTTTTAAAATTCTTTGCCCAGGTCTTTTTAACTTCATCTATATATCACCTAGTTTGTCCCTTAAAAAGTCATAAAAACTTTTCTCATTTACCCTATTTGCTATATATTTTTTCTTTTTCCCATCAATTTCTAAAATTCTTCCCCTATCAATATCTTCACTTACCTTGATAGACTTTTCTTCAAATATAAATGCCTGTGGAGTCATGGCCATATAAAGTAAAAGTGCCCTAGATATATCTCTTTGATCCTTATCAAGTTTTTTATAAAGATTAAAAATCTTAGATAAAATCTCATCATGAGTATCAATTTTTAAAATATCATCAGAAAGTCCTAAACTATTTGAAAGATCAATAGGCAGAATAAAAGTTTCTATATCTTCATTTAAAACGATATTTACAGCCTTTGGATCTGTAAAGAAATTAAATTCTGAATTTAGAGTGATATCGCCCATGCCAAAACTTGAACCAAATATAAAAATATGGTCAATATAGGAAACAAAGTCTGGATATTTTATAATAGCCTTGGCAATATTTGTCAAAGGTCCTGTAGTAATTATATCAAGCCTTCCACAATCTTGGGCTATTTGGTACAAAGCCTTATATCCTTCATCTTCTTGTAAATAATCTAATGGCTTATTAAAATAAGTCTTATTTTCACCAAGACTAAGTATATCTTGTCCCTTTAAGTTCTTATTCTCTCCAGAAGCTATAGGAAAGATAAGACCTTCCTCACCTGCCATAGAAAGGATATTATTGGCTGCTGTCTTACTATCCATAAAAGATGTTATAGTTGATAAACCTACAAGCTCAAACTCACTTGAATTAAAGGCAAGTTTTATCATTAACATCTCTGATAAGCTAAAATTTGTATCTATGTAAACAAATGGTTTTTCTCTTTGCATAATTCACTTCCTTTAAAAGTAATTATACCAATTAAGCTAATATATTCATAGCTCTAACAAGTTATATGGCTATCACTTATGGGAATTTGTATCTCTGTAAGAAACCTTGACTTATCATTGGAATAACCATAATCAATTAGAGTGATTTCTTGTGAAAATCCAGTTATTTCAAGATTGTTTTCTTTTATAAATACCATTAATTTTTCATATAGCTTAAAGGCATCTTCATGCCCTCCAAAATACCTAATAATTACACACTTATGCTCTTTTATAAAAGAAGTTTCTCCGTTGTAGTTATCTTCCTCATCAAGAATTAAAAAAAACCTATCATAGGTATTATAATTTGATTTTTGAAGATTTTCTTTGGATATTCCCAACCCAACCTTTCCAAAAAACACCATGGCATTTTTTTCGTTTTTCTCAAGTTCTCTTATAGAAAATTCTATATTTATTTCATTTCTAACTTTAGAAGTTTTTTTATCCAAACAATTTTTCTAGATGGAACTTTTTTAATCTTAATAATTACAGGTTTACTTTTTTCTACACTTTCAAGTTGAACTAATCTATTGTCTATTTTTCTTTTTATAAGTGTAAGTTCCTTAATTTTTTTAGAAATTTCATCCTTTTGTTCATTAAGCATATTTTTTATACTTCCTATAGACCTATCATTTAAAAATTCAGATACCTTATCAAGTGGCATGCCTAGGATTCTTAGATATCTTATAGTATTAAAGTTTTCAAATTGACTAGTATGATAGTATCTATAACTAGAATTCAAATCTATATAATGAGGTTTTATAAGTCCTATCTTTTCATAATATCTTAAAATCCCACACTTAGATGAAAAATCTTTGCCATCTCTCCTATTCTAAATAAGTCTTTTTTTTCCATATATCTTTTCCTTCAATA
Source organism: Anaerococcus porci (assembly GCF_009696575.1). Taxonomy (GTDB): domain Bacteria; phylum Bacillota; class Clostridia; order Tissierellales; family Peptoniphilaceae; genus Anaerococcus; species Anaerococcus porci. Next base: position 5,784 of record NZ_VULQ01000004.1, on the reverse strand, counting down.
ATTCTTTTTTTATAAGCTTATCCTCATCTTTTTTTATAAATTTATAGGCTATAAGACAAATTATAACTGAAATAAGAGAGCCAACTGCTGGTGCAAGTCCCATTGGGAAAAGTGTATCTTTAAAGTAAATTGATGCAAAATATGATATAGGAATTCTTGCACATATGATTGATACGCAGTTATGAAAGAAAGATATAGAAGATTTTTTGCAAGCAAAGAAATATCCACTAAAACAGAAGTGAATTCCAGCAAGAACACAATCAAAAGCATAACCTCTCATATATTGGCCTCCCTTTATTATTACCATCTTATCACTTGTAAAAAGTCCCACTATGTCTTCTGCTACAAACTGCATTAATAAAAATGATATCATACAAAATGAAAAACAAAGTAAAATCGCATATTTAAGAGTTTTTCTAGCATGAATAATTCTTTTACCACCAAGATATTGAGCTGATAAGGCTGATACTGTAGAAAGCATTGTAGAGGGAACTAAAAATAAAATTCCTATAATTTTTTCAACTATGCCAACTGCAGCTGCATCTTCTATTCCTCTAAGATTGGCAAATAAGGCTATAAGTAAAAATGATATTTGTATAAACCCATCTTGCAGAGAAATCGGCACACCAGTTTTAAGTAGTTCTTTTATAATCCTATTATTTATAATGAAATCGGATTTTTTTACTTTTATACCCATATCTTTAATCATCATAAAAAGAAGAGAAACAATCACACTTACAGCCTGGGATAAGACAGTCCCAAGTGCTGCACCCATAGCTCCCATTCCTAGCACACCTATAAGAATTAAATCTAGGATAATATTTGAAACACAAGCAATAGCTACAAAATACATTGGTGTTTTGCTATCACCCTTTCCTCTAAAAATAGAGCTTATTACATTATAGAAAACAATGAAAGGAATTCCCAAAAAGCATACCCTAAGATAATGAATCGTTTCGCTTATAGCATCTTTTGGTGTTGACATAAGATAAACTATAGACTTTAGAAAATATAATAAAATTATAGTAATGATTATAGAAAATATAAAAAATATATTTACAGTATTAGCTATAATCTTTGCTTCCTCATCTTTTCTTCCACTACCTACTGCTTTTCCAATAAGTACTGTAGTTCCCATAGCAAGACCTATAATCATTACGGTTATCATATGCATAACCTGGCTACCTATAGAAACTCCTGTTATACTTTCTACTCCATTAAATTGACCTACTATAAATAAGTCTGCCATACCATACAAAGCCTGCATAAGGATTGATATAAGATATGGTATAGAAAATAAAGCCATCTTTTTTAATATATCTTTTCTTTTATAATTCATCGTTAATTCTCCTTAAAATATTATCATACCTTAATACTATAAACTCTATAGTTATTATAGAGTCAAGAAATATTTATGTAAAAGTGAACTTTTTAATATGCTTTATTTTCAATAATGTAATTTTCTTTAATTTTTGTAAAATAAAACCAGCCCTATGGCTGGTCAGAAATTGTAAAATTTAATTGTTATTTAGCCAATTAATAGCACAAGTTAGGAATAAGCCTACTCCTATAGGCATAGCATCTTCTGAAAAGTCTACCTTTGGATTATGATGAGAAAATTCATTTCCTTCAACTTTTGAGTTAAGCAAGAAATAAACTGTTGGAACTTTTTCTGAAACAAAAGCCATATCCTCGCTTGCCATAAGTCTTTCACTGCTTATCATTTCTACATCTGAAGAATCTTTTACATATCCTACAAGTTCTTTTGTAAGGTCAGGATTTGAGTAAAGACTTGGAACACTTGCAAAAAACTCAAGGTCTACTTGGCAATTTGTAAGCTTAGCTACTCCCTTTACGATATCATCCATTCTTTTAAGAAGTTTTTCCCTAATTTCTGGATCATATGTTCTAATAGTTCCTTGAAGTGTAGCTGTATCAGGAATTATATTAGAGTTTGAGCCTGAAGCAAATTGTCCAAATGTTAGGGTAGTATGCTTTGATGGATTCGCATCACGACTTATAAGTTGGTTAAATTGTTGATATACTATTACACCTGCATTTATTGGATCCTTTGTAGTATGAGGATAACCACCATGACCACCTTGACCCTTTATATTTATTTTAAAGTTATCACAACTAGTTGCCATATATCCTTCATAATAAGAAATTGAGCCTGCCTTGTGATTTAGATTTGTATGAAGAGCTAAAGCAATATCCACTCCATCAAGCACTCCATTTTCTATCATCATTTTAGAGCCTTTAAAGATTTCTTCTGCAGGTTGGAACATAAATCTTACCTCACCCTTGAAGTCTTTCTTATGCTCTGTTAGAAGTTTTGCAGTAGAAAGTCCAATAGCTGTATGAAGGTCATGACCACAAGTATGGGCTACCCCTTTATTTTTAGATGAAAAATCAAGTCCTGTTTCCTCATCCATAGGAAGAGCATCCATATCGCACCTTATAAGCACTGTCTTTCCACCACCTGCTTCTCCCTTAATGGTCGCTTGTATACCACTTTCCCCAATTTCTTTAACTTCAGCACCCAAGTCCTCTAGCCTTTTTTTTACATAAGCCTTGGTTTTTGGTAATTCTAATCCAAGTTCTGGATTTTCATGAATGTGTCTACGGTCTTTTATTAATTGATCTTTTAGTTCTTTTGCTTCTTTAAAATAATCTTTCATAATAACATCCTTTCTTTTCAAAATAAAAAAAACATCAAATGATGAGATTTTTATTCCTATACTTCTATACCCATTTCTGAAAATAATTACTAATAATCAGAGATAAAATTAATAATTTTTATATGTATAAAATCTTCTTGTTTAAAATATGGATTAGCAAGAATTTAATGCATTATAATCGTTTGATAAAATACAAATTAGTCTAATTGTTAAAAAAAATTCGCCATATTTTAAGAATATTTACAAAAAATAAAATATATTATAAAATAATTTTAATATATAAAAACTTAGGAGGAATATAATGAGAAAATTTTTAGAAAAAAAAGGTATAAGCCTTTCAGCAAAAGTCTACTTTATAGATGCCTTGGGAGCTATGGCTTTTGGTCTTTTTGCAACACTTTTGGTAGGAACAATCCTAAATACTATAGGACAATCTTTTAATATAAAATTCTTATCCGAAACAATTTGGCCACTTGCACAAGAAGCTACAGGTCCTGCAATAGCTGTATCAATTGCCTATGCTCTAAAGGCTGACAGAATGATTTTATTTTCATCAACTATTGTTGGTATAGCCTCTAACAAATTGGGTGGGCCTATGGGAGTATTCATAGCAAGCTTAATTTCTGTTGAAGTAGCAAAACTTATTTCAAAAGAAACTAAGATTGATATAGTTGTAACCCCAGTTGTAACAGTTCTGGTTGGAGTTGCAATTTCAAGTTTTGTAGGACCTGTCATCCAAAAGTTCATGACTCAAATCGGAATTATAATAATGGATGCTACAAAACAAAAACCTTTTATTATGGGAATTATAGTCTCAGTCATAGTAGGAATTGTCCTAACCTTGCCTATTTCATCTGCCGCTCTTTGTATGACCATATCTCTATCAGGCCTTGCCGCTGGTGCTGCGACAATAGGATGTTGTTGTCAAATGATAGGATTTGCTGTAATATCTTACAGAGAAAATAAGATGGAAGGTTTGATTGCACAAGGGCTTGGTACAAGCATGCTTCAAATGCCAAATATAATGAGAAATCCGAGGGTACTTATACCACCAACCCTTGCTTCTGCAATACTTGGACCCGTATCTACCCTTGTATTTAAACTTGAAAACTCCCCAATAGGAGCTGGAATGGGAACCTGTGGCTTGGTTGGTCAAATATCAACCTTTACAGAGATGAGTTCAACTCCATTTTTCACTCTTCTATTAATAGTTTTATTGATGCATATAATATTACCTGCCATTGTTTCTCTTATAATTGATTATTTTGTAAGAAAGTTAGGATGGATAAAAGAAGGAGACTTAAAACTTGATTTTTCTAAGTAATAAGAAAGCAAAAACTCTTGCCAATATAAGACAAGAGTTTTTGGAATTTAATCTAAAAAATATTTGAAAATATTTTATTTCTCTTATGAAATACTGCTTTTGGTTTTTATAAATAATTCTTTATATAATTATAAGAAATAAAAAAACAGTATTAAGTCCTTACTGAAGCTATTAATCCCTATCTCGGTTTTTAAGCTTCAGTTTAAAACTTAAATACTGTTTTTAAACTGTAATTAAAAACTAAATTATTAAATAGAAAAATACTATCTTTACTTAGTTTTAAACCTATATGCTAACACTCACAAGACTCCAAAACCCAAGTGTATCCTTCCCCTCTTACAGTCTTAATTGGGGCAAGTTTAACTTTTTTGAATTCCTTTCGAACCTTTCTGATATGTTCTCTAACCGACCTATCAGTCGTTTCTATACCCATCTTTGCCATCTCTTTTACAATTAATTCCTTAGAAACAGGATTTCCCATTCTTTTAATAAGAATGATACAAAGATTGATTTCACTTTTAGTTAGGTTTAAAATATCATTGCCTATCCTAAAAATACCATTATCAACTTCTATCGAACAAAAACCAAAATTTATAATCTTAGAATTGTTAATCTCCTCTACCTTCTTTAAGGTAAATTTCACAAATTCTTCTCTTGAGTAAGAATGAATCACAAAGTCTTTATCATCTAATTCTTGTTCATAAGGACTTTTTTTGTACCTATTAGTAAGATATATAACAGGTATATCAGTTGTTTGCTTTATGTATTGAATTAATTCTATACATCTATTGTGAGTCATATCAACCAAAATAAGGTCAAATTCTGATAGATCCTCCTCTAAGATAATATCCTCATAATTTTCATACCTTTTAACGACAACTTCATTCTCATCAAATTTAGAATTCAGCAAATTAGAAATTCCATTTTCATTCTCCATAGACGCTATTTTCATTGTCTCTCCAATCTATAAACATAAAAGTTTAATTTTAAATAGAATTATCCGCTTACAACTAATTATATAATTGTAAGGTCTTTAATTCAATTAATTTAGCGAAAAAATTCATTATCATTTCATATTTTTTCAATAAAAGCTTAAAAAAACTATCCTTAATCTTTAAGATACAATTAATAATTTATATGTAAAGTTATTAGCTTCTTACATATTCTTAATCATCCACACCTAGTTTTTCAGTATTATTTATATGTATAATAGTTAGAGGAATTGTCCAATCTTTTAACTTTTTTATCAAGTATAAGAATATATTCGCTATGATTTTTATAATATTTTTAACTACTTGACTAAATATATCAACTTAAGTTAAAGGAACTTATCTTTATCTTATCAACTTATAGAATAAAAACCTTATCTTATTATGTATCAAAATAAATCAAATCTTTCTTAATATATTCTTAGAGAAATCAAGTCAATAGTATAATAAAATTTTTCATTTATCCTAATAAGCATATAATCAAAATCATAGTTAGGATACTCCTCTTCTCGCCTTTATTAGACACTCATTAAATTTTATTTTTTCATTGTTTCCTATCTTTCTAATATCTATATATCTTGTAAATATATCTTTTAATTATTTTATACCTTTTAGTGTCATTTTATTAGTCAAGTCCATAATATTGTGTAAATTATCCTAGTCCAATATTTACTATTTCATTCTAATATACAATTTAGAAGATGTTATCCAATCCTCATTGATATCAATGAGGATTGCTCCTATTAGTCTAATAGCCGATTCTTGATTTGGAAATATTCTAATCACTTTT
>NZ_VULQ01000037.1 GCF_009696575.1 Anaerococcus porci | reverse complement strand
TTTTGTGCCATACCCAAAAGTGTATGATTGCATTAGCCAACGATTATTTTGGGATTTAAACTTGCTTAGGTATAGGTATGTTGATGTCATCATAATATATGATGACACCTACTTCAAGGATATATATTGTAAAATATTATGACAATTGTTTGATGAAATTTAAGTCATTATAGACTTTTCAGCAGTTTGCGCACGTAGATGCCGATATTCGTTTCATGTTTGTCTATACCGAGTTTCTTGCGAATGGCGCTGCTTATGTTTACATGACCCGGTTTCTTCATGTAGTTTCCTACTTCCTTGCCACGGAGTCCTATCGCATATAGGCATACATAATTGATCTCATCCTCTGTCAAGCCATGTTCCTCAAAATATTGGATGAATCGGGGATGTGATGCCTGAAATGCCAACCGGTTGGAGTTCATAAACGCGTCCGTATTTTCGGTAAGTTCCCTTACCCATACATCATACGGCTTTTCGTATTGCTCATTTGATGTGATTTATCCTGCCAATAGAGAGTTAAGCATCACAATTCTAACTTGAATAGCCTTCTGAACTTCTTCAGGTAATTCCACGGAAGTCGCCATCAATTCTTTGAAAGAACGGCACTCTTCTTCAAGGGTATAGACTCGATGAGCAAGATTTTCCGCTTCAAGAGCCAACCTTTCTTGTTCCGTCTTCAATTGGGCATTTTCAGCTTCCTTGTTTCTGGCTATTTGTATGGCCAATGCTTTCTCTGATTGCTTATTGCGGACCGTGAGCAAAAGAACTCCTACAAGCAAAACCAATATTACCAATCCACCGATACAGCTCCATATAATTCGGGTGTTCCTTTCGGCTTCTTTTTGGGCTTGAATTTCTATTTTGTTTCGTGCTTGAATGGTTTGAGTCAGATATTCAAATTTCTTCAAATTAATAGAATCATACGCTATGGAATACTTTTCATAGATAGAAAGCGCGTCCTTGAAATTACCGATACCTTTATAAATGGGGAGCTGAACCGATAGCAATCTTAGCCCATTATATTCAGAATTTGACGCTCTTACAATATCCAGTAGTTCTAACGCATACTCATTATTTCCCAATTTATTA
>NZ_VULQ01000036.1 GCF_009696575.1 Anaerococcus porci | reverse complement strand
GATAGAGTCCGTATAATTGTGTAAAAAGAAAAAGGTCATTTGAAACCCAAACTAGTACAATGTTTTTAACAAGCCAAAACTAAACTAGGAGGTATCAAATGACCCAATTACATTTTACAATTAATCAAGAAGAAATACAAAATTTAATTAATGAATCTGTAGATGATAAAATTGCCAAATCCATCTTAACAAAAGTTTTTAATGAACTTATGGAAAAAGAGAGAGATGAATACTTAGAAAATACAGCATATCAAAGGGATCCTAACAGAATCACCTACCGCAATGGCTACTATGAACGTGACTATACAACCAAAATAGGAACTTTAACTTTAAGAGTACCTAGGACAAGAGATGGTAAATTCTCAACAGAAGTCTTTGAAAGATATCAAAGAAATGAAAAAGCACTACTTGTAACCATGCTAGAAATGTATGTTCAAGGAGTATCAACAAGAAAAGTATCCAAGGTGATAGAAAATATATGTGGCAAAACATATTCTAAATCCTTTGTATCATCTTTAACTAAAGAGCTTGACGAAGAAGTAAAGCTATGGAGAAATAGTGACTTAAGTTCAGTGAAATACCCTTATTTAATCGTAGATGTGGTCTACATAAAAGTAAGGGAAAACAATCGTGTAGTATCAAAAGCTTGTCATATTGCAATAGGAATAACTGAAAAAGGAAATAGAGAAATCATAGGCTTAGACCTAAGTTCTAGTGAAAGTGAATATTCATGGTCAAACTTCTTTGAATATTTAAAAGCTAGAGGACTATCTGGACTTAAAATGGTAATATCAGATGCTCACAAAGCTCTAGTAAAAGCAATAAAAGAAACATTCTTAAATGTAATATGGCAAAGATGTCAGGTACATTTCTTAAGAAATATCCTATCAAAAGCACCAAAGAAAAACACTGAAGACTTTAGAACAGACATCAAAGCCCTATTTAAAATCCAAGATATAAACTTAGCAAGAAAAATGAAAGAAGAAATCTTCTCAAAATATGAAACAGAAAAGAAATATCAAACCTCTTTAAACACCTTAGATGAAGGCTTTGAAGATGCTTTTTCCTATTTATCTAATGGAGTAATTCATAGTAGACTTAAATCAACCAATTGCTTAGAAAGACTAAACGAAGAAGTTAGAAG
>NZ_VULQ01000035.1 GCF_009696575.1 Anaerococcus porci | reverse complement strand
ATAATTATCTAAAGCGTTACTTTACGCTAATTCTTGACGGATTGGAACTTCGCAACTTTCATCTGTAGGTCAGGATTAGAAGCAGTAGACGCCGCATGGATATGATTACCGTGCATGTAAGGCTAAACGCGCGAGCGTTTAGTCTTGCAGACTGCATATTATCATAATTTGCGTGGGCTTCACTTTTGTCATCTTACCTACAAGGGCAATGCGACGGCCCCAATCCAAGAGATGGCAACAAGACAGGTTCCCACGCTTTCATGTTTTTAATACCCCTCGTATCGGGAACTAAGAGGGATGCAGACTTATCACGCATTATGCTTACTGACTTATTTATACTAACTGACCATCGACATAAACGCAATTCGCATGCGTCACTCCCTGTACTTGCATTGTCTGATCAAAATCTGACCATTGACAAGGGGGGCTACATCGGAAATTGAAATCTCCGTACTCCTCCCTCATCAATGATAATGATATTGAAAGGCTCATATCTGATTTTCTTCAATAGAAGTCTGAATTTTTCTACCAACAGAAAAAACAACACCTTCTTTTCCCGAAATTCAAGTATAAGTTCGCAATTATCACTCCATTTATATCCAGATAATCACATCTTACTTACCCATCATATACCAATCAGAATATATTAAGCGATGAAATCAATATTAATATCCATCGTGCTGCTCGCCCTCTTCCTCTCTCCCGGCGCAGCCGCTCATCAGATAGCCCTCAAGACCAACCTACTATACGATGCCACTACGACACCTAACCTTGGTCTTGAGTTTGGCTTATCCTCCAAATCCTCTTTGAATATAGTCTACGGTTTGAATCCTTGGAAATTCAGTACCGATACTCATGGCGAGAGGTTTGTCAAGCATTGGGTGGTGATGCCGGAATACAGATGGTGGACTTGTACGACTAGGAATGGTCATTTCTTCGGCGTGCATGCCATGGGCGGACAGTTGAATGTCTCAAATGTGAGCTTGCCGGTTCCCGGAGTATTCTTTAGTGGACTGAATCTGAAGAATGCAGCGCGAGATGGACGCTATCAAGGGATTTTTGCCGGTGCCGGATTGACTTATGGATACCAGTATCCGCTGTCAAAGCATTGGAATATTGAAGGAGAAATCGGAGTAGGTTATGCTCATCTGTGGTATGATCAATATCCCTGTGG
>NZ_VULQ01000034.1 GCF_009696575.1 Anaerococcus porci | reverse complement strand
TAAAGGTAACCTATAACCCTTTAATTACTTAATATTATTCAGTTTAGCTGTATAATATTTGTATTAGATAGAGGCACTCGTTTTCTCCTTGAGATTTTATCTCGTAAAAAAGAGTGAGTCCTCTTATCTTTTAACTGTTTACGAATAAGTTAGATGTTGACTGGTTTCCAGTACTTCGTATCTCCCATAAGGCAGTAACGTTACTAGATTTAGAGGTGTCTATCTAAAATATTCTTTTGTGAGGTTTTAAATGTTTTTCTTAGGTGTTGATATTGGTAAAAATACTCATGTTGCTTCATTAGTTGATGATAAGAAAAAGGTTGTTTTTAAGGTTTTTTCTTTTTCTAACTCTATTGATGGCCTTCTTCTTTAACCCGTAAAATTGAGCAGTTTAAAGACTGTGTTGAGATTGACATGGAGGCTACTGGTCATTATTGGCTTTCTCTTTATTCTTACCTAGTTGCTGAAGGTTACACTGTTCGTGTTATTAATCCTATTCAAACTGATGGTTGGAGACATGGTTTTGAGATTAGAAAGAGGAAAACTGATATTATCGATTCGCTCCTTATTGCTGATCTTCTCCGTTAGGCGATTTTGTTGAAACTTCACTTTCTAATGAGGATTTTCTTTCTTTAAGAAATCTTTCCAGGTTTAGATCTTATTTGATTTCTTCCATTGGAGATCTTAAAAGAAAAACCATCGCTCTTTTAGACCAAGTTTTTCCTGAATATGCTTCTTCTTTTAGCTATATTTTTGGTAAAACTTCTAAGGAAATTTTATCTTCTTTTCAGTCTGCTGCTAATTTTGAAGATATCTCTTTGGATAAGTTAAATGATCTTCTTGATAGAGTTTCTCATAAGAAGTTTGCTGATAAGAAACTTAAAGAACTTTCTAGAAAAGCTTCTAGTTCTTTTGCTGTTAACTTTTGTTTAGATTCTTTTTCTCTTCAAATTAAGATGATTATCAAACAAATTTCTTTTATTCAAAATCAAGTGTCTGATGTTGAAGATGAGATAAATCTTTTACTAGATAAGTTTGATTCACCTATTACTACTATTACTGGTATTGGAAGCGTGAATGTTGCTACCATTCTTGGTGAAATTGGTAATATTTCTAGATTTTCTAATCCTTCTAAACTTGTTGCTTATGCTGGTCTTGATGCTAGTGTTTCACAGTCTGGCGAGTATGAGTCTACTAGAAACAAGATGAGTAAAAGAGGATCACCTTATCTTAGGCGTGCTTTATTTCAATCAGCATTAATAGCTGAATTTAATGACCCTGTTTTCTCTGCTTATTATCAGAAGAAAATGAGTGAAGGTAAACATCATCTAGTTGCTACAAATGCTGTTGCTAGAAAACTTTGTCATACTATTTACGCTGTTTTAACTAAAAACGAAGATTATCAAGTTCAAGCTTAATTTCAATACTTATTTTTAG
>NZ_VULQ01000033.1 GCF_009696575.1 Anaerococcus porci | reverse complement strand
AGTTCGTATAAAATTAAGATAAGCTCCATTCCTATAGGAATGGACAGATATTGATACATAAAAAATTGTATCAACCCTTACCCATTGATCAGGATTTAGGTTGATACACAAAACTATTTACAGACCCCTATTAAACTTAATCTCTCCTCTAAACTTAACCATCGAATTTATACCCCAATCCTCGAATTGTTACAATATAGTTTTCTCCATCTGAATTTTTTCCTATTTTTTCTCGAATGCGACTTATATAGACTGACACAACATTTTCATCATAATAGTCATTTTCCCAAACTCTTTCCATGATTATATTTTTCGTAAAAACTATATTTTTGTTTACCATAAAAAATTCGAGTAATTTAAATTCTTGACCAGTTAAATCTATCTTTTTTCTATTTTTCAAAACTTCACAAGAGTCCCTATTTAATTCTAAATTGTCACAAGCAATTTTTTTATTATCTTTTTCTGAAAAACTTAGTCTCCTTAGCAAAGCATTAACTCGAGCAAAAAGTTCCATCGGATTAAATGGTTTTACAATATAATCGTCAGCACCTTTATCAAGTCCTAAAATAATTTCAAAATCTAAATTTTTAGAAGACAATATTATAATCGGGATATTACTTTTTTCTCGAATTTTTTCTAAAACTTCATAACCATCTACTATAGGTAACATGAGATCTAATACTACAATATCAAATATTTCTTTTGAAAATTCTTTTAGTCCCTCCTTTCCATTTTTTGCCTCTTTCATAAAAAAGTTATCTGGCTTATATAGCTTAATTAAATCAATTATTTCTTCGTTATCCTCAATAACAAGTAATCTTATATTATTTTTCATAATAACTTCCTAACAATCACTATTTACTGCAATTTTTTAGAATAATTATATTCACACAATTGATACAATATCACCAAAATTTACATTAAGTGCTTTACAATTCCTGTATAATGTTTCCACACTTACAAACTCACCTTTCCCCATTTTTGCTATTGTAGCCGGAGAAATATTAGCTATTTCTTGTAAGTCCATTTTTTTCATATCTTTATCTATTAATAACTTCCATAATTTATTATATGAAAATCCCATATCATTCTCCAATTCTATATTTTACCTTTCTAAAGGTATAGATTAACTACCTAATTATAGCATATAACACAGATTCCTTTCAATTATATGATTTACTGCGTTAAACTAAGCAAAAAAATAAAGGCAGTCCGAAGACTGCCGATATTTATCTCTCTGCACCTTTGCTATGATCTTTCTTATTTGACTTAGCTTTATCATCTGTCTTAAAGCTTTTTATTTGCCCTAATATGGACTTTTTATCCTTGTCTTGACTTCTTTACTTGTTCTTTTGCTTTTAAGAGCTTAGAAGACAAAATACGAACATTTTTATGTTCCCTTCCGTTGTTGTCAATGCTTGTTTTTACTTGTCCGAAGATTTTAACAAAATCTCCTTGTTTTAG
>NZ_VULQ01000032.1 GCF_009696575.1 Anaerococcus porci | reverse complement strand
CAAACTTAAGTTTTATATTTTAATTTTCTTTGTATGAAAAACTAACGTGTCAGTTTCTCATCCTTAGAAAGGAGGTGATCCAGCCGCACCTTCCGATACGGCTACCTTGTTACGACTTCACCCCAGTTACTGACCCTACCTTCGACTGCTGCGTCCTAAAAGGTTCGCTCACAGGCTTCGGGTATTGCCAACTTCCATGGTGTGACGGGCGGTGTGTACAAGACCCGGGAACGCATTCACCGCGACATTCTGATTCGCGATTACTAGCAACTCCAACTTCATGCACTCGAGTTGCAGAGTGCAATCCGAACTGGGACAGGTTTTTTGAGTTTTGCTTAAGGTCGCCCTCTCGCTTCCCTCTGTACCTGCCATTGTAGCACGTGTGTAGCCCAAGTCATAAAGGGCATGATGATTTGACGTCGTCCCCACCTTCCTCCGGTTTATCACCGGCAGTATCGCTAGAGTCCCCAACTTAATGATGGTAACTAACGATAGGGGTTGCGCTCGTTATGGGACTTAACCCAACATCTCACGACACGAGCTGACGACAACCATGCACCACCTGTATTACAGTAGACCGAAGTCCTAAGTATCTATCTCTAGATTCCTCCGTAATATGTCAAGACTTGGTAAGGTTCTTCGCGTTGCGTCGAATTAAACCACATGCTCCGCTGCTTGTGCGGGTCCCCGTCAATTCCTTTGAGTTTCACACTTGCGTGCGTACTCCCCAGGCGGAGTGTTTAATGCGTTAGCTGCGGCTCCCAGATTATTCCAAGAACCTAACACTCATCGTTTACAGCGTGGACTACCAGGGTATCTAATCCTGTTTGCTACCCACGCTTTCGTACCTCAGCGTCAGATGATGACCAGAAAGTCGCCTTCGCCACCGGTATTCTTCCTAATATCTGCGCATTTCACCGCTACACTAGGAATTCCACTTTCCCTTCCATCTCTCAAGCTTAGCAGTTTTAAAAGCTATACATAGTTGAGCTATGTTCTTTCACTTCTAACTTACTAGGCCGCCTACGTACCCTTTACGCCCAATGATTCCGGACAACGCTCGGTCCATACGTATTACCGCGGCTGCTGGCACGTATTTAGCCGGACCTTATTCTTATGGTACTGTCATTTTCATCCCATAAAAAAGATTTTTACAACCCGAAGGCCTTCTAAATCACGCGGCGTCGCTGCATCAGGGTTTCCCCCATTGTGCAAAATTCCCCACTGCTGCCTCCCGTAGGAGTTTGGGCCGTGTCTCAGTCCCAATGTGGCCGTACACTCTCTCAAGCCGGCTACTGATCGTTGCCTTGGTGGGCTTTTATCTCACCAACTAGCTAATCAGACGCAAGTCCATCTTACACCGATATATTCTTTGGTCATTCCATCATGCGATGATTTGACTTTATAGGGTATTATTCTTCGTTTCCAAAGGCTATCCCCTTGTGTAAGGCAGGTTACTCACGTGTTACTCACCCGTTCGCCACTAATCCACTTTTAATC
>NZ_VULQ01000031.1 GCF_009696575.1 Anaerococcus porci | reverse complement strand
CTCATATACTAATAGTATAAGAACAGCTTTAAGCATAGTTCTTAAAAATGAACCTAATCATCTATGATAAAATTATAGATATTAGGGATGAAATGGGATTGTTTTATGTGCTTGCTGGGTTTCCAATTTAGGAATTACTCATTTGGTAGACTCCACCCTCATTCCATTGCCTTTCATCTTTTCGGTTGGTTAGGTTCATTTATTGATTACCTGTATAACTCGTGAGCCTGTTGTGGTTTTGGATTAACAGGGCATCCCAAATTATAGGAGGTATATTATGTCAGAAAAAATTGTTGTAGGAATTGATGTGAGTAAAGCTTTCAGTGATATCTGTATTCTATCACCTAATAATGACATCATCAAAAGACTTAAAATTTCTAATGATATTAATGGTATGAAGTCGCTCATCTATGTACTTGAAAAGGTAGAAGATGAGTACGAAGACAGAGCAGTAATTATCATGGAAGCTACTGCACACTATCATCAAATTTTAGCTAATTTTTTCCGTAAGCATAATTACGAAGTAATTGTAATTAATCCGATTCAAAGTGGAGCGTTGAAAAATATCAATATCCGAAAAATTAAATCAGATAAAACAGATGCATATAATATAGCGTTGCTATATCGTATTAAGAATTACAACGAAACAATTACACACTCAGATACCATTAACAGTATCAAAAAGCTTTGCAGACAGCATAAAGAATTGACGGATGAAATTGTGGAACACATCAACCGATTAATCGCTTTTTTAGATATTTCCTTTCCAGATTTCAAGAAATTATTTACGGATTTGCAAGGGAAAACACCTTTGTCTTTGCTTGAAAAATATCCTACTATACAGGAAGTCTTATCTCCTGAAAATAAGCAAGATATTCTTCGACTGATAAAAGAAAATTCACATAAAAGCAGCTCCTATGCCGAAGTAAAATATGAAAAACTATTGAAAGCTGCTGAAAAATCTATTGAAGTTTGTATAGTAAGCCTTAGTTCAGCAGTACTTATTCAAACAACTGTGAGGGTTATTTTCAGTTTACAGGAAGCTTTGAAAGCAATCGATGATGAAATCAAAAGGCTATCACTTTTAGATGAAAAGTTTCATAAAGAAATAGTGCTTTTACAAAGTATTCCAGGAGTTGGAGAGTATACAGCATGTGTTGTTTTATCAGAGCTTGGAGATATATCCAATTTCTCGAAACCGAAAGAATTAGTTGCTTTCTTTGGCTTGGATCCAGGAGTAACCCAAAGTGGAACATACAATAGGAAAAACAATAAAATCTCTAAAAGAGGATCACCTCATGTTCGCTCAATTCTCCATATGCTGGCTAAATCTAATGTGTATCCAAATCGCAACCGAGAGTATTTAAATCCTGTTATGCGAGCTTATTTTGAAAAGAAGATAGCTGAAAAACCATACAAAGTTGTAATGTGTGCAATTATGCGAAAGATGGTTCAAATTATTTTTGCTGTTCTCAGAAACCAAAAATCATTTGAGTTAAGAACACCCGAAGAACATCAAAAACTAATTCGAGAAAAAAGTAAGTTAGTCGCATAAATTTTTAAAAGTGTTGCCTCAAAAAATGAAAGTATATGAGGCTTGTTTGCTATGCACATTTTTAAGTTTTGTGACTTGAAAAAATTTT
>NZ_VULQ01000030.1 GCF_009696575.1 Anaerococcus porci | reverse complement strand
TCTTTACTTGTTCTTTTGCTTTTAAGAGCTTAGAAGACAAAATACGAACATTTTTATGTTCCCTTCCGTTGTTGTCAATGCTTGTTTTTACTTGTCCGAAGATTTTAACAAAATCTCCTTGTTTTAGGTTCTCTATATCTTTTGTCTTATCTCCATAGGCTGAACAATTGGTATAAACTTTATTCCCATCGTCATCTTTTGAAACAAGAGAAAAGTTGCTTACCTTGAACTTTTCTCCATTAGCATTTTCTCTTTCAAGATTTTCTACTTTCCCCGCTATATTACCCACGAGATTTATGAGATCATCTTTTTCTTCTAGTTCATTGGTATTTTCAACAATCTTACCTTGTTCTTTCATATCATCTATCATATAGTCAAAGTCATCACTTAGTAGATCTGTTGTGTCATTGTTCATATATAAAACATAGACTTCTTCAAGTGCCTTTTCATCATTAACACCTTTTTCTATGCTCACAAGTGCTTTTATAAAATCCTTGTAATTATCATTCATCATTTCCTCTAAGTTTTCTCTAATATCTTTGTATTCCATAATTTCCTCCTTGTACTAAATAAGGAGAGCCTTTCGCCCTCCTCTATCTTTCTTGTCCTTTTTCGTTTTTTTCTTGATTTTTATCTTTTTCTTCTTCTGATTTAAATTTGGATATTTGTCCCAATATCGATGGTTTCTCTTTTCTTGCGTGAAGATTATCCTCTACATCATAGGTTGATTCAAAGTAATCACTATCTTTAAAATCATTGTCATACCTATCTGGTATTCCATCATTATCAAGATCTTTTGCTAGTGGATCATAGAAGTTTCCATCATCATCTATTTCTAAGCCCAGTGCTTGTTTTAAATCTTCTTCATCTACTGATACCAGATCATCAAAACTAGACATCTTTATAGCTTCGGTCATATCTTTAATAGCTTGTGAGTTAGATATATCTTCCTCTACAAAAGATTCTGTTCTAATAGCTACATTGTCTACATACTGAGTCCATGTTTTTTCTTCCAAATTTACCTCATATTGAATCGAATGCTTACCATCAGGTGTTTCTGTATAGGCAAGTCCTATATGGCTTAAATCAGGATATAATTTGTCAAAGTCTTCATAGCTATTAGATTCTGAAAACTCGTAGTTAGAATAATCAACTATCGCCCTCTTTAAATCTTCTAAAAGTGGTGATTGGTTTTCTAATTCTTCTACTTCTCCCATATCTAAAAGTTTATTGATTTCAGCCAGTCTTAGTGTCTTATCTCTTAACTCATCTGCTTTTTCAAATGGTTTAGTTAATTCTACTTTGGCATTTTCTAAAGATTCTTTATAGTTTTCAAGATTTTGATTCAATCTTTCAAGTCTTGCAGGCATTTTTTCAATGGCATTATCAAGCCTTGTTATATTACCATCAGTAGAGTTTGAAAATTCTCCGAAGTATTCTGCTTTTCCTAAAAGTTTAAAAGTATGAGTATTAGTCATAAAGTTATATGAAACTTGTAAGTCTAAATTTCTATATTTACCAATAACCTTACTATCATTTATCTTTACTTTTTTTATTTCCTCTAATAGCTTCTCTCCAGCTTCTTTCTTATCTAAAATTTTATTTGCACCAAGACTGATTGAAGTGAATTTACTATCTCCTTCTCCTAATTTCTCAACACTTGCAATATCATCCTTAACTGCTTGTATTTCCATTTCAGTTTTTAAAATACTTTGAGGATAAAATTTATTTACCTTATCTTCAAGCTTATATTTATTAGATTTATAGTTTGCTTCCAGCATTTTTAGCTTTGTAACTTCGTTATCTAAATCCATTTTTTCTTTAATTAGAGGATTGCCAGTGGCTAAAGCCTTAATTTCTGAATAAGATAGACTTGCTTCATCAACATCTTCTGCAACTCTTACTGGAGTTTTTGAAGTCATAATTTGAGAAATGAATTTTTGCTTATTCTCTATTGTCTGCCACAAATAGGCATCGAAGGTATTTTCTGTTACATATCTAAAGATATTTACCTTATCATTTTCATT
>NZ_VULQ01000003.1 GCF_009696575.1 Anaerococcus porci | reverse complement strand
TGGTCATTCCATCATGCGATGATTTGACTTTATAGGGTATTATTCTTCGTTTCCAAAGGCTATCCCCTTGTGTAAGGCAGGTTACTCACGTGTTACTCACCCGTTCGCCACTAATCCACTTTTAATCGTTCCGAAGAACTCTTAATCGTTTCATCGTTCGACTTGCATGTGTTATGCACGCCGCCAGCGTTTATCCTGAGCCAGGATCAAACTCTCATTTAAAGTTCGATCTTGACTTCTGTCATTTTTTGTTTGGTTTACTCAAAGTAATTCACTTTACTTTTTTGTAGTTATCTATATATATTTTTTTGAGGTTCAATGTCGCTATCTTGTAACGACTATTATATAATACCATCTTCATTTTATCTTGTCAAGTATTTTTTTATTTTTTTCTAAAAAACACTTAGTTTTAAGATATCTTTTCTGATATGATATTGTATATATTATATACTGCACATTTTACTTTGTCAAGTTTTTTTATTTTTTATTATCTTGCTCAGTCATTTACAGTACCTTTATATAATACTATGGTTATTATCTTTTGTCAATTTTTTTCTGAAGTTTTTTTAAAAAAAGAAAAGAAGACCTATTTTACAATAAAAATTAGGTCTTCTTTGTCTTTTATTCCAAATTTTTTAAATATTTTATTTATTTAAGGCTTTTTTTAACTCTTCTAACTTTTCTTTGCACACATCCATAGCTTTTTGTAGTGAATCTTTCTTGGTCATATCTACTCCAGCATCTTTTAATACTTCCAATGGATACTTACTCTTTCCTGCTTTTAGAAAGTTAAGGTATTTTTCTATATCTTCTTTTTCTCCATTTAGTATTTTATCTGATAGGGTTACTGCTGATGAGAAACCTGTTGCGTATTGGAATACATAGTAGAACATATAAAAGTGTGGTATTCTTGCCCACTCTGTTGATATATATTCATCTACTTCTATATCTTCTCCAAAATAATCTACATTTAGATCATGATAAATTTGGTTTAGTTTCTCACTTGTTACAGGTTTTCCCTCCTCTACAAGTTTGTTTGCAATATGTTCAAATTCAGCAAACATAGTTTGCCTAAATACTGTAGACTTAAAGCTATTTACATAGTGATTTAATAAATAAGTTTTTTCTTTATCATTTTCTGCCTTATCTATCATATAGTTTAGTAGAAGTAGCTCATTTGTTGTTGATGCTATTTCTGCCAAAAATATTGAATATTCTCCATATATATAAGGTTGGCTACTTCTTGTGTAGTAGGAGTGCATGGAGTGACCTAATTCATGTGCTGTTGTAAATAGTGAATCTAGAGATTCGTTATAGTTTAATAGGATGTATGGTTCTGTATCATAGGATCCTGATGAGTATCCTCCTGATCTTTTTCCATCATTTTCTAATACGTCAAACCATCTATCATCAAATCCTTCTCTTGCCTTTTTAATATATTCTTCGCCTAGTGGAGCAAGAGCCTTAAGGATTAATTCCTTAGCCTCATCAAATGTATATTTTTTTTCATAATCTTCTACTAAGGGAAGATATATATCATGAAAGCCTAAATCACTAAGTCCTAAAACTTTTTTTCTAAGGCTTGTATAGTCTCTGTGAATTTCTATATTGTCATGGATTACTTCTATTAGATTATCATATACGCTTTCATTTATATTATTTCTAAATAGACTCATTTCTCTTGCAGACTTAAAGTTTTTAAGAGCTGCTATGGTGTTATTTGCAGTCATCTCGCCATCTAAAAGAGATGCAACTGTATTTTCAAATTGCTTATATGTCTTATAGTAGGTTTCGTAAACATCTCTTCTAAATTTACGGTTAGAATCTACTTGTAGGTTTGTGAAGTTTGCATCTGTAATTTTTACTTCTTTATCGCCTTTTTTGACACTTGGAAATTTTAAATCTGCATTTGAAAATATCATATAAGTGTTTTGTGGGTTTTGTGTAAGTTTTGAAAATGATGCTATTATTTTCTCTTCATTTTCTCCTAGAGTGTGGTCTTTGTTTCTAAATAAATCTTCAAAGTAATGAGCATATATTTTAAGTTCATCTTTTTGGTTTATAAAAGATTTTACCTTCTCGTAATCATCTGATAATATTTCAGGATTTACAAAAGATAAATTTTTTACCAAATCTCCATAAAGATTTGTTGCAATTTTTTCCATCTCTTGATATTTAGATACTCTTGTATCCTCATCTGACTTTAAGGATGCGTAGACACCAAGTTTCGAGAATTTTCTTTCAAGTTTTTCAGAATCCTTTAAAAACTTGTATAAAGAATCAGCTGACTCTAATATCCTTCCTTTATATGTCTTAACTTCTTTTAAAAGATTTTTTACTTCTTCTACTTCCTTATAAAAGTCATCATCGCTTTTATATATTTTTTCTGTATCCCACTTTAGGGACTTATCTATTTCATTTCTATTCATATTTTGCTCCTTTACTTAATGGCAAATTTTCCATTTTTTAATTTTTCTATACTTAAAATTTTAATAATCTTATCACTTTCCTTAGTGAAGTTTGCTATTACCATCTCACTATTTTCAATATTTGCTTTTTTACTTATATTTTCTATATTATAGGTCTTAAATAAATCTTTAAGGTACTTATCTTCTTTTACTCTCATCTTCGTAGCAATATTTATATCTCCATCTTCTATATCCTCGGCCTCATCTAAGATAGCATCACTTCTTATAGATGTAGGGTATATATTTTGATTTGAATTGTAAAAGTAAGCATAGTCCATCATATTTAAATACTTATTGTATATAGAATACTTTGAATATTGAAAATCATCAGATATTTGGACCTGACTTATAATTAAAATATCCCCACTAGGAGATGTCATCTTATAAAAACTAATGAGACTATAGGACTTATCTTCATCAAAAATTGGTCCTATTTCAATTTTCTCTTCATCTAAGCCTAGATTGTTATTCTTATCTTCATAGTTTACAAATATAGAATAACTACCAGAATTTTCTGTAGAAGGAAGAAGGGAAAGGCCTAAATCTATATTAGCTATCTTTGCAGATACAAGATTACCCACAGCCTCATCAAGATTTATAGAAGGGGATTTTCTCCCTTTTCCATACTTTTGTTCGAAGCTTTTCTTCTTATTTGTATTTTCAAAAGTTTTTTCTTTTCCTACATATTTTATATTAACTTTTTCCTTTATAGTTTCTTTATCACCATTTTTTAAAGAACTTTCACTTGGTTTTTGACAAGATGTAAAAAGAAAATATAAGCTAAGAAGACATAAAAGTATAGTATGTTTTCTCATAAGGCTCCCATTACAGACCTATTTCCTATATAAACAAATCCAATGGCTATAGCTACAAAGGCAACTAAGCTGATAATTCTTGTTGTAGATGAAATATCCATATTCATAATTGGAAAAGCTCCTGCTAGGATAAATCCTCCCAAAAGTCCACCCAAATGTCCTGTAATTCCAATCCCTGGCATCATAAATGAATAAATTATATTTATTACTATTATAGGAAGAAAACTTCTTCCAAATTGCATAAGGATATCATTATCTTTATAGTTTAACATAATGCCTAGCCCAAGACCTATAAGTCCATAAAGAGAAGTAGAGGCTCCGGCTGATACTGTGTTCAACTCTCCAAAAGCATAGGTTAAAAGATTACCCATAAGACCCGTTAGAATGTATATGATAAGAAAATTTCTTGATCCATAAAGAGATTCAAAAACTCCACCTATGGAATTTAAAAAATACATATTCATCAAAAGATGAAAAATTCCTATATGGATAAAGATTGCACAAAACATTCGCCACCACTGCCCTTGAAAGACATATATCTTATTCATAGCCTGAAACCTCACCAGATTTGATATATTTTCACTTCCTCCACTTACAGTCATCAAAATAAAGACTAGGATATTTATTCCCATTAGTATTCTTGTCATTTTTCCTTTACTCATATCTCTCTTTCCTTTAATTATACCATAGATATAAAGAGCTTAAAAAATAGCAAAGCTATCTTCTATTAGACTTCTTGCTATTTTTCTTATTTCTTTATCATAGTCTTCTCTATTTATATTTTCATCAATAGAAAATTCATAAATCTGATCAATTATATTGTTTTTTTCTATCCTTTGATAATCTACATCTTGTAAAAATATAACCCTTATATCTTTATTGTATCTTTTAGCAAATTTAGCAAGATTTATAGAATTTTCTCCATTAAATTCATCTACATTTTCAGTAAGAATCATTATATCTTGATCTTTCACTTCCTCTTTGAAGTCTACAAGAGATAAAATAAGCTCCATTGAATTAGAAATTTGTGCTCTAAAGAAGATATAAAGAGCCCAGCATACCCCGCCACCTGCTCCAAGATATGGAAAATCTATATGACCAACACCTAGTGCTTCTGATACTTTTTTTGAAAAGTGCTTACATGCTACTTCTAATTTTTCTATCTCTTCCTTACTAGCTCCCTTTCTTATAGGTCTTTTTTCTAAAAAGGAATTTTTTTCAAAAAGAGTAAGAGGTTGGCTTGTGGCAAGCTCAATATCCACATTAAATATTCTCTTATCAAGACCTGACATATCTATTGAATTAACCTTTATCATGTTTTTTGCAATAGGGGTAAGAGAATTTAAGTTCTTATCATAAAATCTAACACCTAAAGCATAAAGCATACCCATGCCCATATCATTTGTTGCAGTATCTCCTACTCCTATAAAGAACTTTTCACATCCATTATTAAAACCATCTACTATCATCTCCCCTAATCCTATGGAAGATGACTTCATTATATCAAGCGTATCCTTATCTAGGAGCCTAAGACCACAAGCTTCTGCCATCTCCATTACACAAAAATTGTTTTTAATTACATATCTTGCAGTTGAAGCCTCATTTTGTGGATTATGTACATTCACATAAGAGAAATCTCCTCCTATAACTTCTTTCATAATCTCTACAGTCCCTCTTCCTCCATCTAGAAAGGGAAGGATTTCAACATGGTTAGTCTTTTCATATTTTTCTAACTCGTCTTTAAAATAATTGGCTATCTCTATTGAGTTTTCAAAATCTTTTATAGAATCTAAAGCTAGTAGTATATTCATAATTCACCTCAATATAAATTATACCCAATATCTATATCTTAATTATTTAAATATCTTTACCGATTAAGAATTGGGTGTTATAATAAAATAGAAAGTTTATTAAATAAACTTTTACTGTTTAACTCATAGAAATCTATAAAGATTTCGCCCATCAAAGAGCCACTTAAATACATACTATAAGTGGCTTTTTATCTTTAATCTTATTTAAGACCAAAAGAAATTAATTTTTTTTATTTCTTTTGGTCTTATTTTTATTTTTTTATTTTTAATATTGATTTTAATTTTAGAATGAGTATAATTATCTTGTAAGTAAGAATGAAATAGAAAAATAATAAATAATTTTTTATGGAGGATATTATGTCATTAATCGGAAAAAGATTACCAGAATTTGAATTGGATGCTTATAATCCAAAGACAGATGAGTTTATCACAGTAAGTGATAAAGACCTAGAAGGTGAATGGAAAGTTTTAATGTTCTATCCAGCTGACTTTACTTTTGTATGTCCTACAGAACTTGAAGATTTACAAGAAAAGTATGATGAACTTAAAGGATTAGGTGCTGAAGTTTATTCAGTAAGTGTTGACACTCACTTTGTACACAAAGCTTGGCATGAAGAAAGTGATGCTATAGGCAAACTTGAATACACAATGATTGGTGATTCAAATAAAGAACTAACAAAGGCACTAGATATCTTGTCTGAAGATGGAAAGGCTCAAAGAGCAACTCTCATAATAGACCCAGACAATGTAATTCAAGCTTTAGAAATCAATGCTGATGGAATCGGAAGAAAAGCTGAAAACAACATTTACAAGGTAAAGGCTGGAAAATATGTAAGACAACACCCAGACCAAGTATGCCCTGCAAAATGGAATTCAGAAGATGATGATACTCTAACACCAGGACTTGACCTTGTAGGAAAAATCTAATGTTAGATCAAAAGCTAAAAGAACAACTTAAGGCTTACCTTAAGATGCTTAAGTCCAATGTAAACATTGGACTTTCTTTAAAAGATGATGAAAAATCAAAAAAACTAGAATCTTTTATAAGGGATGTTGAAAGTCTATCAGATAAAATCAAAGTAACAGAAGAAGACTTAGAATATAAACCTTCTTTCAGGCTTCAAGGTGACTTTGACCACGGTAAAATAGTCTTTGCAGGAATTCCTTTAGGACACGAATTTGAATCCTTTGTCCTTGCTCTTTTACAAGTTGGAGGTATAGCTCCAAAAATAAGTGATGAGGATAAAAAAAGAATCGAATCTATAGATACAAATGAAAACTACGAAACCATTGTTTCTCTAACATGTCACAACTGCCCTGAAGTTGTTCAATCCTTTAACATAATGGCTGTTTTAAATAAAAATGTAAACCACACAATGATTGAAGGATCAGTATTCCAAGATATAGCTGAAAAAAGAGATGTTATGGCAGTTCCTGCAATCTTTAAAGATAAAGAATTTGTTGATGGTGGTAAGAAAACTTTATCTAACCTACTAGACCTTGTTGCAGGAAAGGCTAAAAGGGATTTATCTAATTTTAAAAACTACGATATCTTAATAGTTGGAGGAGGTCCTGCAAGTGGAACTGCTGCAATCTATGGAGCTCGTAAGGGACTTAAGGTTGGTATAGTTGCAGATGAATTTGGTGGACAAGTTAATGAAACTCTTACAATTGAAAATATACCAGGACTTATATCTACAGAAGGACCAAAATACATGGCTCTTTTAAAAGAACAAGTTAAAAATCTTGGTGTAGATATAATTGAGGGAGTAAAAGCTCAAAGCTTTAGCAAGGAAGATAAAGAAATAATAATAGAGCTTGATGAAGGCTCAAAGATTAATAGCAAATCTTTAATCCTTGCAACTGGAACAAGATGGAGACTCTTAAATGTTCCAGGAGAAGATAAGTTTAAGACTAAGGGTATAGCTTTTTGTACCCACTGTGATGGTCCCTTATTTAAGGGCAAAGATGTTGGCGTAATTGGTGGCGGAAATTCAGGAATAGAAGCTGCAATCGACCTTGCAGGACTTGCTAATACTGTTACAGTATATGAATTTTTGCCAGAACTTAAGGCAGACAAAATACTACAAGAAAAATTAGAATCCCTTCAAAATGTCAAAGTTATAACCAATGCACAAACAACAGAATTCATAGGTGACAATAAGCTTACAGGCTTAAAATACACTGATCGCGTAACAGGAGAAGTACACGAAGAAAAACTTTCTGGAGTATTCTTACAAATAGGACAAATACCAAATACAGAATGGCTAGATGGTCTTGTAAAGCTTACAGATAGAGGTGAGATAGAAGTTAAAAAAGATGCTTCTACAAATATAGAAGGTGTCTTTGCAGCAGGAGATTGCACTGATTCAGTATATAAGCAAATAGTAATAGCATCAGGATCTGGAGCGACTGCAGCACTTTCAGCCTTTAACTACCTCATTAGAAAATAAATAATTTAAAAGGGTTTGTTGCAAAATTATGAATTTCTAATCTTCTATCATTACAAATTACTAATAGATAATTTGAAATAGCCTACCGGCTAAGAAAATCCAAATTGTCTGGAAAATCTTGTAATGATTTTGGAACGATTAATTCATTCTGCAATAGCCCTTTTTTTAATTTTTATTTCTTAATTATATTATATAAAACAATAAGAGGACTTAAGATGAATACTAAAGGTAAGATAAATTTTGAAAACAAAGTATAGTCTAAGTCATCTAGCTTTTCTCACAAGTCTTTTATAGCCTGCGAGAAGGCAATACAGAAATTCCAAAATATAGGGTTAAAATTATAAAAGATATAGCTAAAAAAACTAGCAAGGATAGGCTTTTCTTCTTTATCTTCGCTTTCATTTTTAAAATATTCTATATCTACATTGAATATTTCACTTAATTTAACTAGATTCTCCATAGATAGTTCAGATAATCCCTTTTCCCACTTTGATACAGCCTGCCTTTATATGTATAATTTTTCTGTAATATATTCTTGGGTAAGCCTTAGCTCTTTTATTTTTAATTTTTTCACTTAACATATTCCCATTCTTATTAATATATTATGATAAATAATTTTAAAATCCTAATAACTATAGGGCAACTTTAGTATAAATTAGAATTTTTTTATATTTTAAAAAAATAATGATATAATTTAGAAAAAGATTGGAGTTAATATGGGAGAAATAATAAAAATTGAAGCAGATAAAGTTGTAGTTGGACTTGAAGATGGTTCTGTAATAAGAATTGATCTTGATGATGTTAACTTTGTTCCAAATATTGGAGACAAGGTTAAAGTTTTCAATGATGGAAACCATAACTACATAAGAAAAGCAAAAGAAAAATCAGAATATGAATCTTATAAGACTGTAGATGAAAAAGAATATTATAGAAATGACTTGGATAAATCTAGTGTTACAAACATATATATAAACCAAGAAAATAAGAATATTCCTTATGGTAAATATCCTGTTAATAAGTGGATATATGCTATTTTGGCCTTGTTTTTGGGAGGATTCGGAGCCCATAAGTTTTATTCCAGAAAATTTGGTAAGGGAATTATATATCTTATATTTATATGTACTGGAATTCCAACTATAATATCTTTTTTTGAATTTATAATAGCTCTTACAAAAACACCTGATGAAAATGGATATATTTATATGTAAAAATTAAGCTCTTGCAAAAATAATATTTACAAGAGCTTTTAACTTATTACTTTTAGGGCAAAAAATATAGTTATAAGAAGTCCTTCATCATCAAAAACTTCAATCTCATCTTTCGAAAAATTATAAGAGCCTAAAAGTTCTTCTTCCTTTAAGAGTGAAATTAGTCCCGAATTTGGATAAAGATTTATAAAATTTCTATTTAATATTTTAGCATCTTCTATAGGAGCTTTTTTCTCTTTTCTTATCCTTATATTTCCTATTACAGCCTCTCTAATATCCTTTAGACTAAATATCTTCTTTACCTTAAATCTAGCTACAAGTTTCCCACTATTATAGAGAACTTCATAGCTTTTTGCTGATTTTTTTAGCTTGTAGATTATCCTATCAGCTTCATATATTTTATTATCCCTATATTTTAAATTTCTCATATTATCACCCTTATTTTTATACCCGGATAAGATTTATTTTATAAAAACTTAACAAAAAAATACCGACCCAAGGTCGGTACTTTGTATTGCATTCTAGTAATTTTCTTTTAGATATTCTATTATATCATCTGATTCATACATTTTTACATCACCAAATACCATAAATGGGATTTGATCTTTTCCGCCCAATTCTACTAATTCTTTAGTATTTTCTTCACCACTTCTTCCATCCTTTACATTGTATGATGTGAAGTCGGTAATTTTATTTTCATGCATAAAATTTAAAACTTTTAAGCAATATGGACATTCTGGTTTAAAATATAAGTCAAATTTACTCATTTTATATCCTTTCTTTTTTTAGCTTCCTTATATAATTACCCTCTAAGGAATAATTTAAAACTAAAATAAGAATATAAGGCTTGCAAAAATTGCCAATATTATCAAAACAGGAGGTCCAAATACCTTCATAGCAGCTAAAAACATAGCGAGTTTATCATGTTTTTCCAGATTATCTTTTTCTAAAAGTTCTTCTTTTTCATAGATTTCTTCCTTTGTTTTATTTTTAAAAGGATCTATAGGTTTTTTCATAGATTAGCTTCCTTAGCCAATTCTCTTTCTTTTTTCAACCTTTTTTCTTCATTTTCTTCAAAAGCTTTAATTTTAGTTTCTTCAGAGACATCCATTAAGTGACAAGCTACAAAATGACCTTCTTCTACTTCCTTAAGTTCAGGTTCAAATTGTTTGCATATGTCCATACAATACTTACATCTTGTATGGAACCTACATCCTTTTGGAGGATTTACCGCTGAAGGAATGTCACCTTCTATAGTTTGAAGTTCTTGTCCCTTATCGACATCTGTTCTTGGAATAGCTTGTAGTAAAGCCTTAGTATATGGGTGTTGAGGATTTGCAAAAATCTTATCAGAGTCTGATAATTCTACCATAACCCCCAAATACATTACTCCAATTCTATCAGATATATATTTTACAACTGATAAATCGTGGGTTATAAAAAGATAGGTTAGATTTAAGTCTGTTTTTAAATCTTGAAGTAGGTTGATAATTTGTGATTGGATAGAAACATCAAGGGCTGATACCGCCTCATCACATACTATGAAAGATGGATTTAGGGCAAGGGCTCTTGCTATACCTATTCTTTGTCTTTGACCACCAGAGAATTGATGAGGATACCTATGAATAAAGTATGGAGCAAGTCCACATTTTCCCATTACATCTTGGATGTATTCGTTATAGCCTTCCTCTTTCCTATTTTTGAAAAGTCCGTGACCAAGTACACCTTCTCCAATTATATTTCCTACTGTCATCTTTGTATCAAGAGAACCATATGGATCTTGGAAAATTATTTGAAGATCTTTTCTAAGCTCTCTCATCTCTTCACTTGTAAGCCTTGATAAATCTATTCCATCATCTACAAAACTTTCCAGCTTTTCAAAAGAATCCTTAGCTTTAAGCTCTTCTTTTTTATAATCAATATTAGCTTTTTTTTCTGAAACTTCCTTATCAAGCTTTTCTTTCCTGCTCAAAAGTTCCTTATATTTAGGGTCATTAATTAAGGTATTTTTTAATTCTTTCTTATCCCTTATTCTTACTTCATCTTTTTCTTTTATTTTTTTGATTTCAAGTATTATTTTAGATCTTTCTTTTATCTTTTGATAGTATTGATCTAAGATTGAACTAACTTCACTTAAATCATCATCAGCTAAAAGACCTCCAGCTATTCTTAACATATTCTCATAATTTTCTTGGATATGCCTTCTTTGAAACATAGCTGACTCGTTAAGTTCAGCCTTTTTCTCCTCATCTTCTGTTTTTTCTATCTCACTGTAGATAGAATTAAGCTTTTCTACTTCCTTTTCATATTCAGGAAATTTCTTTGCTATATCCTTAATATCTTTTCCCATATATTCTGGAGCAAGTTCATCTAAAGTTGTTCCATAGTAAAGGGTTGTTCCTTCTGTTTGTTCATATATTTGAAGGATGGTTCTACCAAAGGTTGACTTACCACAACCACTTTCACCAACTAAACCAAAAGTTTCTCCTTGGTGAATATCTATAGAGATTGACTCATTGGCATGTACATATTGGTTAGCTCCCCTAGAAAAGATTGATTTTTTCTTGATAGGGAAATATTTTTTAAGATTTCTTATTTTAAATAAGACCTTTTTATTATTGGATTTTTCCATTTTCCCTCTCCTTCCTATTAGGGTAGAAACATCTGATTTTTTGGTTTTCACTTACTTTTACAAGCTCTGGCATATCTTTTCTACACTTTTCTGTTGCATACTTACACCTGTCTGCAAACTTGCAGCCTTTTGGAAGGTTAAGTGGGTGAGGAACAGAACCTGGTATTATATCAAGTCTTTCATTCCTATCGCTTGTTATAGCAGGAATTGAATTTAGTAAGGCTACTGTGTATGGGTGGTTATAGTCTGTTATATCATGCTTAAAGATATAATCAACTGGTGATTGTTCTACTATTTGACCACAATACATTACAGCAACTTCATCAGCCATTTGGTTTATTACCCCAAGATCGTGGGTTATAAAAAGAATAGATGTATTTTGCCTTTCCTTAAGCTCATTCATTAACTTTAGAATTTGAGCTTGGATAGTTACGTC
The DNA here is from genome assembly GCF_009696575.1 of Anaerococcus porci. Lineage (GTDB taxonomy): Bacteria > Bacillota > Clostridia > Tissierellales > Peptoniphilaceae > Anaerococcus > Anaerococcus porci. Next base: position 225,178 of record NZ_VULQ01000003.1, on the reverse strand, counting down.
AAGGGCTGTAGTAGGTTCATCTGCTATTAAAAGTTTAGGTTCACAAGCAAGGGCCATTGCAATCATAACTCTTTGGTTCATACCACCTGATAGTTCAAATGGATATTGTTTAGCGACTACATTAGGATTTGGAATCTTAACTTGAGCAAGCAATTCCTCAACTCTCTTAGCAGCTTGTTTTTTATTCATATTCTTATGAAGAATCAAAACTTCTGAGATTTGTTTTTCTACTGTAAATACAGGATTTAGAGAACTCATAGGCTCTTGAAAAATCATAGAGATATCATTACCCCTTACCTTTTCCATTTGAGCTCTATTATATTCAGAGATTTTTTTACCTTCAAATATTATCTCTCCACCATAAATTTTTTGGTTAGGTTCAAATAATTGTAGGATACTCATAGCTGTTTGACTTTTTCCTGAACCTGATTCTCCAACTAGCCCTAGGGTTTTTCCTTCTTCAATTGTACATGATACTCCATTGACCGCTTTGATTTGACCACGTCTTGTATCAAAGTAGGTATGAAGATTATTTATTTCAAGTAAATTTTTCATCTTTAACCTCTATCTCTCATTTGACCTTGGGTCTATAGCATCTCTTAGGGCATCCCCTATAAGATTTACCGAAAATGCTGCTAAGAATACTGCAAGTGCTGGTATTACCCATCTCCACCAGTATATATTTATTACATCTGATGATTGGGCACTTGTCATCATATTACCCCAAGATGGCATTGGCTCTTGTACACCAAATCCTAAAAATGATAAACCTGCCTCTGTAAGGAGGTTTCCAGCAAATCCAAGTGTTGCATTTACTATAATTATAGAAAGGATATTAGGTAGGATGTGCCTTACAAGGATTGATGAATTTGTAACACCAAGGGCCTTGGCAGCTGTTACATAGTCTCTTTCTCTTTCAGCTAAAATTTGACCACGAACAAGCCTTGCAATCCCTGTCCATCCTATAACACCCAAAAGAACCATTATCATCATAAGTCTTGTATTTTGACTTGTGTTTACAGGAAGGAGTGCCGAAAGAGTTATAATTAGTGGATAGAATGGGAATGATTGAACGATTTCTGTAATTCTCATCAATACATTATCTACTCTTCCTCCAGCATAACCTGATATCATACCTATAATTACCCCAAGTACTACTTGGATAACTACTGATACAAAAGAGATAATCATAGTCATTTTTCCACCATGAATAAGCCTTGCATATATATCACGTCCTTGGTCATCTGATCCTAACCTAAAACCCTTAAGTCCCCAAGTATCAATCTTTGAGTCCTTATTTACAGCATAGTTATTAAAATATCCTGTAAAAATTTGGCTATATTCTCCATCAGGACTATCTGCTTCACCATAGTTATTATTTCCCCAAGAATAAATCTTTCCATTTTTATCAAGTGCTGTAAAGTGGCTTGTTCCACCTTCTATATCTACAATATCAGCTTCAAACTTTGGTATATTTGATCCTGAAAGACTATCTCTTGCAGGTCCCCAAACATATAACTTTCCATTTTCATCTAGGGCTGCAGCAGAATTTGTAGTAAGGGCTACCTTACTAATCTTTACCTTGTTATTTTTAATCTCATCTGGAGCTCCTAAATCTACCTCAGCTCCCCTAACTCCCAATAGTTTTATAGATCCATCTTTTAATATAGTAAGTATATTTGTACCATTTGTAGCAAAATCAACCACATTTCCTTGGACTTCACTAGGAATTAGATCAAGCCTTGAGTTCATTGTAGAACCCCAAACTATTATATTGTTTTTCTCTGTTAAAATTACTGAATATTGAACACCCGCACCAAGTTTTTTAATTCCTTCTTGCTTCACTTGACTTTCTTTCATTGGCGGAAGTTTTGTTTGTTTGAAAGAGTCATTACCCCAACCATATATTTCATTATCTTCTGTTGCTATTAGGATATGCCTATCTCCTGCAGTAACATCTTTTATCTTTTTATCTTTTATCTTATCTTCTATTTCCTTAGGCATCTTCATAACGTCATCTTCATTATTTTTTCCCCAATAATAGAAGTTGTCTTCATTTGTAAGACCTACGCCAAAAGTGTTTCCTACAGATATTTTCTTAACTCCCTCTTTTTCCATCTCAGAAGGATAATTCATATAACCTGAACCAGGTGATACATTTATAAGTGTACCTTCTGATTGATAAGGGTTAAATGGAACTAAAATAGAACCCACAAATACGACCAAAATCATAGCTAGTAGTAAAACAAGACCTATTACTCCTAATGGATTTCTAAAGTAGTTTTTAACAGCCATCCTACCAGGTGATGTAATAGCTTCTTCCTTTAAGTCCTCATTCTCATTTTTAGGATCAATATCTCCAAGCTGAGTATTTGTTTGTTGGTCAACTATTCCTTGAGCATCTTCCTTAACTTTATCAGCTTTGTCATATTCATTAGAATTAGTTCCGAAAGTAAAAAGGGAAAGAACTAATTTTCCAAAAGATTTAAAACTTTTATATAATTTATCTTTCATATTAAGCCTCCAATTTTACTCTAGGATCTACTATAGCATAAGCAATATCCATGATTAAATTTCCTAAAAGTGTAAGTATAGCATAAAACATAGTTAAGGCTAAGATTACATTATAGTCTTGGGCTAGAACTGACTTTATTAAGGATATTTCCAATTCCCCTATATGCAAATATAGTCTCAGTTATAGCTGAACCTGAAAACATAGAAAGAACAGCCCATGTCATTGCAGTAACAACTGGGATTAAAGCATTTCTAAAAGCATGAGAATAAATTACAGTCTTTTCCTTAAGACCCTTTGCCCTAGCTGTTCTTATATAGTCTTCATTTAAAGAATCAAGCATAGAATTTCTTACGTATCTTGAAATGGAAGCCATGGAACCAAAAGTTAGGGTAAGAGTTGGAAGTATTAAATATCTTATCCATTCTCCAAAACTATTATTTCTAGGCATACCATTTGCAGGAAACCATCCTAACCTAAAGGCAAATAAAAATATCAAAAATAAGCCTATAAAAAATGTAGGTAATGATATTCCCACCAAAGTAAATACCTGGAAGAACTTATCAAAGATCCCTCCCTTATGAACAGCCGACCTTATACCTATCAAGACTGAGAGTATAAAAGATATAAGAGTTGAGCCTATATTTAATAAGATTGTATTTCTAAGTGGCTCTGATAAATACTCTTTTACAGGCCTTGTTGATTGAAGTGAATCGCCAAAGTCTCCTTTTAAAGACCTTCCTACCCACATAAAGTATTGTTCTGGTAATGACTTATCATATCCATAGCGTTTTTCTAAATTTTTATATAACTCTTCTTGTTGGGCCTTTGTCATTCTCCCATCTTTAGGCATCATAGCTAAAAGAGGATCTCCAGGCATGGATTTTGATAAAACAAAAACCAATACAGATATAATTATAGCTACAGGAATCAGGTTAATGATTCTTTTTATTATGTATTTTAACATTCTTGTCCCTTCCTTAATGTTTATTAAGTTTACTGCATCAATTATTTTTCAATTTAAATAGTTAAATATAGACATTTTTGAAAAATAAAGACATTTGGAAAAAAACTAATTATAAATTTTAATAAATAAATATAAAAAATCTTCCTTACAATAAACTTACAATATCATAAACAATATAATAATATAAGATGGCTAATTTGTCAATTTAAAAATGATTTATTACTTAATAAAGATTTAAATTTGCTTGTAAAAATCCAATATTTAGAAGCTTATTTGACTATATATGTATATTATTTCTCTAATCTCAATAATAATTGTAGTTTAATTTCAAATAAAATTTATAATACTTTATCTATTTTTTCTTTTTTAAAATTTAAAATATTTAAGACATTATTTTTATAATTAACAAAAATAAGCTATTGCAAAAATGCAATAGCCTAATTTTTATCATTTTTTAGATTTACTTAAGACTCATTTGATTGATTTGACAAGAAACTCCCCATTCTGGTGTTACACCTTCAAATCCTTCAACTCTTGATGAAGCAGCTGAGTGAACTTGATTAGAATAAAGTGGTATTTCTGGTAGATAATCATTATACCATTGTTGGAATTCTTCCCATCTATCTAAGTATTCATCTTTCTTAGATGGATCAGTTTGTCTTAATTTAACTGTTATTTCATCAGCCTTAGGGTCATTTGTTTTAGTTGTGTTGTCATTTCCCTTACTATTGTATTGGTAGTAAGGATCAAATGGTGTACCAAATCCATTTCCCATGTTAAATGCTGTATATTCTGCTGCATCTCCTTCTTTAGGATTATACATATAGTTAAGAAGTGTATTGAAATCTCCTGCTTGAACATTGTATTCAAGACCAGCTTGTTTTGCATTGTCTGGTAATTGGTTTGAAAGAAGGGTTGTTATTTCAGATTGTTTTGCACCAAATTGGTTGATTTGTAACTTCTTACCATTTTCATCATATCTGTAATAATCAAAGCTTGATGCATTTGACTTGTATTGTTCTTGAGCTTTTTGAGCATCCCATGGAGTTTTTCCATCTTTTTCAAACTTATAAGGAGAAGCATCAAGTCTCTTATTTGCCTCATCAATGTTTAGAGTATAATTTGTAAGTTTTGACTCAACATCAGCTCCTCTTTCCTTATACATCCATTGGCTTGAACCATACATACCATTTGTTACAACAGCATATCCACCTGCAAAGTTTTGAACGAAGTCATTTCTATCCATTAGGAAAGCTATAGCTTGTCTAACTTCTTTATATTGAGTTGGTCCCCTATCTGTTAGAAACTTTAGACATCCATAACCATTTCTATCATATGATACATAAGATAATTTACCTTCATCAGCAGCTTTTCTCATTTGGTCAATTTTTGAACCATTCATTTCTTGTTCATATATATCAATGTCTCCATTTTTAACAAGATCAACTGCTATTTCTGTATTAATTGCTTGAATTATAACATTTGGAATTGTAGCCTTGTGACCTTCAAAATCTCCTGCATAATTTTCATTTAAAGCAAGTTTAACCATGTTATTTTCAAATGAAACAAATTTGTAAGGTCCACATGTTACAGCTGGTTTTTTCCTATAGTCATTTGCATCAAAAATCATTGCTTGTTCAACTAGCATCTTTGTAGGGTCTATATCTCCACCATTTTCAGCAGCTGACTTTTTATCTTCAAGATTCTTTTTCTTTTCTTCGTGTTCTTTTTTAGCATCAGCATCTTCTTCACCAGCATCTTTAACTTTTTCGTCATAAGCTTCTTGTTCAGCTTTTATTTGTTGGTCAAGAGATTCTATATATGCTTTCTTGTCATCTTCGCTTAATTCATAACCATCTTTAAGAGCAAGTTTAGAACCTTCAACCTTTAAATTTGGTGCTATATAATGGATTGGCCTTGCATTAAATGCCTTTAAGTATTCTTCTTCAAAGTATGGTAAGAAAGATGAATCTATTGTAGCTTCAAATGTATTGTCATCTATCTTCTTTAAACCTACAAATTCATCTGTTTTTCCTTCTCTATAATCATTGTATCCCTTAATAGAGTCTGCTCCTATTTCTGTAGAACCTGTTATAACAGAATAATCTTTTGATGAATGAAGCAAAGATTTAAATAAATAATCATCAACAGTAATTGCTTCACCATCAGACCATTTTAAATCTTTCTTAAGTTTGAAAGTTGTTGTTGATGAGCCATCATCATTTTTAACAGTCTTTGGCTCTTCTTCTAGTACTGTTGGATTCCAATTATATTTTCCGTTCCTATCTTTTATATATGTATCATAGGATGCTGCACCTTGAATTCCCATGAACTCTCTTGCAGTTACATCATTTGTACCATTGTTAAATCCTTGGATAAATTCTCCTCCAATTGAATCCACACCAACAACTAGTGTATTATCATTTGTTTGTGCTTTAAAGTTATCAACCTCAGCATCGCCTTTAGAATTAGATGCAGGTGTGCTTGGTGAATTGGATGCATTATTATCTTTGTTAGAATCATCTTTGTTAGATCCACCACAAGCTGTAAGTGTTAAAGCTAAACCAAAAGCAAAAGCTTGGGAAAAAACTTTTTTTACATTCATTCTTCTATCCTCTTTTCTTTTTTCTTTTTTTGATTTTATATGAATTCATTATAGTTTATATTTATGTTCTTGTCAAATCTTTATTAATTCTTATAATTCCAATTAGAAGAGATAGAAAATAAAAATCACATTTTAGACTTATTTATAATTATTCGTGTTTTTGACACTATCTTTACATAGATTTTACTATAGTTTGGGATTTTATTAAGATAAAACATTAAATCGATTGTATAATATACAAATTTTTTTTAAATCAAATTGATAATTACTTCATTTAAATATTGAAATCCATCTTATTTTATTAATAAAAATTATCTTTTAAATGATTTGGGTAAAAATATAATAAAATAATTAATGGAGGGAGAGATGAACAAGAAAATTATTGTAGCCCTTTCTTTATCTTTAGTGCTCAGTGCTTGTAATGCAAATAACAGCAATAAGATAGTATCTAATAATAAAAGTTTAGAAGTAAGTGATTTAACTAAGAAAAATAAAAATAATCTCGAAGGAGAAAAGAAAAATTCCTCTAATGATGGAAGCAATGTTAATAAGGATAAAGAAAATACTAAATCAAATAAAAAAGACCTCAGTGTAAGTGAATTAAGGGATATCATGGCTAAAGAAGCAGGCTTTGACCAAGATATTATAGACTCTCTTACAGATGAGGATATCAAAAAATATGGGGAAAAAGCAGAAAATCTCAGAAAAAAAACAGGTTTTTGGAATAAGTTAAGCTTTTTCTTAAATGAAGTTGCCAAAGACCATCCAAGTAAAAATAGTGAGTATCCACTTTCTTCAATTATAGATGTAGAAGAAAATTGGGTTTATACCACTGATGACAAAACAGATATGTATACAAATGCTAGAAGATATATAAAAGAGCAAGGTTTTGATGCATCCAATATATCTAATGGAGAGCTTAAAAAACTTTTCTTTGATATTTATGAAAGTAACAAGCTCTCAAGCTATGATGAGCAAATAGATATGGCTACTCAAAAGCTTCAGGAGAAATACGAAGATAAGTCAACAAACGAAGGTACAAAAACTAAAGAAACTTCACAAAATGATAATAATAATACTAAAGATACAAACAAAAATAGCTCTAAAATTAAGGGAGAAGGTATGGGGAAATTTGCCCAAAACAAATCAGACTACGATGAATTTAGAAAACAATTAGTAGCAAATTATGGCTTTGACAAAAATAAGATAAATGACATAACAGATGCTGATATTGACCTTGCAAACTACAGGGCCCAACAAAAATTAGAAGAAACAGGCTTTGGTGATATAGGTCTAATCATAGAAGAGATAGGAAAAATGTATCCAGGCTATTCTACAATGTATCCTGGAAAATAGGATATCTTTCTAAATAATAAAATTTCCTTATATAAAATAATTTGAAATTTTATTGAAAGTATTTTTCTTAATCTAAAAGGTTGTTGTAGAATTAACTCATCATTTTGCAACAACCTTTTATTTCATCTAATTTATATAAATACTTTTATACAATATTTAAAGACAATTTTAACTTGTAAAAAATTATGCTCACTTATAAATAATTACTAAAATAAAATTATTTAGTCTTTAAATGATTTCATTTGATTATATGAGTAATATAGGAAAATAGGAGTAAAAAACTATATAAAAAATAAAAAGATTACTAAGAGATAGAAGATAAATTATATCTAATAAGAAATTTAACAAAAAATCATATAATAATACAAATAACTATATAGGCTATAAAATAGGAATATATACAGCTTAAGACAAATTTTCAACTTATTCATAGAATTGATAATGATTCTTATTTTCTTGTGTTTCATATTTTTTATTTTCTATCGTTTTCATTTACTAAAGCAGATTTTTATTTTATCCTATTATTGTAAGTATATTACAACTAAAGATAAAAAAGGATGAATAAAAAATGAAAAAAATACTTAAAAAAGATTATGATTCAATAGTAATCAAAGAAAAAAAGAGAAAAATTGAAGAAAACTAAAAGAAAAAGCTCTCAATTGTATTATTTGAGAGCTTTTTTTCGAATTTATTGCATTTTTTTCATCTCAATTGTGAATTTTTGTAGGATCTTTTTCTCTATCCTTGATACAGTCATTTGTGATATGGATAGTTTTTCTGCTATATCAACTTGGGTGCGTCCTTCATAATATCTTAACTCTAGTATTTCTTTTTCTAGATCGTTTAGTCTTTGGGTTGATTTTTCTATTAAGTCTTTTAGCTCAACTGAGTCAAAGTTTTTATCATCTTTTCCTATCATATCTGAAAGGTCAACTGCATTTTCTCCCTTTTGAACTTGGTATTTCATATCTAAGCTTTGTGGGGAATAAACCTTACTTGCCTCAATTGTTTCTAGTATTGTTTCCTCATCTTCTCCAAGATATGAGGCAATATCTTTTATTGTTGGGGTTCTTTGAAGCTCCTGTGGAAGGATTTTTTTTGCTGTATTTATCTTTTTATAAAGATTTTGTATCCTTCTAGGCACTCTTATAACCCAACCCTTATCTCTAAAATATCTTTTAAGCTCACCCATTATAGTTGGAGTTGCAAATGAAGAGAATTCATATCCTTTTGACGGATCATATCTATCAATTGCATAAATAAGGCCCAGGGATGCCACTTGGTATAGGTCATCTTTTTCAATCCCTTTTCCAACATACTTATTTGAGAGTATATCTACTATATACATATGCTCTTCTATAAGCTCAGCTCTTAGCTTTTTGTCCCCTGTTTTATGAAATTGTTCAAATTTTTCTTTGATTTCTTTCCTTCTTTCCAAAGAAGCCTTAGTTTTTGCCATAATTATTTCTCTTTTGTAAGTATTATTTTATCATCTACAACTTCTACCTTATCAGCTAATTGTTCAAGTATAAGCTTTTGTATTTTTAGATTTTCTTTTTCAATTTCCCTATCTTTTCCACTTACTCTTATTTGGATAAAGCCATCATCTACATGAAATTCTATCTTTATATCCTCATCACTCATTTTGTAATTACAAGCTTCTGATACAACTACTCTTATATCTTCAACTTCTTCTATATCAAAACCTATATCACTTGCAAGGCTTGCTGCTAGTAGTCTTATGGATTTGAGATAGATTGTATTTGGTGGAATCTGTAATTTTATAGTCTCCATTATTCCTCCATATCAAATAAGTTAGTTAAGTCTGTTATTTTAAATAATTTTTTTATATTTTCTTTAGGGTTTATTATTTTTACATATTTTTCTTTTTCTTCTTGGTCTTTGTATATATTTATAAACATACCAAGACCAGTAGAATCTATATAGTCCAGATTTTCTAAGTCTATAACTAAGTTATTGTCAGTATTTTTTAAGGATTTGTCATTAAATTCTACAAAATCTTCTTTTGAGTATACATCTAAATCACCCTTAAGTTTTACCAGTAAAAAGTCATCTCTTTCTTCTATACTTGTATCAAACATTTTTAATCCTCACTAGTTTCCTCATAATATTTGGTAACAGAAACAATACAATCATCTGTATTTTCTAGGTTTTTAAGCTTTACTCCAAGAGTATTTCTACCACTAGTTGATATATCTCTTGCTGAAATTCTTATAATGTCACCCTTTAGGGACACCATCATTATATCATCATCTAAGTTTGCTGGAAGTGTTGCTACAAGATTTCCTGTTTTTTCATTTACCTTATGGCATTTCACTCCCTTTCCACCCCTATTTTGATTTTTAAAGTTATTAAATGAGGTCTTTTTACCAAAACCATTTTCAGTTACTACTACAAGATATACCTCATCATTTAGGGTATTCATGGATACTACCTGATCATCCTCAGAAAGATTTATTGCCCTTACTCCACGGGCAGCTCTTCCCATTGACCTAATTTCAGATGAGCTAAATTTGATGGCCATTCCCTTTTGAGTTGATACAATTATATCACACTCACTATCTATTTGACTAACTGATACAAGTCTATCACCATCTTCAAGAGATATGGCTATAATTCCATTTCTTTGAATATTTTGGAAAAGTTCTGCATCAGTTTTTTTGATTTTTCCATTAGCTGTTTGAAAGACTAATTGGCTAACTTCATCTAGGTGGGATAGTTCCATTATATCTGTAATTTTTTCATTTGTTTCAAGACTTATTAGATTTATTATAGCTTGACCCCTAGATTGCCTACTTCCTTCAGGTATTTCATAGGCTTTAAGTGAGTATACCCTACCAAGGTTTGTAAAGCAAAGTAGGGACTCATGAGTATTTGTAGTCATAATTTTTTGAATAAAGTCATTTTCCTTGGTGTTTCCAGCAGAAATTCCCTTTCCACCCCTATTTTGTACTCTATAGGTATTTATAGGAAGTCTTTTTATATAACCATCATGAGTTAAAGAGATAAGGACATCTTCTCTTTCTATAAGCTCTTCTACATCAAATTCTCCCACATCCGGAACAATTTTTGTCCTTCTCTCATCTGAAAATTTTTCTTTAATTTCACTCATTTCATCGATTATTACACCAACAAGTTTTCCCTCATCACTTAATATTGCTGTAAGGTAGGTGATTTTTTCTTCAAGTTCCTTATCTTCAGCTTGGAGTTTTTCAATTTCAAGTCCTGATAGCCTTTTAAGTTGCATATCAAGAATAGCTTGACTTTGAAGCTCTGTTAGACCAAATTTTTCATTAAAGATTTTCTTAATCTCATCATTGTCATAGGATGATCTAATTATTTTTATAATTTCATCGATATTATCGATTGCTATTATTAAACCTTCTACTATATGTTTTCTCTTTTGTGCCTTATCTAGATCAAAAATTGTTCTTCTTCTTACAACATCTTTTTGGTGAGCTATATAGTATTTTATAAGCTCTTTTAAGTTAAGTATTTTAGGAACTCCATCAACTAAGGCAAGGTTTATAATGCCAAAAGTTGTCTCAAGTTGGGTTTGCTTATAGAGGTTGTTTAGGACTATATTGGCGTTAGCATCTCTTTTTACCTCGATTACTATACGCATTCCCTTCCTATCTGACTCATCTCTTATATCAGATATACCTTCAAGTTTTTTATCTTTTACATATTCAGCTATTTTTTTTATTAATTTTGCCTTATTTACTTGATAAGGTATTTCTGTAACTATAATTCTTTCCCTATTTTTCTTAAAATGTTCAATGTTTGCTACAGCACGAAGTTTAAGTTTTCCTCTTCCTGTATTATATGCTTTTTTTATTCCTGTCTTTCCCAATATTTGAGCTCCTGTAGGAAAGTCAGGTCCCTTGATAATATTTGCAAGTTTTTTTATTGATATTTCAGGATCTTTCATATAAGCTATACAAGCATCAATTGAGTCTCCAAGGTTATGTGGAGCCATATTAGTTGCCATACCTACTGCTATACCATTTGATCCATTAACTATAAGGTTTGGAAATCTTGATGGAAGGACTGTTGGCTCCTTTTCCTCTTCATCAAAGTTTGGCATAAAGTCAACTGTATCCTTATTGATATCTCTTAGCATTTCCTTTGCAATCTTACTCATCTTTACTTCAGTATAACGCATAGCTGCTGCATCATCACCATCTACTGAACCAAAGTTACCTTGACCACTTGCTAGAGGATACCTTGTTGAAAAATCTTGGGCAAGCCTTACTAGAGCATCATAGATTGCACTATCTCCATGAGGGTGGTACTTACCCATTACCTCACCTACAACTCTTGCTGACTTACGAGTTGGTTTACTTGGATCAAGTCCAAGTCCTTCCATTCCGTATAATATTCTTCTATGAACAGGCTTAAGCCCATCTCTAACATCAGGTAAGGCTCTTGAAACTATAACTGACATGGAATATTCCAAGTAAGAATTTTTCATTTGATTTTCAAGATCTACCTCGATTATATTTTGAAATCTATCTTCTGTCATGAATCCTCCTATACATCTAAATTTTCAACATATTGGGCATTTTCTTCAATAAATTCACGTCTTGGTTCTACTTTTTCACCCATTAACATTGAAAATGTTGCATCTGTTGACATTTGTGAGTCTTCTTTCTCATATACTTGCAGTAAGACCCTATGCTCTGGATCCATGGTTGTCTCCCACAATTGGTCAGCATTCATCTCACCAAGACCCTTATATCTTTGAATCTTGTAATTGTCTGTATTCCAAGATTTTACTATCTCTTCTAATTCCTTATCTGTATAGCAATATCTTTCATTTTTACCACTTGACACCTTATAAAGTGGTGGTTGGGCTATAAATACATGACCTTCATCTATTAAAGGCTTCATATACCTATAGAAAAATGTAAGTAGAAGTGTTCTTATGTGAGCACCGTCTACATCGGCATCCGTCATTATTATTATCTTTCCATAACGAAGTTTTGATAGGTCAAATTCTTTTCCTATTCCTGTTCCAAAGGCTGTAATCATTGATTTTATTTCTTCATAATTTAATATTCTATCAAGATTTGCCTTCTCTACATTCATTATTTTTCCTCTTAAAGGAAGGATAGCTTGAATCCTATTATCACGTCCCCCCTTAGCAGAACCTCCCGCAGAGTTACCTTCTACTATAAAAATTTCATTTTCACCTAAATCTGTAGATTGGCAATCAGCAAGCTTTCCTGGAAGAGTTGTTGAATCTAGGATACTTCTTTTACGTGTTAAATCTCTCGCCTTTCTCGCAGCCTCTCTTGCCCTTCTTGATGCAAGAGCCTTTTGAATAATTTGTTTTGCAATTTTAGGATTTTCTTCAAGAAAATTTCCCATATGTTCTGAAAAGAAAGCGTCTACTGCTCCTCTTACCTCACCATTTCCAAGTTTTCCCTTAGTTTGGCCTTCAAATTGAGGTTCAGTTATTTTTACAGATATTATAGCTGTAATTCCCTCTCTTGCATCTTCACCTTGGAGGTTATCTTCGTTTTCTTTAAGTAATTTATATTTTCTTGCATAGTCGTTTATACTTCTTGTAAGAGCTGACCTGAAGCCTGAAAGGTGGGTTCCACCTTCTACTGTGTAGATATTGTTTGCAAAAGATAGGATATTTTCACTATATCCATCTGTATATTGGAAGGCTATCTCAACTTCTGTTGATTCTTGCATACCTTCAAAATATGGAATTTCTTCAAAAATTGGTGTTTTATTCCTATTAAGGTATTCTACAAATTCCTTGATTCCACCATCATATTTAAACTCTACAGTCTTATCTTCTCTCCTATCTTCAAAAATAAGCCTTACTGACTTGTTTAAAAAGGCCATTTCCCTAAATCTATCTGCTAGGGTTTTATTGTCATAGACTGTTGTATCAAAAATTTCTCCATCTGCTTTAAAACTAATCTTTGTTCCAGTTTCTTTTGTATCTCCAATTATCTCAAGATCACTTGTTGCCTTTCCTCTTTCAAATGTCATCCTAAAGATATGACCTTCTCTTTTTACCTCAGCTATTAGATATTCACTTAGGGCATTTACTACGGAAACACCTACACCATGAAGACCTCCTGATACCTTATAGGCCTTATCATCAAACTTACCCCCAGCATGAAGAACTGTAAGTACTGTTTCAAGTGTTGATTTACCTGTTTCAGGGTGTTTTTCTATTGGTATACCAGAACCATCATCTTCTACTGTTACTATATTGTCCTTATCTATGGTTATTTTTATATAGTCACAGCGACCTGCCAAAGCCTCGTCTACTGAGTTATCTACAACCTCATATACTAAATGGTGCAGTCCTCTCTCGCTAGTTGATCCTATATACATTCCAGGTCTAAGTCTTACAGGCTCAAGCCCCTTCAAGACCCTAATATTGGACGCATTATATTGTGAATTTTCCATAAATTTCCTTTCTATTTAAGGATATGGCCATCTTTTATTTTTCTTATCTTTGACCTATCAACTATATCAAGACTCTTGGTATTAGTTGCTGTGATTATTGTTTGAAATCTTCCTAAATTTTCCAACAAAAAACTAGACCTTTTTTCATCTAGTTCTGAAAAAACATCATCAAATAAGATAATTGCCTTATCCTGGCTAGTATTTTCTATTAAACTTACATTTGCAAGCTTTATATTTAAGATTGCTGAACGTTGCTGGCCTTGTGAGCCATATTTTTTTGTATCCTTACCATTAATTATTATATCAATTTCATCTCTTTGGCTTCCAGATGAAGTTCTAAAGTATTTTAAATCATCAATTAGCCTTTGCTTAAACTTTGACTTGTACTCATCAAGAGAATCTGCTTTAATGTCAGGCTTATATACAATATGTAAATCTTCCCTACCATATGTTAAAAGCTCATGTTTTTTATTTGCATACTTGTCTATAAGGGCTATATATTTTTTCCTATATTGGTATATTTTGTAATTTAGCCTAATAATCTGCTCGTCATAGGCTAATAATTGATTTTTAAAAAACTTAGATTTTTGGTTTTTAAGGATTTTATTCCTATTTAAAAGAACTTTATCAAAGTCTCTTTTTATGCCCTTATAGGAAAAGTCCACGCTTATTATTATATCATCAATTAACTTTCTTCTAAAATTTGGTCCATCTTTTATTATAGTCAAATCTTCTGGAGTAAATAAAACAATCTTAAAAAGTGACTTTAAATCAGATGTTTTATCATATTTTATATCATTTACAAAAATATCCTTACTTGACTCATTTGCCTTAATATAGACATTTTTAAAGGATTTTCCCTTTCTTATTACTCCATCAAGAACCATCTCTTTTTCAGAAAACATTATAAGTTCCCTATCCCTATTTGCCTTAAAAGACTTGGCATTAGCTAAGTAAAAAATTGATTCTAAAAGGTTGGTCTTTCCCTGGGCATTATCTCCCAAAAAGATATTTATATTTTCATTAAATTCTATTTTTTGATAAAGATAGTTTCTAAACTTATTTAGTTCTAAACTCTTAATCCACATCAGATTAAACTTATATGAAATTCATCATTAAAGATTATTTCATCACCTTTTCTAAGTTTTTTACCAGCTTCATAAAAAACTTCTTTATTTACTACTATACCTATTTCTTTTATCATATGTTTAGCCATACCACCTGATGAGGCTATATCTAATGCCTTTAAAAGATCCTTGGCTGTGATAAGATTTGTTTGAAATTCTATATCAATCATAATTTCCCCTATTCTGCAAGCCTTACTGGTAGAGCTAGATATGTGAATTCTTCACCTTCATTTTTTGAATCATTAGGATATATGATACATGGATTTAGTGATGATTTTAAGTTCATCCTTATAGTATCTGTATCACAAGCCTTAACTCCTTCTAGAAGGTATCTTGCATTAAAAGCAATCTTTACATCATCTCCTTCTTTTTCTATATGAACGACTTCTTTTAAGTCTCCTATTTCAGAGTTTGATTCTATCTTACATACATCTTCTTCAAGACTTATCTTAATTAAGTTTGCTCTTTGGGTGTTATTTAATAATTGGGCTCTTTCAAGGGCGTTAATAAGTTCAATCCTATTGACTATAACTGTAGTTGTAGATATATCTGCAATTATATTTGTATAGTCTATATAGTTTTTATCTATTACTTTGCAATACATTGTAGTGTCCCCTGATTCAAAAATTATATCCTTATCATCCTTATAGATTTGAGTCTTTGTTTCATCATCAATAATTCTTGTCCATTCAGATATTGACTTTCTTGGAATAATTAGTCTTGAATTATCCATTGAACCAGGGTAGTCAAGCTTGATTTTCTTAAGGGCTACCCTATATCCATCAAGGGCTACAAAGTTTAAATATCCTTGCTTTAGTTCAAATAGTATACCAGTAAGGGCTAGCTTGGTTTCATCAATACTTGTAGCAAACTCAGTTTGAGATATAGATCTTTTTAGCTTATCATTTTCAATTTCTAAATAGTCTACACTAGGTACTTTTAATTCCTTTTTATCGTAGTAGTCAAAGGCAAGAATATTGAAATTTGATCCATTACACCTAATATTAATTTTTGAATCTTCAAGGGTAATCCTTACAGTAGAATCTGGAAGTTTTCTAATAATATTAGAGATTATAGTGGCATTTATAGCCATTTCTCCTTCTTCTATGACATTAACTTTAAGTTTTGTTCTTATAGATATTTCTCCATCAGATGAACTTAGGATAAGAGTATCATCTTTAGCTTCAAAGTATATTAATTCATGTATCTGTATATTGGTCTTTCTTGATACAGCCTTTAAGGCTATGGAGATTTTATTTGATAATTCTTTTTGTCTTACTTCAATTTTCATAATGGCTCCTAAAATATTATATAAACTTAGTAGTATTAGTAATAGGTTTTGTGGGTATGTGGATAAGTATTGCTAAGGCTTAAATTAAAATGAAAAAGCCAAATGATAAAATTTGGATAAGTTTTTATATCTTATCCACTTATCAACATTTTCCACAGCTATTATTTTTTCTTATTTAATAGTTTTTTTATAAACATACTTATCATCATACTTATCAACAAATTGTGGATAACTATGATTTTATTTCTTTTTTTATTTCTTCTATTTCCGATCTAAAATCTTGGTCTTCTTCTATCATGGATTCTATCTTTTCATATCCGTGCATAACGGTTGAATGATCCCTATTAAATTCATTGGCAACACTTACCAGTGATACTGATAACATATCCCTACATAAGTACATAGCAATTTGCCTTGGCATTACAAATTCCCTTTTTCGAGACTTTCCCTTCAAGTCTTGAAGTTTTATATGGTATCTATCTGCTACAATCTGTTGAATATCTTCTGCTGTAATTCTTTTACTTTTGACATGGACTCTTGATGAAACTCCAAGTCTTGCATCATCAAGGGTTACATAGGAGCGGTTATTTGATTTAGAGCAGGCAATAGAAGTTGCAAGTGCACCTTCTAAATCTCTTATATTTGTTTCAATATTTTCTGCTATATATTCTAATATTTCATAGTCTACTACAGCTCCCAGTTCATCTTGTTTTTTTTGCAAAATTGCAACTCTAGTTTCAAAATCTGGTTTTGAAATGTCAACTATAATGCCCCAACCAAACCTTGAAACTAATCTTTCTTCTAAGTGTTTAATCTCCTTTGGTGGCCTATCTGATGATATTACTATTTGCTTTCCTTGGTTATAAAGATCTTCAAAGGTATGGAAAAACTCTTCTTGTGTTCCAGTCTTATTTGCTATAAATTGAATATCATCTATCAAAAGCATATCAACTGAACGATATTTTTTTCTAAATTCTTCATTGGTATTGTTTCTAACAGCTGAGATCATTTCATTTGTAAATTTCTCACTTGATAGATACATTACATAACAATCATCTCTTTTATCTAGAATTTTATGGGCTATAGCTTGCATTAAGTGAGTCTTGCCAAGACCAGATGCTCCATATATAAAAAGAGGATTATAGACTCTTGAAACCTTGTAATTTGCCATGTTTTCTGCCACTGACTGACTTGCTGCAAGGGCTAATTGATTAGACTTACCTTGAACAAAATTTTCAAAAATATTAGTTTTTTCTAAAAGTGGCTTAGGATACTTATTTACATCATTTATAAGCAATTGTCCATTATTATCAGTTGACTTACCTAATGATAAGATTTTTTCATAATCATCGCTATCTTTAGCTATAATTTCAAGCTTATAATTAGTATTTCTTTCATTATTTATCTTATTAAGAATTTCCTGCATTTGGGGAACCCATATTTGGTCAAAGATGAATTTAAGTTCTTTTTTTGGTATTTCTAAATAGATAATATCATTGAATTCATTTAAAGGCTTTAAGATACTTATCCATGTATCATACTGTGCCTTATCAGGAACATTAGCCTTCATCTTTTCTTTTAATTCATTACTTATGTATTCTAGATTCATTATTATCTCTCATTCTCCTTAGAATTTTATCCACATTTAATTCTGCCTTAAATTTCAGGAATTAAAATAAAATTATGGACTTATCCACAAAATTGGGATAATATGTGGATAAGTTTTTAGTGGATATTAAAAATGCCTTGTACTACGGATTTTAGACAAGAATTTTTAAATTTAAAAATAGAATTTATGGATTTATCCACAAAATCATATCAAAAACTTAAGAAAATTAGACTTATCTATATCTTTTACACAAGAGATTATACATTAATTTAGCCATTTTGTAAAGTTATCCACAACTTGTTGATAAGTTGGGGATAAGTTAAAAATCATTTTATTTAGAAATATTAAATCCTGTGGATATTGTGGATATCTTGGAAAAATATTAAAATTATTAAATAAGAAAATTGCTATATCCTAACTTTAACAAGTTCATATAAAATCTTTTTTAAAAAAATTTATATTTTTACACTTAAAAATTAACTTAATATCTTGTGGATAAAATATAAATAAAAAAAGATATCCACAAATGCGTATTAATGCAAAATCATTACATAAATGAATATAAACTAATAGGCTATTTTTGTATATTTGTTTTATATAATTATTTTAGTAAACTAAGTTGTAAGCTGCATTACTTACTAATAAATTTTCATAGAAAACTTAAGTTTAGATGGAAAATAATTTTTAAATTAAGCATTTATAATCATTTATGTATAGATTTTTCGACTTTAGTAAAACTTAAATTTATAATAAAACTTTTAATTTTTAAATTTTTTATCTAGCAGTATAAAAAAATCAAATAAATTGTCTATTTTTTTAGGTTAAAGCCTTGACTTTTACCCCTTATTTCCATATAATTAAAGACAGCGTAAAATAATAGGAGGTGATAATATGAAGAGAACTTATCAACCAAATAGAAGAAAAAGAAAAAAAGACCATGGCTTTAGAAAAAGAATGTCAACTCCCGCTGGAAGAAGAGTATTAAAATCCAGAAGAAAAAAGGGTAGAAAGAAATTATCTGCATAATAAAAAAGCTGCGGCTTTTTTATATTGTGGATAAGGGACATTAATTCCTATGGAAAAACAATTTACTTTAAGAAAGAACGAAGATTTTAAAAGAGTTTATAAGAAATCCAAGCACTATTATAATAGGGATTTTACAGTTTTAGTCAAAAATAACGGAGTAAATAGACCAAGAATTGGTTTTTCTATTTCTAAAAAGGTAGGCAAGGCCCACCAAAGAAATAAGTTAAAAAGAAGACTTAGGTCTATTGTTTACAATAATTATAGATATATAAACAACGTTGATATAATTATTATACCAAAAAAACATACCACAGATTTTACTTATGATAAGCTTAAATCTTCTTTAGGTCACGTATTAAATAAGGCCTTTAAGGAAAAGAAAATAAATTATGTTAAATAAGCTTTTTTTAAAAATAATTAGATTTTATCAATTGTTTATTTCTCCATTCTTAGGCTCGGGTAAATGTAAATATTATCCTACTTGTAGCCAATATGCTATTGACTGTTTTAAGAAGTACAATTTTTTAAAAGCCTTAGTTAAGGCTTGTTGGAGAATTCTAAGGTGTAATCCTTTTTCTAAGGGAGGGTACGATCCGGCCTAGCAATTGATTTATAATTCAATTCAGAGATTGGAGAAAAAAATGTTAAATTTTATAGCACAACTACTTGGTAGTTTGATGAAATTAATCTATGAAACTTTGGTAAATAACTTTACAGAACCAGAGAGTATGAGCTTTTATGCCATATCAATTATAATTATGACAGCATTGGTATCACTTATAACCATACCAATGACTATGAATCAGCAAAAACAAGCTGCGAAATCATCAGAAATGCAACCCAAAATCGAAGAGATTAAGAAAAAATACTCTTATGATCCTCAAATTATGCAACAAAAGATGCAAGAGTTTTACAAGCAAGAGGGAGTAGGACCAGGACTTTCCTCATGTTTAGTTATGATTTTCCAGCTTTTAATACTTTTATCCCTCTATAGGGTTATACAAAATCCTGACAAGTTTGTATTTGATGGGGGACTTCATGCAATAAGAAACGACTTTTTATGGGTTCCAAGCCTATCTAAAGCGGATCCACTATTTTATGGGCTTCCACTTCTAACAAGTATAAGTCAGCTTTTAGTTCAACTTTTTACTATGAAAACATCACCTGCAACCAATGCCCAAGCTCCAGGAATGGGTTCTATGAATACAATGCTTATGGTAATGCCAATTATGTATTATTTTATATTTAGGGGCCTTCCAGCAGGTCTTCCACTTTATTGGACAACAAGTTCTATAGCAAGGCTTGTAATTTTAGGTGGCCAATACTTAATAGGACTTAGAAAAAGAGATGAAGAGGTAGAAAATGAAAAGATCAATAATAAGAACAGCAAAAACTAAAGATGAAGCTATAAATGAAGCTTTAAAAGAGATAAATAAGACTAGAGATGAGGTATCTATCGAAATAATCGAAGAAGAGTCTAGTGGATTTTTGGGTCTTATTGGTCAAAAGGATGCTGTTGTAAAGATTTCCTATGATCAAGATTTAGATGAAGGTATCGATGATCTTATGAAAGAAATTGAAGAAGATAGCAAAAAATCTCTTAGAGAAAACTTTGATGTAACAGCCTTATCAAGAGAAATTACAAATGAGGAAAGTTCTAAAGAAGATGAAAAAGTTTTAGAAGAAAAAAGCATAGATAAAAAATCTAATCAAGATGAAAGATTAGATGAAGCAAATATTGTTGAAGAAGATGAGTTAAATACTGATGTAGAGCTTTACTATAAGGCGAAAGATCTACTTGAGAAAATTCTTTATAATATGCATTTTGAAGATATAAAAGTCATAGGAAATCTTGAAGATAATATTATTAAGCTTGATGCAAAAATTGACCCTAAAGATACTGGAATTGTTATAGGAAGATCAGGAAAGACTCTTGAAAGTATAGAAACTATTATAAGAAAGATAATAAATACTAGGGAGAATAATCTAAAGCTTAATATTGATATAAATAACTACAAAAAAAGACGAGATGAAAAAATTATTGACTTGGCTGATAAAGCTTGTAAGAAGGTTTTGAAAACTAGAAAGCCTTGGAATCTAAAATATATGAATTCATATGAAAGAAGACTTGCTCATGAGCAAATAGGAAAATATGATAAGTTGGATTCCCACTCTGAAGGAGAAGAACCAAGAAGATATGTTGTAGTTGATTACAAAATTGACTAGTTAAAAGATGTTTCACGTGAAACATCTTTTTTAATGGAAATAATTAATGTATAATACTATAGTATAATAAGAGATGTTTATGTCAAAGGTAAACAATCGTTATAGAAAGGAAGAATTATGAGTGAATCTACAATAGCAGCAATTTCAACACCACAAGGTAGTGGTGGTATATCTATAGTTCGTATGAGTGGCGGTAGTTCTTTTGACATTATAAAAAGGATCTTTAAGCCATTTAATAAGAGGGAACTTGATAGGATTAAGGACAATAGAATGATGCGTTATGGTCATATAGAAAAAGATGGCCGAGTATATGATGAAGTTATGGTAAACTTCATGAAAGGACCAAATACTTATACTAGAGAGGATATTTGTGAGATAAATTGTCATGGATCTATGATTTCTGTAAAAGATATATTAAATCTTTTACTAGATGAGGGGTGTGATTTAGCAGAACCTGGTGAGTTTACTAAAAGAGCTTTTTTAAATGGAAGGATAGATTTATCTCAAGCTGAGGCAGTTCTTGATATTATAAATTCAACTAATGAATTATCTCAAAAACAAGGATTAAAGCAATTATCAGGATTATTAAGAGAAAAAATAGAAGATATAAGGGACATCCAGTTGGAGGCCTTATCAAGGATTGAGTATTCCATTAATTTTACAGAAGATGGGCAAGATCTTCCCTTAGATGATATAATATCTTATGTAGAAAGGGCTAATGATGAAATTAAAAAGCTTTTATCAACAGCTAATAAGGGCAAGCTCATAAAAGATGGAATAGAGACAACAATAATAGGAAAACCTAATGTAGGCAAGTCATCTCTATTAAATGTCCTATTGAATGAAAATAGAGCAATAGTTACAGATATACCTGGAACTACAAGAGATTCTATAACTGAGTATATAAATTTAGGAAATCTGACCTTAAAGATAAATGATACGGCTGGAATTAGAGAAACTGAAGATAAGGTTGAAAAAATAGGAGTTGAAAGGTCAAGGGAGCTTGCAGAAGATGCAGATTTAGTTATAGCAATATTTGATAGGTCTAGAGACTTTGATCAAGAGGATAAGATTATACTTGATATTATAGAGAATAAAAATGCTATCATTATTTTAAATAAATTAGATTTAGA
The DNA here is from genome assembly GCF_009696575.1 of Anaerococcus porci. Lineage (GTDB taxonomy): Bacteria > Bacillota > Clostridia > Tissierellales > Peptoniphilaceae > Anaerococcus > Anaerococcus porci. The sequence continues at coordinate 202,867 of NZ_VULQ01000003.1, read as the reverse complement.
TTCAAAGATTAAAAAAGAAGACTTAGGTAACAATTTTAAGGTTATTGAAACTTCTATGATAAGCAGGGATGGGATAGATAAGCTTGAAGAGGCTATCTTTGAAATATTTGATACTAAGGACTTAAATAAAGAATCATTGATTATTACAAACCTACGCCATGAAAGATTATTAAATTTAGCAAAAGAAAAGATAGAAAATGCCCTTAAGGATATAAAGTCCCAAGTTCCTATCGATTGTGTAGAGGTTGATTTAAGAAGTGCATATGATGACTTGGGTCTTATAATTGGAGAAACTGTTTCAGATGAGATAATGGATAAAGTATTTAGGGAGTTTTGTGTTGGAAAATAAGATGAAAAAATATATAGACCAATCCTATGATGTAGTAGTAATAGGGGCAGGTCATGCAGGTTGTGAAGCTTCTCTTGCAAGTGCAAGACTTGGTTTTAAAACCTTGGTTTTGACAACAAGTATGGAGTCTGTAGCAGATATGCCATGTAATCCAAATATAGGAGGAACTGGAAAAGGACATATTGTAAGAGAGATAGATGCTTTAGGTGGTGAGATGGCATTAAACATAGATAAGACCTTTATACAATCAAGGATGCTAAATACCTCAAAAGGTCCCGCAGTTCATTCTTTAAGGGTTCAAGCTGATAAGATAAAATACCACCAAGAGATGAAAAAAACTCTTGAAAGGCAAGAAAATCTTGACTTATTTGAACAAGAAGTTGATAAGATTAACATAGAAGATGGAAAGGTTAAAAGTGTAGAAACAGTACAAGGGGCAATTTTTCCTACTAAAGCTGTTGTAGTTTGCACAGGAACCTATCTTAATGGAAAAATTCTTATGGGAGATTATCAAAAAACATCAGGTCCTCATGGACTTTCAGCAGCTACATTTTTATCAGATAGTCTAGAAGAGTTAGGTTTCAATCTTAGACGTTTCAAGACGGGAACACCTGCAAGGGTTGATATTAAGACAATAGACTTATCACAAACAGAAGTTCAAAAAGGAGACGAAAATGTAGTAGCCTTCTCCTTTATGAATGAAGATAAAGACTTTTCAGATAAAAAACAGGAAAATTGTTACCTAACTTATACAACAAATGAAACTAAAGAAATAATCATGGCAAACCTTCATAAATCACCTATGTATGGGGGATTAGTAAAAGGAGTTGGTCCTAGATATTGCCCATCTATTGAAGATAAAATGGTAAGATTTCCAGATAGGAATATCCACCAAGTTTTTATAGAACCAGAAAGCCTATCAACAGATGAGGTCTATATCCAAGGTGTATCATCAACTCTTCCTCAAGAAGTGCAAAGAGAATTCTATAAAACTATAAGGGGAATGGAAAATGCAAGGATTATGAGACCAGCCTATGGTATAGAATATGACTGCCTTGATTCAACAGATTTAAAGAGAAGTCTTGAGTCAAAAAAGGTAGAAAACTTATTTTTTGCAGGACAAATTAATGGTTCATCAGGTTATGAAGAAGCAGCAGGTCAGGGTCTAATAGCAGGAATTAATGCAAGCCTTAAAATTAAAGGAGAAGATCCACTTATACTCGATAGGTCGGATGCTTATATAGGAGTTTTAATAGATGATCTTGTAACAAAAGGAACTAATGAACCTTATAGGATGATGACATCAAGATGTGAATATAGACTTACTATGAGACAAGATAATGCAGACTTTAGACTAACAGAAATTGGATATAAGATAGGACTTGTATCAGATGAACGTTTTGAGAAAATGCTAAGAAAAAGAGAAAATATAGAAAAAGAAATCAATAGGCTAAAAGGGGTTATGATAAGTCCAAACAAGAAGAATAATGAAATGTTAGAATCTATTGGAACAAGTCCACTTAAAACAGGATATAGCTTATTCGATCTTATAAAAAGACCAGAGCTTACTTATGAGCTTGTCAAAGTACTTGACCCTGATAGACCAGAGCTTCCAAAATTTCAACAAATTCAAGTTCAAACAGAGATCAAATATCAAGGCTACATTAAAAAACAAATGGCTGATATAGACAAGTTTAAAAAACTTGAAAATAAAAAACTCCCACAAAATATAGACTATTTTACTATAAAAGGACTAAAGAAAGAATCATCAGAAAAACTTAATGATATAAGACCAGATTCCATAGGACAAGCCTCAAGAATATCTGGAGTAAGTCCTGCTGATATAAATGTTTTACTAATAAGACTAAAGGCAGGTGATTTAGATGGATAAGTTTAAAAAATATGAAGAAATGCTAATAGAGACAAATAAGAAATTCAACCTAACCACCATAGTTGATTCTAGCCAGATTAAAGTAAAGCACTTTGACGACTCCTTAACCATTGAGAAATATATAAATAAGGGAATGAAAGTTCTAGATATAGGTTCAGGAGCAGGATTTCCAGGGATTCCTCTTAGGATAAAAAAAGAATTTGACTTAACCCTCATAGATTCAGTAAATAAAAAAGTAGGCTTTATGAATGAGGTAATAGAGGAATTAGGTTTAAAAAATACGAGAGCTATTCATACAAGAGCAGAAGATTATGCTAAAAATAATAGGGAAAAGTTTGATATGGTAGTATCAAGGGCAGTAGCAAAACTATCAACACTTTTGGAATATGCCTTACCATTTCTAAAAGTAGGGGGAATTTTTATAGCAATGAAAGGTCCTAAGGCAGAAGAAGAATTAAATGAAGCCGAAAATGCTCTTAAAATCTTAGGAGGAGAGTTAATAAATATAGACACAATAGACCTTAATGGAAACACAAGAAAAAATATACTAATAAAAAAAGTAAGGTCAACAAAAATAAAATATCCGAGGGCAAAAAACTTGCCAAAGAAGAATCCTCTTTGATATTCATTAATATCTTAAGATTATTTTTTGATTTTAATCATAAGGCTTTAGAACATATTTTGTTTTAAGGTCTTTTTTATTTTTTATGTGTTTAATTAAGATAATTAGTAATAAGTCACTTCATTTAATTGGAAAGTTTAGATATTGTTTTTATTAAGGTAAATTACTATAACTTTAATAAAATCTCATTGTTTTGTTGTATTATTAATAATATTATATTTACTTTTATTCTTCGCCTAATGTTGAGACAAACTAAGGGGCTCTTGCTTAAGTAGTAAATTATAATAAATAAGATTATACATTATTATTTGTATCATAATTAATTATAATAACAAGTACGTAATAATTAATTTGAAGAATTAAATTAATTGAAGTGATTTTTAGGATATAAAAAATAATCTAAGAGAGTATAATAAAAAAGAATTACTGCTGATATGTAAGAAATGTTTCATGTGAAACATTTAATATTGAAAACTTATCTTGATATTGTTATACTATTTAAAGAGAAAAGAGGTTTTATGAAAGCACAAATTTTTTCAGTTGGAACAGAAATATTACTTGGAAATATTACCGATACTAATTCAAAGTATATAGCACAAAGATTAAGTGAGTTTGGAATAGATTTATACAAGATGGTAACTGTTGGAGATAATTTTGACAGGTTATTAAAAGAACTTAAAAATGCTATTGGTAAAGTTGATTATATTTTTATTACAGGAGGGCTGGGACCTACTGAAGATGATATAAGTAAAGAAGTAGCGATCAGGGCAAGTGGTAAGGAAGATAAGGTAGTTATAGATGAGGAAAGTAAAAAGAAACTTGACTCATATTTTAAGTCAAATGAAAGGGCCCTTAGTGTGAATATAAAGCAGGCAAAATTTCCTAAAGATGCTATTATTCTTCCAAATGATATAGGTACAGCACCAGGTTGTATTATTGATTGTGATAATAAGAGCAAAATAGTTCTTATGCCGGGGCCACCTCAAGAGATGAAATATATGTTTGAAAATAAATTACTTAAATATATAAAAAAAGAAGCGGTTATTAAGTCAAAGACTTTAAGAATTGCACTTTTGGGAGAATGGGATATGGCAAGTAGGATAGATCTTCATTCTACAAATCCAACCATAAGTCCTTATTTTGATGATGAGGGAGGATTTTTAAGAATAAGTGCAAAGGCAGAAAGTGATGATAAAGCTCTTATCTTACTTGATGAAAAGGAAAAGGAAGTAAGGGAAGTTTTTGGTCCACTATTATTGTCAGATGATGGAAAGAGAAAAGAAGAAACCCTTATAGATTTATTAAAAGAGAGAAAAGAGAAAGTATCTTGTGCTGAGTCTATTACAGGAGGAATGGTGGCGTCATCTATTATAGATATAGCTGGTGCAAGTGATGTAATAGAAGAGTCCTATGTGACCTACTCTGATAGGACTAAAGAAAAAATCTTGAATGTTTCATATGAAACATTAAGAAAATATTCTGCAGTCAGCAAGGAATGTGCATATGAGATGCTCGATGGTCTGTATGATAGGACAAAATCAGCATTATGTATAATAACTACAGGCTATGCTCACAAAGGAGAAGCTTTTATAGGTGTAAAATATAAGGATAAAAAGTTTGTTAGAGAATTTAAGTTCTCTGCAAGTAGGAATAAGGCTAGGCGTTGGACTAAAAATAGGGCCATGGACCTTTCCATATTAATAATGAGAGGTATGTATGAAGACAATTTCGATATTTAATCAAAAGGGTGGTGTAGGAAAGACTACTACAGTGGTAAATCTTGCCACTGCCCTTTCAAAATTAGGAAAAAAGATTCTGGTAATAGATTTTGACCCTCAGGCAAATACTACAACAGGTTTGGGTCTTGATAAATCTAAGGTAGAGAAGTCTATATACAAGATGTTTTATGAAGAAGATTCATTTGAAAATTACATAGTAAAAACAGAAGATGGTGCTTATCTTATTCCAAGTGAAAATGCCCTTTCTGGTCTTGAAGTGGAATTGGTTTCTTTAGATGAGAGAGAAAGACTCACTATGCTTAGTTCTATTATAAAAGAAATAGGAGATGATTTTGATCTTATAATTATAGACTGCCCACCATCTCTTGGACTTTTATCTTTAAATGCTCTTGTAGCAAGTGATTCCATAATAATACCAATTCAAACAGAATATTATGCCCTAGAAGGGGTAAGTGAGCTTATGAATACCTATAAGTCTATAAAAAGTTCTGTAAAAGAAGATCTTGAAATTGAAGGGGTTCTTTTATGTATGTTTGATGGAAGGTGTAAGCTTTCATATGAGGTTGTAGAAGAAGTAAAATCATATTTTAAGTCCAAGGTCTTTAAGACTATGATTCCTAGAAATATAAAACTTGCCGAAGCACCTTCTTATGGGAAGTCAGTAATTGTTTATGATGAGAAATCAAAGGGAGCAAGAGCCTATCTTAATCTGGCAAGTGAGCTTATAGAAAATATAAAAAAGGAATCCAAAGAAAAGGAAAATTTCAAGAAAAAGACTAAGGAAAAGATAAGTGAAGAAAGTAAAGATTATAATCAAGAATTAAGAAAAGATGAGAAAGATAAAAAACTTCAAAAAGATGAGGAAAAAAATCAGGTGATAAGAAATGACGAGAAAAACATTGGGTAGGGGTCTTGGCTCGCTTATACCAGAAAATAATAAGAAAAATAAGACTGTAGTTAAAATTCCTATGGAAAAAATCATCAGAAGAGAAGACCAACCTAGAAAAAGTTTTGATACAAAAGCTCTTGAGGGTCTAAGCCAGTCTATAGAACAATATGGTCTTTTAAATCCAATAGTTTTAAGAAAAAATGGCAATAAATATGAAATTATAGCAGGGGAGAGAAGATTTAGGGCAAGTAAGCTTCTAGGTCATACAGAAATAGATGCTATTATAAAAAATGTAGATAATAAAGATATAGATATACTTTCTATAGTAGAAAATGTTCAAAGAGAGGACCTTACAGCTCTTGAAGAGGCTAATGCCTATAATGAACTTATTAAAAATTATGGACTAAAACAAGACGAGATAGGAAAAACTGTCGGAAAATCAAGATCTTATATAGCAAATACCCTAAGGCTTTTAAAACTTGATGAAAATAGTAAAAAGGAATTAGAAGAGGGAAATATAACTTCATCTCAGGCAAGGACACTTCTTTCTATAAAAGATAAGAATGAAAGAAGTAAAAGCCTTGATGATTTTAAAAATAAAAAAACAAATATTAGAAATGTAGAAAAAAAGAATAAAAATAAAAGAAAAGAAAATTTAGACATAAAAGAAGATAAGCTAGATAAGATACTTTTTGAAGACTTTGAGGAAAAATTTATAAACCTCTTAGACTCAAAGGTTGAGATTAAAAAGCAAAATAATACCTACAAAGTGTCTATAGACTGCTTTTCTATAGAAGATATTGAAAGACTTTATTGGAGTATAAAAAATGGCAGAGAAGAAGTTGATTGATTTTAAGCTAGGTGAATTAATAGATAATACAAGAAAGCCTACAGCCTATCCTGGAGGAGGAGCCCTAGCAAGTCTTAGTGGAAATCTTGGAATAAATTTAATATTGATGATGGCAAAAAAGGACTATAAAGATGAGAATTTGAATAAAAAGGGGAAAAAAATCTTTAAGAAATTCATAGCTTATTCACAAGAGCTAAAGGATTTGATGCAAGAAGATGTAGATAGGGTAAATGTCCTTTTAAAAGCTTTTAAAAATAATGAAATGGATAATATTGATAAGCTTATCAATGATGCAAATATTGCACCAAAAAGAACAATCGAACTTATGATAATAGTCCTTCAAGATTGTGATTTTCTACTTGAAAATGGGAAATTTTCAACTATAAGTGATGGGGAGATAGGACTTAGATTGGTAAAGGAATGTATACATTCATCTTTTGTAAATGTTATTATGAATGAAAAATACTTTGATAAAGATAGCAATTTTAAAAAAACCGACTACAAATCAATTACTAAATATTGTGATAAGCTATATGAAAAGAATATGGATATTATCAGAAAGAGGATTAAGTTATGGGACAAATAATGGCAATAATAATTTTATTTATAATAGTTATAGTTGAATTTACTATGATAAAGTCAAACAACGATAAGCTAAGAAGGCAAAAAAGAAGATACGATCATCTTCTTAGGGGAAATAATCCAGATCTAAACCTAGAAGAATTAATCTTAGAATTAAACAAACAAATAGATAAGTCAAATAAGGAGATAAGATCTCTTGACCAAAGATCAGCAGATACTAAAAACTCATCTATGGGAGCTGTAAATAAGATGGCAGTTGTTCATTTTGATGCCTTTGAAAACCAAAGAGGGAAAAACTCATTTTCTTTAACTCTTCTAGACTCTTACCACAATGGAATAATTCTAACCAATCTCTATTCCCAAGAAGGTTCAAATACCTATCTTAAAGAGATAATAAATGGAGAAAGTGAGATAGAACTTTCTGAAAGAGAGAATGAATGTCTAGAAAAGGCAAAACTATAGAAGAAAATATTTTCACTTAGGGTATAATAATAGTATTAATATCGATTTTAATTAGGAGGCTATTATGGCAAATGATGGAGTAATGGAGCTTGCAACTGATAATATTAGAGGGAAAAATCGTACTATAGTTTTTCCAGAAGGTGATGATTCAAGAGTTTTAAGGGCAGCGATAAGACACAACAATGATGGTCTTATTAAACCTATACTACTTGGAGATCCTGAATCTATTAAAAAAGTTGCAAACGAAGAAGGTGTGGACTTAGGAAATATAGAAATAATTGATCCTAGACACTCTGATTTACTCGATGAATTAGTAGATAGATATGTAGAATTAAGAAATGGTAAAAACACCAGAGAAGATGGTGACTACTTGCTTAAAAAAGACAATAACTACTTCGGAACTATGCTTATAGAAACAGGTAAGGCTGATGGTATGGTTTCAGGTGCTGCTCACCCAACAGGAGATACTGTAAGACCTGCTCTTCAACTTATAAAAACAAAAAAAGGTGTAAATAGGGTAAGTGGTGTAATGATTATGCTTGGACCAAATGGTGAAAAATTATTATTTGCAGATACAGCTATTAATATCACTCTTCAATCAAATGAACTTGCTGAAGTTGCAGTAGAAGCTGCTAAAACAGCAGTTGAATTTGGTATAGAACCAATAGTAGCAATGCTATCTTTCTCAACAAAAGGTTCTGCTAAACACGAATTGGCAAGAAGAGTAGAAGAAGCTACAAAACTTGCTAAGGAAATGGACCCAGACCTTAAAGTTGATGGGGAAATGCAATTTGATGCTGCAATCTCACCACAAGTAGCAAGAAAGAAAATCCCTAACTCAGATGTAGCTGGAAGAGCTAAAGTATTTATATTCCCAGATCTACAATCTGCAAATATTGGTTATAAGATAGGACAAAGATTAGGAAATTATGAAGCTCTTGGTCCAATACTTCAAGGACTTAATAAACCAGTAAATGACCTTTCAAGAGGATGTAACGAAGAAGATGTTTATAAACTTGCAATCCTAACTGCTAACCAAGTTAGAGACTAAAGTTAATAAGTTAAAATAAAGAGACAGTCTAATGATTGCCTCTTTTATTATATAAAAAATAAGCTATTAATAATATAAAAATTAAACAATAATCATTTTAAAGGGGTGATGACTATATTTAGAGAAGAATTAAAACAAAATGCAAAAGCAGTAGGTCCCATAGCCATTCTTGTGTTAGTATTGAATATATTTAGACCAGTAGATAATAAATTAATCGTAAACTTCCTTATAGGTTGTTTAGGTGTAATAGTAGGTTTATCTATATTCTTAACTGGGGTAGATTTATCAATATCAAAAATAGGATCTTTTATGGGAGATTTTATAGCAAAAAGTGAAAATATATTAAAGGTTATAATATTTGGCGTATTTATAGGCTTTGTAATATCAATTGCAGAACCAGACCTATTAATTTTAGCAAAGCAAGTAAGCAGTGCTATAGGACTTGAATCAATGTTAATAGTTTCTATAATATCAGTAGGTGTAGGAGTGATGATATCAATAGGACTTTATAGGATATTTAAGGAAATTAAGCTATCTAGTCTTATGATGTGTATATATGGAGCAATCTTTATTCTTATGTTTATATCAAGTGATTTAAGTCATGCTATAGCCTTTGATGCATCTGGTGCAACTACAGGAGCTATGACAACTCCTTTTATAATAGCTTTAGGTCTTGGAGTAAGTAAACTTAAAGGAGAGAGTAAGGGTGAGGAAAACTCCTTTGGACTTGTAGGAATAGCATCAACAGGACCAATACTTGCAGGACTTTTGATGACAATGTCTATAGACCCATCAGCAGTTGTAATAGAAGAAGTAGCCCATACTTCAGCAATTTTAAGTGGATTTAAGTCAGCAAGCTTTGCAATATTACCTATAACTATAGTATTTCTTATAATGGATAAGCTAGTATTTAAACTAAAAAATAAAAAAGATATAATGCTTGGACTTGGATACACCTATATTGGTCTTATAATGTTTTTAGCCTCAGTAGAAGGAGGTTTTATGGAACTTGCAAGAGTTATGGGAGAGGCTTATGCTGACTTTAAATTTGTTCCACTAATAGGCTTTGTTCTAGGACTTTTAGTTGTTTTAGCAGAACCTGCAGTATTTGTATTATCAGAGCAAGTAGAAGATGTAACTGCTGGTTCAATCCATAGGTCATCTATAATGAAGGCTTTATCAATAGGAGTTGCCTTTGCAGTGATGCTTGCAATGATAAGAATCAAAATAGACGGATTTAAGCTTTGGATGCTAATAGGACCGGGATTCTTACTTGCCCTAATACTTTCAAGAAATGTACCACAACTTTTTGTAGGTATTGCCTTTGACTCAGGTGGAGTTGCATCAGGGCCAATGACTGCAACCTTTATTCTCGCATTTTGCCAAGGGGTTGCAGGAAATGTTGCAGATGGATTTGGAGTTATAGCTTTTGTTGCACTTATGCCAGTTATAACTATAATGATAATGGGATCTTTTTATAAGGAGGTCATAGAGGGATAATGAAATATTTAAGAATAATTACAAATAGATCTAAAGGATCTAAATTTATGCAACAGCTTCAAGCTTATGGAGCAAAATATATAAGTTGTCTTTTAGCAGAGGGTTCTGCTAATGATCACATATTAGAAGTCCTTGGAATTAATAAAGAAAGAAAAGAAATAGTATCAGCCTTAGTAAATGACTCTTTAGTAAAAGACTTGCTGGATAAATTATCAGATAAATTTGACAAGAAAAACACATCTATCATGTTTACAACACCAATAGATAAAAAAGGAGAAATAAATATGGAATATGAGGCTTTATATGTAATAGTGGATAAGTCCAATGCCGATAGGGTTATAGATATATCCCAAAAACATGGAGCAAGGGGGGCGACTATTGTTCACGGAAGGGGTTCAGGTATCCAAAAAAAGTCAGTATTTTTAAATATGGTTATAGAACCAGAAAAAGATATAGTAATAATGCTTATAAAAAAAGATATAGCGGAAAAAATTAAATCAGCTCTTTATGATAGCTTAGAGCTTAATCAAGATTCAAATGGTATACTTTTTTCACTACCTGTAAGTGATGTTCGTGGTCTTGTTGATCAAAAATAATAGAAGTATAATAACTTTATTAATGGAGGATAAAAATGAAAGAATTAAATACTCAAGAGTTTGATACTCATGTACTAGAAAATGAAGGAATAGTCTTAGTAGATTTTTCAGCTACATGGTGTGGACCATGCAAGATGCAAAAACCAATACTCGAAGAATTAGAATCTGAAGTAGACTTTGATATATATTCAGTAGATGTAGACCGAAGTCCAGAACTTGCTGGAAGATATAATGTAAATGCAGTCCCATCAATGATGCTTTTCAAAAAGGGTACATTAAAAAACACCCTAGTAGGCTTCCAAGCTAAAGAAGTTATACTTGAAGAAGTAGAAAAACTTAAATAATATGGATTATGATTTAATAGTAGTAGGTAAAGGGCCTGCAGGATTATCTGCAGCCCTTAATGCTGCAATTAGAAAAAACAAGGTTTTAGTCATTGGGAAAGATTCCAAAGCTCTTTCAAAAAGTCCATCCATAAAAAATTACCTAGGATTTAAGGATATAAAGGGAGATGACCTATATCAAAGATTCCTAGAGCAAATTAAATACTATGATATAGATATAAAAGATAAAAAAATTAAGGCGGTTTACGCTATGGGAGACTACTTTGCAGTAGATTTTGGAGATGAAATGCTAAAATCAAAAGCCTGCATTATAGCTACAGGTATAGACATGGGTAAAGTTATAGAAGGTGAAGATAAGTTTTTTGCAAAGGGTATATCTTATTGTGCAACCTGTGATGCTTCTTTATATAAGGGGCGTGATGTTGTAGTTATAGGCTACAATGAAGAGTCAATAGAAGAAGTAGAATTTATAAATAAAGTAGCTAAAAATACGACCTTTATAAATATGTACAAAAAAAATATAAAACTTTCATCTAATATAAATATTGTAGATGAAAGGCCTTTAAAATTTGATGGCCTAATAAAGGCTGAAAGTCTTGAGCTTAGTGATGGTAGTAAAATCAGGGCTGATGGATTTTTTATAATAAAATCATCATCTAAGCCTAAAAACTTAGTACCATCTGTAAAAATGGATGAAAAACATATCTTGGTGGATAAAGATATGAAGACAAATATAAGGGGGCTTTTTGCCTGTGGTGACATAACAGGTAAGCCTTACCAAATAAACAAAGCCTGCGGTGAAGGTCAAGTAGCAGGACTTAATGCAAGCTCATATATAAGAAATGTTTCACGTGAAACAAAATGACAGTGAAACTATTAGTGGGGTGTTGTAAAATTACGAATTTATATCTTTATATAATTGCAAGTTACTTCTAGAATCTTAAAAACAAAGCTTTATACTATAGAGTAAAATTGTTGTGGAGGGATTTGTAATTATATGATAAAGATTAATTCATTAAGCAACAACCCCATTAGTTTTTTTTAAAGATAATAATAGGTGTTTTTTATCAAAGAACATAATTAATTCACAATTAAAGTATGTATTAAAAATATTCTTTCTAAATACTTGAAATTTATTACAATATATGTAAAATAATAGTGGAGAATACTTATCTCCTATATTAAATATAGGTCTATAATTTATGGAGGTTTATATGACAGACAGACACATTGATTTTTTTGAATTTAATAATTCTATATTCTCTATGATTAGAGAAATATCACACAAGATAGATTTACTATTACAAGAAACAGCAACAGATCTAGGAGTAACAACCCTACAACTTAAGATGATTATGACCTTATCTGCATCTGAAGATTCAGTATCAATAGGTAATCTTGGAAAAAGTATAGGTGTAAATGGTGGAAATATATCAAATATTTGCAAGAAACTTGAAAAGCAAGGATTTGTTGATAGAAATAGATCAGATGAAGATGAAAGAGTTGTAAATGTTAAGCTTACCCAAAAAGGTGTTGATGCAGCTGATAAGGTAAGTGAGTATTTTGATAAAATAAAACCAGAGGTTGATGAGTCAAATATCAACACTAACTTAAAGACAATCATTAATGAATTAGAATCTTTAGATAGCTTACTAGATGATTATATTATAAGGAGTGGTTTATAGATGCTATCAAATAAAAAAGGCAATAGGCCATTGGTCTACTATTGGATTATAGCCATAGTTGCCTTTCTAGTAATAAGATACATGCTTAATCCTATTACAATGGGAGAGAAGCCAAAGGAGGTAACTTACAACCAATTTGTCCAAATGATAGATAATGACCAAGTAAGAGAAGTTACCAAAGATGATTATAACTATACCTTCACAGCTATGGTTGATGGTGACAAAAAAACTTTCACCACAGGTTTATGGCCAGATACTAACCTTACAGAAAGATTACTTGATAAGGCTAAGAATAATAAGAACCTAACATTTACGAAAGAGATAGAAACAAAAATGAGTCCATGGCTCACCCTGTTTATAACATCTATTTTGCCTCTTATATTCTTGCTTTTAATTTTCTATATGGCTAACAGGTCTCTATCAAAGACTATGGGAGGCCGAGGTGGCGGAGACTTCATGAACTTTGGTAAGTCAAATGCTAAAGTCTACATGGAAAATAAGACGGGAAAAACTTTCAAAGATGTAGCAGGCCAAGAAGAGGCAAAAGATAGCCTTAATGAAGTCGTAGATTTCTTACATGAACCACAAAAATATAGGGATATAGGGGCAGTTCTTCCAAAAGGCGTGCTTTTAGTAGGTCCTCCAGGAACAGGTAAGACACTTTTAGCAAAAGCTGTAGCAGGTGAGGCTAATGTACCATTTTTCTCAATTTCAGGCTCAGAATTCGTTGAGATGTTTGTAGGTATGGGAGCAAGTAAGGTAAGAGATCTTTTTAAACAAGCTAAGGAAAAGGCTCCATGTATCGTCTTTATAGATGAGATAGATGCCATAGGTAAGAGAAGGGATACATCAGGTTTTAGTGGAAATGATGAACGTGAACAAACCCTTAACCAACTTCTAAACGAAATGGATGGATTTGATGCAGCTGAGGGAGTAGTACTTTTATCTGCAACAAATAGGCCTGAAATCCTTGACCCAGCTCTTACAAGACCTGGAAGATTTGATAGACAAGTAAGAGTTGAGCTACCAGATTTAAATGGTAGAAAGGACATCTTAATAGTTCATGCAAAAAATGTTAAAAGAGAAGATGACATAGACTATGAAGAAATTGCAAGAAGAACGGCAGGAACTTCTGGTGCAGACCTTGCAAATATAGTAAATGAAGGTGCGCTTAGAGCTGTAAGAGAAGGTAGGAAAAAACTTACACAAGTTGACCTTGAAGAAAGTATAGAAACTGTAATAGCAGGTGCACAAAAGAAAAATGCTGTAATAAGCGATGACCAAAAGAAGATTATAGCCTACCATGAAGTAGGACATGCCTTAGTTACAGCTATTCAAACCCAAAAGAAACCAGTAACCAAGATAACCATAGTTCCAAGAACATCAGGGGCCTTAGGTTATACCATGAGTGTTGATCGTGATGAGAAATATATAATGACCAAAAAAGAACTATTTGATGAAATAGTTACCTTTGCAGGTGGTAGAAGTGCAGAAGAACTTATCTTTAATACTAAAACTACTGGGGCAAGCAATGATATAGAAAGAGCTACCCAAATTGCAAGAGCCATGGTAACCCAATATGGTATGGACGATGATTTTGATTTTGTCCAACTTGAAAGAACAACTGGAAGATACCTAGGTGGAGAACACTCACTTATAGTATCTAGTGGTACTGGAGATAAAATTGATGAGAAAGTAATCCACATCATATCTCAAGCCCACATGAGAGCTATAGAAATCTTAAAAGATAACCTAGACAAACTTCACGAAATATCAGACTTCCTTCTTAAAGAAGAGACTATAACAGGTGAACAATTTATGGAAATTCTAAATAAAAAACCTGTAGAAGTCAAAGTAAAAGAAGAAATTGAAGAAAAAGAGTCTACAAATGAAAATTCAAGTGATGAAATAAGCACAAAAGACGAAGAAAAAATTGTAGAAGAAAAAAATGAAGAAGATAATAAGCCAATAGAACTTGGTTCAAGTGAAGATGACTCCAAAAAAGATGAGTAGATAAGACCCCTTCTAGGGGTCTTTTTTATTAATAAAATGAGGAATATATGGAATATTTAATAAGAATAAAAGATAAAAAAGAAAATTTTACTCAAAAAGATAAACTTATAGCAGACTATATACTTAAAAATAAAGATAAGATAATAAACGAATCATCCATAGACCTTGCTAAAAATACAAAAACTTCTCAGTCTGCGGTAACACGATTTGTCAAAAAAATAGGCTATAAGTCCTTTGTAGATATGAAAGTTTCGATAGCAAAATCTTTTGAAAGCAAGAATGAATATATAGAAGATGAAATAAAAAAGGATGATAAGATCAGTGAAATAATAGATAAATCTAGAGCAAATATCCAAAAGACATTAGAAAAAACCTATGCTATAATAGATGAAAAAAATATAGAAAAGGCAGGAAATTTAATCAATATGGCAAGTAGGATTTACCTTTGTGGAGTTGCAGGATCTGGACTTATATGTGAAGATTTCTACTATAAACTCCTTAGGGCAGGTGCAAATGTTTTTTATGAAAAAGATGCTCACACAAATCTTTCAGCCATAAGCCATATAAAAAAGGGTGATATCCTTATAGCAATCTCCTATAATGCTAAAACAAAAGAAGTATTAGAAGCAGTGAAATTTGCAAAAGAAAATAATGCTAGGGTTATAGCCATAACAAAGTCTGAAAAATCAAAAATAAAAGACCTATCAGACATAATTCTAAAAATTCCATCAAGTGAAAAAGAAATAAGATATGGGGCAATTACCTCAAGATTCTCATCTTTTATAATTACAGATATTCTATTTTTCACCTATATAGCTAAAAATTACGAAAATGTAAATGAGAGCCTTAAAATAAGTAAGGACTTAACTGATAAACTTAAATAATTATTTCAAAAATAAACAAAAACACTTGAAATAAATTTTCAAGTGTTTTATAATATAGAAAATAAAAAGCTTTTCAAACAATAGTCTAATATATTTTAGAATATTTAATAAGATTAAAAGTTTAACTTATATAATTCCTATATTAATGTGCCATCAAAGGAGGTATAAATGAAAAAGCTTATATTATTAGCTTTAGCCTTATTGTTAATACCAACAAATTCCCTAGCTGATGATACGCTAAAAGAAAATCAAGAAGAAACAGTGATAGAGTCAAAGGATGATAAAGAAGATAAATCATTAAATATAGCTGATAAGATAAGTACAAAAAATGTAGAAAATAGTGGCTACAAGGAAATGATAAGTAGGATAATAAAAGAAAAAAACAATCCAAAAACTGGAATATCTTCTATTGCTAGCTTGTTTATTGCTATAATTTCATCAATTCTTATGCTAAGAAGGTTAAAAAATGTTGGGATTTAGTCTATATCTTAATCAAGATGAAAATTATATAGAAGAGAAAATAAATGAGTTTAAAAATTTTGATATTCTTTTTACTTCTATGCATTACCCAGTAGATGATAGGAATATGAAAAAACTTATCTTTTTAAAATCTTTGGCAGATTCTCTTAAGATTGATATTTGCCTTGATATTAATGGAGAAATTTTGAAACACTACCCAGAGCTTTTGAGAATGGGACTTATATTAAGACTTGATTTCGGTTTCGACAAAGAAAAAATAGTGAACTTATCTAAGAATAATAGGATAGCTATAAATGCTTCAAGTGTTTCACGTGAAACACTTGAAGCAATTAAAGAGCTTGGAGGAAATTTTTCTAACATTTCTGCTTGGCACAATTACTATCCTTTAGAATTTTCTGGACTGGGAGAGGATGATTTTATAGAAAAAAATAAAGTATTGGAGAAATTTGGACTTGATTTATTTGCATTTTTTCAAGGAGATAAAGACTTTAGAGGACCCTTGTATAAATCTCTTCCAAGCCTTGAAGAGGATAGGTTTAAAGACCCTTATTATTCATATCTTAAGCTTAAAAGATTTTATAAGATTAATAATTTAGTATTATCTGAAGGTTTAAGTATGAAGAACAAAGGATATATTGAAGTTTTTGAAAAGAAAGGGATTATTAATCTTGATCTATACTTAAAAAAGGGATATGAAATTAATGAATTTAAGGTAAGAAGTGATATAAGCAAATATATTATAAGAAATGAGAGAACTTATAAATTTATTAATGAAGTTTCAAATAATTATATAAGAAAGGGAGATTTTCTTATCCTTAATAAGAATTCGGGAAGATATTCTGGAGAGCTAGAGATAGCAAGGCTTGATTTGGGACTTAGTAATTCTAGAAATGTCATAGGAAGAGTTTGTAAAGAGCATCTAGCTATACTTGATTTAATAAAAGGAGATGATAGAATTGCCATCAACAGAAAATAGAAATATTAATTCAAAAGATCTTGATTTGAAATCTACAAGAGAAATTATTGAAATAATTAACAAGGAAGATCAATCAATAGCAAAAAAGGTAGGTCAAAAAATAGGTGAGATAGAAAAACTTGTTGATGAGCTTGTAAGAGTACTTAATAGGGGTGGTAGGCTTTTTTATATAGGAGCAGGTACAAGTGGAAGACTAGGAGTTCTTGATGCAAGTGAAGCCTTACCTACCTTTTCAGTAAATCCAAATCTTATAAACGGAATAATTGCAGGGGGTGATAAGGCATTAAGAAATCCTGTAGAAAATGCAGAAGATAATGAAGAAATGGGAAAATTGGATCTTATAAAAAATCAATTTACTAAAGAAGATATGCT
The DNA here is from genome assembly GCF_009696575.1 of Anaerococcus porci. Taxonomy (GTDB): domain Bacteria; phylum Bacillota; class Clostridia; order Tissierellales; family Peptoniphilaceae; genus Anaerococcus; species Anaerococcus porci. The sequence continues at coordinate 185,582 of NZ_VULQ01000003.1, read as the reverse complement.
AGTAGGAATAGCAAGTTCCGGAAGAACTCCCTATGTTATAGGGGCATTAAAATATGCAAGAGAGATTGGAGCAAGCACAGGCTCTTTATCTTGTAATCTAGACTCCTTAATTTCAAAGTATGCAGACTGTCCTATAGAAGTAGATACAGGAAGTGAAATTCTTACAGGCTCTACAAGAATGAAGGCAGGAACTGCTACAAAAATGGTTCTCAATATAATTTCCACAACGGCTATGGTTAGGATAGGAAAGGTATATGATAACCTCATGGTAGATGTAAGAGTATCAAATAAGAAGCTTAGAAAAAGGGCCATATCCATTATAAAAGAAGTGTGTGAAGTTGATGAAAAAAGGGCGGAAAAACTTTTAAACGAGTCACAAAATTCTGTTAAGTGTGCCATACTTATGGGACTTAAGGATATAAAAAGAGATGAAGCTTTAAATATTTTAAAAGAAAATGATGGATTTTTAAGAAGGGGGATACAATGACAGATGATAAAAATAAAATTATTGCCCAAAAATTAGTAAGCTATTTTGGAGGAGAAGATAACTTAGTTGAAGTCATAAATTGTATGACAAGGGTAAGAGTAAAAGTAAAGGATCAAGAAAAGGTTTCTTTTGAAAAGATTGAAGAGCTTGATGGGATTATGGGTCTTGTAAAAGGTGATCAAATCCAAGTAGTAACAGGGCCTGGAAAAAGCGAAAAGATAGCTCGTGAGATGGCAAATCTTACAGCAGCTACATTCACTGAGGAAAGTGAAATAGATATAAGAACTAGGGAGAATAAAGAGAAAGTGAAACAAGGACAAAAAGATTCTGCTTTTAAGTCCTTTACTGCAACAATAGCATCGATTTTTGTTCCACTAATACCAGCCTTTGTAGGTGCAGGTCTTATTGGTGGTATAGCCTCAGTCTTACAAAATTTGATAACTGCAGGAAGTGTGAGCGGAGAAACATATGTATCAATACTTCAAGTCTTAAATATAATAAAGACAGGACTCTATGGATATCTTAATGTATTTATTGGTATAAATGCTGCAAAAGTATTTAGGGGTAATGAAGGACTTGGTGGAGTAATAGGAGGCATGATTTACTTATCTGCAATGAATCCAGATAAGCCTTTAAAAAATATCTTCTTAAACTCACCACTTCTACCTGGACAAGGTGGAGTTATAGGGGTAATACTTGCTGTATTTATCTTAGTTAAAATAGAAAAGAACCTAAGAAAAGTTATACCAGATGCTCTTGATATTATTCTTGTACCAACAATTTCACTTCTTTTAACAGGTATACTTACAATGTTTATTATAATGCCTATAGCAGGTCTTATATCAAATGGACTTATAGGAGTAATAAATGGAGTAATAAAGCTAGGAGGAGCTTTCTCAGGATTTATACTTGGTGCAGTATTCCTACCTATGGTAATGCTTGGCCTTCATCAAATCTTAACACCTATCCATGTAGCAATGATTGAAAGCCAAGGTGCAACTTACCTTCTTCCAATTCTTGCCATGGCAGGAGCAGGTCAAGTTGGAGCGGCTATAGCAGTTTTGGTAAAATGTAGAAAAAATAAAAAGCTAATAGAAATCGCTAAGGGAGGACTTCCAGTAGGTATACTTGGTATTGGAGAACCCCTAATTTATGCCTTAACCCTTCCAATGGGTAAAGCCTTCATCACAGCATGTCTTGGTGGAGGAGTTGGAGGAGCTATAATAGGAGCAATAGGAAATATAGGTGCAACAGCCATAGGACCAAGTGGACTAGCCTTGATTCCATTAATATACAATGGAAGAGCTTTTGGATATATCCTTGGACTTCTAGGAGCCTATATAGGAGGATTTATCCTAACTTACCTATTTGGTATAGATAAAAAATATGTAGAAGGTGAAGACCTTACAGGAAGTAAGGAATTTAAATTTAAGTAGGAAATATATTAAAATTGAAAAAATATAAAAATAAAATCTTAAATCTGATAGTTACCCTCTTTACTGTACAAGGCAGTAAAGAGGGTGTTTTAATAAATATAGTTATAATGTCTAGGAAATTTAAATTTGATAGGGCTTTTCAAAAATAGACTTCAAAATTAAGTTTGCTTGAGTTAAATCTATATTTCTTCAATTCTTGATATATATATATTTAAAGAAATGTTACCTTATAATTTATCATTAAGACATAATTAGAATAAATATTGTTCTATTTTAGTTATACTTCAGTTATCAAAACCTTGAGTTTATCTATGTCATAGATAAATATCTTTTTTAAAAGTTATTTTTAAGAGTCTAATACAGTTTAGTCTCTTTAAAAAGATTTAGTCTAACTTTTAAATAATCTTTCTAACCCTTCTATTTTCTCAAAGCATTTTTTATTATATAATAAATATTATTTATTGTTATACAAGTGTATAAAAATAAAATTTAAGAAAGTGAGGAAAGTATGCATAGTATTAGAAATTTTCATCAAAGTCATCCCTATATTTTTATAATTATAGAGATATTTGTAGTGTTAATTTTATCTACTCTTTTGGAGATTTTTCTTGTAGGATTTATAGGGGAAGATTTTATTAGAAAACACCCTTATATTGCAAATTTACTTTCTCTTATCATAGTATTGATGCTGGCTTTGGGAATTAATTTCCTACTTTTAGGATATATAAATGATAAATTTTATTTTGTGGTAATTGCCCTTCTTGCAAATAATATTTTAGAAACTAAAAGAAAGCTTGATAGAAGAAATTAATATAAAAAATGGACTTTTACCATATACAATTAAGTTTTGGGTAAAAATCCTCTATGTAAATAGTCTCAATTAAGAGACTATACAAAAACAATTTCTCATAGTGTTAACGATAATTGTCTTGCTCTTTCATTGTACTCAATATTAATACAAAAAGCAAAGGCTTTTTGATTTTCCTTGAATCTTTGATATTAGTGTATTATACTTATAATGGAAGAATTTCATATTTTATAATAAGGAGATTTTATGAAAAAAAGTAATGGTAAAAAATGGATAGCAATAGCAATAGCTATTTTGTTATTCGTAGCTTCTAGTCTTGTTAAAACTAAAAGTAATGAAGTAACAGAAAAAGAAAGTGAAAAGATAGCCCAAAAATATTTAGGATCTTTTAATCCATTTTCATCAACTGCTAACAAAAATATAATAGAGGGCTCTGATACATCCAAAAAAATTGCAGTAATAACTTATAAGGGTGCTATTGGAGATGGTCCAGTATATGATGCTGTTATGGAGCGATTAAAAGAAGTAAAGGAAGATGATACTGTAAGGGGGGTCATCTTAAAGGTTAACTCTCCAGGAGGAGCAGTTTATAACTCAGAGCAAGTTGCAAATAAGATAAAGGAAATCCAAAAAGATAAGAAGATACCAGTTTTCACAGTTATGGAAACAATGGCTGCAAGTGGAGGTTATTATATTTCAGCTCCAACTGACAGAATATACGCATCTAATGAAACTCTTACAGGCTCTATTGGTGTAATTATGTCATCTATGTCTTTTCAAGGACTTTTTGAAAAGTATGGTATTAAGCAACAAAATATTACTACTGGTAAGATGAAAGATGCTGGAAGTTCTGGAAAAGATATGACTGATGAGCAAAAGAAATATTTCCAAGATCTTATTAATTCTTCATTTGATAGATTTATTAAGCTAGTATCTCAAGGCAGGTCTATGAAAGAGGATGATGTAAGAAAGCTTGCTGATGGAAGGGTTTATGATGGAGCACAAGCCTTAGAAAATGGACTAGTTGATAAGATTGGTAATTTTGATACAGCCTTAGCTGATATGAAGAAAGAATATAAGCTTGATAATCCACAAGTCTATGAATATTCTGATGAGATGGCTCCATTTTCTAAACTCTTATCAAAGGGACAAGCACTAATAGGAAAAGATTCCAAGTCTGATCTTGCAATTTTAAAGGACCTTATGGATAAAGATTCCCCTGTACCTATGTATTATTATGGAAAGTAGGCTTTTATGGAAAATGTAGAAAAAACTCAAAAGACCATTTCTATACCTAAATTTGCCTATGCAGGCTTTTTTATAAGACTTGTTGCCTTCACTATCGACTCAATTATAACAAGCTCTATAGCAAGTATTATCATTACTATTTTTTCTGTAAGTAGTGAGTATACCCTTATGGGTCTTGAGGTAAGATTACTTATGACAACAGTAATTAGTCTTTTTTACTTTTTTATCCTAACTTACCTTAATAATGGCCAAACCTTGGGTAAAATGGTTGTAGGGATAAGGGTTATATCACTTTATGATGAAAAGTTAAGCTTTTTTGATTGCCTTATTAGGGAGGTTTTTGTAAGGTATATCCAAAATTTCCTTAAGATTTTATATCTTATAATAGGATTTAACCAAAATAAGCAATCTCTAGCTGATATAATGGCTGATACTGTTGTTATCAAGGATGATGTGGTAGATTATTTATTTGAATATTAAGATAAGTTAAGTTTTTTGATTTAATATAATAAAATAAGTAAGCGTAAAAAGCGACTAAGAAATAAAGAATTAGGCCTTATCTTTCAATGTATATGGAAAGAGGGTCTTATTTTTTTGCTCAAATTTAAAAATTTCTAATAATAATATAATTATGTTTCACCCTTTTTTTAAGACACTTCTTGTGGTATGATTTATTAGTATGAAAATGAAAACCACAATATATAGTGGAATTAACATAAAAATAACAATATTTAGGGGTAGATATGGAAGTTAAAAAAAGAGATGGTACACTTGTAGAATTTGAAGAGGAGAAAATCCAAAGGGCGATTTTTAAGTCTTTTAGGTCTGTGGGTACTAGCATAAGTGATGAAAAGTTAAAGAAGATTTCTTCAAATATTAGAAAAATTGTTAAAGATAAGTATCCAACAGATCATATAGTGACAGTTGAAGAAATTCAAGATTTGGTTGAGCTTGAACTTATTGAAAATAACTTCTACAAGGAAGTTAAGTCCTATATTCTTTATAGAGCCAAGCATACCATGGATAGGAAAGTTATTTCTGATTTTGAAAAATATATAGATGATGATTATACTTTAAAAATAATAAAAAGTATTAATAAAGAATTTGATAATCAAAGATACCCAATTGACTCTTTATTTATGAAGTTTGAGTCCTTTACTAAAGCTAATATGACCAAGGAAAGTCTTTTAAATGCCCTAATTAAGGCTGCAAGTGAGCTTACAAGTAAAGAAAGTCCAGATTGGGAGTTTATAGCAGCCCGCTTTATGATTCACCTTTTAGATGAAAAGATTAAATTATCTGAAGAAAAGTATGGCATTGTTGATTTCAGATCTAAAATCCAATTCCTAACAGCAGAAGGTCTTTATGGTAAATATATAATAGAAAATTATACTAATAAGGAGCTTGAGGAGTTAGGAGAGTATTTGAATTATGAAAGAAATAAACTCTTTACTTATTCAGGTCTTGACTTGGTTTTAAAAAGATATCTGATTAAGACTTATGATGATGAGCATATAGAAAATGTTCAAGAGATGTTTATGGGGATTTCTATGCACTTAGCTATCGGAGAAAAAAACAAGGTTCATTTTGCTAAAAAGCTTTATGATATCCTATCAAGCTTAAAAGCAACTATGGCAACTCCAACTATGACTAATGCTAGGAAGCCTTTTAACCAACTTTCATCCTGCTTTATAGATACAGTTCCAGATACTTTAAAAGGTATATACCGCTCTATAACAAATTTTGCCCAAGTTTCTAAACACGGTGGTGGTATGGGACTTTACTTTGGTAAGGTGAGGGCCCAAGGTTCTGATATTAGAGGTATTAAAAATGTTGCAGGTGGAGTTATAAGGTGGATAAAGCTTGCCAATGATACTGCAGTAGCCGTTGATCAATTAGGTGTAAGGCAAGGGGCTGTGGCTTGCTATTTAGATATATGGCACAAGGATGTACCTGAATTTCTAAATCTTAGGACAAATAACGGGGATGATAGAATGAAAGCCCATGATATTTTTCCAGCAGTTTGTGTACCAGATTTATTCTGGAAAGAGTGCAGGGATAATATAGATGGGGACTGGTATATGTTTGATCCTCATGAAGTTTTAACAAAGTATGGAAGATCTATAGAAGATAGCTATGGAGATGACTTTGAGCAATTTTATAAAATCTTAGTAGAAGATAAGGATATTTCTAAAAGAGTTATATCTATAAAGGATATGATAAGATTATTAATCAAGTCATGGACTGAAACAGGAACCCCCTTTGTCTTTAATAGGGATGCAGTAAATAAGGCTAATCCAAATAAGCATCAAGGTATGATTTATTCATCAAACTTATGTACAGAGATTGCCCAAAATATGAGTCCATCCGAGACTGTTTCTGAAGAAATTATTACAGAAGAAGGAGAAATTGTAATTGTTAATAAAACAAAGCCTGGAGACTTTGTTGAGTGTAACCTTGCAAGTTTAACTTTAGGAAATATTGATGTAAATAATAAGCTTGAGCTTGAAGAAGTTGTTTCAACTATAGTTAGGGCTTTAGATAATGTTATTGACCTTAATTATTACCCAACCCCATATGCCAAAGTTACTAACAAAAAATATAGGGCTATTGGTCTTGGCACAAGTGGCTACCATCATATGCTAGTCAAAAATGATATTAAATGGTCTGAGGAAGAAGCCCACCTTGATTTTGTAGATAGGGTTTATGAGGATATTAATTATTTTGCTATAAAGGCAAGTAATGAGATAGCTAAGGAAAAAGGACCATACAAGGTTTTTAAAGGTTCTGATTGGGATAATGGAGATTATTTTACATCAAGAGGATATGATTCTGATAGATGGATAAAGCTTAAAAAAGAAGTTCATGAAACAGGTTTAAGAAATGGCTATCTATTAGCCATAGCTCCAACTGGTTCAACCTCTATTATTTCAGGTACTTCACCAGGAGTTGATCCAATTATGAACAAGTATTTCTTAGAAGAAAAAAAAGGCGCTATAGTGCCTAGGGTTGCTCCGGGACTAAACACCAAGACTTTTTGGCTTTATGAAAATGCCTACAACATAGACCAAAATATATCTATGAAGGCTTGTGGAATAAGGCAAAGACATATTGACCAAGGTCAATCTGTAAATATTTATATAACTACAGACTATACTATGAGACAAATCTTAAATATTTATCTAACAGCCTATGAGGCTGGTGTTAAGTCTTTATATTATGTAAGGGGTAAGTCTCTTGAGGTTGAAGATTGTGAGTCCTGTGCATCATAAATATATTTTAGAAAAATATAGAAAAACATATTTTGGTATAAGAATAATAAGATTTTAAAATTAATTCTTTGCTTTTAGGGTGGAGTAAGGGGACTATTCTTCCTCGTTTCTCCTTCCCTAAGAGTCCACATTTTTACCTATTAGAAACGACTTTTGCACAAGAAAGCTTTAGTAAGAAATTTTGTTTCTTTCATTTTTGTAAAATTGCAAATTTAATATAGTTACAAGCTTTAATTTGTTTTTATAATATTGGGGTAAAAGGTATATGAGAGTTTAGGAATTTAGGAGGATATTATGGAAGATAAGTATAATGAAGAGGTGTCTAAAAGAGGGATTTTCAATGAAGATGGTGATATTGAACTTTCTAAAAGAAGGATTATAAATGGTAATACTACCAATTTAAATGATTTTAATAATGTTAAGTATACTTGGACTAGTGATTGGTATAGGCAAGCTATGAATAATTTCTGGATTCCAGAAGAGATTAATTTAAATCAAGATATTAAGGATTATAGGAATTTGACTAAGAATGAAAAGAAGGCTTATGATAGGATTTTGTCTTTTTTAACCTATCTTGACTCTATCCAAACAGCTAATTTGCCTAATTTACAAACCTATATTACTGCAAATGAGATTAATCTTTGCCTTGCCATCCAAACCTATCAAGAGGCTATCCATTCTCAATCTTATTCTTATATACTTGATTCTATTTGCTCACCTGAGGAGAGAACTAGAATTTTGTATCTATGGAAAGAAGATGAGCATCTTCTAAAGAGAAATACATTTATAGGTGATCAATATAATGAGTTTATCAAAAATGACAGTGAATTTAATCTTATGAGGGTTTTAATTGCAAATTATATTCTTGAGGGGATATATTTTTATTCAGGATTTTCTTTCTTTTATAATCTAGGTCGTAATGGAAAGATGCCAGGTACTGTGCAAGAGATAAGATACATAAATAGGGATGAGAATACTCATCTTTGGCTATTTAGGTCTATGATTAATGACTTAAAATTAGAAAGACCTGACTTATTTACAGAAGAGCTTAAGAATTTTTATAGAGATTTATTAAAAGAAGGGGTTGAGCAAGAAATAGCATGGGGTAATTATGCTATAGGAAATGATATAGCAGGACTTAATTCTACCATGATTGAGGATTATATCAAATATTTAGGAAATTTAAGGGCCAAGGGACTTGGTCTTGATAGATTATATGAAGGATATGATGAGGAGCCTCAATCTATGAAATGGGTAAGTGAATATTCTGATCCAAACCAAGTTAAGACAGACTTTTTTGAAGGAAAGGTATCAGCATATTCTAAGTCATCAGTAATTGAAGATGATCTATAAAATATAATACCTAAATAAAAAATATGTAAGTTTTTAAGATAGTCTAAAATTTTGTATAGATAAACCTCCTGATTGTGGTAGAGAAAAGCCAATCAGGAGGAATATTTATGTCAAAAAATATTCGATTCATATATTTGATTTACAAAATAAGTGGACTAAGACTTCATATATTTAAAATATCCAATAGCTATAAGAAAGCTAATATATATTATAAATATAAGAGAATTCTTATAGACAAGTAAGAAAAATACTTAAAAACAAAACTAGATATCACTTTACAAAAGATTATTATTTGGCAGAAAGGCTAAATTCAGCTATCTTATCATAAACGCCATCTGTTTCTTTTCCAGATTCTACATTTCTTTTTGAAGATGTTAGGGTGAAATTTATAGGTCTACCATCCTTTAATTCATCTAACTTTAGGTCAGAGAAGGAACTATTATATAAGAAGGTTACTTTACCATCTTCACTTGTTCTTTGATCTAATTGAACCTTATGACCATTTTCATCAGTACCAATTAGCTCATATGAATAAGCTGGATCAAGATTATCAACCACAGCAGTCATTGTTATTGGATTTATCTTCATAAGATTTATAGAGGCTCCATTTTCAAGCTTATAATCTTCTGCAAATATTTTATTATCTTCATTAACAATATTTGAACTTGCTTTTATTGAAACAACTTCACTTGAAGTTCCACTTGATATATAAATATCTATATCGGCATTATCAAGTTTAGGAAAATCCTTATCAAAAGTTATCATAGATTGATTTACAATAGATTCTCCATCATCAGCCATTCTAGCTGAACCACTAGAACCCCAAGATTTAAAGCTTTCTCCATTGACCTTAATCTTATATATATAGATATCATTATCTATTTCTTCAATAGCTTTACCATTTGAAGAAGATAGGATATTTGCAAAAACTCTATTATCTTCAATAACAAAGTTTTCTAAAATTAATTCATTACCACCAAGCTTAATTGGCTTATGAAGCTCTGTAACATACTTATAAGAATCTGGACTTGCTCCGATTGTTTCCATCATTGTAACCTTAATATCAGTAGCAAATTTAGAAGCTTCAGTTCTTACAGGTTTGATTGAAAGACTAGCTACAAGTATTAAAGCAGCTGCAAGAGCTACAAATTTTTTCCTTGATGAATTTTTCTTATATTTTGAAGCGATTTTTAACATATTTTCATATTCTATTTGGTCAAGGTCCATTTTGCTTTCATCAAATTTTATATCATTAATCTTATCATAAATATTATTCATAATCTCCTCCTATTTTTTTTCTTAATAGTTTCTTTTTTCGTGAGATTTTGTTATAAAGCTTATCTTTGGATATATCATAAATATTTGATATATCGTCATAGCTGTATCCTTCTATAAATAACTTCCTAAAAATTTCCCTATCATCCTCATCGAGCATAGCAAGTATTTTATCTGATTCATCAAAATTAAGTTCTTCATCAGACTCAAGAACATTTGCAAGAGTATCTATATTTATAGACTTATGTCTAAGTTCTTTTCTTAGAGCATCTATTGCCTTATATTTTCCAATACCTGCACACCAGTTTTTAAAAGATGATCTAGACGGGTCAAACGAGTCGATATTATCCCAAATGGCTAGGAGGGAATCATTTAAAACTTCCATTCTCAGCTCTTGATTGAGAGAAAGGCTCTTATAGATACTTGCTTTAAGAATAGGTCCATAAATTTTAATAAATTCCTTAAGTGAGGCTTCATTTTTCTTTTTAATTCCTCTTATGATTTTTTCTTCATTCATATATCCTCCTTCACCTATATATTCGTAAGGAATTTAACTTTTCTATCATTATAGTATATTAAAAAATTGTTCACTCTGATATTTTGACAAATTATATTCTATATTATATTACTTATATATTAAAAATAAAGACAATTAAATATTAATAGATGTTAAGGATAGGAAGAAAAGACAAAAAAAGTATTATAGATTATAGTTTAAAGGATTGAGAAAATAAGGGAAGAAAGTTCCAAAGTTAATTTAAAAATATGTATTATAAGAGAAGATAGTGTGTAAATACTAAAATAAGAAAGTATAGGGGTAGTTAAATAAAATTACAGCTTTGATAATATATTAAAGGATTATATATAATCAATTTGAATTAAAAGATAAAAAGTATTTTGAAGATAAATTTTCAGTTTATTTATCGAAATCAAGGCATAATACAAACACAAAAAGCATTCTACCTTTAATGATATTAACTTTCCTAAATCATTGGATATTATTTATAATATGAGAATAGAAAAAGCTATTTTAGATAAAATTTAAATTATTTAGGAAAGGTCTAAATTGTAGGTAATTATTTTTATAACTTAAAAATTACTGTAATTAATGATTAAAATGTACATTCTTATTTAGCTAAAAATGTACATTTTAATCACTAGTAATAGTGATGAATTATCGGCTATAAGTATACTATCTATAATAGTAACTTAATAAAGGTTGGATAAGCTTATTATTGTTTTTTATTTTTACTATTTGACAAATACAGCTTTTAAATTCTAATCTATATTAGAATAAAAACTTTTTTCAATAAAATATATTCATATTAGCTGATGATATTTATTAAATCATATACACTATTATAAATAAAATCAGGTTTAAATTCAGATTTATCAACCATACTTATAGTGCTTTCTCCAGATAATACTAATATAGATATAGCACCAGAATTTTTTGTAGCCAAAATATCTGTATATAAACGATCACCGATTGAGCAAATCTTATCGACATTAATATTTAATTTATTAGACAAAAGTTTAATCATAAAAGGATTTGGCTTGCCAATTATAATATCAGGCTGCCTACTTGTAGATTTTTCTAATAAAGAACAAATGCTACCACAATCAGGTGCTAGCTCACCATGAGGTAGAGGACATACTAAATCTGGGTGTGTGGCTATATAAGGTACTCCTTTTCTTATAAAATGTGTGGCTTTAAGAAGCTTAGCATACGTAAGCTCCTTATCATAGCCAACAACAACTACATCAGCATCCTCATTGTTTATTTCTATGCCGTAAGAATTCAATTCTATTTTTAATGCTTCAGTTCCAACAAGATATACCTTTTTTTTAGGATATCTTTTTATAAGATACATACCTGTTGCCATTCCTGATGTAAATACATTCTCTTTTTCACAAGAAAACCCCATAGATTTAAGAATCTTAACATAATCTGATGATGCCCTTGAAGAGTTATTTGTTAAATAAACAAATTTCTTACCTAAATTTTTTAAGTGTTCGACAAAATCTATAGCGCCATAAATAAGCTCATCACCAATATAAATAGTTCCATCTAAATCTAAAATGAAAAGTTCACACTCTTGCAAATTTTTAAATGTCTTTTTATTTATGCTCTCTCTTTTCATATCTTAATTAACTTTTACCTTTTTTATAATTACTTTCTAATTTGTATGCACAAAATATGCCGACAGTTGCAGCTAAAATAATGTATAGACTTACATAAACAGTGTTTCCATTTCCTAATCTAATTAAATATTGACTAATAGTAGGTGCCAAACCTGCAACTAAAAAACTAGGCACATGATAAACAAAAGATATACCTGAATATCTTAATTCTGTAGGAAAATATGAAGACCATAAAGAACCCAAAACGGCCCAAATTAATTGGTAAATAATACTCCATGCAACTACAATTGCAAATAGTATCCATATAAGATTTCCACCACTATTTTCCACCAATTTTAAGCAAGGGATAGATGCTATAATCACAAGAAGGCAACCCAAACTGTATGTCTTTGTATTTCCAATCTTAGAATTTACATGTCCTCCCAACATGGTAAATGGAATACTGAATGCACAAGCTAATACTGGTATCCAAAGAGTATGTCCTGTAGACATATTGAGATATTCTTCACAATAACTTAAAATCCATACTATACAAACATTATACCAAGTGCCATCTATCCAACGAGTACCACAACCTAAAAGTAAAGTTCTCCAATAATTCCTAAGCATGTAACCAAGGCCAATTTGTTTTTCCTTGTCTTCTTCTTCCTTACTTTCAAGTTTTGCTTGAGCTTTCTTAAAGTCATCTGTTTCCATCATATGACCCTTTAGTAGTACAACGATAATACTCAATACAATAGCTAATAAGAATGCGAAACGCCATCCATATGCTAGATAACTTGCTGAGTCCATTAAATAATAAGGAATTAGCAAGAATATTGAAGCCAAGAGAAGACCTATAGGCATACCTATTTGAGGAAGAGCAGAAACAAGGTTTCTCTTATTCTCAGGCACATTTTCATAAGCCATAAGTATACTTCCACCCCAAGTTCCTCCACGTGCAAAACATACCAGCATCCTCATTCCAGCCAATACTAATCCTACCCAGCCTCCAATCTTTTGTGCTGGAGGTAGAATTCCTATTACAGATGTGGCAATTCCCATCATTAATAAGGATGTATACATTGTAAATTTACGTCCTTTTTTATCACCTATATGTCCAAAAAATATTGCACCAAAAGGACCAGCTATATAACCTATTCCGAATGATAGGAAAGAAAATATTTTAGCCATTGATGGACTAAAATTTGAGAAAAATACCTTATCGAAAACCAAAGCAGCACCAGTAGCATAAATCAAGAAACAATACCATTGTACAGAACTTTCATATAAAGTTATACCTGCTGACTTACGAAATCGTTTCATCAATTCTTCTTCTGTTTTTTTACTTTCTTCTTTATCAATACTATTCATAACACTTCCTTAAATTTATTAATATTTATATTCTTTAGTAAATTAATGTTCACCTTCATAATATTTAAATGGAAAAGGACCAGAATAATCAGCACCAGCTGGTATAGTTGATACATAACTATTTATTTGATTTCCATTAACTAATTCATGTATTAAATAGCCTGGATTTCCTAAATAAAAGCGATCTCCTCCACCTTTGAAGTTATCTTCTTTTTCTTCTTTGCTTACATCTTTACCATCTTTATCACGAAAATCAACTTCCATTTGCATAGCTATAGAAGGAGCGACAACACAAGGTATACCTTCCCATACTGTTGACATAGATACATGTAAATGTCCAAGACATAATTTACATTTTTTAAATCTCTTTAATAATTTAGCGAATTTATCACTATTTATAAAACCTTCGTCCATTGCTGTCATACCAGTATCAAACGGAGGATGGTGAGTGAATACTAATGTTGGTTTTCCTTCATCCTCATTGGCTCGAGCCTCTAGCCACTTTTCGACCTCTTTTGATAAACCACCAAAATGAGTTTCAGGAATAGAGGTATCTACTACAATTATTCTAACTGGATAATCTTCAAGAGAGTAACAAATATAAGGTTTGATATCCTCTTTAACAGGGGCTTCATTTCTAAATATGTCTAAAAAGAAATCTCTTTTATCATGATTGCCAGGAAGTATGTAAGAAGGTCTTGGTAAAGCGTCCAATGCTTTTTTCACATACTCATAACCATCTCTTTTTCCACCTTCCGATAAATCCCCAGACACCACAAAAAATTCAGGAAGTTTAAAATCTTCTAATTTTTGAAAATACTCAACTGTTTTAGTCAAAAGCTTAATAGTATCAGCTTTTTGGAATGATAGTTTTCCATCACCCCTTACATGTGTATCAGAAATTTGAAAAATACGCATTATTTCTTCTCCTTAAATTTTCTAATTTTTAAATGAATTTAAATTAATTACTTAGCTTATTATTATCAACAAAATATGCAATGATTGACCCTCAATTTATAAATTACACCTCCTTTGCATTGGGATCGTTTTTTTATTGACCATTAAATATTTTCTGCCTTTTAATTTTAAAAGGTCATAAAAACACAAAGCGAGCAGGTTATTAACTCTACTCGCTTCTCCACAATAATTTATTTTTCTTATACTATATTATACATAAGATAAAACTAAAGTCAAATAATTTCATAAATAATTTCATATTTTTATAAAAAAAGTTATGCTTTATAATATCAGACTTTTTTTGTAAATTTTCTCATTGTTTATTTATTAAATCTAAAATATAGAATTTTCTGCAATTAAACATTTCTTATTTTATTTTTCAAATAAGTCTTCCACTCATGATATAGCTAAGAAATTATCTTTTGTTCTCATTTTTTAGGAGTATTAGGAATTTTAAAAGTTTTCTATCACTTTAATCCTTAAATTCCATAATTTAAAATTCTTTTACCATTTTTATTTTGAATTTTATAATATATTTGCAATTAAAAACTGACCCAAAAGTTGTTTTTAGTCCAACTTTTGGGTCAGTTTAGTTTTTAATTCACATTTTATTAAGTCTTAAATTAGTTACTTCGTAAAGTTTCTATAGCAGAAAGCTTTGTTGCCTTTATGGCTGGTAGGTAGCCTGCAAGGATTCCTACCAAAGATGAGAAGGAAACTCCCAGGATAGCAAGCCAAATTGGAATTAGAAGTTTAAAATTTTCACCTGATGGATCAGCCATATTTCCTATAAAATGGTTTATAATAAGGGTTATTAAAAGAGATGTTAAAAGACCCAAAAGTCCACCAAAAAAACCTATAAATCCCGCTTCTATCAAAAACATAGACTTTATGTCAGAGACACTTGCTCCAATTACTTTCATTACTCCAATTTCCTTTTGCCTTTCATAGATTGACATAAGCATGGTATTGATTATTCCTATTGCTGATACAAAAAAGGCAATAGAACCAATACCACCAAGGATAAGCATGATATTTTTGCTCGCCTTATTTATATCTTCTATCATCTGTATAGATGATGATGTTTCATAACCCATAGATTTAACTTCATCCTCTACACCACTTACATTCTCATACTTATCACAAACTAAGCTTACTGATGTAAAGAGTTCTTTATTATTTCCTTGGCCATTATCTGAATCAAGACTTTTTAATTCAAGTTTTTGATCTTCTTTTTCAAGTGACTTGAAAGTTTTTTCATTTATATAGACAGTGTTTTTATCTAGGAAAGATTTATCATTTAGTATTCCAACAAGCTTCATATCAACATCTATATTTTGAGGCTTTGATTCATTGTTTATGGAAGGTGATGGCAAAGCTTCACCCCTATATCCTAAAGTAAGCTTATATTTTTGACTTAAAGGCTCAAGCTTATCTACAGGAACTTTTTGGTAGTATTGTCCCATTTTTTTAAATTTTGATATTTTTACATCACTTCCTATAAGCATGGATAAATCATCGGATGAGTTTAAGGCTCTTCCCTGTTCTATCATATCTGGTTTTATTTTCTTAAATATATCATCAGGTATAAGCTTAATGCCTGAGTTTGCTTGTAATCTAGCTTTATTATCACTTTTAAGTTTTATATCAAAGTAGAAGTCCTTGTAAGGGATTACATATTTTACATGATTTATTTTTTTTAGTTTAGAGAAAGTTGATTTATTGATTTTATTTCCCATGCCAGAGCTAGTTACTTCAATATTTTCTATGCCAACAAAAGACTCAATCATATCTTTTTGTTCTTTGTCCATGGCAATAGCAAGTGTTAGGAGCATTATTATAGAAACTGTTCCTATAAGAACAGAAAGAATTGTAAGAATAGTCCTTGATTTTCTTCTTAGTAGATTTCTAAATGAAAGGGACAATCTATCACTAATCTTCATCTATATTAAGCTCCTTTTCCCTCTTCTTTTTTCTTTTTCTTCTTATAAAAAATACTATTAAGAAAATTAAAACTAGGAAAGTTCCCCAAGCTATAGGTGATTTATAAATTGGTCTTTCTTCACTTACAGGAATTTGTTCTCCATTCTTATCAATTGGGTTTCCTTGGCTATCTAAAGGAGTATTTTCACTAATTTCTTTGGAGAATTCCTTCTCTTCTGTATGGGTCTGTCCTGTTGAGTCCTCATAGCTTATTACAACTTTTCCTTTGAGAATTTTTCCCTCATTAGCAGTTACATTAAAAGAGTAGGTGTCACTTGCTCCTTGGGCAAAATTTCCTATAAAGTGGCTTTTTTCATCTACTGAGAAACCATCACCTTCAACCTTACACATAAGATTTGTTAAATTGTCTTTTCCAGTATTGTAAATATTTAGGGAAATATTTGATGGTTCACCTTGAAAAATATCATCCATGCTTATATCAGATGTTGATATAGATGCGGTTTGAACTACAGGAATACCAATAGTTTCAGTGCTTTGATATTGGTTACCCAAATAGTCCTCATATTCAAAGTTTACATTCATAAGATAGTTTCCAGCCTTGGCGTTGGGAAGAACATTCATAGTTAAAGACTCTGATGTATAGTTCCAAGGATAAATTGCAGAGCGATAAAAAGTATTAGACCTTCCTACAGGAGAAAATACAGCTGCATCTGTAATAGTATTGTTTTCACCTCCACTAGGAGTACCTGTATTTTGACTATTTCCTTGATCAATATTAACCTTTAGGTTGTAGATGGTATTTTCCGCATTTGTATTGTATAGGCTAAGATTCAGGGTGAAATTTTTTCCAGCTTCTACCATTTTTGGTTTTATTTCATAGGATGAAATAATTAATTTCGGTTTGTTTTTAATAGGGTTTTGCTCTTGGGGTTGAGAGTTGTCTGTATTGCTTACTTGATTATTTATTTCCTTGTTCTCTTGCATTATTTAGTACCTCATCTATGCTTAGTTTTTCGTGAACTTTTTCTATTTGACCATCTCTCATAAAAAAAGTCCTATCTGCAAACTCTGTCATTTCCTCATCGTGGGTTACCATGATGAGGGTTTGTTTATTCTTAGTTATCATCTCTTTAATCATATCCATTATTTCAAAGCTTGTTTTAGTATCAAGGTTTCCTGTAGGTTCATCTGCAAAAATTATTTTTGGATTTGATACAAAGGCTCTTGCTATGGAAACTCTTTGTTGTTGACCGCCAGAAAGTTCATTTGGCTTATTATAAATTCTTTTAGAAAGTCCTAAATCCCTTAAAATCTTAAAGGCTTTCTCATCTCGCTCTTTTTTCCCTATTCCCATAAAAATAAGGGGAAGAGATACATTCTCTAAAGCTGTAAGATGGGGAAGAAGGTTGTAGGATTGAAAGACGAATCCTATATTTAAGTTTCTAAACTTGGTTACTTCCTCTTCATTTAAATTGTTGAGGGAAATATTTCCAAAAGAAATTTCACCGCTTGTTGGTCTTTCAAGTCCTGCAAGGCAATTTAGAAGGGTTGACTTACCAGATCCTGATGCACCCAAAAGAGCAATAAACTCTCCCCTTTCTATAGAAAGGCTGACCCCATCTAGGGCTCTTATTAGATTGTCTCCAATTTTATAATTTTTTTTAACATTTTTTATATTTATAAAAGCCATAGTCCCCTCCATTGCCTAATTTAATATAAATCTTAATTAATTATACATAAATTTTCCTAAAAATGCAATTTGTTTTAAATGGCAAAAGTATATAAAAATAATATCTTGTAAAAATCCCTTAAAAGATTTAAAAATAATTTATTTATATATAAAAGATAAGACTTAAAACAAGTCATCAATATTAAATTTATTTTCTATCATACCATTATCTAGCATGAAGTCCCTAGTTCTTTCAAATCCCTTTTTATCTTCTTCTTTTATTTCATTTGAAAAGTCATACATAGGATACATATAATCATATGCCTTATCATCAAGGTCAAGTTCTTTTTTGACAATTTCACGAGTTTTTTCAGGCTCTTCTTCCATAAAACCAAGAGTTTCATCGTGGGCTTCTTTTAGAGCATTTATAACATCTGGGTGATTATTTATAAACTTATCGCTAGAAGCTACACAGATTATAGCATCAATTAAGCCCTTACCATTTACTACTTCATTTAAGCCGGCTTCTTTTGCCTTGTAAGCTGCAACTCCACCTAAAAGTGCTACATCTAAGTTACCAGATTCAAGGGCTAAGCCTGCATCAGGAATAGACATATTAGAAAACTCTACATCCTTATCAGTCATACCATTAAGCCAAAGGTAGGATAAAAGAAGTTGATGAAGGTTGGTTCCAACAGGGCCTCCGATTTTTTTGCCCCTTAAATCATCTTGGTTTTTGATAGAATTATCCTTAGAAAATATAGAGAAAGCTTCAGGAGCTCTTGAATACATATTTATGACTTTTAAATCTTGACCATTTGACTTGGCAAGAACAGCAGATGATCCCCCTAGACCAAAAAGTATGTCTACATCTCCACTTGCTAAGGCTTGGGTTTGGTCTGCACCGCTCGTTATCTCCTTGTAGTTAATTTTAACTCCTGGAAGGTGTTTTTGGAAAAAAGCCTTGTTTTTTTCTACAATTGATGGGACATTGAGTGGTGCAGTTACATAGCTGATATTAAGCTCATCAATGGAAAATTCATTTTTTGTTTCACGTGAAACATCATTTGATGTGGCATTGTCATTAGTGTTTTGCTTTGAACAAGCTGAAACACTTAGTATAAGTACAAAAATAGATAATATTTTTAATATTTTATTTTTCATTTTCTCCTCCTATTATCTTTTTAAAATATGATTTTAGCCCTTCATAGTTCCAGCTTTTTTCAGCTAAGTTAAGTTTTGAAACAATCTTTCCCTTTTTCATAATAAAAATTATCTCACCTAAGTTAAGGGCTTCATTTAAATCGTGACTTACAAATAAAAAACCAGTATTTGCCTTTTTTATATAAGAAAGAAGCTCAATTTCAAGTTCTTCCTTTTTTACCTGGTCAAGGGAGGCAAAAGGTTCATCCATCAAAAGAAAATCATTTGGATAGACAAAGGCTCTTGCAAGGTTTACCCTTGCCTTCATTCCTCCCGAAAGTTCACTTGGATAGGCATTTTTAAAATCGTCAAGTCCCATTATAGATATCCATCTATCAATCTTCTCATATAAAGGTTTATCTTTCATAGAAAAGGCTATATTTTCTCTTACATTAAGCCAAGGTAAGAGTCTTGGATTTTGGAAAACAAAAGATGTTTTAAGATTATCCTTTAAAATTTTCCCTTTATCTATGGGAATAAGTCCCCCTATAGCTTTAAGTAGAGTAGACTTTCCACAAGCAGATGGACCTATAAGGACATTTCTTTTACATATATCTATGTCAAGTGTAATACCATCAAGGGCTCTTATTATCTTTTTATCTAGATAATAGTTTTTTCTGACATCTTTAAGTTTCATTTCTTAAATCTCCTTTCAATACTATTTTTGAAAGCTTAGCCAATAAATAGTCTGTAAAAAGTCCTAAAAATCCTATTACAATTAGGGACACTAAGACTTTATCTGTTCTTGACATCTGCCTAGAAAAGTTTAAAAGATAGCCAAGACCTGAACTTGCTGCTATCATTTCTGCTGCGATAATTGATCTGTAGGCATATCCTAAAGAGATTCTAATCCCTGTATATATATCAGGAAGGCTTTGTGGAAGAATTACCTTCTTAAATATATCCATTTTATTATAAGAAAAGCTTAAAGCCATCTCTACAAGCTCTTTATCAAATCCTAAAAAACCCTTTTTCATATTTAAAAACAAGGGAAAGAAAGATGCCATAAAGACCATGATGATTTTTGTCCCTTCTCCTATACCAAGCCAGAGTATAAGTAAGGGAACAAGCCCCAATGGTGGGATATTTTTTAAGAAATTTAAGATTCCATCGAGGTAGGAAAAGACCTTAGCATTTAAAAAATAGCCTAAAGATAAGCCTAAGGCAGTAATAAAGGCTAAGATAAAGCCAAGTCCTATCCTAAATAAGCTCATATAGATATTGACAATAAGCGAACCATCTGCAATCATTTCTAGGAAACTTTTTAATACCATATAAGGTCCTGGAAGGTAGATTGGTGAAAAAATCTTAATCCTAAAGATAAATTCCCAAATAACTAATATCATGGTAAAAACTATTAAGTTTTTATAAATTGTATTTTTATTTTTCATAAAATCCCTCTTTTATTTTATAACAAGTGATATACTTTATCAATAAATAAGGTATTAGAATTACTTTCATTTTAATCTCCAAGACATTTTTATATTATTTATAACGATAAAACTAAGTGCAAAATATTATGTATAATTTTTCAAAATAAAGGAAGGTAAAAAAATCATCAAAATATTAAAATTTAATGATAAAAATATTGACTATGGAAAGTCAAAAAAGAATAATATAAGAGTAATATACAAACTTTTTCATTTGTATATGAGTAAAAAGCTATAATATCCGACTTTGCAAATGTAAAGGAATCAAAGTCGATTTTTTGTTTTTATTTGTGTGAATATGCTGGAATTTATTATAAAAGAGTGTATACCCATATTTAATTGAATAATTCTATAAAATAAAAAGCCAAACTTAAATTTATATGAATCCAAAAAATAAAATTTTATTTTTTGCCATACTTACAGTTTTTATAGTTAGAGTATATATTAATAAGATATTTTGCAAGATATAGAAAATTAATGAAATATAAAGCAAAGAGCATGTCACAATGAAATAACCACCTATCTCTATATATTATAAAACTCATGCAAAGAGATTATAATAATGCATTCTTGACAATTAAAGGGAGTATATATGTCAAAGTCAATAAAAAAATCAATATCATTTTTACTAGCATTCTTTATAATAATACAAACAATCAAACCGGATTTTACTGCAAGCGCTGACAAGATAGATGTAAACACCATAAAATTAGATGATAGCCTAAAAAAAGATGATCTTACTTATCTTTCTATTGAAAAAGCTCAACAACTTTATGATTTAAGTAATAAGGAAAGTGATAATAATAAATTTAATATAGGACTAGGAATTGATAAAAATACACGTGAATTTAGGCTTATTGTAAGAGATGAACTCAAATTATACGAAGATGGGTATTTTGAAAATGAAAGTCAAGCACAAGAAGAATATAATAGGGTAAAAGAAAATCTTAATAGTCAAGGACTTGATATATCAATATCAGTAATAAAAGATGAGAATGGATATAGGATAGTTAATGATAGTGCTTATGAAGAGATTGTAGATGGTAAAGAGGAAAAACCCTATGGACCTTATTATTCATATATAGACTTTAAAGTTTTAGATGACTTTGATTTTTCTAAAAACGGATATAGCCAATATGAAAAAGATAAAAATAAATTAGCTTTCAACCTAGAATTTGAAAGGTATGAGTCATTAGATCCTAGTTTTAACCTTTTCCAAATGGGTGAAGATGCAAGTATAAATATAAAAAATGATGGTCAAATATTTGCAACTATAAGCGATAATAAGTTATATATTTATGATACAAATTCCCTAAAGAATGACTATGATAAGCTTAAGCAATACCAATTAGAAAAAGAAAATAAAGAAGAAAGTAAGACAGAAGTTGTAAAAGAAGACAACAATAGCAGCAATGAAACTAAGGAGAACACAGACAAAGAAAATTCTACATCTACTCCAAGTAAAGAAGTTATAAAATTTGAAAATGATTCTGATACTGATTCATCTTTAAACCGTACAAGTAGCAATCCTTATGTTAAAAAAAGAGCAAAAAGAAGTCTGTTTAGTTTATATAGTAATGAAAATTATAAATTTGAAATTTATAAATATGATGAAGAAGATAATAGACCACTTGAAGGCGCAGAATTTGAATTACAATCAACAGATGGGAATTTTAAAAATATATATAGTTCAGATTCTAATGGTAAAGTTTTTATAGATAACTTAAAATCTGGAATATATAGCCTAATAGAAAAAACAGCTCCTTTAGGCTATCAAAAGATAAGCAAAAAATGGACTGTATTTGTTAATAGTCAAGGAAAGGTGTTTATAAATGAACTAGGAGAGCTTGCAGAAGAACCACAAATCCAATATAGAAGTAACTTGACTGATAATATAAGGATGTTAA
Source organism: Anaerococcus porci (assembly GCF_009696575.1). Classification (GTDB taxonomy): domain Bacteria; phylum Bacillota; class Clostridia; order Tissierellales; family Peptoniphilaceae; genus Anaerococcus; species Anaerococcus porci. The sequence goes on along the minus strand of NZ_VULQ01000003.1, from coordinate 163,095 downwards.
ATAGCTCTGAAATCAAAAGTACGAATCCAGTAAATACATCTAATGATACGAATAAATTTACTATAGATTTGGATTTGCAATTAAATACAAGTGCAAAGGAAGGAGATTACTTTACACTAGATGTATCAGACACCCTTCATTATAATATGATTCAGCCAGATAAGCTTAACTATCCTAATATTCTTACATCTGATGGAGTGATTTTAGCTTATCCAGTTATTAATCCATCTTTTGATATAGAAAGAGGAACCAATAAAAAAATAAGCTATGTATTTACAAATGCTATAGAGGGACTTCAATCTGTTGACATGAAATTACATTTAGAGCATTCAGTAAATGTGAATGTGGCATATTATAATAAGGACTATGACTTTTATGTAAGTATAGGGGATCAAAGATTATCAAAGAGAGTTTATGCTAAACACACCAACGTTTCTGTAGGTAAAAATAATATATCAAATATCAAGGCTGCATATGAATATGTTAATGATCAAAATGGAAGGTATGTACAACTAGCTTATATTAATCCTCTTTCAAGGAATATAAGTGGACAAGCTCAAATACAAGTATATCCTGCAAGTCCTAATTCTCAATATATAAATACTGCTAACTTATCTGATGAAAAGACAACTATAAAATTATACAAATTTGTAGGAAATTATCTGCCAGATGCTGTAATAATGGACCATAGTCAATTTGAAGAAGTAAATCCTAGTAGCTATACTGTTAGATACGATTATTCTTTTGCTACCCCAACAGCAATAATTGACATTAAAAACAATATAGGAACATCTACTTATCTTTTAAGAGTAGAAAGTGAGTTGGATTTAGATGTCCAAAATCCAGATAGAAAACCTCAAGGTCCAATACAAACTATAGTTTTTAGCAAGGGTGGGGATGCTACAAGTCCTAAAGATGTAATAGGTAAAACAAATGCAATCTTGGTACAAGGTTCATCTGCTAGTGGTAGTGGTGATTATGAAAAACCAATTTTAAAGGTTCCAAATAAAAAACAGATAGGCGAATTTAAAATAATAAAAAAGGACAAAAAAGATAATTTCTTAGCTGGTGTCAGATTTCAATTGATGGATGAAAAAGGCAATATCAAAAGGGAAGAAAAAACAGGCGAAAATGGAGAAATTATCTTTAAAAACTTAGCCTATGGTAGGTATTGGCTAAAAGAAATACAATCACTTCCTGGCTATATTGTAGATAAGAAACCTATACCAATCAACATAGGTACTGAATTCTCTACCAAAATTGAAGAAGGATATGCACCTAAAGATGTTTCAGATTTATTTATATTAGATAAGAGTGAGTCTTCTATGACATCAACAGAAAATGATGAAAATGTTGTAAAGCCTAATATGGGAGAAGGAATATCAATAAATCTTTATTATAAATTAGATAAAGGAACTAAAATCAATCCAGGAGATACTTTTACATTAAAGTATTCAGATAATGTAGATATAGATGGGATTGGTTACTTAGGAGATGATCAACTAGATATTTATTCTCAAGCTGGCAAACTTGCAAGTGCAAAGATAAATGAAGATAGAAAGTCTATTACCTTTACCTTTACCGATTATGTAAAATATTATAGTGTTGATTATATAAGTATAAATACACATATGTATATAGATAGGCTAAAAATCAAAAATGATACATCAAATGTTGGAATAAGTGCTTCAATAGCAAATCAAGTATTTTCTGATTATATAAATGTAAGTTATGAATCTGGCTATGATCCATCTGTAAAGGTAAAAAATTATATGACCAAGCTAAATATTTCAAATAAGGAATTTACATCGGTTATATATGTTAACTGGCAAAAGGAAAATACATTTAATAAGACTTTATATTTTTATAGTGAAGATGCAGATATAGATATTACAAGCGTTAGAAAATATAGGGTAAATAATATCAATGCCTTACCAGACTCTTATGGAATAGATTTTGATAATTTAGCTAATGATAGAAATTTCACCTACTTAAATAATAAATTTTATAATGGAGCAAGTCCAGGTGGAGTAAAATTTATAAAGATGATACTTGGAGATCAAAATGATTACAATGATTACCAAAGTAATGAAACATATCTTATTGAAGTAAAGGGAAAAGTTACAAGTGAAAATGCTAAACAATTAAAAACTACTGTTGAATACAATAGGTTCTCAAATAAAAGGTATTATTATAATAATTACAACTATTACGCATATTATGATCCTAAAGATGAAATAATAGATCAATCCTATACCTACTCAATATTCCATGAATCATCTGCAGAGGGTGGAGGAATAGTTTCACTTGAGTTAGAAAATAATGTAAATAAAATTGTATTTACCAAGGTATCTGATACACAAAAAACTTCAGATGAAGAAAATCCTCAAAACCAACCTACGAACAATGCACTAGAAGGTGTTTCATTTGAACTTAGAAAAGATGGAGAAGTGCTATCAGATTCTAAAAGAGTATCAGATAAAAATGGAAACTTCTCTTATGAGAAATTAGCTAGTGGTTCCTATGAGCTGTGGGAGACAGAAAGTTTAGATGGATATTCATTACCAAAAGAAGCTGTATCAAGCTTTGATGTAGATAGTGAAGGCAATATTATAAATATCAAGGATAACACAACAGTCATAGTAAATAAAAAACTTAAAGCAAATATATTATTTGAAAAAGTTGATAGTGATAATATAGAGAATAAATTAAAAGGAGCAGAGTTTATCCTTGAAAAACAAGATGAAAATAGCAAATTCCATCCTATAAATGAGAATGGAGATTTTGTAGAAAAACAAGAAGATGCGTATAAGGTAGAAAGTGACAGTTCTGGTAGATTTGGATTTCGAGAACTAGATGATGGAATTTATAGAATTAAAGAAGTAAAGGCTAAATTTGGTTACAAATTACCAGAAGATGCATACTTATATGAATTTAAAGTTGAGAAAGCAAAGATATATCCTATAGATTTAAAAGAAAATAAAGTATCTGAAAAGGCATTAGTAAATGATGATAATAACCCTATAATTATAAAAAATAACAGAGAAGAATATCCATTTACTGGTGGAAAGGGAACAATATTATTTAGCATAGTTGGACTTATAGTTATGCTTTTTGCAGTAAGTTCTTATACTATTAGAAAAAAACCTATAAAGTAATATAAAAAGTGGCTGTTGCAAAAGTCAATTCATTATTTTGCAATAGCCACTTTTATTTTATCTATACACCTATTTAAATGTAAGAGAGTTTATTATATTTGAGTTTAAAAGGATGGTTTTAGCTGTATTTTTTAAAGGTCCTGTAAGAATCATAGAAACAAAATAGTCACCTTCTTCAAAGACCACCTTTTCTCCTTCAAGAGAGAATTGCTCTGTATAGATTCTAGCTTTTGACCTGAGGAAGGTCTTATCATTAATCTTCTCTTCAGTAATCTTTCCCATAGAAGTTATATAGGAAGGAGGAATTGATGTACCTTGGCTTTTGTTAAAAGCATCTTTAATTGTCATATTTTCCTCTTTTTTAATCTTTGAAACAATGACTTGATTTATAGTTTTTCCTGAAACTTGTTTTTCAAAAACTGTCAAAAGGTCTGATTTTTGGGTATTCTCCATATCGGCTGGGATTTTAAAAGAGAAATTTCCCATATTTATTTTTTTTGTAGCATATAGATTTATTTTATCTCCATAGTCTTTAAAGGACTTACTTACTATAGGAACATCTTCACTTTCTGGATAGGATGTTGAAAGAAGATCTGACATTATGAAAGAAGAATCGTCTGATTTTTCCTTATTTTCTATTATTTCAAAATTAATAATATTTGCAGGAGTAGCTACATACATGTTGGTATAGGAAAATTTATTGTCTTCTATTATAGAATAGGCTGCATTTTTATAATCACTATAAAGATTTACTACAGGCTGGGTAATATTTTTTCCGTCTTTTGCCTTATCCATTGTATTTTTTGAAGAAAATTCAAGTAACTTTTCTTTTAGTTCATTTTCTGAGTAATCTCCATCCTTAAAAAGCTTATCTATTTTTATAGATATCTCATAGTCATCTGACTCAGGAAAGTCTATTACATAAGAATTATCATTTGAAAAAACTAGGGATCTATTAGGTATTCTTATATTATACATTGAGATAAAAAGATTTTTGTTATAATCAAGATTTTTAAGTTCTTCTTTCTCATAAGCCATATCTTTATTTGAATTTACATCAGATGGGTAATCTCCAAGCATCCTATCTACATAAAGAGATTTATCTCTTTTATATCCATCCATATAATCATAGGCATATTCGAGCTTGTTGTTTTTTTTATTCTTCTTATTTTTCTTATCATCAGAGCTTTTTATTGAACTTACAGGATTTTTAGATAAGTTATTGCTGTAAGAATTCTCCTTTGTTTTACCAGTGCAAGATACTAGAAAAACAAGAGAAAGAATTATAAATATTTTTTTCATAAAACCACCTTTTATTTTATACCTAATGATTATATCATAAATTTGAAAAAATCAAAGTTTAAATGCTTTTCTATTTCTTGTAAATTTCTTTAATTTTGTTATAGATTTTGGTAAAATGTATTTGTAGCAAACGTTTCTATAATCTTAAAAGGAGAAAAAATGAATAGAGATTTAGGTATTAACTTATGTAGGGTAACAGAAGCCGCAGCCCTAGGCTCTGCTAAATATTTGGGTCAAGGTAGGAAAAATGAATCTGATAATATAGCAGTAGATCAAATGAGGGCTATGTTTACCTATCTTGGTATTAATGGAAAAGTTGTTATAGGAGAAGGTGAGATAGATGAAGCACCTATGTTATACATAGGAGAAGAAATAGGCAATATGCATGAAGATGATGTGGTAGACATTGCAGTAGATCCTATAGATGGCACTTCATCACTTGCCAATGGTGCCTCTAACTCCATTTCGGTAATAGCAGTTGCACCAAAAGGTTGTATTTTAAATGCACCTGATGTATATATGAATAAGATTGCAACTGGATCTAAGGCTAAGGGATTTATAGATATTAACAAGTCCGTTAAGGAAAATATAGAAAATGTTGCCAAAGCTCTTGATAAAAAGATTTCCGATATAACTGTATCAGTCTTGAATAGACCAAGGCATGAAAAATTAGTAGAAGAAATAAGAGCCACAGGAGCAAGAATTTCCATGGTAGAAGATGGGGATGTTCTTACAGCTATTGCAACAGAACTATCTTGTGGGAAGATTGATTTGATTATGGGAATAGGAGGTGCTCCAGAAGGAGTAATAGCAGCAGCAGCTCTTAAGTGTTTAGGAGGAGACTTCCAAGGAGTCTTTGCCCCATCTGATTCAAAGCAAGTTAAAAGATGTATAAAAATGGGCGTAGACTTTGACAAGGTATATAAGATAGAAGATTTAGTAAAGGGAGATGATGTGCTCTTTGCAGCCACAGGAATTACAGACGGAACTTTCCTTAAGGGAGTATCTTACATGAAAAATAATATGGCAAAGACTGAATCTCTCCTACTTAGGTTACCTTCAGGAACTATTAGATTTATAAACTCAGTTCACAAGCTTAATCAAAAACTTGACCAAAAATAGTTAAGTAAGAAAACTTATAAATATAAGAAAGAAAGAAATAAAAAAGACTGTCTGGGCTGATTTTTTATAAATTAGCTCAGATCTTTTGACAAGCATTAAAGATAGGAGCATAAGTCCTATGCTCACAGACTTTGTTAGGAGATTTTTCTCAAAAATAAAATTCATACTGATAATGGCTATGTATATAAGTAATATTCCTATTATTATATTAATTTGTAATTTAAAAGATTTCATAACTGCTTCCTTATGGGATATTATTTTAGGTATTTAGTAAATGATAACTATTATCAAACAAATTATAACCTGCTTCTTTCCTAATGTCAAGTGGTGGAAGATGTTAATTTGTAAAGAAAATTTTATAGATATTTATTATGCTTGTCTGACAATCTAAGCTTATCATTTTAAGAAAAAAATATCTATAAAATCATAATAATTGGGTAATATATATTTATAGTGTCAGTATGTTATAATATTACTGTACATATTAGGAGGTGAATGATGGCAAGTGAAGTTTTAAATCAAGTTAAAGAAGCTGAAATTAAGGCTGATAAACTTGTAGACGATGCCAAGAAAAAAGCCAAAGATATAATTGATGCTGCCAAAAAGGAGTCGGAGATTGAATCTTTAAAGGCAATTGATGCTGCCAAAACCCATGCTAAAGATATAAAAGATAAGGCTAAGGCTAAGGCAGAAGATGATAAAAAGCCAGTTATAGCTAAGGCCAATGAAGATAGTGAAGAAATTAAAAATAGGGATCAAGGAGAAATTGATGACCTTCTAGAAATTTTGGTAGAAAGGATAGTAGCAAATGGCAATAGTTAAAATGGATAAGTTTAATCTTTTTTCCTTTGAATATGATAGAAGCCTGCTTCTTGATATATTGCAAAAGTTTAACTATGTTCATTTTAATGATCTTAAAGTCGATGATGATGAGGACTACTTAAAAGAGGTAGATAACTCTAATAGGCTACTTGAAATTGATGAGAATATTTCAAAACTTGATTATGCTATCTATTCTTTAGAAGAATATCTTGAAGATGGTAAAGTCAAATTAAATAAAAAGGATATGAGTATTGAAAATCTCAACAAGGAAGGTTTAAATTTTAGGTTTGATCAAATCTATCCAAAGCTTAAAGAAGACCTTGATTTAAGGGATAAGGCTAAGGATAAGATTAAAGAACTTAGGGCGAATAATGTTGAATTAGAACCTTTTAAAAACCTTGACCTTAGTGTAGAAGAGATAGAACACTCTCATAGGTTTTATGTAGAAATTGGTACAATTACAGATCAATTTTATAAGGACTTTGATAAAGACCTAGTTAAAGAGAATTTTTCTCAATCCTTTGTAGTCGAAATTTTAAAAAGGGATAATGTAAATTTCTTATATGCAATATCAAGCCTTGAAGAAAGTGATAGATTTAAACTCTTTCTTAGAGATCATGGTTTTTCTAAGTCTATTATTAAGACTAGAAAAAAAGCAAATGAACAAATTTATTTAAATAATAAAAAAATTGAGGAAGAAGAAAAAAAATTAAGAGATAATGAGAAAAGGATTAAAGATTTTATAGAGCTTTTGCCTGATCTTTACCTTTATAAAACCTATCTTGAAAACTTAAGAAGAAAAGAAGCTTCAAGTGAGTATTTTCTAAAGACTAAAAGAGTTGATATGATTGAAGGTTATATACCAAGAAACTTAAATAAAAAGTTTAAAGACGATCTAGATCAAGCCTTAGGAGATGGATACTTACTAGAAATAAATGAAGCAGAAAGGGATGACTCTGATGTACCAATAATTTTGGATAATCCTAAGTTAATTGATCCATACGAGTCTATAGTAGAAACCTACTCCCTACCTAAGTACAACGAAGTTGACCCAACTCTTTTGGTTTCAATCTTCTATACTATTTTTACAGGTTTCATGCTTGGGGACTTTGGTTATGGACTTTTATTATTTTTGGGAACCTTGATTTTACCAAAAGTAGTTGACCTTCCAAAATCAACCCTTAAAATGGTAAGACTTTTTAAAAGAGTAGGACTTTCAGCTTGTGTGTTTGGATTAATATTTGGTTCCTTTTTTGGTGGAATTATACCAATACCAGGACTTATAGATACACAAAAAGACTTTAACACTCTTATGATAATTTCACTTATCATAGGTGGTATTTCCTTATTTACTGCTCTTGGAGTAAAGGCCTATATGCTAATTAGAGATGGAGATCCACTAGGTGCTATATTTGATGTATTATTTTGGTATATGGCAGTAGGTGGAGCAATAGCATGGTTTTTACTAGAAAATGAAGCAAAAAAGATTGCTATGATAGTAATGGTAGTAGGTATGGTAGGTATAGTACTAACTGGAGGGCGTGAGAATAAAACGGTAGCTGGTAAAGCTGCTGGAGGTCTTTATTCTCTATATGGTATAAGTTCATGGATTGGAGATTTTGTTTCTTTTCTAAGACTTATGGCCCTTGTTCTTTCAGGTGGATTCGTAGCCTACTCAGTAAACCTAATTGTAGCAATGGTATGGTCAGCTGGAATTATAGGTAAGGTTGCTGGAGTTATAATATTTGTTGGATTCCAATTATTTAACCTATTTTTATCAACTCTTTCAGCCTATGTTCACTCACTTAGACTTATATATGTAGAAATGTTTAACAAGTTCTATGAGGGTGGAGGTAAGAAATTTAGACAAATGATAGAAGATAGTAAATTTATAAATATAATCAGAGGAGGATACAATGGTTGATTTTTTAATTCAAAATGGTGGAAAAATTATGGGTGCTGTAGGTGTTGCAATAGCAGTATTTTTATCAGGTATGGGATCTGCTAAAGGAACTGGTATGACAGGTGAGGCTGCAGCAGGACTTACAGTAGAAGAACCAGGAAAGTTTGGTAAGGCACTTGTACTTCAACTTTTACCAGGTACACAAGGACTTTATGGATTTGTAATTGGATTTATGATTTTAGGAAAACTAGGTGGAGATGTTTCATTTGAACAAGGACTTTATTATATATTTGCAGCACTTCCTATAGGTATGGTTGGATATTTCTCAGCTATAGCTCAAGCTAAGGTTGCAATAAGTGGTATGAATATCTTAGCCAAGAATGAGGACAACTTCGTACAAGGTATAGTATACGCCGTAATGGTAGAGTTATATGCAATTTTAGGTTTCGTAATTTCACTACTTCTAATAAATAAATAGTAAGGGTTTATTATGAGTAAGCTTGATTTATTATTAGATGGTATAAGAGAGGATTCCAAAAAGGAAGCAGATCATATACTAGCTAACGCTAATAAAAGAAGTGAAGAAATAAAAAAAGAATCAAAAGCTGATTCTGATAAAGAAGTTAAAAAAATAATAGATAATGCCGAAAAAGATGCAAAAAGAATTATAGAAAACTCAAAGGTAACTAGTGAAAGAGAGGCTCGTGATATAAAAATCAGGGCTAAAAATGAGCTAGTAGATGATATTTTAGATAAGCTTTTAGAAAAACTTAGAAAACTTGGTCCTAATGACTACAAAAAATTTGTAGAAAATAGGCTTAAAGAAATTGATGTTAATAATGGAGAAATTCTCCTACAAAAGGATATGAAATATCACTTTGATGAAAATAGCTTTAATGGTTTAAAATTATCTAAAGAAAGCGTAGATGAAGGCTTTGTAGTGAGAAGTGGAAAAATATCTTATGACAATAGGTATTCTTCCCTACTTAACTATGATAGGGATAATTTGGAAAAAATTATAGCAGATAGAATATTTAAGTGAGGTGATTAGATGGATAGAGAACAGTTTATCCGTGCTTCTGTAACAACAAGAGTATATGAAAAAAATCTCCTTACTTCAAATAATATTCAAAGACTAGTAGATAGCTCAAATCTTTCTGAAGCAATTTCCCTTTTAAATGACTCAAGTTATGGGGAGTTTATGAAGGATATAAATAGGAATGAAGAATATGAGAAGGCACTTTTATCTATGCTTAAAGAATCTTACAAAAAAATAAGAAAAATAAGCCCAGATAAAAATCTTATAGTATTTTTAGAAGAAAAATACAACTTTCACAACCTCAAAGTCTTAGTTAAAGAGCTAATCCAAGATGCCGATTATTCTACTGCCTACATGGATATAGGTACAATTGATTTATCAGCTATAAAAAAGGCTATAAAAAGCGATTTTAAGACTTTTGATGATGTGTATATAACATATGCTCAAAATGCCCTAGACTTATATGAAGATACAAAAGATCCACAAGATATAGACTTATCTCTTGATAGGAACTTTTATCAAAAGCTTCTTATAGATGCTAAAAATTTAGCTTTTGATTCATTAGTAGACTTTACTAGACAAAGAATTGACCTTGTCAATCTTAAGTCACTTTTGAGGATTAAGGGTCAAAATCAGTCTATAGACTTATTAAAAAAAGCCTTAATAGACGGTGGATTTATTAATAAGAATAATTTTATTCTTGGCTTTAACCAAGATATGGGTCTTTTAGCAAACTTTTTTATAAATGAAAAAACTTATCCTCTAGTAAAAAAGGCCCTTGATAGCAAGGATCTAAAAGAGGCTACAAGAATGATAGAAAAGGCTATAGATGATTATTTACTAGACTTTGCCAAAGACTCTAAGAAAGTTAGCTATGGACCAGAGGTTATGCTAGGATATTTGATAAATCGTGAAATGGAGATTAAAAATCTTAGGATAATTCTTGTGGCTAAGCAAAATATGCTTTCTAGAGAATTTATAGAAGAAAGGTTGCGTAATTTATATGTATAGGGTAGCCGTTATAGGAGATAAAGATTCAGTCCTAATGTTTAAAGCATTGGGAGTTGATGTATATATAGCAGTTGATGGAGATAGTGCAAAAAAAATTGTGAATAAACTTTCCAAAGAAGATGTTGGAGTTATATTCATAACAGAAGACTTTGCAAAAGAAATTCCAGAAACTATAGATAAGTACAGAGAAGAAATGACTCCAGCAATTATACTTATTCCATCCAACAAGGAAAATCTTGGACTTGGATTGGCAGATATCAATAAAAGTGTAGAAAAAGCTGTTGGAGCTAACATTTTGAACTAGAAGGAGACCAATTTGAATAAAGGTAAAATAACAAGAGTATCAGGTCCACTTATAGAAGCGAAAGGACTTACTGATGCCAATATCTATGATGTGGTCGAGGTTTCAAAAGATAAGCTCATCGGAGAAATAATAGAGATGAGGGGAGATGTTGCAAACATCCAAGTTTATGAGGAAACAACAGGAATAGGACCAGGAGATGAGGTGGTTTCTACTGGAGCACCCCTTTCAGTTGAGCTTGGACCAGGGCTTCTTGAAAGAATGTATGATGGAATCCAAAGACCTCTAGAAAAACTTGAGCTTTTGGCAGGAGAATTCCTCAAAAGAGGAGTTACAGCACCACCACTAGATAGGGAAAAACTATGGGAATTTAGACCAGTAGCAAAAGTAGGCGATGAGGTTAAACCAGGTTATGTCCTAGGCTTAGTAGACGAAACCACTGTAATAGAACACAAGATAATGGTTCCAAATGGAGTATTTGGAAAAGTTAAAGAGATAAAAGAAGGTGAATTTACAGTAGATAGCACCATTGCTATTATTGAAACTGAAGATGGGGATAAGGAACTTAACATGATCCAAAAATGGCCAGTAAGAAAAGCTAGACCATTTAAGAGGAAACTTGACCCAGACACACCACTTATAACAGGACAAAGAGTTATAGACACTTTCTTCCCTGTTGCAAAAGGAGGAGCTGCTGCTATACCTGGACCATTCGGATCAGGAAAGACTGTAATCCAACACCAAATTGCAAAATATGCAGATGCTGATGTTGTAGTTTATGTAGGTTGTGGAGAACGTGGCAATGAGATGACTGATGTATTGGATGAATTTCCAGAACTAGAGGATCCAAAAACAGGTGAATCTATCATGAAAAGGACAGTACTTATAGCAAATACATCAAACATGCCAGTAGCAGCAAGAGAGGCTAGTGTCTATACAGGTATAACACTAGCTGAGTACTACAGAGATATGGGCTACTCAGTAGCCTTAATGGCAGATTCAACATCAAGATGGGCTGAGGCACTTCGTGAGATGAGTGGTCGTTTGGAAGAGATGCCAGGAGATGAAGGTTTCCCAGCATATCTTGCTAGCCGTATAGCAGACTTTTATGAAAGAAGTGGAAAAGTTATAATAAATGGAAAAGATGATATTGAGGGCTCTCTATCAGTAATAGGAGCTGTATCTCCTCCAGGAGGAGACCTATCAGAGCCAGTAACCCAAGCAACCCTCCGTATAGTAAAGGTATTCTGGGGACTTGACTATGACCTTTCATACCAAAGACACTTTCCAGCTATCAATTGGCTAAATTCATATTCTCTATACCAAGATGAGATGGATAACCATATAGACAAGACTATAAATGAAGGATTTTCTAAAAATAGGATGAGGGCTATGAGCCTTCTACAACAAGAATCATCTCTTCAAGAGATAGTAAGACTTATAGGTCGTGATGGATTAAGTGATGATGATAAACTAAAGCTTAATACAACAAAATCACTAAGAGAAGACTTTCTTCAACAAAATGCTTTCCATGATACAGATGCTTTCTGTCCTATGCAAAAGCAAGATCTTATGCTTGATACAATCCTATATTTCTATGACAAATCTCTAGAAGCTCTATCAAATGGAGCAAATCTTGAACAATTAGAAAATTTGGATGTAAAAGAGAAAATTACAAGACTTAAACTTATAAAAGATGAAAATCTAGAAGAGTTTGACCAAATCAAAGAAGAGATAGATAAACAATGCAAAGAAGCTGAAGCTAAGGGGGATGATGAATAATGCTTAAAGAATATAAAAGTGTATCAGAAGTTGTAGGACCCCTAATGCTTGTAGAAGATGTAGAAGGGGTTGACTACGAAGAACTAGTAGATATAGAACTTCAAACAGGAGAAAGAAGAAGAGGAAGGGTTATAGAAGTTGATGAAAAAAACGCTATGGTTCAACTTTTTGAAGGCTCTTCTGGAATTAACCTTAAATCAACATCAGTAAGATTTCTAGGTAGGCCACTTGAACTTGGAGTAAGTGAAGATATGATAGGAAGGACTTTCAATGGTTTAGGCAGACCAATAGATGACGGTCCATCTATAATTCCTGAGGAAAAAAGAGACGTAAACGGGGTAGCAATAAATCCTGTAAGTCGTGACTATCCATCAGAATTTATTCAAACAGGTGTATCAACCATAGACGGACTTAACACCCTTGTTCGTGGACAAAAGCTTCCAATATTCTCAGCTTCAGGACTTCCACACAACAAGTTTGCAGCCCAAATTGCAAGACAAGCTAGAGTATTAAATGATAGTGAAGATTTCGCTGTAGTATTTGCAGCTATTGGTATAACTTTCGAAGAGGCACAATTTTTTAGAAAAGACTTTGAAAAAACAGGTGCCTTAGATAGGTCAGTAATGTTTATAAACCTTGCAGACGATCCTGCCATAGAACGTCTTTCTACACCAAAGATGGCTCTTACAGCAGCAGAATACCTTGCTTTTGAAAAAGATATGCAAGTATTAGTTATAATGACAGATATGACCAACTATGCAGAAGCTCTTCGTGAGGTATCAGCAGCAAGAAAAGAAGTTCCAGGACGTCGTGGATATCCAGGTTACCTTTATACAGACCTTGCAACTTTATATGAAAGAGCAGGAAAACTAAAGGGAAAACCAGGTACCATTACCCAAATTCCAATCTTAACTATGCCAGAAAATGATATAACCCACCCAATCCCAGACTTGACTGGATATATAACAGAAGGGCAAATCATTTTATCAAATGAGTTATACAATCAGGGTATCCAACCACCAGTATCAATCCTACCATCCCTATCAAGACTTAAGGATAAGGGTATAGGTGAGGGAAAAACTCGTGAAGATCATGCTGATACTATGAACCAAATCTATGCGGCATACGCATCAGGTGTTGATGCAAGAGAGCTTCAAAAAATCTTAGGTGATTCAGCCCTATCAAAGGCAGACTTAGCCTTTGCAGAATTTGCCAAGGAATTTGAAAATAGGTATATAAACCAAGGTTTCTATACAAATAGAACAATAGAAGAAACTTTAGATCTTGGTTGGCAACTTCTCAAAATCATACCAAAATCTGAACTTAAGAGAATTGATGACGAACTTATCGAAAAATATCTGGACACTGATAAGACAAAAGAGGAGAATTAGATCATGGCTAGGCTTAATGTAACTCCTACAAGGATGAACTTAAATACCTTAAAGAAGAGATTGGCTACTTCGACTAGGGGATACAAGCTTTTAAAAGACAAGCAAGATGAGCTTATGAGACAATTCCTAGAAAAGATTAGGGAAAATAAAAAACTTCGTGAAGAAGTTGAAAAACTCTTAAAAAACTCATCAAAGGACTTTCTAGTAGCCTCATCACTTATGAGTCCAGAATTTCTTGAAGAGGCAGTTAGCTTTCCGACCCAAAAAGTGGGGGTAGATATAAAGACAAAAAATGTCATGAGCGTAAGGATTCCTGCTATGGAATTTAAGATAAAAAAGGGTGACAATGAAAATGCATCCATCTACCCATATGGTCTTGCCCAAACATCAGCAGAACTTGATACGGCTATAGAGGGTCTAAATGAGGTTATGGATAAGCTTTTGAAATTAGCAGAGCTTGAAAAGACAACTCAGCTTATGGCAGACGAGATAGAAGGAACAAGAAGAAGGGTAAATGCCCTAGAATATAGAACTATACCTGATCTTGAAGAAACTATAAAATATATAAGAGCTAAACTAGAAGAAAACGAAAGAGCTACTATATCAAGGCTTATGAAAGTAAAAGATATAATATCAGATCAAGCTTAGTCTTGAATATAGGAAAATTCGTAGTTTAGTAGAATAATGGGACGTTTAAAAACGTCCTTTTATAAAATACATAAAACAAGGAGAATGTAATGGATACAGAAGGACCCTACGCGAATATAAAAATTTTCATAGTTGTTTTGGCCCTTATTTTTATAAATGCAACAATTAATATGATGTTTTCGGCATTTACAAGTCTAAACCACCAAAGACTAAGAGATATGGCGGAAGATGGAGATGATGAGGCGAAAGACATCTTAAAATTATCTCAAGACCAACAAAGACTAATGCAAACCCAAAATTTTCAAGATGCAGTACTATCAATTATAACTATGGCATATCTTTTATTAAATATCAATACATCTTTAAAGATATTTCTTAATAGGGAATCAGACTTTATGCAAATTGTCATAATGCTAATGATGGTAGTTGTATTTGTAGTTATAAAAAGAATATTTGCTAACATGATTCCACAAAGGATAGGTATAAGAAACCCATATCAGATAGCTAAAAGCACTAGGTTATTGGCAAGCTTTATTCTTTTTATAAACAAAGCCTTTGTAGGTATTGTAAATAAAGTAACTAACCTAATTATGGCAATTTTTGGCATAGAAAGCAAAGCCATAGAAAAGGAAGTTACAACTGAACAAATTAAATCTATTGTCCAAGTTGGAGAAGACCAAGGAGTCCTAAGACCCCTAGAGTCTAAGATGATTAACTCAATCATGGAATTTGATGATGTATGGGCAGAAGAGATAATGACAGCAAGACCTGAAGTATTCATGATAGATATAAAAGATAGGCAAAGAAAATATCTAGATGAATTTATAAAACTTAAACATTCAAGAATACCTGTCTATGATGAAGATCTTGATAATGTATTAGGTATAATATATACCAAAGACTATCTGCTTGAGGCAATAGATGTTGGTATAAAAAGCGTAGATATAAGAAAACTTATAAAACCAGCTTTTTTTGTTCCAGAAAAGATAGAAACTGACAAACTCTTCCAACAGATGCAAAAAGACCATATACATATGGCAATTCTTATAGATGAGTATGGTGGATTTTCAGGAATTGTTACCATGGAGGACTTGGTAGAAGAGATAGTAGGAGATATGGATGATACTTATGATAAGGACCTACCTGATATAAGAACATCAACAAAGGGCTCTTATATAGTAAAAGGTTCAACATCAATAAGAGATTTAAACGAAATACTTGATATAGACATAGATGAAGATGATGATCAATATGATACGGTAGCTGGATTTTTAATCGATAAATTGGGATATATACCGGATGATGATAGCAGCGATAAAAAAGTAATCTATAAGGGATATGAATTTAAAATTCTCTATATTGAAGAAACTAGAATAAAAATAGTAAGAATAAAAAAAATCAATAAAGAAAAAGAAGAAAGCACTACCGCATAATACATGGTAGTGCTTTTGTTTACAATAATCTACTTATAATCTTCTATATTGATAATCCTATCAAACTTATTCAAATAATCACAATCTTGCTTGTGAGTTATAACAATTCTTGTTATATCATCCATAGAAAAAATTAGATTGTCGATAGTTTGGGATGATTTAGGATCAAGACCTGTTTGAGGTTCATCAAATATAATTAATTTATCATTTTTATAAATTGCCCTTGCAATCTCTAACTTCTTTTTCTCCCCACCAGAAAGAGAATTACTATCAAGTTTCTCATCTTTTTTTTGTGAAAGCAAATAATCTAAATCTACTTTTTTTATTATATCCAAAACTTCATTTCTATCATAATCACTACTTCCTAAAACAATATTTTCCAACAAGTTCATATTGAAGACTATTGGATTTTGTGGAATATAGTAGATTAGAGAATATATTTCTAACTCACTAAAATCTCTAAAATCACCATTATCAAAACTAATATCCCCTTTATAATTTTCATTTATTTTCATAAGGATTTTAGCAAGAGATGATTTTCCAGAACCTGATTTTCCTATTATTGCATAAGATTTATTTTCCTTAATATCAATACTCAAATTAGAAAAATCTTATTATTATCATAGGAGAAATCAAGATTTTTAATATTTAAATCAAGTTTTGGCTTAAGTTTATCTTTTTTGATAAAATCTTTTTTAGGAAGTTTTTCTAAAACCAAATTTTTTATCTCTTTTGTTGAAAAAACATTGCTTGTATATCTAAAAGCTTCAGCTATAGCATTTGTTGAAATAGAAACCAAAGTAATAGATGCAATAAGTTCTTTTAAAGATATATGTCCCTTACTTACAAGAATAGATGCAAATAAAATAATAAGCATTGCTGATAATAAATTTAGAGCAAACATAGATTCATACAAAATAGAAGTTGATAAATTCAATTTTTTTCTTGCATCTAGCAAACTTTTATTAGATTCATCAAATCTTTTTATAAAAAACTTTTTGCTATTAGATTCTTTTATAAGCAAAAAACCATCCAATAATTCATTTAGTCTACTTAGATATATTGAATGTTTGTTTGATCTTAGTATTCTTAAATTTGAAATCTTCTTAGAAAAGATTTTGCTAATCATAGCAGGAAAAATTACAAATACTATAGTAAGAGTTAAAATAATTATATGTATCTTATATAATGCAATCAAATACACAAGAACTTGACCAATACCCTTTATAGAATTAGGCAAATTCATTAAATAATCTAACCTAAGTTGATCGATATTTTGGTCTATATCCGTAATATAATTTTCTTTTTTACTTAAATAAAAAGAAGAAATTTTATTTTCATACAAACCTTCAAAATAATCATGTCTTAATTCAAAACTTATACTATTAGCAAATTTTTGGCAATTTAATTCTGAAATATAAAATGAAATATAAGAAAAAGCTATATAAATTATTGTAGTAATACAAACTTTTCCTATATTGGGATTGTCATTTTTTATTATAATATCAACAAATTCAGCAGACTTTAGACTATAAAGATAGATAAAATATACTTCTAATATGCCAAAAAAAGTAGATAAGAGTAGATTTGATTTGTATTTGTATATGTATTTTTTCATTTTAAAACTCCACTTTTTATTACTTTCTTCTACAAAAAATCTTTCGGTGTTATCATTTTTGAATTCTTCATATTCCATAGTTTCAAAATTTTCATCTATATAAATTATCTCATAGCTTAGACAATTAGTGACAATGAATATAGGCTCATTAATTCCTAAATTAGAAGATTTTTTTATTGTTTCTAATATTATATAGAATAATATTTATATTTTATATAGTATCATACCTAAAAAATTGTCAATTTTTTGATAAAAAAAAACATAACAATAAAACAATATATAACAAAAGGTGTATTTTTTAGTATATAAATTTTTCTTATAGACCTTATAACAATCATATATTTTACAAAAAGTAAATTCAGATATATCATATTTATGAAAACGTAATCATTAGAAAGGAGATGTGTTTTGAAAAACAATGATAAAATATCGGGCAAAGCCTTGATACCATTTCTAGTTTTTGTACTAATCTATTTATCTACTGGTATCATTCTACATTTAAATAATGTTGAGATGGCTTTTTACCAACTACCAGCACCAATTGCAGCCTTTGTTGGTATTATAAGTGCATTTTTATTATTTAAGGGAAGTATTGATGAAAAGTTTGATAATCTGATTGAAGGTTGTGGAGATTCAAACATAATTATAATGTGTTTGATTTACTTATTGGCTGGAGCCTTTTCTACTGTAGCCAATGCCTCTGGTGGTGTAGATTCAGTAGTAGGTTTGGGACTATCATTTATACCCGCTAGGTTTTTGACGGCTGGTGTATTTTTGATAGCTTGTTTTATCTCTATTGCTACAGGCTCATCGGTTGGCACAATTACAGCTTTAGGTCCAATAGCGGTTGGACTTGCAACATCAGGAGGAATAAACCTTGCTTTAATGTTGGGTTCTTTAGTAGGTGGGTCTATGTTTGGTGACAATCTTTCAGTTATATCCGATACGACCATAGCAGCTACAAGAACTCAAAATTGTGATATGAAAGATAAGTTTAGGATGAATATGAAAATGGCTTTACCATCTGGAATAATAACTTTTATCTTGTTATTAATCTTCGGTAAACCTGAAACACAAGCTCAAGCATCTGACTTAACTTATAATATTATTGAGATTATACCTTACATATTTGTACTAGTAGTTGCACTTATGGGTGTTAATGTATTTTTAGTGCTTACAGGTGGCATAATTTTATCAGGCATTGTTCTTCTTATAAACAATGGTTTTAATCTTTTGGCCCTAACTCAAACCATGTGGGAAGGTTTTACAGGAATGTTTGAGATATTTCTCTTATCCATGCTTATAGGAGGTCTTTCTAATATGGTTTCCAAAGAGGGAGGAATTAATTGGATAATTGCAAAGATTAGAAAATTTGCCAAGGATGAAAAATCTGGAGAATTGGGGATTGCATCGCTTGTATCTTTAGCGGATATTGCAGTAGCAAACAATACTGTAGCCATAATTATTTCAGGTCCTATAGCAAAGAAGATGTGCAATGAATATAAGATTGATCCAAGAAGATCAGCCTCTCTCTTAGATACATTTTCATGTGTATTTCAAGGTTTTGTGCCATATGGAGCCCAAGTTCTTATAGCAGCAGGTTTTACTAATGGACTTGTTGCACCTTTTGAGCTTATACCATTTTTCTGGTATCAATTTATCCTAGCTATAATTTCCATAATATCAATCTATATACCATTTACTAAGGCTAAGGATAAGTGGAACTTTGAATATGATATGCCGGAATCAAAGATTGCCAATCATCTTAAAAATCTGGAAGACACAGAACAAGCTCTTTTTTAATCAAAGATAGGTACTGTTTACAAAGAGGAGAAAGTCTTCTTTGAGTCTTATATACGTAACCTATATCCATAGAAAGATTATCAGGATTTTCAAGCCTTATAGTTTTTATATTATCATAACCGCTATTAGGGTGTATGCATCCAGTACCAATATTGAATGCCTTTGTGTTAGAAATAAGTCCAAGAGATGTTCCTCTATCCTGGGTATAGATTATCTGCTTATGATTTGGAAGAGTTATAAACTCCTCAGGCAAAATCTCGGATTCGTCTTGTTCGTAGATTATCATAGGGTAGTCATATAGACTTTCTATACTTATAACTTCCTTATTTGCAAGAGGGTGGTCTTTATTTAAGAAAACGTGAGGTATAACTTGGGCTATAGAAGTATAATTTAGGGATTTTTCCCTAAAAAGATCAAATATTGCCTTCTTATATGAGTCATTTATATAAATAAAGGCAATTTCAGAATAATCGTTTTCAACATTTCTAATAGCATCGAGAGAGGTGGTTTCCTTAAGGTAGAATTTAAAGACTTGATCCTTATGAAGGCTTATTAGTTTCATAAAGGCAGATACTGCAAAGTTAAAATGTTGGCTTGAAACACTAAGTTCATTAGCATCTTTATTGATAGGAGCATATTGTCTTTGAATTTCCTTGTATTTTTTGATTAAGTCTTGGCATTTAATCAGATATTCAAGGCCCTTGGCTGTAGTTTGAGTGCCTGCATTAGATCTTTTGAAAATCTTAAATCCCAATTCTCTTTCCAAATCATTTATGGCCATAGAGATTGCAGGTTGAGATGTGTAAAGCTTTTTAGCAGCCTTTGAAATAGAACCAGTTTTAGAAACTTCAATAGCGTAATAAATTTTAGTTAAATTCATAATACCTCCTAATATGTTTTGAATTTATTATATTATATGTAATTTGTTTTGTAAAAATAAGAAAGGATAAAAAATGACAGATATTAAAAAAGAAAGAGGATTTGCAACTAATACAATACATAAAGGATCATATAAAGATGGGTTTGGTTCTTTAGGACTTCCTATATATCAAACTTCAACTTTTATATTTGATAATGCCGAACAAGGAGGAAGAAGATTTGCCCTAGAAGAGGGTGGATATATATACTCAAGACTTGGAAATCCAACTAACAATGCCCTAGAAGAAAAACTTGCCGCCCTAGAAGGAGCAGAAGCTGCTGTATCCACATCATCAGGAATGGGTGCAATAACATCATCAATTTGGCCATTTATTAAGGCTGGAGATCATATATTAGCTTGTAAAACCCTTTATGGATGTACCTTTGCCTTTTTAAATGAAATAAAAAAATTCAATGTAGATGTTGATTTTATAGATATGACAGACATTAATGAGCTTAAAAAGTCTGTAAAAGATAACACAAGAATAATCTATCTTGAAACACCGGCAAACCCTACTCTTGATATTATTGACATAAAAGCTGTAGCGAACTTAGCCAAGCAAAATAGTTCTGATACTTTGGTTATAGTAGATAATACTTTCGCAACCCCTTACCTACAAAATCCATTAAAACTTGGGGCAGATATAGTAGTTCACTCTGCCACCAAATACCTAAATGGACATGGAGATGTTGTTGCGGGATTTTCTGCAGGAAGCAAAGAATTAATGACCCAAGTAAGATTTGTTGGTCAAAAAGACTTTACAGGTTCAGTACTTTCAGCTCATGATGCCTTTTTAATCTTTAGAGGTATGAAGACTTTAGAAGTTCGTATGAAAAAACACGTGGAGAATGCTAAAAAAATAGTAGAAGCTCTAAAAGGAAACAAAAATATAGAAAAAATATACTATCCAGGACTTTCTGATTTTAAAAATCATGACATAGCTAAAAAACAAATGAAAGACTTTGGTGCTATGATTGCCTTTGAAGTAAAGGGAGGTATAGAATCTGGTAGGATTGTTATGAACAATGTTAAACTATGCTCACTTGCAGTAAGTCTTGGAGATTGTGAAACATTAATAGAGCACCCTGCAAGCATGACTCATTCAACCTATACAGAAGAAGAATTAAAAGAAGCTGGAATTGCACCAGGACTTATAAGACTTTCAGTAGGACTTGAAGATAGTGAAGATATAATAGAAGATTTATTACAAGCCTTAGATAAAATTAAATAAAAATATTAAAAAACTCGATTATAGCAAATTTGGCTTAATCGAGTTTTTCTTTTATCTTTCCAATAAATCAAGTCCTAAAACATCCACATATTTTTCCAAAAAGACCATAGAGCCTTCAAGCATATAGACCTTGTTAAAACCTTGGCTTATTAGATTTACATTATCTATTATTATTCCATTTTTACTATTTAATATTTATTAATAAAATCAATATATTTTGTATTATATTTGAAAAAACTTGTAAGTTTATTATATACAAAACCTAACTTTTCCACAAAAAGACACACTAACTTAAATAAATTTTAATATTTTCTAATTTTTTCTAATATCAAATCATCTTTTTTAAAGAATACTGATAAGTAGAATGGCGTTTGATTTCAGTATGTAATACTATATATGGATTGTCCTCTACTATCACTAAATAAATGTTCTTTTTGTAGCTTTAAATATTCTGTTACTGTATACAAGATTTTACACATTCTAAAATTAATTAGACTTGGTTTAATTATTTTTAATAAATTAAAATTTTTTAATTTATTCATTGAATAATCTACAATTTTTTAATATAATAACTAGGCCTGAATAAATTTAACGTTATATTTTTTTAAAATATCATTTTTATTTGTTGATAATTCTATATCTGAAATTAATAAATCGAAATTGCTAGTATTCGTAATTTTGTAATTAGTTATTGATTGAAATTTTGTATTATCAGCTAAAATAATTTTTTTATTTGAATTTGTTATCATAGCTTCTCTTACTTTTGATTCTAAAATATTATTATCAAAAATACCTTTTTCTAAATTTACTTTTGGTGGAGAAATAAAACACTTGTCTGCAAAATAATTATTTATTTGCTCTACAGCTTCTACGCCAACAGTAGACATATTATTGTTCCTTAAATAACCTCCTAAAACTATAAGATTTATATCGTTTTTTTTCTGAGTACATAATTGTGATATTATAAAAGAGTTTGTAGCAATTGTTACACTTAAACCAGATTCAAGTATGAATTTAGCTAGTTGATAACAGGTTGTACTAGAATCTAGAAAAATAAAGTCGTTATTATCAATAATTTCTAGAGCTTTTTTACATATTCTAATTTTCTCTTTTAATAATAAGATATTTCTTATTTTCGTAGGATATGTTTTATCATTCTTTTGAGTTAAAAAAGCACCTCCATGCGTCCTTGTAAGTAAATTAGATTTTTCTAATTCTTTTAAATCTCTTCTAATTGTTTCATCAGAGCAATTAAAAAAATCACTTAATTCAGTTACTAATACACTATCATTTCTTTTTAATAAATCTAAAATTTTATTTTGTCTATCTATCTTTAACATATTAATCCTTAAATTTTTATATTTTAACTATTATAGTATAAATTGTATCATAATTATCTCAAACAAAAAAACCACAAAATACCAAAAAATCTCCAATATATTGTTTACTTTTATTTAATAATGTGGTATTATGATTGAAAGAAGCAAACGTTTTTATGAAGAAAAAAACGAAAGGAGAAAAAATGAAAGAAGAAAGAAAAAAAGGTAGTTTTTTTGGTTTAGTTCCATTATTAATATTTATATTTTTGTACATATTAATAACAATAATGACAGGTAGTGCTAGTTCCTTACCTTTAAATGTAGGAATATTAATAGCTTGTATATTTGCTTTTATATTTTCTATAAAAAAATCTAAAGGAAATTTAAGTTTTGATGAGTTAGTAACCATGTTTTGTAAAGGTGGTGGCGATGATACATTAATATTAATGTTTCTAATTTTCTTAGAAGCCGGGATGTTCTATCTTGTTGCTGATAGAATGGGAGCTGTTAAATCAGTTACAAACTTAGGCTTGAGTTTGTTACCTCAGAGTATGATTTTACCAGGTGTATTTATAATAGGTTGTATCTTAAGTTTTTCTATGGGAACTTCTATGGGTACTGTAACGGCTTTAATGCCAATAGGTGTTGCATTAGCAAACTCTACAGGGATATTGATGCCATTGATGTGTGGTACTGTAGTAGGCTCAGCAATGTTTGGAGATAATTTATCTTTTATTTCTGATACCACTATAGCAGCAACAAGAACTCAAGAAGTTGAAATGAAAGATAAATTTAGAGCTAACTTTCTAATGGTATTACCAGCAGTGATTATAACTCTGCTATTACTTGGTTTTATGTCAAGTTCATCTAACATATCTAATGAAAATCTTTCTTGGGATTTTATCCAGTTATTGCCTTACATATTAGTTATAGGATTATCATTAATTGGAGTTCATGTAATATTAGCTATGGGATCTGCAATATTAGTTGGAGTAATTATTGGGATATTCCAAGGCACTTTTACATTGATAGAAGCATTTGGAATTTTAGGAGAAGGAATAATTGCGATGGAGGACATGGCTGTAATTGCTGTAATGGTAGGTGGATTGGTTGCGTTAATGCATTATTTAGGAGGCATAGACTGGTTGCTTTATAGATTGACTAGAAACGTTAAAGGTAGAAGTGGTGCCGAACTAGCTATCGCTTTTTTAGTATTTTTAGTAGATGTAGCAACAACTAATAATACGATTGCAATAATAACTGTAGGGCCTATAGCAAGAGATATTTCAGATGAATTTGGTGTAGATAGAGTAAGAACAGCGAGTATTCTTGATTTATTTGCAAGCATAGGTAATGGAATTACTCCATGGGCAGGACAAATTTTATTAGCAGCAGGAATAGCAGAGATATCAACTTTATCTATTGTTCCTTATTCATGGTATAGTATTTTGTTGGCAATATTTGGTATAGCATTTATATTTGTAGGTTTTCCTAAAATAAAAACTCGAGATAATATAAACAGGAAGTGAGATAGCTATGAAATCAAAATTATTAAGCAATTTAGAAATATTGGATTATGTTCGCAATCATAATTTTTTTAAAGATAGTGATAACTTAAAATGTATAGAAATAGGTGATGGGAATATAAATTATGTTTTTAAAGTAAGTGATAATAATTCTGGAAAATCAATAATAGTAAAACAGTCTGATGTATATTTGAGATCATCAGGTAGACCTCTAGATATAAATAGAAGTGAAATAGAATATAATGCTTTAATATCTCAATATAAAAATTATCCAGGCTCTGTACCTAAGGTTTATTTTTATGATAAAGAAAGATCAGTGATAATAATGGAAGATATCTCTTCTTATAAAAACCTAAGAAAAGAATTAAAAAAGGGAAATATATATAATCACTTATCAGATTCTTTGTCTGAATTTTTAAAAAGAACTTTAATTCCAATGACAGATTATGTTTTATCTAGAAAAGAGAAAAAGTTAAATGTCAAGAAATTTATAAATCCTGATTTATGTGATATAACTGAAGATCTTGTATTGACAGAACCCTATTTTAATTATAAAGATAGAAATATTATTAATAAGGATTTGATTAAATATGTAGAACAAAATATTTATGAAGATAAAAAATTGATATGTGAAGTATTGAAACTTAAGGATAATTTTCAAAGTAATTCCCAAGCTTTAATTCATGGTGATCTACATACTGGTAGTATATTTGTTAATGAAAATGGCATAAAAGTTATTGATCCAGAGTTTTCTTTCTACGGACCTATGGGCTATGACATTGGAAATGTTTGGGGAAATATTTCTTTTGCTTTAGCAAATAGTTTGATACTAAAAGATAAAAGAAAAAACGCGTTGAATAAATTATTAGAAGAAACAATAGATATGACCATATTTAAGTTATATGATGCATATGATAAGTATATTAAAAATGAATACTTTAAAAACGAATTATTTAAGCAAACCTATATTAGTGAGGTTATAGCAGATTCATTTGGATATGCAGGAACTGAAATTATTAGAAGGGATATAGGAGATTCTAAAGTGGAAGAAATAACTTCTTTGAAAGATAGAGATAAAAGAAAAAAATTAGACATATTGCTAATTAATTTTGGTAAATACTTAATATTAAATAGGTACAAAATAAAATATGGTAAAGAAGTAGTTGATTATATAAATAATTTATAAAAGATATAAGGAGATATAATTATGAAAGTTTATGTTAGAGCACCTTATTCTGAAAATAATCTAATAGATTTGAAAAATATTTTTGATGAAGTTATATATGAACCCTGGACACTCACTGGAGAGAGATTTTATGAAAATGAAATGATAGACAATTTAAATAGAGTAAATCCAGATGTCCTAATAACAGAATTAGATAGGGTTACAAATAAAGTATTAGACTCATACAAAAATCTTAAGTTAATAGGAGATTGTAGGTCAAATCCAGCAAATATTGATATAAATGCATGCAATATGCATAAACTACCAGTAATATGTACGCCGGGTAGAAACTCTATTGCTGTTGCAGAATATATAGTAGGTATGATAATAATGAGCTATAGAAATATTTTACCTTCTATAGAATGGATAAAAGATGGTGAATGGAAGGAAGGCACTACACCATATTACACTTGGATGGGTCAAGAAATATATAACAAAGAAGTAGGGATAGTTGGACTTGGAGCGGTTGGAAAAAGTTTAGCAAATTTATTAACTAGTTTTGGAGCAAATATTTCTTATTATGATCCATATGTTAAAGATATAGAAAAATACAAAGAAAAGAACTTAGAAGATATTTTTAAAGAGTCAGATATAATTAGTATACATTTACCAGTGAATTCAGAAACAAACAATATGATAGATTATAAGCTTTTAAATTATATAAAAGAAGGAGGCATTTTAATTAATAGTTCCAGATCACAAGTAATAAATAACAATGATTTAATAAATATTATAAAAAATAAAAAAATAACTGTAATACTAGATGTTTTACCTAAAGAACCTCCTAAGTATAGTGAACTGGATTTTCTAAAAAATAATAATGTAATATTGACTCCTCATATTGGAGGTGCTACTTTTCAGGTTACATCACATCAATCTAAAATATTAAATGAAAGAATATTCAAATGGTTTAAAGGAGAAGATTTATTAAAAATAATTTATAATAAGGAGATTATTTAAGTGAAAAATTTTTATCTTCTAATTGATATAGGAACTGGAAATAGTAAATTGTCCATTATAGAAGAGGATGGTAAAGTTTTAAAGTCTGAAAAGTTTAAAAATCATTATCGAATTGACTACAATTACAATGATTCAATCTATTTTTTACCAAATGAATATATGAAAAAATTTGAGGGAGCATTATTAAAGTTATTGTCAAATTTTGATAAAAAAATATCAGCTATTTCTTCTTCAAGTACAAGACAATCTGTAGTGTTGATTAATAATGATAACAAAGCTGTAATCGGTTTACCAAATATTGATAATAGAGGTAGAGAATATATATCTAATATTGAATATAAAAATATATATGAAAGAACTGGGAAAAAGTTAACTGAAGATTTTCCTGCAGCAAAAATCTTAGGTTATAAAAATGTATATAAAACTGAGTATAATGATATTTATAGTTTCACAAGTGTTAGTGAGTGGATAGCATTTGAATTTACCGGAAAGCTGACCATAGAACCTAGTCAAGCAACTGATACTCAATTATATGATTTAAATGATTTAGATTATTCATATGATATAGCTAAAATTTTTGAATTAGAAAGTTTATCACCACCTAAAAAAGTTAATTCTGGCTTTAGTTTAGGAAAAATAAAAAGAGAATGGGTAAAAAAATTCAGTCAATTATCAGATGCCATATTTATTGTAGGAGGAGCTGATACGCAAGTTGCTATGAAGATTTATCCAAATCAATACAATTCATTGTATGTAATTTCTGGTACAACTACACCTATTATTAGCTTTTCAAAAAATCTTCCAAATATGGATTCTAAAGAGACTTGGATAAATTCTTTTTTAAAAGGTGATGGTTATATTTCAGAATTTAACCCTGGTATAACAGGGTTAAATTATCAGAATTTTAAAGATATATATTTTGAAAGTTTAACATATGAAGAAATTGAAAAACTTTGCGATAAAATAAAAGATATAAAAGTAATTGCAAATCTAACATCAACTTCGAGAATTAGAAGTTTAAAGAAGAATTCAGGATCTTTTATATTAAAGACACCACTTGACAGTAAAATAGAAGATATAGATTTCGCATTAGCGATACTTGCTGATATAGCATGTTCTATATATATAAACTTAATAGAAATGGAAAAAATTAATAAAAGAAAATATATTAACATTATTGGAATGGGAAATGGATTTAAATCTAAACTATTAATAAAGATGCTGTCAAATTTAAGTCGAAAATCAATTATATTACCAAAACATTTTAATGATGCAACTTTATTTGGCTTACTTGAGATATGCAATGAATATTTCAATCATAGTAATAACAATTTTAATAATGAAAATGAAGAATATAATCCTAGTAATTATAAATTAATAAAAAATTATTATAATAAATGGATAGAACATAATATTTTTAAAAAATAATTAAGGAGAACACATGAATTATAATGAGGAAAAACAAGCTTTAGTAAATTATGGAAAAAAAATGAGTACAGAAGGTTTAAGCTCTGGTACTAGTGGTAATTTAAGCATATTTAATAAAGAAAGTGGACTTGTATTTATAACTCCATCAGGTGTAGATTATCAAAAGACAACTTCAAAAGATATAGTTGTTATGGATTTAGAAGGAAATATAATAGATGGGGATAAAAAACCTTCAAGTGAATGGCATTTACACACACTGTTTTATAAGAATAAACCGGATGCTAGAGCTGTTGTTCACACTCATTCTGTTTTTTGTACAACTATTTCGGCTTTAAGAATGCCAATAAAGCCAGTCCATTATGTTATTGCTGATGCTAATTCAATAGAAGTACCTTGTGCAGATTATAAAAGATATGGTACAGAGGAATTAGCAAAATCAGCTGTTAAAGCTGCTGGAAAATCCGATGCGGTACTACTTGCTAATCATGGCATAGTTGTATGTGGAAAAGATATAAGTTCTGCTTATAGTCTTGCTAAAGAGATGGAATATGTTGCTGAAATTCAATATAGAGCAATGAGTATAGGTAAACCTATTTTATTGACTGATGATGAAATGAAGGAAGTTGCAGAAGGATTTAAAAATTATGGTCAGCCAAAGAAGGAGGATAAGTAAGTGCAAAATTTCACTTATTATAGTCCAACAAAATATATCTTTGGCAAAGAAAGTCATATAAAAGTTGGAGAAGAGATAAAAAGAATTAATAAAAATAATGTTCTAATAGTTTACCCAGAAATATTTGAATCTAATGGATTAATTGCTAGTATAGAAGAATCCTTAAAAAAAGAAGAATTAAAATATAGCTTATTTAATAAGGTAGAGCCTAATCCTACATCAGACTTAGTATATCAGGGTATTAATATAGCAAAAAGTTCAAAAACTGATTTTATATTAGCAATAGGTGGAGGTAGCTCTATAGATTTAGCAAAGTCTATCGCTATCGGAGTAGAGTATGATGGAGATTTCTGGGATTTTTATTGTGGTAAGGAAATCAAAGAAGCAATCGATGTAGGTGTTATATTAACCATAGCTTCTTCTGGAAGTGAAAGTTCACCAAATGCAATAATAACTAACAAGAAAACTTTTGAAAAAATCGCCATAGAATCTGATTTGATTAGACCAGTTTTTTCAATAATGAATCCAGAGCTTACATTAACATTAAATAAATTTCAAACAGCTTCTGGTATAATTGATATTTTTACACATTGTTTAGAAAGATATTTTACTAATACAGAAAGTGTCCAATTATCTGATAGGTTGTTAGAGGGTATAATGAAAACTTTAGTAGAAATTGGACCAATGGCTATACAAAATAGCAAGGATTTAAGTTCGAGAGAAAATATAATGTGGGCTGGAACAATGGCTCATAATAATATTATTGGATGTGATAGAGAACAAGACTGGAATTCTCATCATTTAGAACATGTTTTGTCTGCTAAATATAATTGTAATCATGGTGCTGGAATGGCTGTGATCTTTCCTGCTTGGATGCAATATGTAGTTTCAAGACATGGATTAGATAAATTTGTTCAATTTGCAAATAGAGTATTTAAAGTTGAAATTAATGATGAAAATTATCTTGAAACTGCTAATATTGGTATTGAAAAGTTTAAAAAATTTATTAAGAAAATAAACATGCCTATTAATTTTAAAGAGTTGGGTATCAATGATTATGATATAGATGAATTAGTAAGTTTAAATAATCTAAATGGGAAAAAAACAGGTGGGTTTTATTCTATGAATGAGGATGATATTAGAGAAATTTATAAGATAGCATCTATTAATAACTTAGATAATATTTGAATTTAATTTATTTCATAAAATATTAAGTCAAGACCATAATATTGTTTAGGTTTATTTATTACAATACCTCATTTTGTTACACTCTAATATAAATTATATATAGAAAGTTTTAACACTCCTCATTGATATTAATGAGGAGTGGATTATGTCTTCTAAATTATATACTAGGTTGAAATAGCAAATATTGGATTAGTAAATTTTACACAAAATTTTGGACTTGACTCATTTTCACCTTATATTAAAGAAAAAATAATTATATTAAATGACTATACTAAGTTAATGGAGCTTATCGATGATGTTGAAATTTTGGAAATACACGAATAAGAAAGAATTTATTAAACTATTATTAATAAGGGTTATAGTAATATCTTTAACTCTTTTAAATCCTTTGATAATATCAAAAGCTATAGATAGTGCAATTAATAAAAACATAAAATATGCTATTATATATATTTTATCAATGTTATTAATAAGTATTTTCGTTCACTTTTTTTATGTGTTAGAAGATTATTATTTTGGGATTAATGATTTAGAAGCATATATAAATCAATTTTCTCAAATAAATAATTTACTTAAAGTTTATGATAATAAAAAGAACAACTTGGATAAGGCAAGAATGACACAAGAGTTAGGGCAAAACTTTGAAATAGTTCAGCCTTTTATATATAGAAATATATTAGAGATTATTATAAATATAAGTAAGTTTATAGTTACTTGCTTTATAGTTTACTTTATATCTAAATGGATTTTGCTGGCTTTTCTTATAATAATACCTATTTCTGCAATAGTTTCCTATAAAGTGAGGTCAATATAAGTAATGCATCTTCAGATCATTTGGGAAATATGAAAAAAATCAAGGGATATTTAATAGATCAAAAAAGTATTAGTAAAGAGGAGAAGTTTTTAGAAGAGAAACAGCTGCTTAATATAGAAACTTTTTATGAAAAATTTAGAAATGATTTGATTAGAAAGGTTAAGTATGAAAGTGTCATATATAACATATTTGTATACGGGACTTTAAATTTTTCCATAACACTTACTACTATAATTTCAATAATTTTAATTGCTAAAGGAGAAATGACAGCAGGTGATTATACTGCAGTATCTTTATATATAAGCAATCTGTGGAGTCCTATGTTAGATTTATTTAATATAAGAAGAGAATACGTAAGTAGTAAGCCAGCATTGAAATCATATAATAAATTTTTAAATATTGATTCTATGAATTTTAATAATGAGAAAATAAGAGGAATTATTCTTAAAGATTATGTTGGACTTGGAAGTGATGGAAAAAAACTTCACAAACCTTTAAATATTAAATTTGATAAAGATAGAGTAAATTTAATAGTTGGCTCTAATGGTGTCGGAAAAACAACATTAGCGGAATCAATTTTAAACCTATCAAATAGATATGAAGGACAAATATTAATAAATGGTAACATTTTAAATAAACAAATTGATATATTATATAAAGATATAGTTTACATACCTTCAGAGCCAATAATAAGCCAATATGGAATTTTAAATAAAGTGTATAATGGATCTTCTGGTCAAAAAAACTAGCCCAATTAGAGCTAGTATCAAAAACAAGAAGAAGTGCTTATATATTTGATGAGCCAACAAATTTCTTAGATGAAAAAGTAAAAATTCATGTTCTTAATTTGATAGAAAGTTTATTAGAAAAAGATGGTATTGTAATCGTAATAAGTCACGATAATATATTTAAGGAAAATGGTAATTATAATGTAATAAATCTTTCTAAATAAAATAAGATAAGAATGCATCTTAATTTTGTCTAAAATAAAAGGGACTGTTCCAATTATACTTGAAACAGTCCTTCTTTTATCTTTCCAATAAATCAAGTCCTAAAACATCCACATATTTTTCCAAAAAGACCATAGAGCCTTCAAGCATATAGACCTTGTTAAAACCTTGGCTTATTAGAAACTTAGTCAAAGACTTTGCGATATTACTTGAGTTGCAATATAAAAGTGTCTTTTCATCCTTATTAATTAAATCAAGATTTTCTCTGATTTTTGAACTTTCAATATTTTCTGCACCCCTTATGTGAGATTTATCAAAAGCTTCTTTACTTCTTATATCAATAATCCTAAAGTCATTAATTTTATCTTTAAGTTCATATAAGTTCACATGCTTTAAATCACCTTCAAATATATCTATAGCCTGACTTGCTAATGTATTTAGGGCATCTTCTGGAGTTGAGAAGATTGGTTGGTAGGATAGCTCTGTATCATAAAGATCATAAATATCAGCACCCATTCCAACAAGTCCTGCTACTATATCTATTCTTTTAACTACATCACCTTCTCCTACAGCTTGGATACCGTAGATAAGGCCAGTGTGTGAGTCGAAAAGTATTTTCATGTTCATAGGTTTAGAGTAAGGTAGGATATCTACTGAGTCATTGTGTCTTATAAGAGTTGATTCAAAAGCAATATTTTCACTTTCAAGAACTTTTCTTGAAAGGCCAGTTGATGCAATGTTAATATCAAAAGACCTTAGGGAAAATGACCCTATAAATGAAGGGGACTTTCCTGCCATATTAAAGATATGTTTTGCTACAAATTTAGCTTCTCTGTGAGCAGGCCATGCTAGATTTAGTTTGCCATTTTTTCTTGTAAGTGGGTTATATACTTCTATAACATCACCTATGGCATAGATATCTGGGTCATTTGTTAAGAAATTTCGATCAGTATCAATAGCCCCAGACTCGGTAAGTTTAAGACCAGCTTTTTTTGCAATTTCTGAATTTGGCTTTATACCTATAGCATTTATGAGCACATCGTAGTCTAATTTTTTGCCACTTTTTAAAATAAGCTCATCATCTTCTACCTTTATAATCTCATCATTTTTTATCATGTTTATATGTTTTCTTATATTCTCTTCTACAAATCCTGCAAGTTCTTCATCAATATTTGCCTCTAGGACTCTTGACCTTACTATAAGGTAAATATCTACTCCATCAAGTTCATTTAAGTTCTCAGCTGCCTCTATACCTATAAAACCTGCTCCATTTACTATGATTTTTTTGGCATTTTTCTCTTTTATATAAGCTCTTATCCTTTCAACATCTACTACATTTTCTACCTTAAAGACATTTTCTCTATCCTTATCAAGTCCTTTTATAGAATCTGGAATAAAAGGAGAAGCTCCTGTTGCAATTATAAGCTTATCGTAAGATTCAGTATAAGTTTTATCATTTTTAATATCATTTACTAAAACTTCCTTTTTATCCCTATCTATAGAGATTGCTTCATTAAAGTTTCTTGCATCTATATCATTATTTTTCTTAAAAGCTTCAGGATTTCTTGCTATTAAATCTTTGCTATCTTTAACCATTTCTGAAAGATAATAAGGAATCTCACAGTTTTTAAAGGAAGTATCTCTTCCTTTTTCAAGTAAGATTATCTCGCTGTCTTTAGAAATTTTTCTTATATTGGTTGCAGCGGTTGCTCCTGCTGCAACTGCCCCTATTATAACTATTTTCATAAGTCACCTCATACACATTTATACCCTATTTACTTAAATCCAATATTATATATTTAATCTTTAACTACTTTAATTTTGTGAAAAAAACTATATTTTTGTAATAAAAAATAGAAAATTCTTTTAAATAAAGTAGGATTTAAAATCTAAGAAGAAAACGTTTAATATTATTGTTGACTTTTTAATCTTCTTTTCATATAATAAAAGAAAAGGTAATTACCATGCGTCTAAGCTTGTAAAAATAAAGCTTTTACTTGGTGTGAAAGTTAGGACTTTAAAGCTTAGCTAAAAAACAAGGAGATTTTATGAAAAATAGCAAAAATAGGTCTAGATTTATTTTCTTTGGTCTATTGCCAGCCTTTATTCTTTATTTATTATTTATGGTATATCCTACATTCAATGTATTTAAAGAATCCCTATTTAAAACAGGAGGACTTTCAGGTAATAAGACATTTGTAGGTCTAGATAACTTCAAAATTTTAGTCAAAGATCCAAATTTTGTTAGGGCAAGTCAAAATACAATTTTTCTTATAGTTATAGTTACAATAGTTACTATGGTTATGGCAATTGTTTTCGCATCAATTTTGACACGTGAATCATTTAAGGGGCAAAACGTATTCAGGATTATTTTCTATATTCCAAATATTTTATCTATTGCAGTTATAGCATCAATCTTTGCAGTAGTTTATGGCATGGATGAAGGTCTTATAAATGGACTTTTAAGACTTATAAATCCAGGAAGTGAGAATATATCTTTCTTGGGAGATAGACTCAAGGTTGTTTACTCAATTGGTTTTGCCATGATCTGGCAAGCGATTGGATATTATATGGTTATGTATATGTCAACTATGAGTCAGATTCCAGAACACCTATATGAAGCAGGAAAGCTTGATGGAGCTAGTAGGATTAGACAATTTTTTGATATAACCCTACCTCTTACATGGCAAACAATAAGAACAACCCTTACATTTTATGTAATAAGTAATATAAATATAGCCTTCCAAATCATAAAGGCTTTAACAGGCGGAGGACCAGATGGGGCAAGTTTAACCCTTTTAAACTACCAATATGAACAAGCCTACACCAATTCAGCCTTTGGTTATGGACTTGCTATAGGAGTTGTAGTATTTTTATTCTCCTTTATCCTATCAGCTATAGTGCATAGGTTAACTAAAAGAGATCTAATCCAATATTAGGAGTGAGCAATGAAAGAAAAATCAAAACTATTTAAGGTATTTATATATTTTTGCCTTATAGTAATGGCACTATCTATCCTCATACCAGTTATGTGGGTGTTCATGTCATCACTTAAGACAAATCCAGAATTTTATCAAAATCCATGGAAACTTCCAGCAAGCTTTTACCTAGACAATTTCAAAGATGCTTGGGAAGCTGCAAATATGGGAGAGTTTTTCCTAAATTCAGTTATGGTTACATTCTTAGGATTAGTGATACTTTTAGCAATTTCCCTACCAGCATCCTATATACTTGCTCGTATGGAATTTAGAGGAAAGTCAATAATTAGCACCATACTTAAAGCAGGTCTTTTTATTAACCTTTCCTATATAGTAATTCCAATATTTATGCTTTTAAGAGATTTAAATAAGATGATAAACCAAGGACCCTTATCAAATGTTATGGGAGGAGCTTTCCTATTAAATAACAGGTTAGTTCTAGCCCTTATTTATGCAGCAACTGCAGTTCCTTTTACAGTTTATCTACTTACAAATTTCTTCTCATCTATTTCAAAATCTTACGAAGAAGCAGCTTATATAGATGGAGCAGGCTACTTTAGAACCATGGTTGATATAATGATTCCAATGGCAAAACCAGCTGTTATAACAGTAATATTATTTAATTTCTTGTCATTTTGGAATGAGTATATTCTAGCCCTAACCCTTATGACAGACCAAACTAAAAAAACTCTACCAGTAGGTCTTATTAACCTACAACAAGCAGCAAGAGGGGCTGCAAATTATGGTAGACTTTATGCAGGACTCGTAATTGTAATGATACCAACTTTAATAATGTATATACTAGTACAAAAACAACTTACAGAAGGAATGATGATAGGAGGAGATAAAGGATAATGACTAATCAAAATAAACTATGGGGAAGGTTAACCCTTCCTAGTGAAGAAAATTTCTATAATGAAACTTTGGAAATGCTTGATAAACTTAAGGCAGATGCTATAAGAGATTCTGACGGAACAAAGCTTCCCGATGAGATTAAAGATATAGAAGATGTAGATATATATACAACCTACTTTACAGTAAGAGATATAAATGACTTTGCTGAAAAAAACTTAGATGAGGCTATTAGACTTTATCTTTCAAGTGAATTCAAAACTGCTACATCTGAAAGTCTTGAAATAGATCTACTTGAAGACTACTATGATGAGCAAATCAAAATCGATTACAAATCAGACTATAAAAAATACTGGGAAGTAAGAGATAGGACAACAGGGAAAGTTGTTGATATAAATGATTGGACCCTAGATAAAGATAAGGTCATTATAAAAACAATACCCTTTCACGACTATTCAGTTTCCTTCCTAGCCTTTGGCATTTGGGATCCAACTCAAATGTATAATTATATAACAAATGATTGGAAAGATGTCCCTCACCATATACCAATGGATGTAAGAGGGGAGAAAACATCAAAATACGTAGAAGAAGCTCTAGAAAAATGGCTTATAGAAAATCCTAAAACTGATATAGTTAGGTTTACAACATTTTTCTATCATTTTACCCTAGTATTTAACAAAGAGGCTAAGGAAAAATATGTAGACTGGTTTGGATACCTTCATACAGTATCTCCAAATGCCTTAGATAAATTTGAAGCTCAATATGGTTATAGACTATCTCCGGAAGTATTTATAGATGAAGGATATTACAATTCAATGTATAGGAAACCTTCTAAAGAATTTCTAACCTATATAGATTTTGAATCAAAATTTGTAGCTGAGAGGGCAAAAAGACTAGTAGACTTAGTTCACAAATATAACAAAAAAGCTGTAATGTTTTTGGGAGATTCATGGATTGGAATAGAGCCTTTTGGCAAATATTTTAAAGAAATTGGTCTTGATGGAGTGGTAGGTAGTGTTGGAGATGGAATAACTTTAAGACTAATATCCGATATAGACACACAAATGAAAGAGGGAAGATTTTTACCATACTTTTTCCCAGATACCTTTTATGAAGGAAATGATCCATCAATTGAGGCAAGAGATAATTGGATAAAGGCAAGAAGAGCACTTCTAAGAAGTCCATTAGATAGGATTGGATATGGTGGATACTTATCCCTTGCCTACAAATTTAAAGACTTTACAGACTATATAGCAAATATTGCTGATGAATATAGGCTAATCTATAATAAAATTTCAGAAAAGATTCCAAAGGTAAGTGCCAAAGTTGCAATACTAAACTCATGGGGTGAGATAAGACGTTGGGGTTCACACATTGTAGCCCATGGTAAAAGATTTAAACTTGCTTACTCCTATATGGGACTTATGGAAGCCTTATCAGGTATGGATGTAGATGTATCCTTTATAAACTTTGATGATTTAAAAGAAAAAGACCTTAATGAATTTGATGTGATAATAAATGCTGGAGATGCCTACACAGCATTTTCTGGAGCTGATTATTTTTCTGATAGTAAAATAATCGAAAAATTACGTTCTTATGTTTATAATGGTGGAGGATTTATTGGGGTTGGAGACCCATCAGCATATCAAAAAAATGGCAAATTTTTCCAACTTAGGGATGTCCTTGGTCTTGATGTAGAATGTGGATTCTCACAAGGAAGAAACAAGTATTTCACAAAAGTAGAAGACTCCCACTTTATACTTGAGGATGTAATAGGAAAGATAGACTATGGAGAAGGAAAAGAAAATGTATATGCCATAGATAAGGATACAAGAATTCTAGACTATTACAATGAAGGTGTAAGAATGGCTACAAGAGACTATGGCAAGGGAAGAAGTTTCTATATGGCAGGATGTCCATATTCTTTTCAAAATACAAGGATTATAAAAAGAGCCATCATGTATGTATCTCATAAGGAAGATGAACTTAAAAAATACTTTGCAGAAAGTATATATGCAGAAGTTGCAGCTTTCAAAGGCCTTGATGAGTATTGTATTATAAACAACTCTAATAAGGATATAGAAACAAAAGTATATGATAAAGATGGAAATGTAAAAGATTTAAGTCTTAGATTAGGCGAGATAAAGTGGATTAAGGAGTAGTTATGGATTATTATAAAAAGAAAAAAATGGCCAATTTAATTTTGGGTCTAATTTTCATAATAGCTGTAATTTTACAATTTATAGGACATGCTACTACTGGATATAAGTATTTATTTATCCAAATAATATCACTTGGATTACTATTGCTAGATCTTTACTTATATAACAGGAGATTTTCATAAGAGGGGAAAAATGGCAGGATTAACATTTAAAAACATTTATAAAATATATGATGGCGGAGTAGAAGCTGTAAAAGATTTCAACTTAGAGATAAAAGACGAAGAATTTATAGTTTTTGTAGGACCATCAGGTTGTGGTAAGTCTACAACTCTAAGAATGGTAGCAGGACTAGAAGATATATCAAAAGGTGAGCTTTATATAGGAGATAAGCTTGTAAATGATGTAGAACCAAAGGATAGGGATATAGCTATGGTTTTTCAAAATTATGCCCTCTACCCTCAGATGACTGTAAGAGAAAATATGTCCTATGCCCTAAAGCTTAAAAAATATCCCAAAGACCAAATTGATACCAAGGTTGATCAAGTAGCCAAGGTTTTAGGACTTGAAGAATACCTAGAAAGAAAGCCACAAGCCCTTTCCGGTGGACAAAGACAAAGGGTGGCCTTAGGACGTGCCATAGTTCGTGATCCACAAGTATTCCTAATGGATGAGCCTTTAAGTAACCTTGATGCCAAACTAAGAGTACAAACTAGAGCAGAAATTTCAAGACTACATGAGCAATTAGATACAACCTTTATCTATGTAACCCACGACCAAACAGAAGCCATGACAATGGCAGATAGGATTGTAATAATGAATAAAGGACAAATCCAACAAGTAGCAAGTCCAACAGAAGTATATCAACATCCTATTAACCTTTTTGTAGCAGGATTTATTGGATCTCCTCAGATGAATTTCATAAATACTAGTATAATAAAAGAAGATGGATTATACTTTGCTAAAAATGAATCTAATAAGCTTCCAATAGATATAGTAAAAGGTCAAAAATTAGAAGAGCTTGGCTACTTAGATAAAGGAGTAATACTTGGCATAAGACCAGAACATCTTTATGACCAAAAAAGAGTAACCCCTTGTCAGTTAGAAGGAGAAGTTACCTTTACAGAAATGCTTGGAAGCGAGCAATATGTTTACCTAGATAGTAAAAAAGATAAGTATTTAGCAAAACTTAATATGGATAATCCTATTAGAAAGGCAGATGTGGTAAAATTATACTTAGATCAAGAAAGAATGCATTTCTTTGACCCACAAACAGAAATTAATATTTTAGAAAACTAAAGGATGGTATATGAAAAGAATACTTATAACAGGCGGAGCAGGATTTATTGGCTCACATATAGCAGTAGAGCTTTTAGACAATAATTTTGAAGTTGTAATCTATGACAACCTCTCAAATTCGTCAGTAGAAAGCTTAAAAAGAGTAGAAAAAATTACAGGAAAAGATTTAAAATTTTATGAAGCTGATGTTCTCGATAAAGAGAAAATAAAAGAAGTTTTAATAAATGAAAGAATAGATGTAGTAATTCACTGTGCAGCCCTTAAGGCAGTTGGGGAAAGTGTAAAAAAACCACTTGAATACTATCAAAATAACATAACTGGAACTCT
The DNA here is from genome assembly GCF_009696575.1 of Anaerococcus porci. GTDB lineage: Bacteria > Bacillota > Clostridia > Tissierellales > Peptoniphilaceae > Anaerococcus > Anaerococcus porci. The sequence goes on along the minus strand of NZ_VULQ01000003.1, from coordinate 123,914 downwards.
TACTCTTATAGAAGCTATGAAAGAAGTCAATGTTAAAAATATAGTATTCTCATCATCAGCAACAGTTTATGGAGATCCTAAAACTTGCCCCATAACAGAAGATTTTCCAAAAGGTGAATGTACTAACCCTTATGGATGGTCTAAGTCCATGATGGAACAAATAATGACAGATCTTTATGTATCTGACAATGAATGGAAAGTAATCCTACTTAGGTACTTTAATCCAATAGGAGCCCACAAGTCTGGACTTATAGGAGAAGATCCAAAGGGCATTCCAAATAACCTCATCCCTTATATAACAGGAGTTGCAATAGGAAAATATGACTATGTTCATGTATTTGGAGATGATTATGATACTAAAGACGGCACAGGAGTAAGAGACTACATCCATGTAGTTGACCTTGCTAAAGGTCATGTTAAGGCAATGGAGGCTATGGATAAGCTCTCAGGAGTGGAAATATTTAACCTTGCTACAGGAGAAGGATATTCAGTTCTTGAAATGATAGAGGCCTTTGAAAAGGCAAGTGGAGTGAAAATTCCATATAAAATAGAAGATAGGCGTGAAGGAGACATTGCAAAATGTTATGCTTCAGCTAAAAAAGCAGAAGATATCCTAGGCTGGGTATGTGAAAATGACTTAGAGGATATGTGTGAAGATTCTTGGAGATGGCAAAAGAACAATCCTAATGGATATGAGGAGGCATAAATGAGTACAAGTTTAGTAATACTTGCAGCTGGAATTGGTTCAAGATATGGAAAAGGAGTAAAGCAACTTGCCAAGATGGATGATTTTGGTCATACAATAATGGACTATTCAATCTATGATGCAAAAAAAGTTGGATTCGATAAGGTAGTCTTTATCATAAGAGATGAAATAGAAAGGGACTTTAAAGAAGTTATAGGAGAAAGAATAGAAAAATTAATAGATGTAGAATATGCCTTCCAAAAACAAGAACTTCCAGAAGGATTTGAAGTTCCAAAAAATCGTCTTAAACCTTGGGGTACAGTCCCAGCTGTTATAGATGCCAAAGAATTTATAAACGAGCCATTTTTAATAATAAATGCAGATGACTATTACGGTAGGGAAGTCTTCAAGCTAATGTATGACTACCTAAATAACCCGGAAATTATAGAAAAAAACAAGAAAAAATTACAAGTTTCTATGGCAGGCTATAAATTAAAAAATACCCTATCAAAAAATGGGGTAGTAAATAGGGGAATATGCTTAGAAAATGAAGACCATATGTTAATAGATATTAAAGAAACCCATGGTATAGAAAATAAAGATGGAAAAGTGCTTTCTAAGGAAAATCATCCTGAAGATTTCCTAAACCTAGACTCTTTAGTTTCAATGAATGTATGGGCAGCCTTCCCAGAATTCATAGAAATAAGTGAAAAATACTATAAAAACTATTTAGAAAAAAATAGGGATAGACTAATAGATGCAGAATATATCCTACCTAATATGATTGGAGAATTTTTAGAAGATGATATAGCAGAAGTTAAAGTAATTCCTACAAATGATAAGTGGATAGGAATAACCTACAAGGAAGACTTAAAACCAGCCCAAGAAGAATTCAAAAAAATGTTTAAGGATGGAGTATATAAAGAAAATCTATGGGAGATTTAAATGGCAGAAGTTGTACTTACAAGAATAGATGATAGGCTTTTACATGGTCAAGTTTCAAAAAAATGGCTAAATGAAGTAAAGGCTAATACAATAATAGTAGCAGATGATAAAATAGCAGAAGATAGTGAGAAAATAAAAATCCTAAATGTGGCAACACCTATAGGAGTAAAATCATATTTTCTTTCTATAGCTGATGCAATAGATAAATTAAAACACTTAGAAGAAGATATAAGAGCTATACTTTTAGTAGAAAATACCAAATCTGCATTAGAAATTATAGATAAGGGTTTAAATATAGATAAAATAAACTTAGGAAATCAAAGAAGAAGAATAGATACAAAAGAAATTACCCAATCAATCTACTTGAAAGATGAAGAGATAAAAGATTTAGAAAAAATAGAAGAAAAAGGTATAAAAGTTATGATTCTTACCCTTCCAGAGGATAAGTTAATAAAAGTTTCTGATATAAATTAAGAAAAAGGCTTCTGCAAGATTTTGCAAAAGCCTAATTTTATATATTATTATATTTATAGTTAAGATAGGTAAAGTCTATATTTATAAATATAAGATTTAAATACCTATAATTTGAGTAAAATAGTTAATTTATATTTAATCATAATGACCCTATCTTTTAAAATTTACTAAAATATAGATATATGTAGAAAAATTATTAATAAGGGTAATAATATATAAGTAAATATCTCATTAAAAGCGAGGGAAAATGAACAATATTTTAAAAAAATCAAGCTACTATGAAGTCTTTGTTGAGTCTTTTTTTGACCATGATAATGACGGAATAGGAGATATAAAAGGATTACAAAATAAATTATCTACAATTAGTCAGATTGGATTTACCTATTGCCTAATACATAATATTTTTTATGAAAATGAAAATTCATATAATTTTTATAAGCTAAAAAAAGAATTGGGAGAAGAAGATGACATAGAAAACCTATGTAAAAAAGCTAAAGAAATTAGGATGAAAATAATCCTAGATTTTAGCTTTCGTGACCTGATTAAATCTTATAAGATAGATATTTTTAAGGATGAATTTTTAGATATAATATCTTATTGGAAAAACAAGGGAGTAAAGGGCATAAGACTTAATGATGTTGATCTTTTCTTTGAAAGATTTGGAGATAATTCTTCTAGTATTTTAAAAGAAATAAAGTCTTTTTGCGAAGAAAATAAATTGATATTTATAATAGGTGTAAGAGATATTTCCCTAATTGATGATGAAAATCTTTCTGATATAGTCTATATATCAAATATAAATTCTATAATAGAGAAAAATAAATATAGGAAATATTACGAACTTTTGGATAAACTTCAAAAAAATACAGAGGAAAAATATATCCACTATGGTATAGATTTAACAAATCTTTATTATCCTAGGCTAATTGATAAAATTCTTGATGATGAAGATGAGTCACATGATTTTATGAAGGCTCTTTATATCCTATTATTTTCTCTTAAAACCCTACCTTTCGTTTTTCAAGGCGAAGAGATTGAAGCAAGAAGTGAATATTATATTGATATAGCTAAGATAAATGACAAAAAGATAAAAGCTAGATATAAAATTCTTAAAAATAAGGATTTAAGTGAAGATGATATTATAAAGAAGATTAAAAAAACCACTAGCCTATCTAGTAAACTCCCTTTAAGGTGGGAGATGACAGATTTGGGAGGATTTTCAAAAGTTGAAAATTACTATGGGTCTATGGTAAATTATAACAATTCCTACAAGGAGGACTTAAAGAACTTAAATTCATTTTTATACTACATTCATGAACTTATAATGATGAGAAAAATTAATTCAATTTATGGACTAGGTTCTTATGAGAAAATTTATTTTGATGAAAGTGCCTATATCTTTAAAAGATTTTTCAAAGATGAGGAATTTATGGTCTTAGTAAATCTTTCAGATGACTTTGTCCTAATAGATGAAAAAATAGCAGAAGAGATAAAAGATGCCGAAATTATCCTAAATAACAAAAGAGACTTTGAACCTGAGGCCTTAGATATATACCAAGCGTTAATTTTAAAATTGTAAAACTTTATAGACTAATTAAAAGACAGGTTTTAAGTCCTGTCTTTTAGGATTTTAATCTTTTATAGTAGTACCGGAATCATCAGGCTTGTTGGTATTTAGTATTTTTATAGTAATATTCTTATCCATAACTGGAGCTATGGCATCCTTTTGATAGACACTTGCTCCAGAATTTATTATTTTTTCAAGATCCTTATACTTGAGTTTTTCTATCTTTTTGGCAGTTTTGTCTATGTTGGGATCTGCTGTCATAATCCCAGAAACATCAGTCCAATTTTCATAGACAGATGAGTCTAAGGCTGATGCCAAAATTGATCCAGTATAATCAGAACCTCCTCTTTCAAAAGTTTTTATATAACCATCTTTATTTCCATAAAATCCCGGAACAACCACCTTCATTCCAGCTCTTATATTTTTTCTTATAGCCTCTGTTGTCCTTTCAAAATTAACCTTATTATCTTCGTCAAAATATATTAAATCTTTGCTATCTATAAAATCATAATCAAGGTAGAGGGCAAGGATTTTAGCATTTAAGTACTCACCACGAGATAGGTTAAAGTCCTTATTTAAAGACTCTGACACACTTATAATACAATCATCTATCTCTTTTTTTATATTTTTATTAAGGTCTAAGTCATCTACAATTTCATAAAATCTTTCCCTTATCTTTTCTAAGATTTTATTTTTAATCTCAATTTCTTCATTTTTTACCTTACTTAGTCTTAGTATTTCCTTATCTATATTATTTATCTTCTCATTTGACTCGCTAGCTTTTATAAGAAGGTCGGTTACCTTTATATCGTAAGGATTTCTCTTTCCAGGTGCAGATACGACTATTACATTCCTATCGTCTTTTTTATTAATAATTTCCTTAACTCTCCTAAATTGACCCGCATCAGAAAGCGATGAGCCACCAAACTTTGATACTGACTTCTCTTTTATGGAATCTAGCCTATAAGGTGTATTTTGGTATACTGCATAATTTATCCAATTTGAGAAAAAAAGACTTGCTGCTGATTTCCAGCTCATATTTATCTTATCGCTATCTTTAAAATAATAATTTACAGGTTTTTTAGCATCTAATCCATTTTTTAAATCTCTCTTATATTCCCTATCAAGAGTATATTTATTATATTCGAAGTGTCCTAGGCTAAAGATAAACCTATAATCACAGCTTGCAGCAAGACTTAGGCCAACCTCATCACTTTCACCTAAAATTTTCAAATCATCTACAAGCTCTATATCCTTTGGATCAATTCCTTTGTACCTTGATTGAGGTATGTTAAAGACGTCATCAAAGCCATCCAAAAGCCTAGATTCACTTTCCTTAAAGAAAGGATAAACACCAAATATTTTCTCCTTATAAGAAAAACTATCTATATGGTAGAAATAGTTAAGAGCTGCAAGGGATGCCCAACAGATAAAAATAGTAGAAAAGACATTCTCCCTAGCATAGTCAAATATCATTTTTAGCTCATCCCAATATTTTATATCAGAATAGTCAAGATTTTCTATGGGAGCGCCTGTAATTATCATTCCATCATATTTCTCGTTTTTTATATCTTCATATGACTTATAGAGCTTATTTAATCTTTCATAATTGGAGTGTTTATTTATATATGAATCAGTTCTTATAAAGTCAACCTCTATCTGGAGTGCATGATTTGATATAAGCTTAAGAAGGTCAATTTCTGTCTCTTCCTTATTAGGCATAAGATTTACTATGGCAATCTTTAAAGGCCTTATGTCCTGACTTTTTGCCCTAGATTTATCAATGGTAAAAATGTCTTCTTTTTCTAAAATTTCCTTTTTAATTAATTCTTCAGATAATATAACTGGCATAATATTCCTTTCTATATACAAAAAAGAGCCTTCGACCAAAGGACGAAGACTCGTGTTACCACCTTATTTTTCTAATATCTCACGATAATAGACTTAGTAGGTATCAAACAATACCATCTGCTATAAGGGGCATACCCCTAGCAAGCTACATATCGCAAGCCAACAATAAAAGGCCATCTTCACTTACAAAAAATCTACTTATCTCACCACAACTAAGCTCTCTTAAATCATCTTTATAAGTTACTCTTCTTTTTTATGTTCTGATTTATTTTTATATATATTATCATAATAAAAAAATTAAGTCAATATAATTAAATAATATTTTGCAATAAAGCCTAAGTTAATCAAATTTAATAACATATAAAAATAAGTATAAAGTAATAAAAAACAAACATTTATAAACAAATACCATTTTGATAAATTCACCTTAGTCGGTATTATAATATATAGAAAGTACAAGGAGAAGAAGATGTTTTATAAAGCAGATTATGTAATATTAGAAGACAGTGTTGGAGAAGAATTATATATAGAAGTTGAAAATGCAAAAGTAAAATCAATTTCAAAAAATGAACCAGAAGAATATGAATACTTAGAAGGAATCCTTGCTCCAGGTCTTGTAGATACTCATATCCATGGTTACAAAAATAAGGATATAATGAATGCTGAAAAAGGAGCGCTAAATGTAATAAGTGAGGGACTTTTAGAATGTGGTGTTACATCATTTTTACCAACAACTCTTACAGATACAACAGAGAGACTAAATGATGCAGTAAAACTTGTAGGAGATGAATACAAGGATGTAACAGGTGCTAAAGTTCGTGGAATATTCCTAGAAGGACCATTTTTTACAGAAAAATACAAGGGTGCTCAAAATGAAAAATATATGTCAGATCCTGATATAGAAAAGCTTAAAAAATGGAAAGAATTGTCAAATGGACTTGTAAATAAAATTGCCCTAGCTCCAGAAAGAAAAGGAGTAAAAGACTTCATTAAAAAAGCTAATGCTATGGGAGTAAAAGTTGCCTTAGGACATTCTGATGCAAGTTATGATGAGGCTATGGAAGCAATTGATGCAGGAGCTAATATCTTTGTTCACACCTTCAATGGTATGAGTGGACTTCACCATAGATTGCCAGGAATGGTGGGAGCAGCCATGAATTCTGATGCTTATTCAGAACTAATTTGTGATGGTCATCATGTAAACCCAGCATCAGCTGAAATTCTTATAGATAAAAAAGGCTATGATAGAATTGTCCTAATTACAGATTGTATGATGGCAGGTGGTATGGCAAATGGTAATTATAAACTTGGAGAATTTCCAGTTAAGGTAGAAAATGGTACAGCAAGACTAGAATCAGGCTCCTTGGCTGGTTCAATCTTAAAACTTAAAGAAGCTGTTAAAAATGTTTATGATTGGGATATAGTAGATGTTTATGAAGCAGTTCAAATGGCAAGTTTAATGCCAGCTAAATCTGTAGATATAGATGATGTATGTGGAAAGATAAAGGTAGGCTATGATGCAGACTTTATCTTGCTAGATGATGAACTAAATCTAAAAGCAACTTTCCTAAATGGAGAGAAAAGATACGAGATATAGAAAATAATATAAGATAAAATATTGTAGAAAGTATTAATACTTGGAAATTTGCAATTAAAACACAAGACTTTAAGAATAAATAAAGGGGCTGTTGCAAAATGAATTAATCGTTGCAATATCATTTCAAGTCCCTCTACGACAATTTGGCCTCCATGAGCCGGCAGGCTATTCTCAAATTGTCTAGGAGTAACTTGAAATGATGCAACGATAGAAATTCATAATTTTGCAACAGCCCCTTAAATAATATAAAGTTATTTCCTTACTTTATAAAATCCTATATTATTGTATTGCTTTCTAAATACCATCTTCAAAATCATCTGTATTTATATTGTTTTCTTCCGATTTATATGAAACTATTGATTCTCTTCCTATATTTAATATATCATCAACACATTCGTCAATATTATTTCCCTCACTATTTATAGCTTGAAATAAAAGAGCAAAGTTTAGACCTGCCAAAACTCTCACATTATCAAATTCACCTAAAGTCATTACTGCTCTATTAAAAGGGGTTCCACCAGCTAAGTCTGCCAAAACTATAACATTATCATATTCCTTTAATGATTCGTAATTTTCTTTAAGTTTTTTATCAAAGAGATTTAAGTCGTCATTTTCTTTGAATTCTTGTATTCTTACATTATCAAAGTCACCAGCTATCATTTTAATAGCTGAGTAAATTCCACTAGCAAGTGAGGCGTGACTTACTGCTATTACTGCATTTGTCATTAAAATACTCCTATATATGCACCAACAATTCCAAGAACTAGTAAAAATCCGATACATTTAATAGGTGTCCATTTTCTCTTAGTCAATAAGAAGAATAATAAAAGTGTAATAGAAAGTGGAACAAGATCAGGAATTATTCCATCTAGCACTTCTTGGATTTTAACCTTTACTGGTTGTTCTTCATATGTGTTAAATTCTATTTCTGATTTTCCATTTCCTAAATCTCTTATTACTGCACCATCATTTAACTCTTTTTTCTCCTTATCCTTGTATAATAGATCATCATATTGAGATATTTCATTATTATTTACGATAGTATCTACAAGTACAGGAGTATTTGTTGTACCATTGTCTACTTCAAGAGCTATTGATGTATCCCCATATACACTTACAAGTGCTCCAACAACTATAACACCAAGGATTGATGCAGCTCTTGTAAATTCTTTTGCATTTTCAGTCAAGATATCAATTGCAGACTCACCCATTTTATATGACCAATTCATTAGCCAGAATCTTAGGGCAAATTGACAAATATTAAACACTGTAAAAAATAGAATCGGTCCAGCTATAGAACCCTGTAATGCCATATTAGAAGAAATTCCTGCAACTATCGGCACAAGTGTAAACCAGAAAATAGCATCTCCAATGCCACCCAAAGGTCCCATTGCTGCAACTCTTACGGCTCTTATTGTTGGTATTTCAACTTTATTTTGTTCAAGAGAAAGTATAATACCCATAACAAATGTAACAAGGAAAGGGTGAGTATTGAAAAACTCAAGGTTATGTGTCATAGATTTTGACAAGTCTTCTTTGTTAGTGTGTATTTTTTCAAGACCTGGCAAAATTGAATATAACCATCCTCCAGCTTGCATTCTTTCATAGTTAAAAGATGCTTGTAGAAAAAGTGATCTCCAAACCATCTTATTTAAAGTTTTTTGATCTAGCTTTGGACTAGGGTTAGTGTCCTTATAAGAGTTCATATCATTATATTCCATCTTCTTCTCCTCCTTCGAAACCTCCACTAACACTTGCACTCTTTAGTTTTAAGTGGATTTGATAATCCCAGAAAGCAAGAGCAAAGCCAATAAGTGAAATGATTAATAAAGCTGATCCTGATAAAGAATCATTTGCCATAACTATAACTGCAAGGGAAAATCCAACAAAGAAAAATCCCCAAAGATCTTTTGACACCATAAGTCTTAATAAAACTGCAAAACCAACAAACTTCATCATTCCACCAGCTACTCCAAGTCCATGCATTAGAGTTTCTGGAATTTTTTCGGCAAGTTTTGCTCCGAAAGATGAACCAGCTATAAAGAATAATACTACTATTATTCCAAAAATAGTTCCTAAAAGAGCCATAGATAAGTAATTAATCCTTTCTATTCCCTTAGGGTTAGCTTCTTTGGCATATTGATCAGCCTTTGACATAACAGGACTCATTAAAGTAAATATAATTGTAACACCATATTGTCCTAAAAGGGCAAATGGAATAGCAGCAGCTGCAGCTGCGTTTGGACTAAGCCCTGATGTAATTGCAAAAATTACAGCAACAATACCGCCTATAATTGCATTTGGAGGTTGAGCTCCACCTACAGGCATATTTCCTATAGTCATCAATTGGTAAGTTGCACCAACAACTAGACCTGTTTGCATATCGCCTAAGATTGCTCCTATAACAGGACCTGTAATAATCGGTTGATATAATGACTCTAGGAAAGAGAATTGGTCGATAGCTACTACGAAAGTAACTAAGAATATTAAAATTATTTGTATTATATTAAAGTTCATTAAATTCTCCTAGATTTTTTTATGAAAATAGTTTGTTGACATCCTCTGCTGATTCTGTAGGTACTTTTCTAATCTCTAAATTAACACCTTTTTCCTTTAATTTTTTAAAAGCATCTACATCTGTGTCATCTACTGCAACAACACCTGCTACTTGCCTTTTACCTTCGGCCATGTGCATATTACCTATATTTACATTTGTAATTGGAACACCACCTTCAACAAGCTTTAAAACATCTGATGGACTTTCACATATTATAAATATCTTTTGTCTATCAGCAGCCTTATGAATGGTATCAATGGTTTTTTGAATTGTCCAGTATCTAGTAGCAACTCCAGTAGGAGCAGCCATATTCATGAGATTTTGTCTCATTTTATTTCCTGCAACTTCATCATTTGCAACTAATATTAGATTTGCCCCGATAGCTTTAGTCCATTGAGTTGCAACTTGACCGTGTAATAGCCTATTGTCTATTCTTGTCAATACTATATTTGGCATATAGACTTCCCCCTCTTTAATTTAAAATTTCACTAATTGAGTAACGACTAACCTTGATTTCTACATCCTTGGCAATACTGACAATAACATAGTCTTCTTTCAAAGAAATAACTTCTCCATATATACCATCAGTTAACATGATTTTTTTGCCAGGTTTTAAATTCTTGTGTAAGTCTTCAAAATATTTTTTTTTCTTATTTAAATTCTTGTGGCTTATTATTTGACTTATTAATATAAAAATACTAATAAATGCCAGTAATACCAAGGATGTGACTGCAATATCAGCTAACATTAAACCTCCTTTCATTAAATAAATTTTAATATTTACTAAAAAAAGCATTTGTTAAAACATTTTCCCTAATGAAAAAATAAAAAAACAAAAACTCTAAGCCTTTATCTTTTAAATTTGTATATTAAAACATATAAAAGTAAAAGATAAATAGATGTAAATACTAACCTGGTAATTACCATTATTATAATATAATTATATTACTTTGTCAAAGTTTTATAAAAAAATTGATTGTTAAATTTATAAATTTTGCTCAGATAATAATTAGAGAAAAATATTAAAAAGATACAAAAATTATAAATATATATAGAAAGAATATCGCCTAAATTAGAAAATAAAATAAATAAAAAACATATGAAAACGATACAAAATAAGCCTTTAAGCTTCTTTATAATAAATTTTAAAAAATATATTAAAATACAAAAAAATTATTATATTATATTTTTATCTCCTCTTATAATATATAATTTTTAAAATTATCTTAGCTCTTTCATTAAAATACAAGTTAGGGAAATGTTTTTTTAAAAATGAAAAGACTGTAAATTTTAATATTCTTATAAAAAGCTATAAACTCCTGTCATAGTCAGTGCTTGCCGGTAATTTTATTTTTATCCTAGATTTTTTTATCCTTCTTTAATTAGGTTTTTTTAGCCAAAAAGCCCTATTTAATCAGATTATAATAACTTAGTTTATATAAATTTCATAAATAATTGAAAACTTTTTCAAATTTGGTGTTGACATTTGTTTGAGAATGGTATATTCTTTATATAAAGAACATTAGTAAACAAAAATAAACAAAAAAGAAAAAGGAGGGTTTCGTCATGAAGATATATATATCATCGGACACCAATGGTAAAAGATTAAAAGATATCCTTAAAAATGAGATTGAAAAAATGGGATATGAATATGAGGATTTATCAAAAGATGGTTTTGACTTCGTAGATAGTTCATCTGTTGTATGCGAAAAGCTTTTAGAAGAAAATAGTCAACTAAAAGAAAAAACAGATGATAGCTCAGTAGGAGTTGTAATCGATAACTATGGTGCCGGCTCTTATATGGCATGCTCTAAATTCAAAGGCATAGTAGCTGCCGAAGTATCTGATGAAAGATCAGCACTTATGACAAAAAGACACAATGGTGCAAGAATATTAGTCCTAGGACAAGAAGTTGTAGGTGAAGCTCTTGCAAAAAGTTGTTTAAAGAGTTTTTTAAGCCATGGATATGATGGTGGACGTCATCAAATTAGGATAGACATGCTTAACAAGATGCTATAATACTAACTATATAATTCAAGGAGAAATAATGAAAATAGCTTTAGGTTGTGACCATATTGTCACAAGTTTAAAAATGCAAGTTTCAGACCATTTAAAAAGTCTAGGACATGAGGTAGTCGATGTTGGAACTTACGATAATACAAGAACACATTATCCAATTTATGGGAAAAAAGTTGCAGAACTTGTAGTAAGTGGCAAATGTGATCTTGGAGTAGTTTTATGTGGAACAGGTGTTGGGATATCAACAGCAGTAAATAAAACATTTGGTGCACGTTGTGCCTTGGTTAGGGACTGTATAACAGCCCAATACGCAAGAGAAGAATTAAATGCCAATGTAATTGCCTTCGGTGGAATGATAGTCGGCAAAGATTTAGCTTTAGAAATTGTTGATTCATTTATAAATTCAAAATACAAAGAAACAGAAGAAAACAAAAAATTAATAGATAAATTAATGGCTCTTGAAGATAAATATGATAAAGATAAAGAAAACCAAGTAAACAATGATGAGTTTTTTGATGAATATATCGAAAAATGGAAGAAAGGTTATTATCACGACTAGGTATTAAAATGACTGAACTATTTGATAAAGATTGTATATATGTATCTGATGCAAAAAATAAGGAAGATTTGTTTTATTATATTTATCAAAAGCTTCTAGAAAAATCATTTGTAAAAGAAAACTTTTACGAAATGATTTTAGAAAGAGAGAAGAATTATCCAACAGGTATGGATATGTCTGTTGTTAATCCTAATCTTTCAAACATTGCCATTCCACATACAGAGCCATCTACAGTAAATGTAACAAAAATCATACCTATTAAATTGAAAAATAGTCTTAAATTTAATAATATGATTGAGCCAGATAAAGAGATTTTGGTCGACTTTGCCTTTATGATTTTGAATAAAAGTGGTGGAGAACAAACTAACATATTATCTCAGATAATGGATTTTGTTACAAAAACTGAAGATATTGGGAAAATGTTTGAATCGAACGACGTTGATTATATTTATAATTTTATTAAGGAAAAATTTTAGGAGGAAAAATTATGATTAAAATGTTAGCAGCTTGTGGAGCTGGAGTTAACTCTAGCCATCAAATTAAAAACGCAATGGAAACAGAAATGAAAAATAGAGGTTATGCTTTAAAATGTGATGCAGTAATGGTAAAGGATATCACTGAGGATATGCTAAGCAAATATGATATTTTTGCAAGAATTTCAAAAACAGATTTAGGTTTTGATGTAAAAACTCCTACAGTTGATGCCGGTCCTATTCTTTATAGAATGCCAGCTATGGCTAAACCAGTTTATGATCAAGTTGAAAAAATAATCAAAGAAAACAATTTAAAATAAAATCACAATTCAAAAATGATTTAAGGAGAAAAAGATGAAAGCTATAATTGATTTTGCCAATGTCTTGTTTGGTAATTTTATGGACTTTATGACTCCGGCAGTATTAATGATGATAGTATTAACATTAATATCTGTATTGGTAGGAGTAAAATTTTCGAGGGCTTTAGAAGGTGGTATTAAACTTGCGATAGCGATTACAGCTATTGGAGCAATAATGGGAATATTGACTACTAATTTCTCACAAGCTCTACAACAATTTGTTGAAAGAACAGGAGTAGAGTTAAGTATTACAGATGTAGGTTGGGCACCACTTGCTACAATTACGTGGGGTTCACCATATACCCTATACTTTTTATTGGTAATGATTATTGTAAACTTAGTAATGCTATTTTTAAAAAAGACAAATACATTAGATGTAGATATATTTGATATTTGGCACTTAGCTATTACAGGTCTATTCGCAATATATATGGGAGCAAATTTAATAGTTGCTACAATCTTAGTAATATTTATAGGTGTACTAAAGATTATAAATTCAGATCTTATGAAACCAACATTTAATGACTTATTAGATGCTCCAGAAGACAATCCAATGACAACAACCCACATGAACTACATGATGAATCCTATTGTTATGGTATTTGATAAAATAATTGATAAATTATTTCCATTTTTAGATAAATACGACTTTGATGCTGCAAAACTTAACTCAAAGATTGGCTTCTGGGGTTCAAAATTTGCAATAGGAATTTATCTAGGACTATTTATAGGTATACTAGCTGGAATGCCAATAATTGATACATTTGGTCTTGCATTTACAGCAGCTACATGTTTGGAGCTATTTTCAGTTATAGGTCAATGGTTTATAGAATCAGTAGAACCCCTATCACAAGGAATAGCAGATTTTACTAACAATAAACTTGGTGGACGTAAACTTAACATAGGACTTGACTGGCCATTCGTTGCAGGAAGATCAGAAATGTGGGCAGCAGCAAATATTCTTGCTCCTATTATGTTACTTATGGCTTTAATTTTACCTGGAAATAAAGTTCTACCATTAGGTGGAATCATAGCTATGGGACTTACACCATCACTTTTAGTAGTTACAAGAGGTAAAATTATTAGAATGATTATCATAGGTGTGTTCATGTTGCCAATATTTTTATGGTCAGGCACATTAATTGCACCATATGTAACAGAAGCAGCTAAATCAGTTCATGCCTTCCCAGAAGGATTGCCAAGTACAGCACTAATAACACACTCAACACTTGAAGGACCTATAGAAAAATTTGTAGCTTACTTTGTTGGACTTGCTAATGGACAAGGTGGAAAAATGATTCTTATAGCTCTAGCAGTTATAGCAGTTTATTTACTACTATTCTTGTGGTATAAGAAACAAATGCAATTAAGAAACGAAGAATACAAAAATAATAATAATTAGAATATAAAATTATAAATAATAATTATGAGAAATTACTCTAGAATGAATGCTTAGATTATAGAAAAGTAGATGATATTTGGAAACTTCATCTACTTTTTTATTGCTAAATATTTTGAAAAATGTATTTCTATATGATAATAGCCTACTTTCTAAAAAAGTCTTTAAAGCAGAAAACCTATCATTGTTAAATATATAATATTATTGTATGGATAGCTAAAATAATAATTGATAATAATTAATTGAAAATTGCTGTAAACTAAGACAGATGAAAAGGATATCGCCAAAAAATTTTAAACAATTTTGGGAACTTAAATATGTGAGAATTTTGTTGACTTAAAATATTTTTAGGTATATAATTAAATAAACTTTTAAATATTAATAAAATATTTGTGAATTTTATCGGTTTTTTTAAAATATGTTAGTTTTATAAAAAAACTACATAAGCTTAAGTAAAATGAATTAAAATGCTGAAAAACAATAAACTAACTTAAAGCCCATATAAGCTTCGAACTTATTAAAAAGTTGAACCGACTTGGTCAGTAAAATTTAGGTTTAGTTTAGATAGTGCAAAGATAGCTAAAGCAAGCTTGTATATCCACATAGAAATAGGAGAGCATATGAAAAAAGCACTGAGAAAAGTAATGTCGTTTTTGATGGCACTATTTATGGTTCTTCAAGTTATGATTCCAGCCTTTCCATCAAAGGCTGAGGAGCTAGACCCAAATACCATAAAAACAATAGAAGATTTAAAGACAGATTCTGATACCAATCTTTCTATTACAATTTCCCATAAATTAAACGATCTTGCTAAAAGAGAAGAAGATGAGAATAAATTTTCAATAGCGGTTGGTATATCAGATAAAACCCGTACTTTCAGACTTGTAAATAGGGATGATATAAGCCTGTATGAAAAAGGGCATTTTTCTACTATTGAAGAAGCAAGCAAAGAATATGATAGGGTAAAAAAGGACCTCAATGACCAAGGCCTTGACCTAGATATATCAATAATAGAAGAAGATGAGGGGTTTAGGATAGTTGATGAAAAAACCTACCTTGATATAAAAGAAGGTAGAGAGCCTGATAAGAAATATGGCAAAAACTATTCCTATATAGACTTAAAAGTTTTAGATAACTTTGATTTTGAAAACAAAGGATATACAAGATTTGCAGAAGAAAAAGATAAGCTATTTTTCAATTTAGATTTCTATAAATACATATCACCTGATCCTAACTTTAACTTATATGAAGAGGATAGTGAGGGAAATCTAAAGATTAAAAATAAGGGAGACCTACTTGCAGTTTTAACAGATGATAAGGTAAAAAAATATGATACAGACTCCCTAGAAAGTGACTTTAGCCTTCTTAAGCAATATAAGGAAGAAAAGTCCAAAGCAGAGGAAGAAAAAAAGACTGAAGAAAAAAAGACAGAAGAAGATAAGAAAGCTGAAGAAAATACTGAAAAGGAAAAAACAGAAGAAGATAAAAAGTCTGAAGAAAAAACAGAAGAGAAGACTGAAGAAGATAAAAAGGCTGAACAAGAAGCTAATACTGAAAAAGAAAACAAAGACCAAGAAGAAAAATCGGAAGAAAAGAAACAAGAAGAGCCTTCAAACTTTGACAAGGCAGATAAAGAATTAAAAGACGCTCTAGCTAATCCTAAAAACGGTATCAAAGAAATTCAAGACCTTCTCCATGAGCTTGGAGAAAAATATATCCTTACACCAGATGAAGAAGAAAAACTCATGTCTGCCAATGATAAGGCAATAAAGGACTTAGTAAAAAAAGATCAGGAAGAAAACTTTAGACCAAATAATTTAAGGGTATCTAATAGTTTTTCTGATAAGGAGTTTCAAGTAAATACTAGCCTACAAGTTATGGCAACATCTACTTGGCCTATACCTACTGGTTGGTATTTTGACCTAAAAATAGGTCCTTATCTAAAAGCAGATGGCACATATTCGCTAAAGCAATTAAAAGATAATTCTGGCAAGGTAGTAGCTACTCCATCTTATGTAGAAGATGGAGACAATCACTATATTAGATACACCTTTGTTAGGTCTATAAAATCTAATATAAATCTAGATATAAATCAAAGCCTAGCCTTTGATACAGATAATATTGGAAATAGTGATAGCATAGATGTAAATATCTCCCTTGCTCCAAAAAATAACCCAGAGCAAGACCTACTTACAAAGACGGTTAATTTAACCGACTCATCTCCAGTAATAGGAAATACAAGTTATATTATAAATGAGCAAACAGGCGATGAAACAGTCTACCCATACAAACTTTCTTGGACATCCAAGCAAAGCATCATAGACTCAAATGGAAATAGAAGTTCATCTATGTTTATCGACCAAAATGACTTAAATGTCTTATGGGATATAGAAGTAGACACTAGTCCTTTAGCAGGCACAAAAGGAGAAAATCTCGACTTTAGTAAGCTTAACATAAGCCTATTCTCCTCAGCTGCACAAGGACTTAGAAATTTCAAATACAAATTATCTACCAGCCCTATAAATGACTACAATAGTGGCTATACAACATCAGATAAAGAAGCAGAACTTCTTATGGATAATACTTCCATAAATAAGTCTGAGTTAGGAGATAAACTATACATAAGAGTTATAGCTCCTATAGATTCTAATCAAATCCACCAAGCCTATTCTATGGGACTTAGGCTAAACCCAGACACCAACTATATTAAGGCTATGGTTGATAAAAAACTTGAAGAGTTTAGGAAAATCCCAACAATCTTTAAGTGGATAGAGGGACTTGAACAAGCCCAAACATATGCTAATGTACCATTTAACCTTATAGAAACAAACATAGTTGCAAACAATGCTTATCAAGATAAATTCACCAATGAAAATTTCTTCTATGACTCAACAAGAACCATAGTAGCAAATAGAGTTACTGACAATAGAGTTGACTGGAGTGCTCAAGACCTTATTAGACTAGGAGAAGATGAAGATTTAGGCCTTGAAACACCTGATTTTCTCTTAAATGGAATAGGAGATAAACAAGATTTAAGCAAGACAAAAGTATACTTCGTACCACTTGTAGATGGAGGATATAGAAGAACTACTAGGGTAAGGGATGTTCTTCTTGATAATGGAAGATATTACCCAGGTACTATTGTTTCCTATACTTACGAAAACCAAACAGGCTCAAGAAATGATACCTACAACATGAGGACAACTATCAAAGAAAAGAAAAATGACATCTTTGATCCTTCATCAGTTCTTGACAGAGGCGGATATATAGACCTATATACTGAAAAGATAAGCCAAGATGAGCTTATGAATGGCTTTATAGCCTATATGGAATATCCTTATACTATAATGAGGATTAATAGAAACTTTGACATGGGTCTATGTTTTAATAGTGGTACAGATGATCCAACCATCAAGGGCAAGAAGGGGATCTTCCTTGATAAAAATGAAAATCCATCAGGAGACTTCCTAATATCAAGACTTAATGAAAATGTCAAAGGTAATTCCAATACATCTGGTTACAGACTTGTTCCGAAATTACAAGAATATGGACAATATAATAGGGACGGTTCTAAAAGCCAAGGTCAAGCTATGGAAGACTTAATGAAAAGAATCTTCTTCTATAGTGAACAAGTTAAGAAAAACTACACATCAAAAACAGGTGAAATCATGCATAGGCAAGTGGAAAGCTCTATGCTTCAAAGGGTAATCCATCACTATACAGATGGGGTTGATATAAGAAGAGATTACTTCTCTAATTCATCAACTTACAATTCGGATTCTTGGAAGGTCGATTACACCCTAGGTGGTCCAAATATATCTGGAACTTCGAAAAAAGAAAAGCAATTTGAAGGCTCTGATCAAAGCCGTATGACATATGATGAGCATGGTAATAGATTTAGGATGCTAAAGGACAATGAAACAAGGATAGGAAACTATCCTCCAGTTAGTGATCTTCAAATCGAATATGCTGATGATATTATAAAGCTAGTTGAGGCATCATATGGTAACAATAGTGACTGGTCAGAGGATAAGGCAAAATCAGTTAAACTAATATTTTATTCCCATACTGATCCTGGTAAATACCAAGAGCTAATATCAGCTCATGTAGTAGAACCAATAGAAATTGATAAGTTCAAAGAAGACGGCAAGACCAGACTTTCTGGAGCAACTTTCATCTTTACCAATATATATACAGGTGAGGTAGAAAAATACAAAACAAATGATCAAGACTCTGGTAAAATTTACCTAAAACCAGGCGCCTACAGGGTATCAGAGCTTGCACCAGAAGGTTATGAAGCCATTAAGCCTTTTAGGATAGTAGTAGAAAGAAAAGAAATTAACCCAGACGATGGACCATACCTTTACAAAAACCTACCTAGTATTCATGTAAATGATGGCTATAAGACAGAAGTAAAGCTAAGCGAGGTACCAACATCTGCCGATGGTAGAAAGCTTGTAGAACTTGACAATGATAAGCTTAAAATAAAGGTAACCAATATCCAAGATAACCTCGGTAAGGTAGAATTCACCAAGAAAAACAAGCATACCAAGCTTGATGGAGCAGAATTTACTCTTACAAAACTTAAAGCTACAAATCTAAGCGAGGCACAGGCAAACCAAACAGACTTTGATACTAAAACTGATGGAAGTCTACTCTACCAACAAAAATCAACAGGTTCTTATGGTGATTTCAAATTCGAGCAAATGCCAAAGGGCTTCTATATATTAGAAGAAACATCCGTTCCAAAAGGCTATGAAAAAGCCCCTAAGCTAATCTTAGAAGCTAAAGAGACAACAGATTCAGCAGGTAAGAAAAAGGTAGAAGTAAGCTTTGTAGACAAAAACATATACAATGTCAAGACAAATCAAAACGAAATAATAAATGAAACTAAGAAAACAAGTATAAAATTTAGGAAAGTTAGAGAGGATGTCCTAGCTGACCCAAGTCATGAACATCTAGGCCTATCCAATGCTAAATTTAGGCTCTATTCTCTAAGAACAATAGATAATGAGTTCTACCTCAAGGAAGTTTATTCTGATAATACAGAAAAAACTAACCCACCAGCTGCTTTGATAGATGGTCAACAAGCTAAAAATGGTGGATATTTCGTATTTGACAATCTTTCAGAAGGCGAATACCTACTAGAGGAACTTCAAGCACCAAAGGGATATTCAAAAGTAGATTTCTTCGGTTGGAAACTTGTAGTAAAAGAAAATAGTAAAGGAAATCTTGAAAGCAAACTCTACAAAATCCCAACAGAAAAAGACCTTGATAAGGATGTAGAAGAACTAGAAGAAGTAAGCTTAGATGATATTATAAAGTCCGATGAGAATAGTGGAAGTACAAAGGCTTATCAAATAGGAAATGATATCAGAAAAATTGATATAAACTTTGCTAAGTATTTGGCATCAAGTGATGGTGTTTATAATCCTATCTTGGCAAATGAAAAACTTGTAGATGAAATTGGTCAGCCTGTAAGCTTTGACCTATACAAGTCTGATTATTATGGAACAATCATAGGTGATAAAATAAATGAAAAGCCTATAATACAAAATATCTTTAAGACAAATTCAGAAGATAGGGTATTTAAAGAAGAAAAATATGACTATCAATTTGAAATTCATGACCTAGAATTCGGTGGCTACTACGTACTTAGGGAAAATAATCCTCCTAAAGGTTATAAAAAAGCTAATGATATCCTACTAAAGGTTGAAGCAGAAGCCATAGCCGATGAAGGTCAAATGAAAGTTATAGTAAGAGATCCTAACAACAATACCAAATATGGTGAACATGCAATCTTTGAAGGAGTTATAGATTATAAAAAAGAAGCTAAACTCGGAGAATTGTATATAAAGAAAACAGGAGATGCAATTGCTCCATACAAGGGCAAGGTTGGTTTGAGAAGAGCATACTTCAGACTCTACACTGCAACTGATGATTTCGAGATAAAGAAAAACGCCCAAGGTTTTGCTGAAGAATATATACAAAAGGTAAGTCCGGGAGAAGCTATAACAAAGCCAAATCCAGACAATCCAAACGAGCAAATAGGAAAAGATCCTAAAGAGCTTCCAAAAAATCAAGGTATAATAATTTTCGACCAATTAAAACCTGGAAAATATGTTCTAGAAGAGTATAGAGGACCAGCTGGTTATGAAAGAGATCCTAACCCTTGGTATATCCTAGTAAGAGATGATGGTACAGTTCTAAAATCAAGACAAAAAATAAATCTAACACCTGAACTTTCAAGAATGGTATTAAATAGTCCTAGACTAGAAAATACAGGTCTAGATCTTTCAAATATCGAAAGCCTAAGTGCAGTAAGTTCAGCTAATTTAGACTCTAAATTTTATTCTGTAGATACAAAAAATGCAAATATCGATGTAGATGCTAGTGCTGTAAATACTGATGAGGGAACAAGAGATATTAAACTTACTATAATACCTAAGATTAGAACAACTATAGAAGATAAAACAAGGCCAAAGAAAATCCATGTAGTAATGTTGGTTGATAGGGACAAGGACCCTTCAAATTCAGGTTTTATATCTAGTCCTACAAGTTTGGATGGTAATATAAATAAGTTTATAACAGACTTAAGAGATACAGCACAAAAGTATGGCTCACAAGTAGATATATCTTTTATCCAATATTCAGGTGTCTCTAATCAAAACAAGATGCTTCTTGATAAGGTAAATCTTGCAGACTATGATTATCTAGGAAAAGAAGATTATCCGATGAAGCTAATAAGAGCGAACAATATTGTAACAGAAGATACCAAGATAAGAGATTACCTAACAGCCTTTGGGGTAAGCCAAAGAAATACAATAACCGATGATTCATCATATATGCTAATGGTAACTAGGAAAAAAGACTTTAATTCTTGGGTTAATAGTATTATGTCAAATGATGCTAGCTATGATGAAAAATTTGTAATAAATCTTCCAAGCCATAATGGAAATATTTCTAATAGATTCTCGGAAGGTGGATACAATAAGTATAGGCAATCTGAGATAACATCAGCATTTAAAGGCTATGAAAGCTGGGTAAGCCATGTTGATACCCTAACAAATCCTGACAATACAGGAGCATATACTGGATATAGGGATTATATGGCAGATAAGGCTATAAGTGGTATAGATCATTTTGACTTCAAGGCAACTAACTATTGGATAGGTAATCAATGGGTAAAAAATATTGCCCCATATGTACAAAAAGACTTCTTTGATAGCTTGTTAGTAGAAGACAACTTTGTAAAAAAAGGTCCTAGCACAAGCATAGATGAATCACTTCTTAAAAATGGACAATTACAAATTAGACCAGATCCTCATGTTAGTTTGATATCTAATAGCTTTAACAAAGAATCTAATGGACAAGAAGAACCATTAAGCAAGGTATCAGCCAACACAGCAGATGGAATCTATAGATTTGATATACCAAGCCCTAATAATACAGCAAATGAAGGTGAAGAGTATGTAATAAATTATAAGCTAAGATTAGATGATGATGCTTCAGTTAACCAAGATTACTTGATTCATGATATTCTCAAATGGATACCAGACAAAAAGAATTCAAGCGATTTTGAAAATCTTGATACAAATAATCTTATCATAAGAAGAAATGAGAAAGTAAATCCTCCTACTCCACAAGGAGATATAAATCTTAAAGTAGACTTTACCTACTCAAATCAAATAAATGGAGAAGAAGATAAGACACAACCAAGTGGTAAAGCAGGAAGTATTAAACTTCAAGTAGGTGATGGTCTTTCTTGGACAGATGTGGCAGATGTTAAAGATGCCCCATATCAAGGAAGCCTTGATTTTGCTAATCTTGACCCTAGTAGGCAATATCGAGTTGTCTATACTAGAGATGAAAAAAATGCAAATGAATGGGCAACTGAAACTGTATCAGTTTATCCAGTTGACTTTAAGAAAGTCGATCCTAATACAAATCAAGTAACTATAGAAATAGCAAATGGTAATCTTACAGAAATCTTTAATAATGATGAGAGTGGATTTAGGATTCCTCTAAGAGTTTCTAAGGTAAATTCAAACAAGGGAACTCTAACAGGCTCACAATTTAAGGCACGTAAGATAATAAATGGAGAAAAGGCACCTGAGTATATAGATGGAAAGCCAACAGGTAATTACACATATCCAAAATACTATAATGAAGAATTTGACGCTGTATCAGAAGCAACAGGTGAGCCGGGAGATAACTACTTTAGAGAGCTAACTCCAGGAATCTACGAACTAGAAGAAATAAAAACTCCAGATGCTTCTTACAAAATTCCAAAAGATAAAGATGGCAATCCTATGAAGTGGTACTTTAAGGTTTATGTTAACAAAGACAAAAGCCCAAGAGATGCCGACTACATGAACATAGACTTTGGTTTTAGCCATACATTCTCTGAATCTGATGATTTCAATAAGGCTATCAGTGATGAAGAAAAGCAAAAACTCATAGGAACAACCATTAAGGGGCTGGGAGTAGATGATCCAGTATTTAACAAATATGCCAAGATAGTAGCAGATGATGGAAGATCATACCCTGCAAGACCAGATGCCCCATATAAGAAAATCCATGATGTTCAAGTAACTAACTACAAGAATAAAACCAAACTAAACTTTAAAAAAGTAGATCTTAACTATAATGCCATCTCTGGTGCAAAATTTAGACTAATTAAGGTAAAAACAAATAAGGATGGCACAGTCCAAACAAGCTTTTTCGGTAATAAGCCAGTAGAGGACACCTATGAAGAAGATATTATAGAAAATGAGGCTGTAATACACAAGAAAGGTGACCCAATCTATAAAGAAGAGGCAATATCTGATAAGATTCTAGGAGTTGAATTTAATGATATCCCAGAAGGAACCTATATCCTAGAAGAGATAGCCCCTGCAGAAGGCTATAAGAAAAATGATGGTTATATTACTATAACTTTCACAGAAAATGAACAAGGTAAGTGGAAACAAGTAGTTAAGGCAGATTCATACCCTTATAAGACCGATCAAAATGGTAACTTGTCTGCAATAACAAATGCCAAGTCCTATATTGACCTTAAATTCCAAAAATTGGATAACAAGGGAGAAGAAGTTAGGGCAGCAGACTTTAAACTAAGTGAGGTTGATAAAAAAGGTGAAAAAATCGAAGGGGGATATGAAAAAACTATCTACTCCTACGATAACTCAAGATTTAACTTCGATAATCTTGGACCAGGACGCTACAAACTAGAAGAAACTAGAATCCTAGACAGGTTCCAAAAACCTAACCCATGGTTTTTTACTATAAAAGTTAAAGATAAAAGTACAGGTGAACTTGAGATAGTCTCAGAAAATAAAAATGACCTTTCCATAAGAGAGGTCACTGACAAAAAAGATGAGTCAGATTACCAAATCATAAACTATGAGAAAACCAAGTTTAACTTCACTAAGCTGAAAGAAGATGACACACCACTTAAGGATGCAGTCTTTAGCCTAAAGAAAGTAAGAGATAAAATCCATGATGGGGATTTAGCTTCAGAAGATAAAACAATAGGCTACCTATATGATGAAAATGGAAAGTTTAAGGGAGTCTATAATGGAAAATACCAAGAAGGAACAGGGGTTGATTCTACAAGTGGAGCAACCACAGCCTACTATAGGAAAGCTCGTTCCCAAACTGATGGTTCTGTAAACTTCTACGACCTAACAGAAGGTATCTATGAATTAGAAGAGATAATAATTCCAGAAGGTTATTCAAGCAATAGTAGCCAATATAGGTGGATAATAGAAGTTAAAAAAGGCAAAAATGGTCTTGAAGTTATATATGATAAGACAAGAGAGAAATCATATTATGAAAAATATGATCAAGCCTATGATGAAAAATACAAACAAAATAACTTCGATAAATCTGACAACTTAAGTCTTAGCCCTTATGGAAATAAACTTATAAACCATAAGAATACAACAGATCTTAAATGGAAAAAGGTTAGTGATAAAGCGGAAAACCCAATCAAATCAGAAACAAAGTTTACCCTTTATAAAAACTCCAATGACCCAGATGACCTAGATAAGGCCAAATCTGGTCAGGCAATAGCTGCCCCATATGAAGTAGTGTCATCGGATGGTGCTTTTGAAATAACAGACCTATCAAAGGGTGTCTACACCCTAGCAGAAACAAGTCCACCAACTGGATACAAAAAAATGGATAGATATATTGTTATCCAAATTAAGGAAGATGGAAATAACCACTTACAAAAAACCTTCTATGAGCTTAAGTTAAATGATAATGGACAGTATGAAATAGTAGGAAATTTCGCTGATTTTGATTATATTTTGGCAAATATCCCTAGAATAGGAAAACCTAGCCTCAGAAAAGATAAGGACAGTGATTTTTGGATAAGAAACTTTGAAAAAGATTATTTTGTTTTTTCAAAAATATCACTAAATGGTAGACCAAGACCAAATAATTATGATAATATTAAAACGGGATATTTAAAATTAAAATTATCGCCCGCTGATGATAATACAAATAAAAATGCTAAAACTTATACAAAAGAAGTAAACTTGGCTGGAGATCCAAATCTTAATATTTATAAGTTTGAAGTAGATGATATATCCGAAGGAACATATATCCTAGAAGAACTTATGGCACCAGATGGATATCAAAAAACTTTGAAAAAATATAAGATAAAATTTACAAGAGAAAATGGCTCCTTTACAGCAATGCTTGTGGCAGTGCTAAATGAAGACGGCTCAATCTTAGTTGATAAGCAAAATAGACCAATCGATGAAACAGGGGACGTTATTTCAACACTCCCACCTCTTACTCCTTTAAGAGGTGTAGAGGTAAATGGACCATTAAAGATTGTAAACAAAAAAATAGGCATAGAGTTTACTAAAGTTGATAAACAAACAGATAAGCCATTAGCAAATGTAGAATTTGTCTTGGAAAGACAAGATGATTCAGCTAAGGATTATTATCCAGTTACAAGAAATCTAGACTTGATAATGACAGAAAAAGAAACAGGCAAAAGATATATCATAAAGAATGGAGAAAAAGTATATGAAACAAGCTACAATAGACTTGATGATTATAAGTTAAAATCCAATATAGATGGTAAATTTAAGCTTGAAAATCTAAAAGATGGTTATTATAGGATAATGGAAACAAAAGTTCCAGATGGCTATATGAAACCACAAGGTTCAGTAAAAGAATTTAGAGTAATAGACGATGATATAGAAATATTAACCCAACATGGTTATCAGAAAATAACTGATGAAAATAAAACTCGTCTAACTAAGATAGTAAACTACAAACCAGGAAAGGGTAGGTTTAGTATAAACAAAACCAATGAAGAAGGTAAAAAACTTCAAGGAGTAAAATTCACCCTAACATCCATAGATGGTACTTCATTTGTACAAACAACAAACTCTGAAGGTAAGGCAGAATTTACAGACCTACCTAATGGCTTCTATTGGTTAATGGAAACATCAACTCTAGATGGTTATATGCTTGATAAACAGAAAAAACCAGTACTCATAGGAGATCAAAGTTGGACTGTCCCAGACAAGCCAATAAATCCTGAAGATGTATCTGATAGGTTAATCTTTGATGGAAAGCAAGCTT
The DNA here is from genome assembly GCF_009696575.1 of Anaerococcus porci. Taxonomy (GTDB): domain Bacteria; phylum Bacillota; class Clostridia; order Tissierellales; family Peptoniphilaceae; genus Anaerococcus; species Anaerococcus porci. The sequence goes on along the minus strand of NZ_VULQ01000003.1, from coordinate 97,822 downwards.
CTGTTAAGTCAGTAGGTGGCAAGAGCGAAAGCGAACAAGTTGTATATCCTAATGAAGGAGAGGCAATCTTCGCTCAGTTTAGATTCAAATTAAGAGAAGGTGAAATGGTAAAACCTGGAGATACCTTTACCGTCAATTTCTCAGATAATGTTGACCTAGATGGAATAGTTAAAGACAACGATGGAGTAGGAAAGACAGATTCATCCTTCCTAGATATGATGAGTCCATCAGGAAAAATTGCCAAGGCAAAAATCAATGATGATAGAAAATCTATAACCTATACCTTTACAAACTTTGTTGAAAACTATAAACCAGAAGATATGCAGATGTTTATTCAACTATATCCAGATAGGATAAAGATAGATCACACACAAGATTTTCCAATAAGAGTAACAATTGGAAATCCAAGATATGCAAAAGCAGATCAAATCTTTACTGACAATATAAGGGTAGATTATAGTGTAATGCTTGATGGTCAAGGGACTAGAAGCTATGCGAATCCAACAACTGATGCATGGATGTACAATCTAAGAGTAGATCCAAAGGAAAAGACCTTTACAGCTGTTGTCTATTACAACTTATGGAACAAATCTCTTTATAACAAGAATTTAACATTTACTACTAACCAACCTATAGATGCAAATAGTCTATCTGTTAGGATTTATAAGAAAACTGGCAGGGGCTTTGCTCAAAACTGGCGAAATGGATACCTACCACAATCTAATGCAGTAGACTTTGATAATAGAAGCGACCTAAGATTTATAGGTGATGGATTCACTACGCACTATGTGCCTGTTTATGACCAATGGAACCGACTTCTTGGTTACAATCCAAATGAAACTAAACTGTTAACTTTCCCAGAAGAATACTTCAATGCTAGAGGTGATGAAGATTCAACCTATGTATTAGAAATAAAGGGTAAGCTAAGTGATTCATCTAAGGCTACATCATTGCTATCAAGCGTAAACTATAGCCATAGAGAATACTATTGCCTTGATGCATATGGTAGAAAGACAACATCATGTCCTAGATGGACACATTACACTGACTATACTGGAGAGGCTCATTCATGGTCTAAATTCTATGTGCCAGGAGCAAGTGGAGAAGGTAAGCTTGAGTTTAATTTCGTAAACTACAAAAACGTAATAGAATACACCAAGATTGATGGTGGGGTCATCTCAAATGTTAATACAGATAATCCGACTGGTGAAACTAGCCATAAGCCAGACCTAGATGTGCTAGGAGTACTTGAAGGGGCTGAGTTTGAACTAAGAAAAGATGGCGTAAAAGTTGAGGGCTCAGAAAGAAAATCAGATGTCTATGGTAAATTCTCATGGAAAGGTCTAGCTGAAGGTAGCTATGAAGTATGGGAGACTAAGGCTCCACATGGATACAAACTTCCAGAAAAAAGAGTATCATCATTCAAGGTTGACAAAGATGGTCACTTCATAGATATCTTAGACAATAAGCAAATTATTGCAAACTACAAGAGAGCAGACCTTAAACTTAAAAAGCTAGATCAAGATGGAAATCCACTTGAAGGAGCCCAATTCCTATTAGAAGGAAAAGACGTAGAAGGCTATGATGACCGAACACTAAAAAGTGATAGCAAGGGTCAAGTTACATTTGAAGACCTAGCCTACGGCAAGTACACCTTAAAAGAGATGAAAGCTCCAGATGGCTACAATAAAACAGACAAAACTTGGGAGATTGAAGTAACTCGTGATGGTAAAATCCTATGGACCAACTCCTTTGATGATAGTTTAGAAATAAAAGATGCAACAGTTACAAACTTACAAGGTCAATCATCAGCTAATCTTGATAGCAAAATAGTTGGTATCAACAAAGACAAAAAAGTCTTTAGGCAATACAACCTTGTAAAACTAAATGGCACAGAAAAAGACATAAGAATAAGAGCAGACAGCGGAGTAAAACTAAATGACTCTAACACCCAAGTAAGGGTAATTCCTGTCAATAATACTTCAACGCTCGATGCTCCTACAGTTATAGACAAAAATGCCAACTTCAAACTAGCCTATGATAAAAATACAATAAACCTAGTTATAGAAGAAAACAAAGGTAAAGAAGATACTCCTGAAGGATCTTCATCGGAAGAGTCAAGTACAAATCCTCAAAGAACATACCTAGTAATAGTAGATATGCCATACAATAAAGATGGTAAAGTTGGGGCAGGACTTGCTTATGGAGTCTTGGAAGCTAGTGGATTTAAAACCACAGAAAGCATAGATAAGTACGTGGCATATGACAGTTCAATTAGCCAAGGCCAAGATAAGCACAATCCAGGCTTTGCAAATGACAAGTATCTATTAAGAAACCAATATGATATGACACTTGTCTTAGAAAATAAGAAAAATCCTGATATCTACTTTGAGAAGGTAGATTCTACAAATAAAGAAACTAAACTTCAAGGTGCAGAATTTGTACTTCAAAAGAAAATTGGAGAAACTTACCTAACTATAACAAAAGAAGGCAAAGAAGTAGATCCAACTAACATGAATGATAAAGCTTGGACAGCAACTTCAGACGATAAAGGTAGATTTGAATTCAAATCAATCCCAGATGGGGACTATCAAGTAAAAGAAGTCAAAGCTCCAAGAGGTTATGCAAATCTTAAACCTATAGCCTATAAGTTCAAAGTCCAAAATGGAAAAATCTATAAAGAAGACCTAGAAGGCAGGCTAGAAGATAAAGAATTAGAAAACTCTGATGAAAATAGAGAGCAAATAGAAAATAAAAAGGCAGTCTATCCATCAACTGGTGGACCAGGAGTTTGGATAGGATTTACAATCATTGGATTAGCTCTAATGATACTAGCTGTTCTAAGCTACTCTAAGAAAAAAGAGAAATTAAGTTAATTACTCAAAAGACCCTCAAAGGGTCCTTTGAGTTAATTATAAAAGTAGGAATGTTTCTAACTATAAGTTTTAAACTTATAAAAATTGATAAGGCAAAAGCCAAAAATTTATCAAGGTAAATTGACAAAAAGGGTAAAAGGAGAAAAATATGAAACACAAAATTTTGTCATTTTTAACAGCTCTTGCTATGGTACTTGGAATAGTAGTACAACCATTCGCAAAAGCTAATGCAGCACCTAGTAATGCAACAACAACAAATACAGTAACAGTGCATAAAATTCTTTTGACAGAAACTGCATTAAAAAATCATGATGTAAACAAAAAAGGATATGATGGTAATAAAATTCCAGATATTGGAACTTTCTTTGATGCAGAAGCAAAAGAAATTCCTGGAGTTTACTTCAAACTTCAAAAATTAAAAGCTAATATTCAAGAAGATCAAGTTGATGTAAACAATAATGATCAATGGGAAGATGTTAATGGACAAGAAGGTTTAACAACAGAAGATGGTCTTAAATTTACAACAACAGGTTTTGAAGGTAAATATAGAATAGTAGAAGACCTTACAAAATCAACATACAAGGGCGAAGATGGTCAAAGCGTACTTACAGGCTCAAAAGCTGTACCTACACTTCTAACTCTTCCTTTAGTAAATGAAGATGGAATTGTAGCCGACGCTCACGTTTATCCAAAAAATACAGAAAATAAGCCAGAAATCGACAAAAACTTTGCAAAAGAAAATGATTTAAAAGTTGTTGAAGACGGTGAAGCAGGCTCAAAAGTTGGTGCAGTTTATGAAAACTACCAAAAGAAAAAAGCTACAGTAACAGCAGAAATTGGTAAAGAAGTACCTTATGAAGTTAAAACAAAAATCCCTGCTAACTCAAAATTAAAAACAGCTAAGTGGGATGATAAGATGACAAGTGGTTTAACTTTCAAAAAAGGTTCGCTTTTAATAAAAGTTGGACAAGATAATTTAGAAAAAAATACAGATTATAAATTAGAAGAAACAGATGAAGGTTTCGTAGCTAGTCTTACAGAAACAGGCCTTAAAAAAGTCAATGAAAAAACAGAAGCTGTAGAAGTAACCTTAACATATACTGCAACTGTAAACTCTAAATCAGTAGTAGATATACCAGAAGCCAACGACATCATGTTCCATTATGGTAACAAACCAGGCTTTGGAACAACACCATACCCAACAAAACCAAATGAAAATGGTGAATTGACAATAAATAAATCATGGGATGATGGAGAATGGGCAGAAGGTGAAACTGCAACATTTAAACTTGTAGATGCAAATACAGGCGAAGATGTAAAAGAAAGTGACCTTGATAAAGTTGATAACTATACCTTTGAAGGAACAGTAACAATAGGTTCTACTAGTCGAGATGGTATTCCTGGAAATCCAAAAAACCCACCTGTTTATGGTAAGACTTACACATGGAAGGGTCTTAAAAAGGATAAACAATATAAGGCTGTAGAAATTGCAACAACATCAGGCTCAGAATCTGAATTCAAAAAAGGCGCAGATGGAACTATAACAGTAGTAAACCACAGATCTGACAATCCAAAACCACTTAACCCAACAGAACCAAAGGTTGTAAATGGTGGTAAGAAATTTGTAAAGACAAATAATAAATCAGGTGACCAACAAGAAAGACTTGCTGGAGCAGAATTCTACATTACAAATGAAGATGGAAGCAAATATTTAGTAGCTGCTAAAACTAGTCCAGAAGCTGTAAAAACAGCAAAAGATACATTAAATCAAAAAGTAGCAGACTATAATAATCTATCAGCTGAAGATCAAAAAGGTGATAAAGGAACAACAGCAAAAGCTGCAATTGATAAAGCTCAAGAAGACTACAATAAGGCATTCAAAGAAAACGCAAATGCTTATACTTGGGGAGAAAAGGCTGATGAAAATGTAGTAGTTGTAACATCTGATGGACAAGGTAGATTTGAAATCCAAGGTCTAGCTTATGGAAAATATAAATTAGAAGAAAAAACAGCTCCAAAAGGCTATGCTGCAAGAAATGACAAACCAGAATTCACAGTAGAAAAAGGTTCATACGCAGGAGTAGACTCAGAACTTCAATACAACAAAGATAATAAAGACGCTGGCTATGGTAAGCAAATAGAGAATAAGAAAGTTTCAATCCCACAAACTGGTGGAATTGGTTCACTTATATTCGTAGTAGCAGGTATCGCAATCATGGGTCTTGCTGCATACAAAATCCAAGCAAATAAAAAAGAAGCATAAGTTTATACATGGAGGAGTAATATGAAAAAACTTAATATAAAACTAAGACAAGTCTTAGTATTTGCCTTAGTCCTATACCTAGTTACTCCTCTTTTGGCTTTTGCTAAAAGCGGAAATAGCCTAAATATTTTAGTAGACAATAGTGAAGCTGCTATTGATTATTGGAAGATTGATGATGAAAGCTTGATAGACTATAATAGTGAAGACTATGAAAAAAAGGCTGAAGAGCTTGTAAATAATTTTTCCAACGTTGATGAAGCTGACCTAAATAAAAAATTTGGTGAGAAAAAAACAGTTAAAGTCAGTGATAAGAAAGATGGAAAAGATTTAATTAAGGTAGAAAACTTATCCTATGGAACCTATCTGTTTAGACAAGTTAAAACAGAAGAAAAAACTTTCAAACCTTTTATTGTAAGTATAGATGAAACAACCATCAACCCTGCTACTATTATTCCAAAGACTGTAGTTCATGATATAATCCTTAGAAAAATAGACAAGGATAGCAAAGACACCCTTATGGGTGTAGGATTTAAGCTAGTTGATAAAGAAGGTAATACACTCAAGTTTAAAAATACAGATGATGGCTACATCTATGATAAAGAAGGCGAGATAGAAGAACTTATCACAAACGATAAGGGACAGATTAAAGTCAAAGGCCTTGAAAAAGAAGCAAAATTCATAGAAACAAGTCCCCTTAATGGATATGAAAAAAATAAGGGGAAAGAAACAAGCTTTCTAAAAGATGGAGAAACAGTCGATTTTGAAAATGAGAAAGATTCTCGAACCAATATCTTCACCTTTGTAAAGATAGATGGAGATACCAAAAACCCATTAGAAGGGGCAGTCTTTAAAGTCCAAGTCAAAACAGACAAAATCTTTGAAGATGTCGAAGAAAATGGCAAAATCTACACACTAACAAGTGGTAAAAATGGTATTTTCAAAACCAAACAACTCCCATATGGAACTTATAGGCTAATAGAAACAAAAACTCCAACAAAGGACTACATCCTAAAAATAGACCCAATAGACTTTGAAATTGGAGAAAACTCCCACCAAATGAAAATAGAAGTTGAAAACTACAAGGGAAAGGTTCCACCTACACCTGGTGGAGGATCACGTCAAAGAAAAAAGACAAGCTCCCTTGTAAAAACAGGTGATGTCAAAATACTAATAATATTTATAACAGGCCTAATCCTAATAGCCTACGGTATAAAAACTGTAAGGGCCAAAGATTAGAAAAATAATGACTGTTGCAAATCAACCTTTGCAGCAGTCTTTTTTTAAGGGATAAAGGGGACGAAAATGAGGGGCCCCTTTCTCCCTTTTAGTTTAAAAATAAAATGTTATAATATAGAAAAGGCTTATATGATTTTATTGTGAGTAAAACAAAGAAATTGTTTAATTTGAATTTTTAAATATAGGACGATTACCAAAACAAGCAGGCATTATATTATAAATAAAAGAGAAACTATTAGGAGAATAAATGACAGATATAAAGATAATATTTTTTGATATAGACGGAACCTTAATTTCCCTAGATAAGGATAGTATAAGCGAAAAAACAAAGATTGCCTTAAATGCATTAAAAGATAAGGGGATTCATATTTGTATTGCTACAGGAAGAGCTCCTGTTCAAATTCCTGTCTTTGAAGGGGTTGATTTTGATTCGTTTTTAAGCTTTAATGGGTCTTTGTGCTTTAATGAGAAAGAAGAAATTTTCTCAAACCCTTTAACAAATGAGGATGTACTACATTTTATAGAAAACGCAAAGGCTATGGATAAGCCCCTTGCTATGGCAGGAAAAAAATCATATGTGGCAGATTATTTTGATGATGCTTTGAGTATGTATTTTGGATTTTCAAATCATAAGCCGGATTTTATAGATGACTTAATATCCTTTGCTCAAAAAACCAAGATTTATCAGCTAAATATGTCCATAAGAAAGGAAGAATATGATAGGGCACTTCTAGGAACAAGGGGTGCAAAGATTGCAGCTTGGTGGGATAGGGCTGTTGACATTATTCCTAAAGACGGGGGAAAGGGACTTGGAGTAAGAAAGATTTTAGAATATTATAAAATCAAAAAAGAGGAGGCTCTCGCCTTTGGAGATGGAAACAATGACCTTCAAATGTTTGAAGAAGTAAATGGAATAGCCATGGCGAATGGATCAGACGATTTGAAAAATATTTCTTATGATATATGTAAAAGTGTAGATTGTGATGGTATTTTTTATTATCTGAAGGATAAGAATATTATATAGGCGAGATTTTATGAGTTTGTATGAAATTTGAACATAAAATATATAAAAATTTGGTTAAATATTTTATTATTAGTTTTTTGATGATTTCAATTGTTTTTGTTCTTATTTATTATTTTATTTTGATGAGGGTTGACAGGATAAACAATAAGAAAGAATTTGATTTTGTAAGTAAAAAATTCAACGAAATAATTGCTGATAATGATTTATTTATTGATAAAAATAAAGATGATATCCTAGATTTTATTAATGAAAAAGATAGTGATTTTATAGAGAAAGTTTATGGTTTGAGAAATAAGGAAGGTCTTGATTTTTCTTTCCATGCTTATGATAAAGAGTTGAATAGGACTAATTCAATTTCTTTTAATAATTTATTGACTAAGGAAAAAGACCAATATATAAAAATTTTGCTCTCATCTTTTGATAAGGAAAAGTATTATAGCTATTATGATAAGGGAAAGATGAGTTTGATTTATATTAAGGATTTTGGAAATGGTTCAATTTGTCTTGATATATCTTGTGCGAGTGTTGAAAATATATTAAATAATTATTCCAAAAACTTTATCATAAGCAACTCTTATAACAGAGTCTTGGCAAAGGGAGGAAACCTATCCAATATCTCTTTAAATAATAGTATAAATGGGTTTAAGGACTCCTACCTAAAAAGAGAAGGAGATTTTGGAGAATTCAAGGTTTATAATGTGCAAAAAAAATTTTTTACTAAAGACTTGCTTTATTTAGTGCTTTTTATCCTATCTTTGGTATCTTTTGTTTATATTCTTATTATAATATTTTTCACCAAGAAAATTTCTTTTGAAATCAGTAAATCCATTAACAACCTAACCCAAGCTATAAGAGGTGTATCTAGTGGAGAAAATGATAAAATTATTATTGATAGTGATGATGAAACAAAATATATAGCTGATAATATAAATGTTTTGATTGAAAATGTCAAAAAGCTTGAAGGCAATAATGTCAGTTTAAAATATGAGAAAAAAGCTTCTGAATTTAGAACTATGGAAAGTCAATTTAATCCTCATTTTCTATATAATACTTTGGATATAATTTCTTATCAAATGTATATAGATAGGGATGAGTGTCAAAGACTTATTAGCAATTTGAGCAAACTTTTGAGATATTCAATAAATAATTTGAGTTTTTTGCATTTGGAAGAAGATTTGGAATATTTGAATCTTTATATAGCAATCCAAAAAATTAAATATAAAAACAGGATGGATTTAAAAATCAATGTTGAGGATGATTTAAACAAGGTCATGGTTTGTAAATTGTTTCTAGAGCCTTTATTAGAAAATAGCTTTAAATACGGCTTTAGAGATGATAATACTATAAAAATAAGGATAAATATATATAAAAAAGATGATAAAGTCTATATTGATACTATTGATTCGGGTAAGGCTTTGTCTAAAGATGAAATTGATAGAATAAATGAAAATGTCATAAGAAAAAGCGAAAATTCATTTTTATCTGACAAACATCATGGATTGGAAAATACTTTAAAAAGACTGAAAATCTTATATAAGGATGCAAGTCTTGAATTTGTAGAAAATGATTTTGTAATGGTAAGAATTAGCTTTAAGGTGTAAGTATGAAGGTTTTAATAGTAGAAGATGAAGAAATTATAAGAAAGAAACTTGAGATTTTACCATCCTTTTCTAAATATGGGATGGAGGTTTTAGAAAGTGCAAAAAATGGCTTGGAAGGATTGGAAAAGATTAAGAGATTCAATCCAGAACTTGTTATTACAGATATTTCTATGCCCTTGATGGATGGACTTACTATGATAAAAGAAAGTCTGGACTATGAATATTCAGCCATAATTGTTTCAGGTTATAATGATTTTGATTATGCAAAAAAGGCAATAAAGTATGGAGTTACAGATTATCTTCTAAAACCTATCGATATTGAAGAGTTGAATAAGTCTTTAATAACTGCCAAAAATATTTATGAAATGAGAAAATCTTTTATAAATCAGGAAGATAATATAGATATATTAAAAATTGAAAAAAATGAAAATAAAAAATCTGATATTGCTCTTGAAATGATAGCTTATATAGAAAAAAACTACGGCGAGAAGATTTCAATAAGTGATTTAGAAAAGAAACTTAATTATAGTGAATCTATGCTAAATAAAAAGTTTAAGGAATATACTTCTATAACTTTTAATGACTATTTAAATAGGGTAAGGATAAAAGAAGCTATAAAATTATTAGAAAATACAGAACTTATGATTATAGATATAGCTTTTTTGTGTGGATTTTCTAATCAAAAATATTTTTCTAAGGTATTTAAAAAATTTGTTGGTATAAGTCCTGGAAAATATAACAAAAATATATGATAAAGATATAAAAACGTTTTTTTATCTCAAAAAGTATACCTTTTATTGGTGGATTGTATACTTTTTGAGATTTTTATTTTATATAATTATATTAACAAATAACAATAATAAAAAAATTGGAGGAAATTATGAAGAAGAAAATATTTGCTATTTTATCATTGGCTCTTGCTATAAGCTTAACAGCATGCTCATCTAATGATAGTGGAGGTAAGGATGTAAGCAATGATAAACAAACTAAAGAAAATTCATCCAATACTCTTGTAGTATATTCACCAAATTCTGAGGGAATTGTAAGTTCAATTATACCTGCATTTGAAGAAAGTACAGGAATAAATGTAGAATTACAACAAGCAGGAACAGGAGAACTTTTCACAAAATTAAAAGGAGAAAAGGCTCAACCTGTTGCAGATGTAATATGGGGTTCAGCTTATAGTCTTTTTTATGAAAATAAAGATTTATTTGATGAATATGTTTCAACAAATGACAGTGAACTTATAAAAGAATATCAACACAATGAGTTTATACCAGCCGCTGATAAATTAGATGGTTCTTGTATTATAATAAATAAAGATTTGGTTAAGGATATAAAAATAGAGGGATATGAAGATTTACTAAATCCTGAATTAAAAGGAAAAATCGCAACAGCTGATCCTACTTCATCTTCATCAGCATTTTGTCATCTTACAAATATGTTAAAAGTAATGGGTGGATATGAAGATGAAAAAGCTTGGCAATATGTTAAGGATTTATTTACAAATGTAGATGGTAAAATCCAATCATCTTCATCATCAGTATATAAGACAGTAGCAGATGGGGAGATGGCAGTAGGGCTATCTTATGAAGATCCAGTTATGCAACTTAAAAAAGATGGTGCTGATAATATTGATATAGTTTATATGAAAGAGGGTTCAATTTTCTTGCCATCAGTTACAGCTATAGTTAAAAATGCACCTAACCAAGAAAATGCAAAGAAATTTATTGATTTTATAACATCAAAAGAAGCACAACAAATTCTAGCAAGTCAAACAACAAATAGACCAGTTAGAGATGATGTTGAAATGAATGATTATATGAAAGATTTAAAAGATATAAAACTTGATCAAGAGGATTATGAATATGTCACAAGTCATCAAAAAGAAATAGTAGAAAAATATAAAGAAATATTCGCAGACATACAAGGATAAGCTTATGTCAAAAATTCTAATAAAAGATGCAGTAAAAAAATATGGGGACAGAGAAGTTGTAAAGCATATCAATCTTGAAATAAAGGATGGAGAGTTTTTTACTCTCCTTGGTCCTTCAGGATGTGGTAAGACAACACTTCTTAGAATGATTGCAGGTTTTAACTCAATAGAAGGTGGAGATTTTTATTTTGGGGACAAAAGAATAAATGATATGGATCCATCTAAAAGAAATATAGGAATGGTTTTTCAAAACTATGCCGTATTTCCAAATATGACAGTAAGAAAAAATATCGAGTTTGGTTTAAGAGAAAGAAAAGTAGATTCTCAAACTATAAAAGAAGAAACCGACAAGATGTTAAAACTTATGCAAATAGAAGAACATGCTGAAAAGAAACCACAAGCCTTATCTGGAGGTCAACAACAAAGAGTTGCCCTTGCAAGGGCTATAATAATAAAACCTGATGTTTTACTCATGGATGAACCCTTATCAAATCTTGATGCAAAACTAAGAGTAGAGTTAAGAGAGACTATAAGAAGAATCCAAAGAGAGGTAGGAATTACAACGGTATATGTAACACACGATCAGGAAGAAGCTATGGCTATTTCTGATAGAATTGCAGTAATGAAAGATGGAGTTATCCAACAATGTGCAAGTGCAAGAGAAATATATCACAAACCAATCAATACTTTTGTTGCAAATTTTATAGGCACAAATAATAAAATTAAAGCCTTCTATAATGCTAAAGATGAAAAAATAGAAATTAGCAAAGATTATAAATTAGATATGAAATTAAATACAGCAGATGATTGTGAGATAATCTTATCTGTAAGGCCAGAAGATCTTATAAGAAGTGATAAGGGTATGGAATGTAAGGTTATAGACCATGTGTTTTTGGGAGCAAATACACATTTTCATATGATAAATCCTAATGATGAAGAAATTGATGTTTTAGAAGAATCATATCTAAATCAAACAGAAACTATAAATAATAAGGTTTTTGTTGAGATAAAAAAAGAAAAGATTAATGTTTTTACTAAAGATGGTAGCCTAAATCTAGTAGGTGATAGTTATGAAAAGTAAAGGAAAGAATATAGATATATGGAAGATTTTTACAATTGTTATATTAATTGGACTTTTGCTATTTTTAGTTTATCCGATAATTAGATTGCTTTTATCTTCAGTATATGTAAAAGGAGAGGGATTTACTTTCAATGAATTCCATAAATTTTTCTCCAAGAATTACTATTTTCAAACCCTCCTAAACTCTTTGAAAATATCAAGTCTAGCTACAATATCTACCATACTTTTAGCAACACCAATTGCATATATTATGAGTATGTATAAGATAAAGGGAAATACAGCCTTAAATATAATTATAGTTATAGCTTCAATGTCAGCACCATTTATAGGGGCATATTCTTGGATATTGCTACTTGGAAGAAGTGGAATTATAACTGAGTTTCTATCAAATGTATTTTCTATAAAAATCCCAGAGATTTATGGATTTAAAGGGATATTATTGGTATTTTCGCTACAACTTTATCCATTAATATTCTTATATGCAAAGTCTGCTTTTGAAAATATAGATGCATCCGTAATAGAAGCAAGTGAGAATTTAGGTTGTGTGGGACTTAGAAGATTTTTTAAAATAATTTTACCCCTCATAGTTCCATCATTACTTGCAGGTTCTCTTTTGGTCTTTATGAGATGTATGTCTGATTTTGGTACACCAATGCTTATTGGAGAAGGTTATAGAACATTTCCTGTGCTAATATACAACGAATTTGTAGGAGAAGTTGGTACAAATCAATCTTTTGCATCAGCTATTGCTGTAATCGCTATTATATTTACAAGTTTAGTCTTTATAATACAAAAAAAGATTGCTGAAAAATCAGCTTATTCATCAAATTTCTTAAATCCTGTTGCAAAAAAACAATTAAAGGGACCAGCTAATATAATTGCTCATTTATTAGTGTATATTGTTGTATTTTTATCAATTCTTCCACAAATATATTTAACATATACATCCTTTAAAAAGACTTCAGGAAAAATATTTATAGATGGATATTCACTAAAAAGCTATCAAACAGCTATATCAAGACTTGGAAATTCAATTATAAATTCTATTTTATTTCCAATAATAGCACTTTTAGTAATAATAGTATTATCACTTATAATATCTTATCTTGTTGTAAGAAGAAAAAATTTCTTTACAAATTTGATAGATATATTTACAATGATTCCATTTATATTACCAGGAGTTGTAATAGGTATATCACTTTTAAAATCATTTGCAAATGGATTTGGAAGAAGTGGTTTTATGGCAATGGGAGGAACAATACAAATTATCATTATATCTTTTGTAATAAGAAGAATGCCTTATACACTAAGATCTGCAAGTTCAACCCTACAACAAATTCCAATAGTTATAGAAGAAGCTGCAATAAGTCTTGGGGCAAGTAAATTAAAAACTTTCTTAAAAATCACAGTTCCGATGATGGCAAGTGGCTTGATTTCAGGTGCTATTTTATCATTTGTAACATTGATATCAGAACTTTCAACATCAATACTTCTTACAAATGTTAAAACAAAGACTATGACAGTAGCCATATATACAGAAGTAGTAAGAGGAAATTATGGAGTAGCAGCAGCACTTTCAACCCTTTTGACAATATTTACAGTTATAGCACTCCTAGGTTTTAACCTATTAGGGAAAAATAAAAATATCAATATATAAGAAATTAAAAAATTGTATGGAAGTAAAAAATCCATACAATTTTTTCTTAGTTTTTAAGTTTGAATTCCAAAAGAACAGGATTGTGGTCGGAGTATTGGAAGTTTTGCTCTTTTATGGTTTTTATATTTTTAACTTCTATATTATCTGTAACTATAAAGCCATCTATGGTAGAAAGATAGGCATCTTTTCCAGTATATGGTTTATCATTTACAACAGATGTTTCGCTATCTCCATAAAGAAGTTTCATAAAGTCTTTTAGGTATTCTTTAGGGAAGGGACTTGGATCCCATATTCCTTCAGGTACTTCTTTTTTTACTTCGCTAAGTTCTTGATTGAAGTCTCCTCCTACAAGGACATAGTTTCCTTTTTTATATTCACTATCTATAAAGTCTATGATTTGCTTACTTTGGGCAAGCCTTCCCTGGTTTCCAGATTCGTATGCGTCTAGGTGGATATTTACTAGGACAAATTTCTTATCGCTTTCTTTTACTGGAAGGTAGGAGGCAGAAAATCCCCTTTTAAGGTTTGCAAGTCTTACTGGAAATTTGTGGGGGATGGGTTGTTGGTATCTTTCTGATTTTTCTATTTTTTTCTCGGTTTGGGTAAGGATTCCAGATGTGATTTTTCCAAGTGGTGGTAAGGGAAATGGTACAAAATCTACCTTATAATTTAGGGCAAAGGCTAGATTTCCACCCAAGTTATCCTTTAGAATTTCAACTTGGTCTATATGGTAGCTTCTTTTAGAATCCTTATCTACTTCTTGAAAAAGTTTAAAATCAGCACCTATTTCTTTTGATATTTTTAATATATTATCAAAAGCATTTTCTACATGGCTTTTATCTATGGGAAAGACCATATTTCCTCCATCCATAAAAAAGTCTGTATCCTTATCAAGACCTGCATAGCCGATATTCCAAGTCATAATCTTATATTCTTTATTACTTTCAATCTCTTCTTCTGCTTTTCCCATAACTTTTATATCTTCTACTTCTTTTGGTCTATATTCTCTTATCCAAAGATAGGATAGAAGTATGAGAAATAAGATAAAAACAACTCCTATAAAACCTGCTAAAATTTTTAATATTTTTTTCATAAGCACCTCTTTTTTTATATTTTATCATTTTATAATATTTTGGTAAATTATAATTTTTCTAAGTCTAATGAATAGAAAGAAAAATGAATTATGAAAGAATTTTTAAAAGATTATTTTAAGGCTATGGGTATAGGCTTTGGAAAGCTTTTTAAGACCTACTTATATCAGCTATAAACAAATCTTCTAGTTTTTCTTATAGATTATAGATATATTATCTTTTAGATAATTTCTTTAAATTCAAAATAGCAATACCTACAAAAGATTTCATTATCTGATATAGCTTTATTAAATTATGGACGGCTTAATTATCCCTTACTTTTTGATTTCTTCTTTAATTTTGTTATTTTAGAATTGATTCGGAATTTTTATAAAAATCTATAATGTTTTATATTAATGTATTACAAGATATAGATTATAAAAAATAAGGGACTCTTGCAAGGATTAAATTATTTGCAAGAGTCCTTTTATAAATTTTAGTTTTGTATTTACTTATTAAAATATTTAATTTTAAATTTTGATTTGTTTATTTATATTATTTAGCTATTTTTTCATAGCTTGCTTTTTCAATTTTCATTTCATCATCAAGGGCCTTACCATATTGGTCAGCTACCTTTATAGCCTCTATAAAGTTCTCTCTTGAAAGCTCTACTTTCGCCTTTTTCCACTCGTTTGTTTTCATGGCCTCATCTGCTATCTGTTCAAGGTCATCAATTTTTAAGTTAAGGTCAGAAAGTTTTGTAGGAAGTCCTACTTTTTTATTAAATCTTCCTATCTTATCAAGTTCATTAAGATTTCTATCATAAGCGTGAAGAACAAGTACACCGAAGGATACTACTTCTCCATGTTCAAAGTGTCCTTCTCTTTTTACTGAACAGCTTGCATTGTAAAAAGCGTGAGCTAGAGATGAGTTGTAGTAGAAGTCTTTTTGGTTGGTTAGGTTGGATACATTTCCTGTATTTATAAATATGTCCATGGCGACTTCTTCTATGGCCTTAGAGCTTTTATTGTTTTTACAATCTTCAATTGCTTGTTGGCCATATTTTAAGAAAGGCTCTTGGCAAGATTTGGCAATGGCTTTACCAAGTTTTGCCACGTGATTTAAATCTTGTCCTCTCATAGCAAATAAAACTTCGGCTTCTTTGCTTAGTCCATCACCTACTCCTGCCCACATATAAATTTCAGGGGCCTTTGCTAGAATTTCTATATTTATAAAAATATGGCTTGGTGCTTTTATCTTATCCTCATAGTGGGAAAAGGAGCCATCGTCATTATAAATTACAGAAATTGCTGTTGCAGATGAACAGTTTGAGCAGATTGTTGGAAAGGAATAGCAGTCCTTATTTAACCTATCTGCTATAACCTTGGCAGTATCAATTGCCTTACCACCACCTACAGCAAATACTACATCGGCATCTTTCACCTCGTTTTTTTTAAGAAGTTTTTCAATATTTGAATTGGTCGAGTTTTTACCATATACAAACTCTCCCAAAACTTTAACTTCTGTATCTTGTAGAGCCTCCTTTATAAGGCTATTTGCAGCCTTCATTGCCCTTTTACCACCGATTATTACTACATTTTCTACCCTTTCATCTTTACATACTCTTGCCAAGGACTTATAATTGTTCCTGCTTACGCTATAATTTGTCAAATTTACGCTTGTCATTATTATCTCCTATCTGACTTCTTCTCTCCACTTATACTTATCATCTTTTGTAGCCCATTGGATTCCTGTTAGGGTGTCGTAAAGTTTTTGAGTTAGTTCTCCTGTTTTAAAGTCATTTACAATTACTTCTTCACCCTTGTAGTAAAGTTCCCCTATAGGGGAGATTACTGCGGCTGTTCCTGTACCAAAGGCTTCTTTTAGTCTTCCTTCACGTCCAGCTTTCATTAATTCATCTATATGCATATGTTTTTCTTCTACCTTGTAGCCAAAGTCTTTAAGCAAGGTCATTATAGAATCTCTTGTAACTCCTGGAAGAACTGTTCCCTCAATTGGTGCAGTTACCACTGTATCATCGATTAAAAACATAGCATTCATAGAGCCGACTTCTTCTACATATTTTCTATGTATTCCATCAAGCCATAGTACTTGTGTATAACCTAGTTTTTCTGCCTTTTTTTGCCCTATAAGGCTTGCCGCATAGTTTCCACCACACTTTACAAAACCAGTTCCACCAACACTTGCCCTTACATATTCATCTTCTACATAGATTTTAATAGGGTTTACTCCTTCTGGATAGTAAGCTCCTACTGGAGAAAGTATTACCAAAAATTTATATGACTTGGCAACGTGAACACCAAGGGACTCTTCATCGGCAAACATAAAAGGTCTTATATAAAGACTTTCGCCTTCTCCTTCAGGAATCCAATCTTTTTCAACTTTCACAAGCTCTTTAATTGAGTCTACGAAAAGTTCTTCACTAACTTCTGGCATACACATTCTCTCATTTGAGTTTTTAAATCTTTTGGCATTCATATATGGTCTAAATAGGTATATTTTACCATCTTTTCCTTTATAGGCTTTGAGACCTTCAAAGGTTTCTTGAGCATAGTGGAGAACCATAGTTGATGGGTTTACTGTGATATCTCCATAAGGGATAATCTTTTTGTTGTGCCAGCCCTTATCTTCTGTGTAATCCATAACAAACATATAGTCTGTAAAGTATTTTCCAAAACCTAGATTTTCTTTTGGTTTTTCTTTAAGTTCCTTTTTTTCGACAAATTCAAATTCCATAATTTACCTCTCTTGTAAAATTTTCTATATTATTTTTAGTCCAATGATATTTGTATATTTTCTCCAACCTTATTTTCTTCTTTTTGCATATACTTATAATTTTTATAGGCCCCTATTGTAAGGAAAGGTATTATTATAAGGAATATTGCAAGATATCCACAATAGCCATATCCATATTTTATTATATTTGTAAGACCTATACTTGATATAAGCATAGAACCTAATACTATAAAAAGTGATAGAAGAAGTCTTCTAACTTTTATATTTTTTATTTTCTTTAATTTTTCATTTTCTTCAAATCTTGCGACCATACCATAGGTTATGGTAACTGCTGATGATATCAGACAAAGTATTAAACTTACTAGGTAAAATACGCTTATCCAATTTTTCTCAAGTGCCTTGGTGACTGTGAGGGTAGGAAGAGTTGCTCCATTTTCTATACCCATGAAGTAGTCTTTCCATACAAAAAGCATAAATACTGACAGGGCAAGGGCAAGTGAGTTTATTAGGCTTGATATATTCATAGACCTTGTAACTTCTTCCTTATTTTTAAGAACTCCACAACAAGCTATCATTGCAGGTATTTGTACACATTGAAAACCAGCATAGACAAAGCCATTTTCAATAGCCTTTGGAAAGTGTAAAAATCCATTTTGACTAAATTCATTTGTAAGCCTTCCTAAAGGATTTTCCACAGAAAAGCTTCCATAAAAGTAGATTGAAAGACTTGTTACAAGGATTAAAATTCCCATTACTGCCCCAAATTTTCTTACAAGATTTGCTCCAAACATGACCATAAGAAGGATAAGGGCAGATATCAATACAAGGCTTATCTTATAAGAAAAGCCAAAAGAATCACTCAAGGCACTTGCTGCAGATGATATGGTAGTTGCTATAACCATAACTACCATGATTAGGTAAAAGGCCTCGAAGGCGTAAGCTAGTTTATCAAAGGGGTGATAAAGATTTTCAAAAACTTCTTTGTATGATGAAAGATTCCTACTATTTTTCATAATCATAGCTTCCCTTAGCATCCCACACAAAATAACCATGGCAAGGATGGCTGAAAATATTCCCCAAAAACCAAGTCCTACAAAATATGTATTGGCCTGGTTACCCGTAGCAAATCCACCACCAGCATGGGCTGAAAATAGCATCAGGGCTATAGAAACAACTGCATTTTTTGAAAGATTTCTCCTTAACTTCATTCTTTTCTCCTTAAAATTTATTATTTTCTAAGGCAATAAAAAAACTCCCGTCTCTATTGCCTAAGGCTTAGAGACGAGAGACTAAAACTAAATAATCCACTCCCGCGGTACCACTCTATTTCATCAGTTGATGCACTCAATTATAATGATTAACTCTGTAACGGGAGTTCCCGATAATGCTTACAAAAATTTGGGCATTATAGCTCGGTGGTGATTTTTCATCCTAGTCTTCATAGTACTTCACACCAAATAGTACCTCTCTTTAAATTCAACTAGCTTACTTTTCCACGTCAAAACTTGTTAATAAATATATTACACCCTTTTAAATGAAAAAGCAAGCAATTATTTTTAAATTTATGCAAAAATTTTACCAAAAAATAATAGATGTTGAAATCTAGACTTATAAAAATATATAAAACTTTATAAAATATTTTTATAACAATCTTTTCTAAAGCCTAAAGTAAGGTGTTTGCTTAAGATAGAATTATTTAGTTTTATTAAAGTCTTATTAATATAATATTAAGTATTCATCTTAGTTTCTATTTTCCTTTCAAAGATTTTTCTATTTTTATACACCCCAACTGTCATAAATGGAATTATGATAAATATTATAGCTATATATCCACAATAGCCATATCCATATTTTATAATGTTAGTTAAGCCTACCATTGATATAAACATTGAAATGCTTATTATAAATAAAGCTACTATAGCTCTTCTTATTTTTGCACTTTTAATAATTGAAATTACCTTGGCATTTTCAAAGTTTGCTACAAAACCATAGGCTATAGACACTGCTGTTGACAATAAGCACATAAACAAAGATATACTGTAGAAGATTCCCATCCACTTAAAGCCCATAGCTTGGGTTGATGTCAAGGTAGGTAAAACTTCTCCACCATCAACATTCATATAAACACTCCTCCATGACAAAAGCATAGTCACTGATAAAACCAAAGCTATAAAATTTATGATAAAGGCTATGTTCATAGATAAGCTTGCTTCATTTTTATTATTTATAACATTAGAACATGCTATAAGCGAAGGTATTTGTACACATTGAAAACCTGCATATACAAATGAATTTATACCAGCCTTAGGAAAATTACTAAATCCATTTTCAATAAAGTCAGCCTTCATAATTGTAAAGATTCCTTCCCCCATAAAGCTTCCTATGATATAAATTGATATAGCTGTGACAAGAATAACAATTCCCATAACAGCAGAAATTTTTCTAACAAAGTCTGCTCCAAAAATTACTAAAAAAAGTACTATAGCAGAAACCATAATGGCAGCTACTACATAATTGAAGTTCATATATTCTTTCAAAGCACTAGCTGCACCTGAAATTGCTGATGCAATTGCCATTAAAACCATTATTTGATAGAAAATTTCAAAGAAGATAGACAATTTATCGAATGGATGGTAAAGACATTTAAACAAGTCCTTATATGACTTTAAATCATTTGCCCTATACATTATAATTGCTTCCCTTACAACAAAACTAAGGATAAACATAGCAAATATAGCTGAAATAATACCCATATTTCCAAATCCTACAAAATATGTATTAGCCTGATTTCCTGTTGCAAAACCACCTCCAGCATGAGATGAAAACATCATCAAGGCCAAGGAGAAAACTCCTGATTGGACAATCTGTTTCCTACCTATACTAGTTTTTTTAAAATTATTACTTGTTCTTTCCATATATTCCTCCAGTATTTGGCAATAAAAAACCTCTCGTCTCTATTGCCTAAGCAAAGAGACGAGAGGTGAATATCTAAATAAATTTATACTACTCCCGCGGTACCACTCTTCTTCATCAGTTGATGCACTCAATTATAATGAATAACTCTGTAACGGGAGTTCCCGGAATAACCTACTCTTATTTCAGCTACCCAGCTTGGTGGCTAGTTTCATTAAGTAATTTCAGTACTTTACACCACACAGTACCTCTCTTAAGAAATTAGCTTAACTACTGCTCCACTTCCTAACTATTAAAACTAATTATACACACTAAATTTTAAAATTGCAAATATTTTTTTGAAAAATATTAATAAATTTTACAAAAAGGCTATTTATAGAATATTGATTACATAAATATAAATTATTAAGCAATAAAAACCAAACTGATTTCATATGGAGTATATTTATTAAATTTATGTGATAAATATAAAATAAATATTCTTATAATGTCTACATCATTGTCTGTTAAATTTATATTAAATAATTGTTTTAAGGCTTTTAGAAAGTATAGTAGTGTTAAAATTGATATAAATAAGAAAAAATTTTAAATATATATAAACTATAAATAATAAATTATAAATGGGGTAAATATGAAAAAAGTAAAAATAATAGCAGATTCTGGTTGCAATATAGACTTAGAGATGGCAAAAGAGTATGGAATATCCATCCTACCTTTTAATATTAATTTTAAGGATAAATCATACATAGACCTATATGAGATTTCAAAAAGTGAATTTTTAGAAAAATATAAGGCAAGTGATGAGAAAGTAACTACATCTATCCCATCAATAGGATATTTCTTAAAATTATTAGAAGAAGAATATGATAGGGGATATAGGGACTTTTTGATTTTTTCGATTTCAAAAAAATTAACAGGTATGAATCAAATGATGCATATAGGAAAAGATGAGTTTCTAGAAAAGAAATCGGATGCAAACATTGAAATAATTGATACTAACACTGCAACAATAGCATCAATCTATCCTGTAATAAAGGCTGCAAAATATGCTGAAGATGGTGAAAGTTTAGAGCAAATATATAAAAAGAGCCTAGAAAACCTCAAATATGTAAATGTATGTGGGGTTGTAAAAAATCTAGATGCCCTATCTCGTGGAGGAAGATTGCCAAAGTCTATAGCAAAACTTGGTAATCTAATTTCATTTTCACCGGTTTTATGTATAGAAAATGGAGAAGTTTCCCTTATAAAGAAAGTAACAGGAAAGAAAAAATCTTATAAGGAACTAATTAAATACGTAAAGAAGCTTTGTACTAAATATGATAGTTACCAACTTATAATAGGAGGGGCAGGTAGTGATGAGCCTATAGAGATTATAAAAGAAGGATTGGCAGAAGAAATAGAAAAGGCAAATGATTTTAAAATAATAGATGTTACTCCAGTTATAGGAGTACACCTAGGAGATGGGGTTGTATTTTGCTCTGTTTTTCCATATTAAGCCCTAGGGGCTTTTTTTATATTGGAAATAATTTTATATTTATTCTAATATGATTCAAATTCCTGAATAATAAATTATTTTTGTATCTAAATATATGGGAAAGTTAAAGAAATATTTAACAACATTTAACGAAGTAAGTATAGTTTTAAAAATAATTAAAAAAAGTCAGAAACTTTTTATATATATTTTAAGTTTCAAGATAAAATGTCAATATATTGATATTCAATATCAGAAATAAATTGTATAATATTTATTAGAGATATTGATAATATATATCAATATTTACATATTATTTATGTAGCTATTATCTTTATAGTAATGTAATTTATATAAGAAAATCTGATTTTTCGGTGGATTGCTGATATTGACTATTATTACAATAAATCATATTATTATAAGCTATAAATCACATTATTAGTATTAATAGTAAGGAAAGAAGGGAATAATGCCAATTACTTTATGCAAAGATCAACAAGAAGTTGAAGTTATAAAGATTACGGGAAATGACGAAGTGAAAAACCGCCTTTCAAATTTGGGATTTGTTAAAGGAAAGAAAGTTAAGTTATTTTTCTTTGATGGTGTGAATTACATTATCATGGTTGATGATAGTAAGTATGCATTAAATAAAGACTTAGCGAAAAGAATTTATGTAAAGGAGTTAAACTAATGAAGACTTTAAAGGATGTTGCTGTCGGAGAGACGGCTATTATCAAAAAGATTAAGGGAGATGGAGCAACCATAAGAAGAATTATGGATATGGGTATTACTAAAAATACTGAAGTTTATGTTAGAAAAATCGCCCCATTAGGAGATCCTATACAAGTTAATCTAAGAGGTTACGAGCTAACTTTAAGAAAAGAAGATGCAAAAAATATACTAGTGGAGGATTAAATGACTTATACTGTTGCTTTAGCAGGTAACCCTAACTCTGGTAAGACCACACTTTTTAATGAACTTACAGGTTCAAATCAAAGGGTTGGTAACTGGCCAGGTGTTACTGTTGATAAAAAGGAAGGAAGATTAAAAGGTCACAAGGACATTATAATCCAAGATTTACCAGGAATTTATTCTCTTTCACCATATACTATGGAAGAGGTTGTTTCTAGGCAATACTTGGTAGAAAATAGACCAGACCTTATAGTAAACCTTGTAGATGGTTCTAACCTTGTTAGAAACCTATATCTTACAAGTCAATTAATAGAGTTAGGTATTCCTACAATTCTTGCCCTAAACATGATGGATATTGTTAAAAACAATGGAGACATCATTGATACAAAGAAACTATCAGAGCTTTTGGGATGTCCAGTTGTTGAAATTATAGCAAGCAAGAAAAAGGGAACCGATGCTTTAGTTAAAGAAATTGTTAAAAGTAATGGAAAAAAATACTTCCCACATCCACTTACTTTTTCAAAAGAACTAGAAAAAGCCCTATCTGAAATCGAAAATGAAATTAAAGATTCAACTGATAAAAATTTATTAAGGTATTATTCAATTAAGGCTTTTGAAAATGATGATGATATGCTTGAAAGTATAAAATTATCACAAAGCCAAAAAGACAAAATCAACAAGTTAAGAGAAGATTTTGAGCAAAAAGAAGAAGATGTGGCAGAAGGCATAATAACTACAGAAAGATATGATGCGCTTGGGGATATTTCAGAGCGTGTACTTAAGAAAGCTCCACCAAAGCTTTCTACTACAGATAAGATTGATAAGATTGTTACAAATAGAATTTTGGGACTTCCAATTTTTGCCTTAGTTATGTTTGTAATTTACTATATAGCTATATCAACTTTGGGTACAGGTGCAACCGATGCAGCTAATGGGTTCTTTGAAGATACTCTTACACCAGCTACGGCAGATTTTCTAACAAATTTGGGTATCAATGATGTTTTGGTAGGTCTTGCTACAGATGGTATTATAGCAGGTGTTGGTGCAGTATTAGGATTCTTACCACAAATGCTTGTACTATTTGCCCTACTTTCAATTCTTGAAGATATAGGATATATGGCAAGAGTTGCATTCGTAATGGATAGGGTATTTAGAAAGTTTGGACTTTCTGGTAAATCATTCATACCTGTAATGATTGGTACAGGTTGTTCAGTTCCTGGAATCCAATCTTCAAGAACTATTGAAAATCAAAGAGATAGAAGAATTACAATCATGACTACATCTTTTATGCCATGTTCTGCAAAACTTCCAGTAATTGCCCTTATAGCAGGTGCATTCTTCGAGCAAGAGCAAGCCTTAGTTACCTTCTCATTTTATATAATAGGTATATTTGCAGTAATTATCTCAGGTGTTATCCTTAAGAAATTTAGAGAGTTTGCTTCAGAACCAGCACCATTCGTTATGGAGCTTCCTCCATACCATGCACCAAGAATTACTTCAGTGTTAAGAGATGTATTCAATAAAGGTATGGCCTTTGTAAAGAGAGCTGGAACAATAATCCTTGTTTCATCTATAATAATCTGGTTTTTATCAAGTTTTGACTTTAGCTTTAATATGGTTGAAGCAGAATCAGAGAACTCAATTCTTGCAGTTATTGGTGGATATGTAGCAGTTTTGCTCAAACCTTTAGGATTTGGACAATGGCAATCAGCTGTTGCAACAATTACAGGCTTTGTAGCAAAAGAGAACGTAGTTTCAACAATGGGTGTTGTTCTTGGAATTGGTTCAGATCTTGATGAAACAAACAGACAACTTATCACAGCTTTCAATGCGGCTATAGGAACTCCTATTGCAGGATATTCATTCTTACTATTTAATATGCTTTGCATGCCATGTTTTGCAGCAGTAGGTGCTATAAAAACTGAGATGAACAACAATAGGTGGACACTAATTGCAATAGGATACCAAATGATTTTTGCATATTCAATAGCATTTATCTTCTATAACTTAGCAAACTTCTTCTTATATGGAATATTCTCAATTAAGACAATACTTGCTGTAATAGTTTTGATTGGAATCTTATATCTAATCTTTAGACCAGTTAAATATAAGGAAAAGAAGAAAAAATATAAAGTTAGGCTTGCACAACAAGGAAGATAAGCAGAAAGGAAGATTTTATGAACTTACAATCATGGATATTTTTACTAGTTATATTAGCTATATGTTCATATATCATATATACAAGGTTTATTAAAGAAGGTTCAAACTTTGGGTGTAAGGATTGTACAGAATCTAAGTCTTGTTCCAGTACTTCATGCTATAGTAAAGTTAAAAACCATAAGGAGGTTAAAAACAAAGGCAAATCATGCCCTTATTGTGATTAATTTTAAGCTTGGCTACTTAAATAGCCAAGCATACATAAAAATCTTCTAAGAATTATATATGCTTTTAAATTTAAGAAAACTTTCCTAGTTAAAAGCTGGGAAAGTTTTTTTAGAATAAAAGTGTAAAAAAACTCACAAAAGATATTTTATAGAGCAAATCATTAATGTCCCTTTTTGCACTAACTAGAAGAAATGATAGTAATAAAGATTTTTATTAGTGAAATTTAAAATAAAATTAAAAAAGTTTGCATAAATCTTGCGATAGGTTTATAATCATTTTAAAATAATAAACATTATAAGGAGAGAAAAATGAATATCAAGATTAACAAGAAAATTTTAAGTGCTGGAATTGGAGTTGTTGCAGGAGCTTTAGGAGCAAAAGCTTTAAGTTCAAAGGCTGCTAAGAAGGCAGCAGTAGCTACAGTAAGACAAGGTTTAAAGGCAAAAAGCTCAATCGATAAGACAGTTGAAAATATAAAGATGACTACAGATGATATAGTAGCAGAAGCTAAGGTAAAAAACGAAATCGAAGAAAGAATTGAAGCTGAGAAAAAAGAAGACCTAGATATAGAAAAAGTAGCAAAAGAAGATGAAGCAAAAGAAGAAGTTGAGAAAGAAATAAAAGAAGAAAAAGAGGATTAGGATGAGAGCAAGTCTTAAGGCAAGATGTCCCCAAAGGTCTAGATTTATATACAAAGACTACCTAGAAGACTCTCACATTAATAAATTAAAGTATAAAATCGAAAATCTTGATGGGGTTAAATCTTGTGAAATTTCAAAGCTTGCTAAGTCTATAGTTGTAAAATATGAGGAAGAAGCCCTTCCAATGGTTGCAAGATTTATCCTAAATCTTGACCCTAAAAGTCTAGATGATTTTGAGATAGATGATGTAGACTTCATTGCTCAAGAAGAAAGATCTGTTTTTCATATAGTAAGAGATGCAGCTTATAGAAGGATTTTGTTTGGCTATATAATGCCTATACCACTTAGACCTTTTTTCACCATAGTACGTGCCATTCCCTTTATTAAAAAAGGCTTAATTTCAATTAAAGAAAGAAAGATGAATGTTGACTTACTTGATGCTACAGCAATCTCAGTATCCATTCTTACTAGAGAATATAAAGATGCTGCTAGCATAATGGCTTTATTATCCCTAGGTGAAGAGCTTGAAGACTACACTTTGAAAAAATCAAGGCTAAATCTCAAGTCATCTCTCGCCCTTAATGTGGACAAGGTATTTGTTAAAAGAGATGATAAAAGGGTCTTAATTGATCTTAAGGAAGTTGAAATAGGAGATCTTGTATATGTGTCTATGGGAAACACAATTCCTGTAGATGGTGAAGTTATCTCAGGTCTAGGTATGGTAAATGAAGCTTCATTTACAGGAGAAGCTAAATCAGTTGAGAAAAATGAAAAATCGACCGTTTTTGCTGGAACTGTTCTTGAAGAAGGAGAACTCCTTGTCAAGGCTATGAACAAATATGATGATTCTAGGCTAAATCATATAATTAAGCTTATAGAAGATAGTGAGAAAAACAAGTCCAAGACTCAAATCAAGGCAGAAAATGCAGCCGATACTCTTGTAAAATATTCCTTTATTGGAGCAGGTATCACTTATGCTCTTACCCGTAACTTTATAAAGGCTAAGGCCTTTTTGATGGTTGATTACTCTTGTGCTTTAAAACTTACTATACCTATTGCTTATATGAAAGCTATTAGCCAAGCTGTTGATTCGAATGTCCTCGTTAAAGGTGGAAAATACTTTGACAATCTCTCAAAAGCTGACACAATAGTATTTGATAAAACTGGAACTTTGACAAAGTCAGAGCCAGAGGTCAAAAAAGTAATCACCTTTGAAGATACCAATGCTGATGAGGCATTAAGAATTGCAGCCTGTCTTGAAGAACACTTTCCACACTCTATAGCAAGGGCGGTTGTGAACAAGGCAAAAGAGAAAAATCTTCGCCATGAAGAAATGCACTCAAAACCCGAATATATTCTAGCTCATGGTATAAAATCAACAATCAATGGAAAGCCTGCCTTAATAGGAAGTGAACATTTTATTTTAGATGATGAAAAAATCCCTATAAGTGATAAAAATAGAGAGCTTATAGACTCACTTAAGGAAGAATATTCACTTTTATTTATGGCCTTTGACAATAGCTTAATAGCTGTTTTATGTATAGAAGATCCATTGAGAGAAGATGCAAAAGATACTATAAAAAGTCTTAGAAACTTAGGATTTAAGCATATAGCCATGCTTACAGGAGATGCGGAAAATGCTGCAAGTGCTGTAAGTAAAAGACTTGACCTTGACTACTATAAGTCCCAAGTACTTCCAGAAGATAAGCTTTCTTATATCGAAAAAATGAAAGATGAGGGTAGAACGGTAGTAATGGTAGGAGATGGGGTTAATGACTCTATAGCCTTATCAAAGGCAGATGTTGGTATATCAATGTCAAAAGGGGCAGATCTTGCCAAAGAAATTGCTGATGTTTCTATAAAAACAGACAGCTTAAAAGAGTTAGTTGATTTAATAAAGCTTTCAAAGGCTGTAGATAAGAGGGTGAGGAGGGATTATGAAAAAATTATAGTTATAAACTCCTTACTTATTGGATTAGGGGTATCAAGGATTTTGACTAATACCCAATCAGCTTTATTACACAATATATCTACGGTAATGATAGCAAGTGATAATATGAGACAATACAGTTAGTGCATAAAGGGACGTTCATTATTTGCACTGATAAAGTGCATGGCGTGAACGTCCCTTTATGCACTATCAAGGTCTAGGTAGGTGTCAATTATTTTAATACTTTCTTTAATATTCATATCTCCTCCTCTAATTTTTGACTTTTACAAAATTTATTACAAATCTAATTAAAACATAAAGGCAAATTATGGTTGCAAAATAAAACTCGATTTTTGCTAAAACTAACAATAAGCCAGGGTTCATTCCAGCATTTTTTAAAAATCCACAAGCCATCTTAATCCCTATTGCAGTTATTACAAATGGAAAGGTAAAAGATGCGTAGGATGGGTAAAATGGAAGTCTTACATAGGATATAAACTTAGTCAAGCAAAAGATAAACAAGGCTTGAGATAAGATTAATAAAAAAATTACCATAGCCTTATTTGGCATATTTGAAGCTTGGATATATCCTGCAAGGCATAGGCTTGCTGGGGCTGATGAGATTATGAAAAGTGCTTTTGCAGGATTTGGAACCTCCTTATATTTTATGTATCGGTAGTTTACAAGCCCTAAAAGAATAAGCATAGCTATAAAACCAAAATAGAAAAAAGCAATTCCCAAATTCTTCTTCTCAAAGGCAGGTGATGTTAAACTTCCCACAACTATACCAACATATACTATGTAATATGATGCAAATACATTTTTATAATCAAGCCTTATTATAAAGTTAAGGGTAAAATAAACAATCAAAATTATATGAAAAATTATTGCTAAATACCAAATTAAAATTGCTTTATTTCCAAAAATCGGCTTAATATATACTGAAAAAAGCATAAGGGCCATGGGAAAAGTTCCAATAACTGAGGCCATTATTGGATTTTTCATCTCTTCTGAAAAGGTTTTTGGATCTTTTAAAATCCTAAATATAAATAAAAGTCCTAAAATAAATCCTATAGTCCCAAAAAGTATCCTAAAGCCAGGGCTTGTATCCTGCCATAAATTTCCTAGAGCAAACATAGAAAGCATAAGACCAACTATAGGTAGGGGCAATCGTTTTGTCATAGTGATTCCTTTCTTTATATAATAAAATTTTTGTTTATTATATAACATATTACACTTTATAACAAGAAAAATTTATTACTGATAAATCTGTCCTATCTATTAGTCAGGATATTTTGCAATAGCGAATATAGTAAAATTATAAGATGCAAATTGTATGGGAGTTTTAGAATAAAGTTTGAGTTTTATTATTTTACTAGATAAAGTTGATTATTTATGTTTCAATATTATATCCATAAATCTATGAAGTAAGCTTTCGTTGTAAAATCCCTCTAAAAATGTATGATTAAATTAGAAACATTTTCACTAAGGAGACTTTATGATTAATTTTAGAAATGACTATTCAGATATATGTTACTCAGAAATACTAGACTATATAAAAGAACACCTAGATGAGTTAAATCCAGGCTATGGAACAGATTCTCATACAAAAATTGCAGAAAATTTAATAAAGGAAAAATTAGGGGATAATGATGTTGATATCTATTTTATTCCAGGTGGGACAAGTGCTAATATACTTGGTGCAAGTCTTGGCATGAGACCAGAAGAGTCGATAATTTCAGCAAGGACTGGCCACATAGAAGACCAAGAGGCAGGAGCGATTGAAGCTTGTGGGATTAAGATTGAAACCATTAAGACAAAGGATGGAAAGCTTACAAAAGATAAACTTCAAGAAAAATACAAGACTTTTACCAATGAACATCATACTGTTGCTAGAAAAGTTTACATATCTAATACAACAGAAGTTGGAACACTCTATAAAAAAGGAGAACTTAGAGAGATATATGACTTTTGTAGAGAAAATGGCCTATATCTTTTTATGGATGGGGCAAGACTTGCCCATGCATTGGTAAGTAAAAAATCAGATATAAAATTTAAAGACCTTACAAAACTTTGTGATATATTTTACTTTGGTGGAACCAAAAATGGACTTATGTTTGGAGAGGCCTTAGTTATAGTTAATGATGACTTAAAGAGAAATTTTAGAAATTTACAAAAACAAAAGGGAGCTATGCTTGCAAAGGGCTTTGTGACAGGTCTTATGTTTGAAAGACTATTTATGGATGATTTATATATAAAGGGTGCAAAAAAAGCCTATCTTTTGGCTGAAAAACTTAGCACTAGCCTTAAAGACAAGGGTTTTGACCTAGCCTATGAATTTTCATCAAATCAAGTTTTTGTAAAAGTAAGTGATAAAGATGTTGAAAAATGGGAAAAATTTGCCATTTTTGAAAGCTGTGGAAAAGATAATGATTATAATATAGTAAGACTTGTCACAAGCTATAAGACGAGCAAGGAAGATATCGAAAAATTTATAGAAAATATATAGAAAGGACTATTATGCATTACACAGGAGAAGTCTATAGACCACCACTTGAAGCCTACACACCACTATTGGAGGTAACTTATGGTTGTAGCCATAATAATTGTGCCTTTTGCACAATGTATCATAGGACACAATTTGCCATATCACCCATGGCTGATGTAGAAAGTGATATTATAGAAATCTCACAAAGCTATCCAAGACCAATTGAAAGGATATATCTTTTAAATGGAGATCCCTTTGTGCTATCTACTGAGAAATTAATTGAAATATCAGATCTTATCCACAAATATATACCAGAGATAAAGACAATCACATCCTATGCCAGCTTTTATAATCTTAAAAATAAGAGCAAGGAAGATTTGAAAGTTTTAAGGGAGAAAGCTTATAACGAGCTTTGGTTTGGTGTAGAAACAGGTGATAGAGAGGTCTTATCCTGGCTTAATAAGGGATGTGACTTAGAAGAATACCATAAGGGTCTTGAAAAGATGAAATATGCAAAAATGAGCTATAATGCCATAGTTATGCAAGGGATAAAGGGTAGAGGAAAATCAAAGGAAAATGCAAAAGAGACTGCCAAGTTTTTAAATACCTACTCACCTATAGGAATCTTTATCATGTCAACAGATGTCCAATATGGTTCACTTCTTTTTAAGATGAGAGAAGAAGGCAAATTTCAAGAAACAACAAATAGAGAAAACTTAGAAGAGCAAATAGAGTTATTAAAAAATTTAAATGTTCCAGGAGATGTTTTATACTCATCGGGACATATAGTAAACCTTGTTAGGGTATCAAGTCATATGAGAAATAAAGAAAAGATGATTAAAAAATTAGAATATGCTTTGGAAAGTCTTCCAACAGAGGTATTAGATTCTAAAAATCAAGCTAGGGCAATATAAAAAAACCTATATATAAGTTTTTAGCTTATATATAGGATTTTTTTAGTTGTTATAATCTACGGCCTCATTGTATTTTCTTATTGTAGTTTTATGAGTAAATATAGAAACTAAGGCAATAAAAAAGTTAATAATATATTTAAAATACTCTACTACTACGCATAATATTATAAATATAAGTATAGGCTGATTTTTTCTATAAAAACCAGGTCTTAGTAGGCTGAAAGAATTATAGTCACCATCTACTGCATCTAGAAAAAATGTTGAGGCTGCTGCAGTAGCTACAGTACCCATTGGGCTGAAAAACCATTTGAATTTTCCACCCACATATTTCTTATAATCAGCATACCAAGAGTAGGTATAATTTGAAAATAAGCTATAAGCCAAGAATAGTAAACCAACTAATTTCGTTTGATTAAACATAGAAAATCCAAATATTAATGAGTATATCAGATAGGAATTTATATAAAACTTTAATCCGACTTTTGGTGTACCAAAATAAGTTGGGTTTTCATAAGGATCTTTGTAAATTTTATTTTCATAGATATAAGGATTTTCCTTGATTTTGTAATAACTTTCTTTAATATTAGAATATTCTTGTTTTGGAGGCTTAACATAATCATCTTTTTTACTTTTTGGTTTTACATACTCATCCTCTTTTTCTAGATTAGGAGGCTTTACATAAGTGTTATCATCCATTTTTTACTCCTTTATATTAAGTAAATCTTCATCTAAAATATTATCTATATCATCAGAATTAGTATTTGCAACTCTTTGACTCATAGTCTTTACAAGTCTTTCGTTGAAGTTTCTAACCCATCTACCGTTACTATTATCATTTGTTTTGTGATAATTATTAACTATTATATCCTTATATAAATCTTCGTTTATATTATAACCAAGACTATTTAGACTTAATAGCCCTATTTGACAAATCTCTTCATCGTCATAGTCTTCAAATACAAACCTATTTGGTATTCTTGAAGATAGACCTGAGTTCATCCCAAGGAATTCAGCCATTTCTTTGCTGTAACCTGCAAATATTATTACAATATTATCTCTATAGTCCTCCATAAATTTGAGGATTTCATCGATTGCTTCCCTTCCAAAGTCATTTCCAGTTCCTGATGAAAGGCTATAGGCCTCATCTATGAAAAGTACTCCACCTAGGGCGGATTTTAAAACTTCCCTTGTTTTTATGGCGGTTTGGCCAACGAAGCCAGCTACAAGGTCAGAACGAGAAACTTCTATGAATTTATTTTCAGTTATAATAGATTTTTGATATAGAAGACTACCTAATATTCTAGCAACAGTAGTTTTTCCAGTTCCAGGATTTCCTAAAAATAGGGAATGAAGGGACATGGATTGGACTCTTTGCCCTTGATCTTTTCTTCTTTTGTTAAGCTCTGCCATTGAAATAAATTCGTTGACCTGTTTTTTAACCTGATTTATACCGATTAGCTTATTTAATTTTTCATAAGCATCTTCATCTTTATCATCGTAATTTTTATATTTTTTAGAATCGAAAACTTCATCTATATCAGTATTTGTTATAGTAGTAAAATCATCAGAGCCTGTTTCTATTACCCTATCTGCAAATACTTTTAGGAGTTTTTCATTGAAATTTCTAATCCATCTTGCATTTGACTTATCAAGTGTTGACTCATAAGCAAAAGATACATTTTTCTTGTAATATTGTCTATCTTCTAGAACATATTGTTTACTAATTAGGATACTTTCTCCTATTTCAACAATCTCATCACTTGTATAGTCTTCAAAGATAAACCTATTTGAAACTCTTGACTTAAGACCTGGGTTTGTTTCAAGGAATTGTTCCATTTCCTTGGTATATCCTGCAAAGATTATCATTATTTCATCTCTGTGATCTTCCATGTATTTAAGAATGGTATTTATGGCCTCTTGTCCATGATTTACAGAAGAATCACCCTTATTTAAGGTGTAAGCCTCGTCTATAAATAAGACTCCACCTTTGGCCTTTTCAAGTATTTCATGGGTTTGTATTGCTGTTTTTCCAACAAAAGATGAAATTAAATCAGACTCTGAAGCTTCTATAAATATATATTTATCTTTATTATAAAGGGCACCATTTTCAAATAAAATTTTTCCTATA
This sequence comes from Anaerococcus porci, assembly GCF_009696575.1. Classification (GTDB taxonomy): domain Bacteria; phylum Bacillota; class Clostridia; order Tissierellales; family Peptoniphilaceae; genus Anaerococcus; species Anaerococcus porci. The sequence goes on along the minus strand of NZ_VULQ01000003.1, from coordinate 64,539 downwards.
AGTCTTGCAACAGTAGTTTTTCCAGTTCCAGGATTTCCTAAAAATACTGAGTGTAGTGAGCTTTTTTCAACAGGAAGTCCTTGTTCCATCCTTTTTTTGTTGAATTCAACCATTCTTACCATCTTATTTATCTCATTTTTAACAGAGGAAAGACCTATAAGTTTATTGAGTTCACTAAATGCATCGACTTCATTGTTACTTTCTTCATTAGAATTTTCTAAACCATTGCTATCATTTTTACTATCTGGATTATCTAAGCTTAAAATCTTATAAGTAGAATCTTGCTTTGTTTCAAATTTTAAGCTATTTATTTTTTCTAAGTCAAACTCACCTTCATAGTTTATATTATTAATTTGCAAGTATGAATTACCATTAAGTCTAACATTAGGATTAAAAACCCTATAAAAATCTACTATTTTTGCTCTTAATGTAGAAAAATCATCCATATAGATATCTATTTTTTCATTGTTTTTTCCTAAAAGTAGCAAATTTTTATCACTTACAAGATAAGATTTTTTGATTATGAAAATTATTTCTTTTATTGTAGTATTTTCAATTAGCCCTCTACTTTCAGATAGATTTAATGATGAGATGGTGTCATTAGAAGATTCAATATATGAATTATCTGATAGGTAAATATTAGCAGTATATTTATTTTGTTCATATATAGAGTTGTTTGAATAGAGTTTCGAATTTTTAAGGTATAGAGAAGGCAAATCTTTTTCTACAAAACCTCCTTTTACACTAGAGTTTTTTATAGATAAGGTTGAGTTTTGGCAATTAATTGTATTTGTATAATGTTTGCTTATAGAGGTATTTTCTATATTAACTGTTGAATTATTCACTGTTAGATTTGAGTTAATATTTGAATTTTTAATCTCTACTCTTGAGTTTTTAAAGAAAAACACAGAATAATTGTCTTCTATATCAAAAGTCGTAACTGAGTCCATAAAAAGCTTAGAATTAACATCTAAGTAAATATCTGGATACTTACCCTCGTTAGAATTAATCTTTATATTTTCTGATCTTTTTAATACTACATTATTTAAACTTACAACAGATGAGTCTTTTATATTTAATATATTTTTTGTATTATTTATGCACTCAATCCAAAGGGATTTAAGCAATACATTAGACTTATTTTTTATTGTAAAATCACCATATATATTATTAGTGTAATAATCAGTATTATTTTTATTTTCTAGATGACCTTCAATAGTAATGTTTTTATTTAATATGAAACCATTCGGGAGATAAAGTTCGAAATTTTTTTCTAACTCTATAATATCATTGTCATTACAACTATTATAGGCGTCAGTAAAATTCCATGTATCAATCGAATCTCCTACCAAATACCTAGCCATATTACCTCCTTAAAATTTTTAATATAATTATATCACAAGTGAATATTAATTATTATCTGATTTTATTTAAAAAAAATGATTTACTTTAAATGTTTTTTTAAAAATATATTACCATTTAGAATTTATAATGTTAAAATTTCTATTGATTTTTCCTGCTCTAACTATGTTTAAAACTAGGTTTTCCATAATTAGTAGTTTTGAAGGCTTTTGAAACTTAATTATTTGCTATTGATTAATCTTTTGCTTCGTAACATTTTTATTATTGCTACTTGCTTATATTAAGCTGTTTTTATACACTTAGCATATTTTTTACTGTAAGATTCGTTATTTCTTACAATCTTAATAAAATCATTGATTATCTATTAGATAATAGTCGAATGGATATAAGTTTCACTTTTGTTTTTTATTTTACTTGTAACTTTATTGATTTTTTTAGATAAATCTATTAATTTATCAATACAAGCTTACCTTACTTTAATTCTAAGTATAATTTTATTAGGATATATAGATATGATAAAATTTGTAATAAAGCAAGCCACATGAAATGCTACAAGATTTATAAATGGATAAGAAATCCTAATAAGAAGTTATAAACAAAACTTCTGCTAAAATCTTGTACAAAATAATAAATATGACAAGCAAAAAAACTATACTTATATTATAGAATGTTTTATTATTTTTTTCTATACCAAATCCAAATAAGACTACTGATATAAGAGCTTGGACTAGACTAGACTTATCTTAGCCGAGTAGAGCTTTAATTAGGCTTGCTATTGAAAACTATCCTAAGCTATATTGTGTTTTGCGAGATTTTTTGTATTAGAGTTATCAGATTTTTCCTATAAAATCTCTAAGTTTAAAATTCACTAAGTCTTTGTCTATATTCAATAAACATTCTATAACTTCATATAATTTATCTAGAAGTTCTTGTCCATCAAGATTTTATCAGTGATAAGTCTTGAAATCTTAATGATTTATCTTTTACTAAATTTTCACAACTTTTTAGAGAAAAATTTATATTTTTGGAATTTTATGACTACAATTTTTAAAATACCTAATAGCCATTAATTGAAATTATAAAATACTCATAATATAATTAAATCATTATAAACACTATAGAACAAATAAAATAATAGATTAGTGAAAATATAATTAAGCTAGCAAGAAGAAGTATATAATTCATAATTAATCTTGAAATGATTTGTTTTGTGTGTTAAAATATGGGTAATAATAGGGTAGGGAGTGTAAAATCACTCCCTACTTTACGTTAAAATTAAGCTATAAAAATTGTTAATAACTTAATTATAGATAAGACTATTAAGTAAATTTGTTAAATGTTTATAAAAATGTCAATATATTATATAATAAAAGCAAGAATTTAAGGAGGAATTATGACAGAAACAAGAGTTAGATTTGCACCATCACCAACAGGATACCTCCACATCGGTGGACTTAGGACAGCACTTTTTAACTACCTTTATGCAAGACATACTGGTGGAAAGATGCTTTTAAGGATTGAGGATACAGATAGGACAAGATTTGTTGAAGGAGCCTTGGAAAATCTTCTAAAGACTTTAAAATGGTCAGGTATAGAAATTGACGAAGGTGTAAAACTTGATGAAAATGGAGAAGTTACTGAAGTGGGAGAGGCTGGACCTTATATCCAATCAGATAGGGTAAAAGCTGGAATTTATGATAAATATATAAATCAACTTATAGAAGAAGGTAAGGCATATTACTGCTTCTGCTCAAAGGAAAGACTAGATAATTTAAGAGAAAGACAAAAAGCTGATGGACTTACTCCAAAATATGATGGACTTTGTAGATCTTTAAGCCTTGATGAGGCAAGAGAAAAAATTGCAAATGGAGAAAAATACACAGTAAGACTAAAACTTCCAAAAAATACAGATATTTCATTTGAAGATAGGATTAAGGGGAAAATTAGTTTTAATACATCTGATATGGATGACCAAGTACTTATAAAAGAGGACGGATATCCAACTTATCACTTTGCAGTTATAGTTGATGACCATGAAATGGGAATTACTCATGTAGTAAGAGGGGATGAGTGGATTTCATCAACACCAAAACACGTTTATCTTTATGAAGCTTTTGGGTGGAAGTCTCCAGAATTTATCCACCTACCAACAGTATTAAATAAAGATCACAAAAAATATTCTAAGAGAAATGGAGATGGAATGGTTGAAGATTTCATCGAAAGAGGATATTTACCTCAAGGTTTAATAAACTATCTTGCTCTTTTGGGATGGTCACCAGATAGCGAAGAAGAGATTTTTACTATGGAAGAATTGGCTGAACAATTTAGCTTTGATAGGGTAAATAAGACAGGGGCTGTATTTGATGTAAGAAAGCTTGATTGGATAAATGGTCATTATGTGAGAGAGATGAGCGTTGAAGATTTAGCAAAGGCAATTAAGCCTTATTGCATAAAAGCAGGTTTCTTTGGTGAAGACTATCCAGATGAATTGCTTAATCTACTTGCAGCAACTTGGCAATCAGCTATAGATAAGTTTTCAGATATAGTAGATCAAGCTTATTTTTACTATGTAGATGATAGCGAAATGAAATGGACAGATGAGGCGGTTGAAGCTATAAGAACTGATGAAGCTAAGATGATTTTTGATAGCTTTATTAATAAACTAAATAAAGTTGATGAAGTCGATATGGAATTTGCTAAATCTGTAATGAAATCTATCCAAAAAGAGACTGGCATAAAAGGAAAGAACTTATGGTTTCCAGTAAGAGCATCTCTTACAGGCAATGTACATGGGCCAGATCTTGGAAATGCCTTTGTTATTATGGGCAAGTCTAAGATAATTGATAGATTAAACTACGTTAAGGGAAGATTTTGATATGAAAATATATAATACATTCACAAGAAAAAAGGAAGACTTTAAAACAATAGATGAAAATAAGGTAAAAATGTATGTATGTGGTCCAACTGTATATGATTATATGCACATAGGAAACGCTCGTCCTTTAGTAGTGTTTGATACCATGAGAAGATATTTAAGATATTTAGGATATGATGTAAAATATGTTGTAAACTTCACAGATGTCGATGATAAGATTATAAACAAGGCCATTAAGGAAAATATTACAACAAAGGAAGTTTCAGACAAGTTTATAAAAGCCTACATGGAAGATTCCAAAGATTTGAATATAGATGAGGAAAATACTATACACCCTAAAGCTACAGAAACGATGGATGATATAATTAACTTTGTTAAAGAATTAATAGATAAGGATGCGGCATATGTTTCTGATGGAGATGTTTATTTTGATATTTCAAAGGCCAAAAACTATGGTCATCTTTCCGGAAAAAATATAGAAGATTTAAGAGAAGGAGCATCAAACAGGCTTGATGATAAGGATAAGGCCAAAAAAAGAAATCCTATGGACTTTACCTTATGGAAAGCTACAAAAAAGCAAGGTGAAATTTCATGGGATTCACCATGGGGTTCAGGTAGACCAGGTTGGCATATAGAATGTTCAGCTATGACCAAAAAATACTTGGGAGAAACAATAGATATTCATGCTGGTGGAGAAGATTTACAATTTCCTCACCATGAAAATGAGATAGCCCAATCAGAAACAAGATCTGGCAAGAAGTTTGCAAACTACTGGATGCACAATGGAATGATTCAAGTAGATGGTACTAAAATGAGTAAGTCTTTGGGTAATTTCTTTACCCTTCATGATATAAAGAAAGAATATGATCTCATGGTTGTAAGATTTTGGCTACTATCAGCAGGATATAGACTTCCTATAAACTTTACAAGACAGATAATTGAACAAGCCCAAAACTCCCTAAATAGGTTAAATAATGCCAAATTTAGGTTAGATGACTTGCTTAAAATTACAAGTGGAAATCTCACAGATGATGAGAAAAAATCACTTAAAGAGCTAGATTTATTTGCAAAAGAGTTTAAAAGGGTTATGGATGATGACTTAAATACTCCTGATGCCATAACAGTTTTGTTTGATATTGCTAAGTTTGCTAATACAAAAGTTGACTCAAGTTCATCTAAGGAATTTGTAGAAAAAACAAGAAATTTATATCTTAAACTTGAAGATGTTCTTGGAATTGAAAACAGGAAAAAATCCACTGATTTAGTTGATGAAGATGATATAAATAAACTGATAGACGAAAGAAATGAAGCTAAGAGAGAGAAAAATTACCAAAAAGCTGACGAAATACGTGATAAGCTAAGTCAAATGGGAATAATTTTAAAAGATACCAAAGAAGGTACTAAGTGGGAGCTTAAATAATGGCTAAGATTTTTGGTAGAAAGCCTGTAATTGAAACTATAGACACTGGTGAAAAAATTTTAAAAGCTCATATTTTAAAAAGCAATAGTAATAATAAGTTTATAGAAAAAATAATAAATAAACTTAATGAAAGAAATGTAAAAATAGTCTATGAAAATAAGGACTATTTTTCAAAAATTGATGGCAATCACCAAGGAGTAGAAATTGAAGTAGAAGATTTCAAATATAAGGACTTGGATGAGTTAAAGGATAAAAAAAGACTTATGATATTAGATCAAATAGAAGATCCTCATAACCTTGGTGCCATTATAAGAAGTGCAGAAGCTTTTGGTTTTGATGGAATAATCATAGGTGAAAGACGCTCTGCCAAGGTAAATTCAACAGTCTATAAAACAAGTGCAGGAGCCATTAACAACATCGATATAGCACAGGTTATTAATATTAATAGGGCCATAAAAGAACTAAAGGAAGAAAATTTCTGGATTTATGGCTTAGCTGGAGAGGCAGAATCTGATATTACACAAACAGACCTTACAGGAAAGATTGGACTTGTTGTAGGAAACGAGGGCAAGGGACTATCAAGACTTGTAAGAGAAAATTGCGATGGACTTATTAAAATACCAATGCTTGGCAAAATAAATTCATTAAATGCGTCGGTAGCAAGTGCTATTGCAATATATGAGACCATAAGGCAAAATGGCTTTAACTAAAAAGAACCTAACCTATATAGATGGCTATAATATAATAAATTCTTGGCCCGAATTAAAGTCTATCCAGTCCCAATCACTTGAACTTGCTCGAGAAAAGTTGATTGATATGATGGCAGAGTACGCCTGTCTTTCAAATGAAATTGTAGAGCTGGTATTTGATGCCTACAACTCAGATGGAGATAGGGAAAATATAAGTGAGAAATTGGGTATTAAAATAGTATATACCAAGAAGTTTCAAACGGCTGATACCTATATAGAAAAGATGACCAACCTCTATGCCAGACGTCACAATGTAAAGGTGGTTACAGATGATGGTCAAGTTCAATCTCTTGCTTTTGAAAGAGGAGCAAGTAGGATAACAGCCCTTGAGCTTAGAAATGAGCTTATGAATATGAAACATAAGATAAAAAGAAGCAAAAGAAAAGACTTCTCTACAAACTTCAAGGACTTTCCTATATCAGATGAGCTTAAAGACTTGTTAGATGATATAGGGGACAGGTTGAAAGATGAATAATGGTGATGGTGGAAAAATTCAATTTATAAAAATTCAAATCATTTTTATAAGAACTTGACTGCTAAGGCAGATCAAATTTATGGTGGTTATATGGATAAAATAAATTTTAAAGATGAGGAAGTCTTAGACAAATTCAAAGACTTCTTCGATGAAGAAGAAATTGATCAAAAAGAAGCTTTAAAGATTTATAAAAAGCTTACAGATGAAGAAAAGGAAGAGTTTGATCAATATCTAGAAGATGAAGACTTAGATAATGAATTTGAAGATGATGATAAAAAAAAGGAGAAGACAAACCTCTTAGTTGCCAAACAAAGAAGTGATATTCTCAAATTATCAGACTTAACAAATGAGCAAATAGTGGAACAATTCCAAAAGGGCAACCAAAACGCTCTAGGAGCCTTGGTAGATAAAAATCAAGGACTTGTAAGAAGCAGGGCATCCTACTTTTATCGTTCCCATGGAAATGACCTAGAACTAGAAGATTTAGTTCAATCGGGTATGCTTGGAATGATAAGGGCTGCGGAGAAATTCGACTTAAGCTTAGGATATAAGTTTACAACCTACGCTTATAAGTGGATAGATAAGGCTATAAGAAAGGCAATAAACAAGGAAGGTCACACTATAAGAATCCCTGCTGGGAAGTACTTAAAACTAAACAAACTTAAACAAATCTTGAAAGCAAATCCAGAAGCAAGCGAGGAAGAGTTATATAAGATTTTAAAACAAGAAGGAATAGACAAAAAACAAGCAGATGATCTTTTCCTTATAAATAGAAATCAAGTAAATTCTACAAGTCTTAATATAAATCTTGATAGTGAGGACTCGACTGGAGATGAGCTTATGGATATGGTTGGAGATGAGTCCATTCCAGTAGATGATCAAATCCTCAAAAAAGATATGGAGGAATTTCTAATGAAGGCCCTAGACCAACTATCTGATAGGGAAAAGCAAATTATAGTCTACAGGTACGGTCTAGACAATGAAAAGCCAAAAACCCTAGAAGAGATAGGGACAATCTACAACCTTTCAAGAGAAAGAATCAGACAAATAGAAAATCAAGCTCTTGGAAAATTAAAGCAATATAGTGATCAAGAGTAGGTGAGATAAAACGTGCAATCAGCACGTTTTTTATATAGAAATTAAAAGATATATAATAATTATTATAGGAGGTGCATATGTATTGCCAAAATTGTGGTCATCCCAATGAAGATGGGGCTAAGTTTTGTAATAATTGTGGAAGTAAGCTAAATTATGACTCTAATCCAAATAATAATAGAAATAAAGACCAAGAAACAACCCAAAAGCTTAGGCCAGTAAGAGAAGATTTTAGAGAAAATATTAACAATAATGATTCTAGGAATACTCATAGAAATTATAAAAATGAAAAGGTAAAGCTTGCTGATAATTACAATAATTATCTAGGGATAAAGAAAGTTATAATAACCGTCTTGATTATAATTTTTATTATAGTACTTATAGTAGGAGCTATAAGATTTGCTTTAATTGACAACAAAGAAACAAATGATACTGTGGGAGGCGAAATATCTTCAAATAAAGTTAGTTCTTCTTTGAAAAATGAGTCCAACGATTTTGCTAAAGTTTTATCTGATGCTAAATCTCTAATAAAAAATGGGGAATTTGAAATGGCGGTTACTAAGCTAAAGACCATACCAAAATCAACCAGTTCAGATTATAAAAAGGCAGAAGACTTATTAAAAGATGCAGAAGAAAGGGCGGTTGACCAATTAGTAGATATCTTTAATAGTAGAGATTATGAAAAAGCAGAAAGTCTTTCTAGTAAATATATAGAACTATTTCCTAAATCTCAAGATATAGCTGTAGTAAATGATAGGGCAAAGGAAGAACTTGGAAAAGATGATAAGGAAAATAATAAGAAAAAAAGCATAAAAGAAAGAAAACAAGAGTTTTCTAAAGACTATGATATAGACAATATCATAAGCAATGACCTATGGGATAAGAATGGTAATCCTTCCTATGTAGAATTTTATAAAGCAGAGGACTTTATGGGAAAGGACCTTACTGTAGATATTAGTGTAGGTCAACTTAGGGCATCTCCTAGTATCAAATCTGAAAAAAAGGGAGAAGTAAGAAGGGGAGAAGTAGTTCATCCAACAAAAGTAGAAAGTGATGGAGAAAGATACTGGCTTTATATAGGAAAGGGATGGATATCATCCAAGCTTGTTACAGGAGAATTTCATAAGGAATAAGTAATGTACTAGTAGCATAAAGCAAGATGATTTATTAGTGTCAACTAGAAAAATTAAATAATAAGAAATAATATCCCTATATAGTTGGCACTAATAGGTTGAATTAAAATAAGAAAGAAATATTATAAAGATTGAAAGTTTGAATATTTTAAATAAACTTATTTTTATCATTTTTGGAAATGAAATGACAATTGCATCTTACTTTTTATCTAAATTTTTATAAGTGCTTAATTACTATTTTTCTAAAAATAAGGACTTATTAATCTTCATAATTTTCAAATTATCTAATTTTTATCTTAAAAGTTTTTTTATATTTAGTTTGATTAATTTTGTTAATTTTTTAATTTTATGTTATTATAAAAGTATCTTCAGGGTGAGGTTAAATTCCTAAACCGGCAGTTATAGTCTGCGAGTCTTTTGACCGATTGGGTGTAATTCCCAAACCGACAGTATAGTCTGGATGAAAGAAGATGTCCATTTTTGTATGGACTTTTCCTTATGCCCTGATTTATGGGCATTTTTTAATGCCTAAAATTAAGGAGGATATTATGAGTCGTGACCAAAGAAAGTTAAGAAATTTAGTTAAGGTAGGAATTTTGTCTGCTATGAGTTTTATACTTATGTTTATTCAATTTCCAATTCCTATAGCACCGCCTTTTATGAAAGTTGATTTAGCTGATGTTCCAGCTCTTATAGGTGGTTTTTCAATGGGTCCTGTTTATGGAGTATTAATTCAACTTATTAAGAACTTATTAAATTTAACCAAGACTTCTACAGGTGGAGTTGGAGAGATATCAAATTTTATAGTTGGGGGACTTTTTGTTTTCATCTCAGCTTATATCTACCAAAGAAAGAAGACTAAAAAAACAGCAACTATAGCACTTATAGTAGGAATGTTATTTATGACCCTTGCTGCAACATTTTCCAATGCCTTTGTAATCTTTCCACTATACGGAAAGATAATGGGAGTAGGTATGGACACTTTTGTACAAATGACATCCAAGTTAAATAGCCTAGTTAAGTCATATTTTACACTTATGGTCTTTGCCATAGTTCCATTTAACCTAGTAAAGGGAACAATAGAAATTCTTGCAACTAAATTATTATATAAACATGTATCGGGTATTTTACATGATAGAAAGTAAGAGGATATTATAATTTATCCATAGTATAGACTGTAGACAAAGGGGCTGTCGCAAAATTATGAATTTCTAACGTTGCATCATTAAAAGTTAGCCATAGACAATTTGAGAATATCTTGCCACTTAAGTAGGTGAAATTGTCGTGGAGGAGTTTGTAATGATTTTGAACGATTAATTCATTCTGCAACAGTCCCTTTTTTAATTTTTAATATCTTAAATTAAGGTGTTTTTATAAAATATACCAAAAGTAAGGAACATATGATATAAAAAATTCAGAGTATCAACAAGTCCAAGAAAGAGATTGTAGATACTCTAAAACACTTTCATATGTAGTAGTTTTTGAAGTAGTAAATTAAGAATGAGAAATTATATTTTACTTAGATATAAGTCCTTATATAATATCAGTATATTCTTTAAGTATTGGAAGTTTATCATTACTGATTTTATCATCAGAAATAACAGCTTGGATTTCATCTATATTATAAAATGAATAAAAATCTTCCTTACCAATTTTGGTGTGGTCAGCAACTAAATATTTGTGGACCGAATTATCAAGAGCTAATTTTTGAAGTTCTCCTTCTTGTTCATTATATGTATAAGCATTATTATAATTTATTCCATTCACACCTATAAAAGCAGATTTAAAATGTAGACTTTCAACTATATTATCTGAAAAATTTCCTACAAAAGCTCCGGTAACCTTTCTTATCCTTCCTCCAACAAGAATTGATTCTATATTTTCTTTATCATAAATTTTATTAAAAAGAAATAGTGAATTAGTGACGATTTTGCATTTTTTATTATCAAGATAATTTGACACAAGTTCTAGTGTAGAACCAGCTCCAATAAAAACGGTATCATTATCTTTGATTAAGTTAGAAACTTTTTTAGCTATAATTATCTTATATTCCATGTTCATATGCAATTTTTCTTGGTGACTTGACTCTCTTTCGGTTAAATCATCTATGTATTTTGCCCCTCCATGGATTCTTTTTAATTTATTTTTATTTTCAAGTTCCTTAAGATCTCTTCTTATTGTCATCTCAGTTACATCTAAAACTTCAGTTACATCAGAAACTCTGATTATTCCATTTTTTTTGACATGGTTTAAAATAAAATTTTGTCTTTCCTCTTTTAACATCTTATACCTCTTTAAAAATAAATGTTTTAAATTGTTCATTATTAATTTATATCAAATCCTTGAAAATATGGATTTTCACTATTGACAATTAAATATCTTTACTATATTATTATATCATAGATATAAAAACAAACAATATAAAACATTTATAGGAGGGCCTATGTCTATATTCTTGGGAGTAGACGGTGGTGGTACAAAAACAGATTATCTTTTATGTGTTGACAATAAACATTTTAAAGAGAAAACTAATACTATTCACCTAAAGCAAATCACTAGGGATGAATTTAGTGATAACGTTACAAAAGCTATAAATAAACTTTGTGATAATGCAAAAATAAAGATTGAAGATATTGATTTTTCCTTTTTGGCTATACCAGGCTATGGTCAATATCCTGAAAACGAAAAATTCATGGAAGAATTCTTTGATGAATTTTTGGGCAAAGGTAAGTACAAGATGGGAAATGACTGTGTTAATGGATGGTCTGGATCCTTAAACGCACAAGCAGGTATAAATCTTGTTTTAGGGACAGGCTCTATAGCCTTTGGTGTAGATGATAAAGGAAATTCAGATAGATCAGGTGGATGGGGACCTTTTCTAGGAGATGAAGCCAGTGCTTACTTTATAGGTAAGAATATTTTGAATTTATTCACAAAAATGAGTGATGGAAGAATAGAAAAAACTTATATATATGAATTGGTAAAAAATGAATTAGGCATAAAAGATGATGTTGAACTGATAGATATAGCAGAAAAGATGAAAAGGGATGAAATAGCAAATTGTGCAAGGCTATTAAACCCAGCATTAGAAAAAAACGACAAGTATGCCATAGAACTTTTAGACAAAGTAGGCTATGAAGCTGCCTTAACTATAGACAGTCTTATAAATAAACTTGATTTTGATGGTTGTGTTAAAGTTTCTTACTCAGGTGGAGTATATAAATTAGGAAATAAACTTATAGAGGCTATTGAAAAGCATATAAAAAACAATATAGAAATAATTGAGCCTTATACAACTCCTATTGAAGGTTCTTTAATTCTAGCCAAAAAATATTATGAAAAAGGGGCAATAATATGATTTTAACCATAACTGCCAATCCTTCTGTAGATATATCCTACAAATTAGATGGTTTTGTTATAGATGATGTAAATAGGACAGCTAAGGTAGAAAAAGATGCTGGAGGAAAGGGAATCCATGTATCCTATGTACTAAAAGAATTAGGTGAAGATGTTACAAATTCAGGCTTTATTGGTGGAAAGCTTGGCGAGTTTATCGAAAAAAGATTAGATGAGAGAAAAATATCTCATGATTTTATAAAGTTAGATGATGAAACAAGAAATTGCATAGCTATTTTACATGATGGCAAGCAAACAGAAATACTTGAAAAGGGCCCAGAAGTTTCTAAAGAAAAAGAAGATGAATTTTTAGCCCATCTTAAAGAAATTGCTAATAATTTAGATATTATAAGTATATCAGGCTCACTTCCAAAAGGCCTTGATTCAAATTTTTATAAGAAAATTATTGAATTTGCAAAAAATGAAAATATATTTGTAGCCCTTGATACATCAGGCTCAACACTCAAAGATTTAGTAAATGCAGATTTTAAACCTGATCTTATAAAACCAAATGAAAAGGAAATTATAGATATAATTGGTAAGAAATTCCCAGAAGAAGATGAAAAAATAAAAGAAATATTTTCAAATTCTGTCTTATCTGAAATAAAATATATTATTGTTAGTCAAGGAGCTAGTGGAGCGGTAGTTAAAATAAATGATAAAATTTATAAAACAGCTGTTCCAAAAGTAGAGGCACTAAATCCAGTAGGAAGTGGAGATTCAAGTCTTGCAGGTGCTATATCTGCAATTTTTAATAAAGAAAGTGGCGAAGATTTTATAAGAAAATCTATGAATTGTGGACTTTTGAATGTCCTAAATGAAGAAATAGCTCATGTAAATATGAATGATTTTGATAAGTATTATGAAAAAATAAGCATAAAGGAGATATAATATGAAAATTTCAAAAGAAAAGGTAGAAAATTTAAAAAAGCTTGCTAATGAAAATGGAGTAATAGCAGCCCTTGCTATAGATCAAAGAGGCTCAATGGAAAAAATGATAGGAGCTTTTGATGAAAATTTAAACAATGTAGAAGATATTTCAAGATTTAAATCATTAGTTTCTAAACAATTAACAAAATATTCATCATCAATCTTACTAGATCCAATATATGGACTTGAAGCAATAAAGGTAAGGGATGAAAATGCAGGACTCTTGATTAGTTATGAAGTAACTGGTTTTGATAAAAATGATCCTGAAAGACTACCAAAACTTATAGATGGATGTTCAGTTTTAAGGCTTAAAGAACTAGGGGGAGAAGCTATAAAGATTCTTCTTTACTATGATGTAGATCAAAGTAAAGAAACAAATGATAAGAAAAAGGCCTTTATTGAAAGGATAGGTTATGAATGTGAAGCTTTAGGACTTCCATTTTTCCTTGAACTAATAGTCTATGATGAAAAAATAGAAGATAGTAAAAGTGCTGAATTTGCAAAAGTTAGACCTCACAAGGTAAATGCAGCAGTTAAAGACTTTCAAGATGAAAGATATAAGATTGATGTCTTAAAACTTGAAACTCCAGTAAATATGAATTTTGTCGAAGGATATGGAAAAGAAGTTGTCTATAGCCAAGAAGAAGCTTCTAAATTTTTCAAAGAACAATCAGATATAAGCAAAATTCCTTTTATCTTCTTATCAGGTGGGGTAAGCGCAGACTTATTCAAAGAAACACTTAAATTTGCAAAGGAAGCAGGCTCAGAATTTAATGGAGTACTTTGTGGAAGAGCTACATGGAAGGGTGGAGTTGAAGAATTCGCTAAATCTGATGATGATGCAATAAAATGGTTAAATACTCAAGGCTTGGATAATATACAAAGCTTAAACAAAGTATTAAAAGAAACAGCAAAATCAGTTTTTGATAAAATTGAAGAATAAAAAAACACAAGTGGGTCCTTAATAGGGCCCATTTTTAATATTATATAATATTAAAAAAACTTGACTACATTAAAGAACTGTATTATACTAAAGATAAGGTAATTACCATACATAAAAACATTTAAGTCATAAATATTTCATCATTTATGACTTAGAATGGAGAGGAGAAAAATATGAAATTATGGAAAAAGTTTGCCTTGTGTATGTCGTTAGCACTATTGGTTACAGGATGTGGAAACAAAGATTCTAAAAATCCTAGCTCAGAAGAGAAGAGTTCTAAATCTGGGGAAAACGTTGTTCGTATTGCCATGTGGAATCCAGATCAAATTGCAACAATGAAGGATATCGAAAAAAAATATGAAGAAAAAAATCCTGGAGTAGATATACAAATAGAAGAGACAACATTTAAAGATCATTTCACAAAATTAGAAACCCAAGCCCAAGGTGATGTTATGCCAGATATATTTACAATGAATGGACCTAATTTTATAAAATTTGTAAGTAATGGAGTAATTGAACCCCTAGATGATTATCTAGATAAGATGGGAATAAAAAAAGAAGATTATCCTGAGGGATTAATCAACTTATACACATATGATAATCATTTATATGGTATTCCAAAAGATTGGGATCTAACAGCTCTTTTCTATAATAAAAAATTATTTGATGAAAAAGGCGTTAGTTATCCAAACAAAGATTGGACTTGGGATGATTTTGTAAAGGCAGCAGAACAATTAACAGATAAGGACAAGGGAATTTGGGGAACTTCATTTAAACCTGCGACTCAAGAAGGATATTATGATACTATACCTCAATGTGGTGGATATATTATCAATAAAGATAAGACAAAGTCAGGCTATGACACAGAAGAAGCTTATGATGGTATTCAAAGATGGATTGATATAGGAGAAAAAGGATATTCACCGGATCTTAAAACACTTACAGATACCAATGATACAGATTTGTTTAAGGCTGGTAAGATAGCTATGATTTATTCAGGAAGTTGGAGGATTCCAGAATATTTAGGTGATGAAAATATAAGTAAAGATATAGATCTTGAAATAATGCCTAAAATTAAAGAAAGAGCTGCTACTATTCATGGTCTTTCATATTGTTTAGCAAAGGGTTCAAAAAACAAAGATCAAGCCTTAGACTTTTTAGCTTATCTTGGCTCCAAAGAAGTAAATGAAATGTGGGCTGAAAAAGCTACTGTTATACCAGCTAACAATAAAGTTTTGGAAACTTGGGAAAAATCTTATCCTGATAAGAATCTAAAAGCTTTTGTAGACGAATTGGAATACTCTGTTCCATACCCAGTTAGTAAAAATACACCTGTTTGGAATGCATATGAAGAAGATGCAATAAATGAGATGTATTCATTTAATAAACCAGTAAAGGATGTTTTGAAAGATTTAGCCCAAAAAATGAATGATGCCTTAGAAAAGGAACAAAATTAATCAATAGGAATGTGATTATATGAAGATTAAAAAAAAGAAAAGAAAAAAATATAATCTTCGCTTGGCAATGTGGGGGTATCTAATGATACTCCCAGTATTGTTGGGATTAACTATATTTTTTATAATTCCTTTTTTTCAAAATATTTTTTATTCGTTCACAGACTTGAATTCATTTGGAGTTTGGAATCCTGTAGGATTTGATAATTATAAAGAGTTATTTAAAGATGAAAATTTTTATCTATCTTTAAGAAATACTCTAAAATATACTATAATCACAGTTCCAATCTCTGTTCTTATATCAATGTCTATAGCTAATTTATTGAATAAAAATATTAAGGGAGTAGGAATTTATAGAACCTTATATTTTTTGCCAGCAGTAACAATGCCTGCAGCGGTAGCTATGATTTGGAAATGGATTTACAATGGACAATATGGTTTATTAAATCAATTTATAATGCTTTTTGGTGGAGAACCTAGAGCATGGATAGCTGATAATGATACGGCTTTGTTGTGTATTATAGTTGTTGGAATTTGGATGAGTTTAGGTATGAATATAGTTTATTTTCTTGCGGGGATGCAGTCTATTCCTAAACAATATTATGAAGCTGCTAAATTAGATGGAGCAAGTGAAATTAAACAATTTTTCACTATCACTGTTCCCTTAGTAGCCCCTACTTTAGTATTTGTTTTAACAACATCAATGATATCAAGTCTTCAAGTATTTGATATTGTATTTATGATGATTACAAAAACATCTCCAGCCTTAAAGAGTACTCAAACTATAGTATACCTATTTTATCAATCAGCTATTGATTTTGGTAGAAAGGGATATGGAGCCGCAATAGCTACAATTCTATTTATAATTATAATGATATTAACATTTTTACAATTAAAAATACAAAGAAAGTGGGTGGGTGGAATTGAAAATTAAAGGTTGGAGAAAAATCATGATACATGTAGTACTTCTAATAGGTATAGTATTTACTGTTTTGCCATTTTTATGGATGATACTTACATCTTTAAAAACACTTAGTGAATCTATGCAAATTCCTCCAAAGATATTTCCAAGTAGCCCTCAAATATCAAATTTTTCGGAAAGTTTAAGTAAGCTAAATTTCCCAGTTCTATTTAAGAACACAGTATTATATGCTGTAATTACAACAATAGGACAGGTGACAATGTGCACTATGGCTGGATACGCATTTGCGAGGATAGATTTCCCGTTTAAAAATGCAATATTTATTCTTATCATGTCAATCTTAATGGTACCTTCACAAATATTTTTAGTACCACAATTTCAAATAATGAATAAATTAAGATTACTAAATACAATAACAGCTTTGGTCTTACCTTCTATGTTTTCAGCTTTTGGCACATTTTTAATGAGACAATTCTTTAGCCAAATACCTAAAGAATTGGAGGAGGCTGCTAGAATAGATGGGTCTGGACAATTTAAAATCTTTAAAGATATATGCCTTCCTATAGTGAAGCCAGGCATAGTTACACTGATAATAACTTGTTTATTATTTACATGGAACAATTTAATGTGGCCATTAATAGTTAATACTTTACCAGAGAAACAAACTCTATCAGTAGGATTAGCAAACTTAGCTTCAACAGGACAATATGCAGTAAATTACCCTGTTTATATGGCTAGTGCTCTTATCTCAATTTGGCCTATGATATTATTATTTGCTATATTTCAAAAGCAATTTATAGAAAGTTTAGCAACAAGTGGAATGAAAGGATAAACTATGAAATTAGGAGTAATTGGAGCAGGACATAGGGGAAGAATTGCCTATGCCAGACTTTTAAGAGAATATGGGGATGTAGAAATAAAATCTTTTGTAGATATTGATGAGAAAAAGCTTGAAGCTTGTAAAAAAGAATTTAATATTGATGATTGCTACATATTTACAGACTATAAAGATTTTTTTGAAAAAATGGATGAAGAAAGATTTGTGGATACCTTAATAATAGCAACACCAGATAGGGATCATTATGACGTATGTATGAAAGCTTTAGATTATGATTTAAATATATTGCTTGAAAAACCAATAAGTCCAAACGCTCATGAAGTATTCAATATTGCCAAAAAAGCTAAGAAAAAGGATAGGGTATTTATGATATGTCATGTCTTAAGATACTCACCATTTTTTGTAAAAATCAAAGAACTTATAGACTCTAATGCCATAGGAAGAGTTCTTTCTATAAATCATAATGAAAATATAGGATATTTTCACTTTGCTCATTCTTTTGTAAGAGGAAATTGGAGAAATGAAGATCTATCTTCACCTTTAATTCTACAAAAATCATGCCATGATATGGATATTTTAATATACCTTACAGGAAAAAAACCAAAATATATTACATCTTTTGGGAAACTATCTTATTTTAAAAAAGAAAATGAACCTAGTGGTGCAGCAGATAGGTGTCTTGATTGTAAGTATAAAGATACATGTGTATTTTCGGTTAAGGACTTCTATACAGGATATCCAGGACTTGGCTGGCGCGATGTTGTTGATGTTACAAGGACAAAAGAGGGTCTGGAGAAAGCTTTAAGAGAAGGACCTTATGGAAGATGTGTTTATAAATGTGATAACAACGTATGTGATCATCAAGCAATCTCCATAGAATTTGAAGATGATGTTGAAGTGGTATTTAATCTTTCAGCCTTTTCTAATGATGTACATAGAAATATTAAGATTATGGGCACAGAAGGTGAAATTATAGCAGATGACTGTGATCAAATAATTAAGGTTAAAAGATTTAAAAGCTATAAAGAAGAAAGATACCAAGTTATAAGCAATGCTTCAGGTCATGGCGGAGCAGACTATGGAATAATAAAAGCCTTTTATGAAGCATGTCATGGAGAAAGTGAAGTTGTTAAAACTGGAGCAGAAGAATCTATAATGAGTCACATGATGTGTTTTGCATCAGAACAGGCAAGAAAAGAATCAAAAGTTGTTGAAATTGATGATTTCATTAGGAGACTAGATGAGTAATATAGAATTTATTAATGTAAATAAAATATATGAAAATGGATATCATGCTGTAACAGATTTTAATTTATGTGTACAAAACAATGAATTTATTGTATTTGTAGGCCCATCAGGTTGTGGAAAATCCACAACCTTGAGGATGTTAGCAGGCCTTGAAGACATAAGTAGTGGAGAAATTAAAATAAATGGCAAGGTAATCAATGATGTAGAACCTAAAGATAGAAATATTGCCATGGTTTTTCAAAATTATGCTTTATATCCACATATGACTGTATATAATAACATGGCATATGCTTTAAAAAATCAAAAATTTTCTAAAGAAGAAATTAAAGAAAAAATAAGTCAGGCTGCTAAGTTATTGCAATTAGAATCTTATCTTGACAGAAAACCTAGCCAATTATCAGGTGGACAAAACCAAAGAGTAGCTTTAGGTCGAGCAATGGTGAGAAATCCGGAAGTGTTTTTAATGGATGAGCCTTTAAGTAATTTAGATGCAAAACTTAGGACTCAAATGAGAACTGAGATAAATAAACTACATAAAGAGCTCAATACAACATTTATATATGTAACTCATGACCAAACTGAGGCTATGACCTTGGGGGACAGGATTGTAGTAATGAAAGATGGAATAATTCAACAAGTAGACAGTCCAGTTAATCTTTATGAAAATCCAATCAACGAATTTGTAGCTGGTTTTATAGGTTCTCCTAGGATAAATATGCTTAATATGTATATAGATGAAAAAGAAGTTAAATTAGAAAATAGCTTAGTAAATTTTCCAGAAGAGCTTTTTACAAATATTAAGTCATATACTATTAAGGCTTTTGGTAAAAGTAATATTAAACTTGCTATAAGACCTGAACATATAAATATTAAAAGAAATAGTGAAAAAGATATAGAAATCAAAACAAAAGTCGTTGTTGTTGAATCTCTGGGAAGCGAAAAGGTAATATATACAGATTTTAATGGAAATGAGATAATTATTAGAGATTTTGATAACTTATCTTATGATATAGATCAAGAAATCAGTGTATATTTAAATAGTGATAAAATATTCTTATTTGATCCTGAAACAGGAAAAAGAATAGATAATAAAATTTAAATTCCAAAGCTATTTTTAGTCTCTAATCTTGACATGAAACTTGGAATCGTATACACTTAAAGTAATGGTAGTTACCAATACAGGAGGTTATTATGCTATTGGATAAAAACAAATTAGAAGAAAAAGACTTTAAAAACACCTATACTGAGATTCTAAACCAAGCTGATACTTGGCTTGATGTGTATAGCCTGTATGAAGAAAGAAAAGGCGATATTGATAAATTTTTAGAAAAACTTGGCAAAGACACTAAGGTAATATTTACAGGAGCAGGAACTAGCGAATATGTTGGGAATGTAGCTGTAGACTATCTTAAGACTCATGGTGATTTTAACTTTGAATCAGTAGCTACAACAGACTTAGTTTCTTCCCCTTACCTACACTTTCAAAAAGATCAAAAGACTCTTTTAGTTTCCTTTGCAAGAAGTGGAAACTCCCCAGAATCTTTAGCTGCAGTTAAATTAGGGCAACAATTAGTGGATGATTTCTACAACCTACCTATAACTTGTGCAAAAGATGGTGAGCTTGCAAAAGGTCTATATGATGATCCTAACTCTTATGTATTTTTAGAGCCTGAAATTACAAATGATAAGGGTTTTGCCATGACAAACTCATTTTCATCTATGCTTTTAGCAACTCTTTTGATATTCGATTCAAAGAGTGAAAATAAAAAGGAAATTGTAGAAAAGCTTTCAAAACTTGGAAAAGAAATTTATGCTAGAATAGATGAACTAGAAGACTTAGTAAACTTTGATTTTAATAGGGTTGTATATCTTGGTTCAGGTCCTTTAGGAAAGCTTACCAAGGAAGCAAGACTTAAAATTTTAGAGCTTACAGCAGGAGAGGTTGCTACAATTTGGGATTCTTCTATGGGATTTAGACATGGTCCAAAATCATTCATAGACGAAAATACCCTATTAGTTTCTTTTGTATCATCAAATGCTTATACAAGACTATATGATCTTGATGTTTTAGACGAAGTATATAATGACGGTATAGCTAAAAAGTTGATAGGAATTGCAAATTCCAATCTTGATAGAGATTATGAGCTTATTTTTGAATCAGATGACTTAAATGATGCTTATCTTTCTATAGTATATATAGTAATTGCCCAAATATTTGCTCTAGTTACAAGTTTAAGGGTGGGTAATAGACCTGACAATCCTTCTAGATCAAACACAGTAAACAGAGTTGTAAAAGGCGTTACAATTCATGAATATAAATAAATGTCAGCTCTTTATACAAAGCTTATAGATGAACTTTTGGAAAAGATTGCCATAATGAATAATGGAGATAAGCTTCCTTCAGAAAGGCAACTTTGTAAAGACTACGATGTTTCAAGAACAACCGTAAGAAATGCTATAGGCTATCTTGTAAATTCAGGTATCCTTTACCAAATTCAGGGAAAGGGAACCTTTATAAGAGAAAGAGATAGGGAAAACTTATCAAACTACTATTCCTTTACAGAGCAAACTAAGAAAAATGGCAAAACGCCTAAGTCTTTAGTAGTAGACTATGCCATAAGAGATGCAAATAATAAATTAAAGGATAAAATGAAGTTAAAAGATAAGGAAAAAGTCATACAATTTGACAGACTAAGGTTGGCAGATAATGTGCCGATGATGTATGAAAAAACTACTATTCCCTATGGGAGGTTTTCTCAAGTAGATAAAAATTTACTAGAAAAAAAGGCCCTATATGATATATTTAGGGAAAACTTTAAGGTAAATATTTACCAAATTAAGGAGAGATTTTCAGTATCAGAGCTTGATAGTGAGATGGCAAAGTCCTTAGGACTTAAAAAAAATAGTCCCTGCCTTAAGATTATTAGAACAACATTTGATATTGAAGAAAATATAATAGAGTATACTATATCCTATGCTAGAGGAGACATGTTCTATTATGAAACTTCATATAAACCTCAATAAATTTATTTTTCAAAAGAGATTTTAAGAAAAATGAAAATTTAATAAATAATAGACTAAAAAACAGGGCCTATATGAACTTATCCCATATTATGGGTTAATTTCAATAATCCCTGTTTTTAAAAATTTTTAATAAGGTGCATTTTCTGGCTGAGCACCTAGTCTTTTTACTTCTTTTCTTAATAGATGTGCAAGTTTTGGCAAGATTATAACTAAAACTATGGTGTGTAAGACATAGTTAAAGGCCATAGAGGGTATCCTTAATAAAAATTGGCTTATAAAGGGATTTCCAGTAAGCTGGCTTACCCAGATTGTATTTAAAAATAAGCTTGTAATCAAGGTGTTTAGAGTAGTTGCACATATGATGTTTTTTCTTGTAATCTCTTTTCTATACAAAAAGAAAGTATAGATAAGGGCAGAAGCAATCTTAGTAATAACAAAGGGAAGGTAAAAACCTCCAGGAGTTGGGAATAAAAGATTTGCCACAAGATCAATTATTATAGATGCAATAACTGCAAGTGATGGATTAAAAATTGAGCACATAAGGGCTGTAACTATAAAGCCAAGACCAACCTTTTGGCTCATTGTAGTGATAGAAAAAAATTTGGATACTACAACTGATAAGGCTATAAAAAATGATAGCAATATCATAGTTCTAATGTTTTTAAGATTTTTCAAAAATTCCTCCTATTCGGTAGTCTGCCATCATAGGATATGATGGTAGCGGATGCGGACTAAAATCTTTCGTCTAGAAACAACATCCCATTTTCTAGCACTTAACGCTTTAGTCCTACTCTACCAATTTATATTTTGTTTATAATTATAGTACATATACTAAAAAAAGTAAAGAAGACATTTGCAGAAATGAATCAATCTTTCCAAAGCCATTATAACATCATCCACGACAATTGGACTTCATTGAGATAGAAGTATTCTCAAATTGTCTATGAGTAACTTGTAATGATGAAACATTAGAAATTTATAATTTTGCAACAGACTCTATTCTTTTTAAGTATTTTTCTTTATTTTTTTCTTGTCTGTATAAATGCCCGTAAGAATTGGAGTTATAATACTTGTTAGGACAACTCCTAGGGCTATTTGAGCTGTAGCAGTATTGGCTATAAGGCCTATACTCTTATCTGTATGGGCAATTATAGTTGGAACTGATACAGAAAGTCCTGCTATGGAAGATATACCAAATGTTGTAATTCCATTTTCCTTAAGGATTTTTCTCTCATAGAAAAATATTGGAGGAAATATCAATAGGTAAAATAATATTGTAACAAGTATTCCTTGAGGGCCTGCTTTTAGGGCCTCTATAATATTTATTCCTGCTCCAAAAGACCAACCCATAAAAGGAGTAAGGATAGTTACAGCAGGTGTGAAGAATTTAGCCATATCTTTATCAAGATTTCCTATCAATATTCCAAGTACAATTGGTATAAGTACAGATATTACAGGTGTCCAATCTATCGCAGATGATTTAGATATAGAATAAACCAAGATAGGAAAGGCTGGTACACAAAGAATTCCTGTAAGACCAAAGGCTGCTTCATCATCTTTATTTCCATAGTCGTGAGATAGGGCAAGGTAAAGGGATGGGTTAATAGAACAAATGCAAGTAATAAAGGCTAGGGCAGATATGCCAAAGACTCCATCAAGTCCAAAGATTTTTATAAAAATTATTCCAAATATAAAGCAAAGGAAAATCTTAAGAAGCAGGATTGTACCTTGTTTTTTTAAAACCTTGCTTATATTTTTTATATCAATAGCAGTTGAAGATAAAAAACAAATAAGTCCTACTATATAATTAGTTCCTTTTGTGGTAAAAATGGCTTCTGTTATGCCTGGCACCACAAAAAAGTCAGGCAAAAAAGTATGAAAAAGGGCGGATATAAGCATTGGTATTAAAAGTAGTCCGCCCGGGATTTTTTTCATGAATTTAAGCATATAATCATCTCCTAACTATAAATTGATACCCAAAATCACTAATATTAAATAAAAAATAATTTTCCTAATCTAATATTAAGAAAATTTCAAAACTTAATTATTATTTAAATTTGGATTACTGTTTCCCTAAATCCTTGTCAGGTTTAGGGAGCAATAAAAAATATAGATATATCATTGAAGTAAGTAATGAATAATTAATTATAATAATAAAAATAATTTAGAATATATTTTCAATAATATCATATAGTATAAATATAGCATTAAAATTGTAAATGATAAGTTAAATATACATTTTGTTGTAAACTTACTTATTAAAGAAGAGGTCATTTTAATATTAGTTAAAATTAAAAGCGTTGTGAAAATTTAAAGCCTAAAAATAGAAAATTTACACAAAGCCTTAATTTAAATCTATTAAAGTAAAATCACTATCATAATTAACTTATATCTGTAGTAAAATAAGATAGCAAAAACTAAGAATAAGTTGATTTTAAAATTTTACCATATTTGCAAATCTTTGAAGTATAAATTTGGATCAATATTGTACACAAAATTAATTACATTTGGCAAATATTGACTCTTACAAGAAAGTTGTAAGCCTATTAGATAGCTACTATTACTGTTAAAAAGCTATATCCTTTATCTTAAGTATTATATTTATAAAAGATTAGAAAATGGCCTATCTTAATTAAGTTTGACAGTATACTATATTTAAAATAATTTTATTCTTAATAATTTAATTATTTGGTAACAAATCTTCATCACTATCTACCTCAATGTCTTCAGTAATTTCGTCAAGACTATCAAGGGTATTGACCCAGTTTTTTCTTAGGGCATTTATAGATTTTTCAAAATCTTTATCCTTTAAGTACTCAATAAGCTTTTTATGTTCCTCATAAGTTGTAAATTGATCCTTATGGCTTTCAAAAAAGTAAATTTCAACTCTTTTTACCTTTCTCTTAAGACCCTCAATTATAGGATAAATTTCATCATTTAAAGACGAGTCTATAATAATCTTGTGAAATTTTTCGTCAAGTTTTAAAATTTCAAGTTGGTCTTTTTCCTTACTTTTAAGTTTAATCTTTTCATTAACATCTTCTAATTTTTTAATTATTTTTTCATCAATCCTTTTAAAACCTAACCTAAGTGAAAGACATTCTAAACTTGAAATAATTGGATAGATATCCAAGGTTTCTTTGATATTAATAGGGGCAACCATAGTCCACCTATTTGCCTTAGTCATAACAAGTCCCTCATCTTCAAGCTTTAATAAGGCCTCCCTTACAGGAGTTCTAGAAATCCCCAAGTCTTTAGATAAGTCATTTATCCTAAGTCTTGTCTTAGGCATTAACTCACCCCTTATAATTTGCTCGGAGATTATATCGTAAGCTTCATCCTTTATAAATTTTCTTTTAATTTTTGTATTAGTTAAAACCATAATAACTCCTTATTTAATCATGCGTGTATTATATCACATACTATATAAATTGTGAAAATATTTTTCGATTAGCAATATTTTTTATGAAAAATAATCAGAATTAAACATTATTTATTAAGATAAGAATTTATTTAGGTAAAAGAGAAGTTCTTATTTGGAAAGATAAAAATCATAACTCATGCTTATATAAGTTACAATAGATTTTTATTCTTATAAATATTTTCTTAGGCAAATAAACTTTTTTAAAAATTATTTGCAATTAAATTTTTTTGTAGTATTATGTAAACATAAGTTTCATATAAGTATTTGAAGGGAAGAGTAGGGATTTTACTTTTTTACAGAGAGGAAAGCAGAAGCTGAAAGCTTTCTATTAAAGACTATTCTGAAGACCACCCCCGATATTTTCCTTAATAGGAAGCGCAAGGTCTGCGATAAAACATTAATGAGTTTAAATTAAGGTGGAACCACGACACATCGTCCTTTGGGATGATGTGTCTTTTTTATTATTTAAAAGTAATTATTAAAGAATAAGGAGAGAGAATATGGTGGATGTAAAATTGCCAGATGGAAATGTAAAAGAATATGAAGATGGAGTAAGAGTAGGAGATGTTACAAAAGATATCTCTGAAGGACTTTTTAGATCAGCTCTTGGTGCTGTTGTAAATGGTGAAGTTAAAGGCTATGCTGAGCCAATTAATGAAGATTGTGATTTTAGAGTAGTTAAATTTGATGATGAAGAAGGAAAAGAGATATTTTGGCATACATCAAGCCACTTAATGGCAGCAGCTATAAAAGAAATCTGGCCTGATGCTAAATTTGCTATAGGACCTGCTATAAATGATGGATTCTACTATGATGTAGATTTAGAGCATAGGTTTGTTCCAGAAGATTTAGAAAAAATCGAAGCAAAAATGAAAGAAATTGCAAAAAAAGACCTCAAAATTGAAAGAAAAGAAATTTCAAGGGAAGATGCCCTATCATATTTCAAGAAAGAAGGTCAAGACTATAAGGTTGAATTGATAGAAGATCTTCCAAAAGATGAGTTGATTACAATATATGATATGGGAGATGGTGTATTTGTTGACCTTTGTAGAGGACCACACCTTCTTTCAACAAAAGCTATAAAGGCTATCAAACTTAAATCAATAGCTGGTGCTTATTGGAGAGGAGATTCTGATAGGAAGATGCTTCAAAGAATTTATGGTATAAGTTTTGAGAAGA
Source organism: Anaerococcus porci (assembly GCF_009696575.1). Classification (GTDB taxonomy): domain Bacteria; phylum Bacillota; class Clostridia; order Tissierellales; family Peptoniphilaceae; genus Anaerococcus; species Anaerococcus porci. Next base: position 38,072 of record NZ_VULQ01000003.1, on the reverse strand, counting down.
AGAAACAATTAGATGAATATATACAATTACAAGAAGAAGCCAAAAGACGTGATCATAGGAAAATAGGTAAGGAAATGAACCTATTCTCTTTCCATGAGGAAGCTCCAGGATTCCCATTTTTCAAAGAAAATGGAATGATTCTAAGACATGAGCTTTTAAATTGGTGGACAAAAGTACTTGAGAAAAATGGTTATGGAGAAATAAAAACACCATTAATTATGAATGAAGAACTATGGCATAGGTCAGGTCACTGGGATCACTACAAAGAAAACATGTATTTTACAAAAATAGATGGTGAGAATTATGCAATAAAACCTATGAACTGTCCAGGTTCAGTATTAGTATATGGAGAAGAACCACATTCATATAGAGATCTTCCTATAAGACTTGCAGAATATGGCCAAGTTCACAGACATGAACTTTCAGGTGCTTTACATGGACTTTTCAGAGTAAGAACATTTACTCAAGACGATGCTCATGTATACTGCCTACCAAGTCAAGTAAAGGATGAGGTATTTAAGATGATTGACCTTGCCGATTTACTTTATTCTACATTTGGTTTCAAATATAAAATCGAGCTTTCAACAAGACCAGATGACTTTATGGGTAAGATTGAAGAGTGGAACTTTGCAGAAAAGGCCCTAGAAGATGCTTTAATAGAACGTGGAATTGAATATCAAATAAATCCAAAAGATGGAGCATTTTATGGTCCAAAGATTGATTTCCACTTAGAAGATGCGGCTAAAAGAACATGGCAATGTGGAACAATTCAACTTGATTTCCAATTGCCACAAAACTTTGACCTAACATATGTAGATGAAAATGGTGAAAAACAAAGACCAGTTATGCTTCACAGAGCTCTTTTAGGTTCTATTGAAAGATTTATAGGATCTATTACAGAACAATTTGCAGGAAGATTCCCTCTTTGGATTAATCCTAAACAAGTTGTTATAATTCCAGTATCTGATAAATATTCTGATTTTGCTGATGACTTATGTAAAAAAATCGAAAAAGAAGGTTTTAGAGTAGAAGTTGACCACAGAAGTGAGGGTGTAGGCTATAAGATTAGACAAGCTCAACTTATGAGAACAAACTACATGCTAGTTGTAGGTGAAAAAGAAGAAGAATCTGGCAAACTTACAGTAAGAAATAGGGACGGAGAAGAAACAAAAGACGTTTCATTCGAAGAATTTATTGAAAAATTAAATGAAGAAAAAGATTCCAAGTCAATGAAGTCTTTATTCTAGGAGATATGATGAAAGAAGTAAGAGCTTTAGTTTTAGGTACGGACGATAATTCATACTCTGTAGCTAGGAGCTACTTTGAAGCCTTTAATAAAAAGGCAGTTACGGTAGGGTCAGGGATTTTAAATGTTTATAGAAATACTAAAATCTCAACCCTTACTTATAAAAAAGGATTTTCAAGTCATGATGATCAATTTGTGACTATGCTTAATGAAGAAGCAAAAAAGTATCCTGATACAATATTTATAATCTTTGCACCTAATGAGATATATCTTAATATACTATGTAAGAATTTAGATAGGTTAGACTTTGATTGTAAGGCTGCCTATCCTTTCGGAAGAATTTATAAAGAATTATTTTATAAGTCAAAGTTTTATGAATATCTTGATAAGATAGGGGTTAGGTATCCGAAAACTGAAATTATCAGAAAAGATAATATAGAAAGCTTAAGTCTTGAAGGACATATCTTTATGAAGCCTGATGATTTCCCAGCCCTTTATGCTCTTGATTTCGAAAAAAAACAAAAGGGTTATGATATATCATCAAAAGAAGAAGCTATTAAAGTTTTGAAAGAAATCTATAAGGCAGGTTACGAGGGAGAGATGATTGTACAAGAATATGTAAATGGAGGAGATGGATCAGAGTATTCCTTAAATGGATATAGGTCTACTAAGGGTGAAACTTCCATGGTTCTTGCAAGAAATCTAATCTCTGACAAAAGGGTTTTGACGGTAGGAAATCACCTGGTTCAAGTTGATGCAGACAATGAGAAGATGAGAGAGATTGCAAAATATATAGTTGATAAGCTAGCTTATGTAGGTTTATTTAACTTGGATTTTAAGATGGATTCAAATACTGGAGAAATCTTTGTTTTAGAGATGAACCAAAGACAAGGTAGGACATTCTATTACTCTACTCTTGCTGGAGTAAATTTAATTGAACTTGCTATAAATGATTTAGGATATGGAAAAAGTGAATTGGTAGAGCCATCTAAGAAATTTAGGCTAATAAAATTAAGTGAAAAATGCTTAGAAGAGCATATGGACAAGAGTCTATTAGATGAATTTAATGATAAAGAAAGAGTAATAAACACAGCCAATCCAAATATAATGGAATATGATAACTCTTTTGAAAGAAAAATAATTTTAAAAAGACATATAAGAAAATCTGAAAAAGAAATTTTTGGATAAGAATAATAACGGCCTCGGCCGTTATTTGTTTTTATAGGGATTTTAAAATATATAAATTGCTCTTATTTATTAATTGAGCTAATATATGATATCATATATATAATAAGAGTTAAATAGGAAAGGCAATTATGGTAATAAAAGAAATTTCAAGAAATAAATATGATGATTTTTTAAAGAAAGTAGAAACTTATTCTTTTTTGCAAACTAGTGAAATGAAAGCTTCTTTAGAAAGTAATAATAGGGAAACTAAACTTCTAGCTCTCGTAGAGGATGAAGAAATTTTTGCTGTTGGTCTTAGCTTTATTAGAAATTTTCTCGGCGGGAAAAGAATTGACTTTATGGTAGGTGCAAGTTCTTATAATGAAAAATATGAATATCTCTTCTATGATAAAATGAAAGATTATGCCAAAGAAAATGGATATTTAAAACTTGTAATAAAGCTTGACAAAGATTTCAGAAAGTATGACCAAGAGGGAAAGCCATTAACAGATGAAGACTATTCTACCTTCTATAAGATGCAAGAGCTTGGATATATAAGAAATGATGGGACAGTTCCTGAATATGATGGATCACCTGATTATCAATTCGTAAAAGATTTGTCTGATTTTCTACCAGATGACTATGATAATCTTTTGAATTCATTTAATAAAAATGCCCAAAGAAAAATAAAAAAAGCTAAGGAGCTTGATATAAGAGTTAGGGAAATTAAAAAAAATGAAATGGAAGATTTTAAAAGTTTAACCCTTGAAACTGCTAAAAGACAAGGCTTTGGGGATAAGTCTATAGACTATTATAATACTTTCTATGATGAGTTTTCCGATAAAAAAGAGTTTCTAGTAGCAGAAATTAACTTAAATAATTCTATAAAAAGACTTGAAGAAATACTATCTGGTATAAAAGAGAATAATAAGAATAAGCAAAGAAGAGATTCTTTAAAAAATGAAATAGAAAGCTTAAAAGATTTAAAAGAAGATGCAAGTCGTGATATAATTCCTCTTGCTAATATGATCCTAGTTTATCAAAACAATCAAGCTATATATTTCTTAGGGGGATCTTTAACAAAATATCAAAAACTTCCAGGACCATTTATCCTACAATTTGAAGCGATGAAAAGAATTATGAAAAGAGGAATTAAAACCTATAATTTCTTTGGGATAGATGGGGTTTATGATGGTTCAGATGGAGTTTTAAGGTTTAAACAAAACTTTAATGGATATATAGTAAGGAAAACAGGGGCTTTTATCTATTATCCATTTCCAAAAAAATATAAGAGTCTTTTATTTTTAAAAAAAAGTAAAAATAAATTAAGTAACATCTAAAATAAAATGTAAAAAACTTTGAAAATGACTTGCAATATTCATTAAATTTAATAAAGTAAGTATATAGGTATTTAAATAGCGGCACTTGCCGTTATTTTTATTTTTTGAAAGGAGATTAGATGGCAGAAGTAAAATCACAAAAGTTAGGGAATATGCCTATGGGCAAGCTCTTGTTTGAGATGAGTATTCCCATTATTATATCAATGCTTGTTCAAGCTATATATAACATAGTAGACTCAATATTTGTAGCAAGGCTTTCAGAAAAGGCTCTTACAGCAGTTACAATTTCATTTCCCGTACAAAATGTAATTATAGCCTTTGGAGTAGGTATATCAGTAGGTGTGTCAGCCCTTTTATCTAGGTATTTGGGCATGAATAAGAAAGATGAGGCATCAAGTGTTGCAGTCCATGGACTTATGCTAGCAGGTATTTTATCATTTGTATTTGTTATTATTGCCTTATTTTTTGTAGAACCTTTTATAAGAATGCAAACAAAAGATCCTGAAATCATATCCTATGGGATAGATTATTTATATATAGTTTGCTTATTTTCTATGGGTGTATTTTTCCAAATTCTTTTTGAAAAACTCCTCCAATCGACAGGTCTTACTTTTTATACAATGATAACTCAAGGAATTGGAGCAATTATAAATATAATACTTGATCCGATTTTTATATTTGGTCTTTTTGGTTTTCCAAAATTGGGAGTTAAGGGTGCAGCAATCGCTACAGTCTTAGGTCAAATCATAGGAGCTTTAGTTGGACTAGGACTAAATATAAGAAAGAATAAGGAAATAAGATTTAGGTTTAGGGGATTTTCTGTATCTCATCTTATTTTAAAGGAGATTTTTGCTATAGGACTTCCAGCAGCTTTAATGAATGCTATAACTTCTTTTGCAGTATTTTTCATAAATACAATTCTTGCAGGTTTTGGTCAATCAGCTATAGCAGCATATGGGGTAATGTTTAAGTTGCAAAGTTTCGAATTCATGCCGGTTTTAGGTATATCAAATGCCATGGTACCTATAGTTTCTTATAACTTTGGGGCAGGCAATGAGAAAAGAATAAAAGAAGCTATAAAATTATCTATATCTGCAGCAACTATTATGATAGTTTTTGGCATGATAATTTTTATGGTATTTCCAGTACCTATACTTAAGTTGTTTTCAGCAACACCAAAGATGATGGATATAGGAGTACCTATGATTAGGATAATTTCAATATCCTACCTACCAGTAGGATTCTCCATAGTATGTGCTTCAATTTTTCAATCCTTATCATCATCTGGAGTAGCTTTATTTGAACCTTTCTTAAGGCAATTTATAATCCTTCTTCCTCTTATGTACTTTATAAGAGAAAGGACAGGAAATATAAATATGATTTGGATATCCTTTATAATAGCAGAATTTTTTGCGGCATTTTATTGTGTATATTTTTTAAGACGTGACTATAAGCAAAAAATCGAAAAAAATCTATAAATTAAAAAATGGGACTGTAGCAGAATGACTAATCTTTCCAAAATTATTACAAGCTCCTCCACGACAATTTTACATCCATGAGATGTTAAGCTATCCTCAATTGTCTGTGAGTAATTTGTAATGATGCAAGGATAGAAATTCATAATTTTGCAACAGCCTCTTTTCTTTGTCAAAAAGCACTTATAAGCTCTAATAGTGACCATTTATCAAAAAAACGTTTGACAAAGAAAAATAATTCCTTTATGATATAAGAAGTGGTAATTACCATACTTTCAATTATTAGGAAAACGATATAAAGGAGACGATATGAAAGAAAAATATCTTGTCAAGAACAAACTACCTAAAAAAATTCTAGCTTGTGTTATTTCCTTATCAGTTTTAACTATAGCTTCTAGTGAGTCTTTTGCACAAGAAGATGTAGTAAATGACTCAAACATAGAAAATAAAGAAGTTATAAAAGAGCTTAAAAAAGACGAGTCCATAGCAGAAGACAATTCTAATAAAGCCGAAGAAAATACAAAAGAAGAAGTAAATAAAAATACAAAAGAAGATATAAAAAAAGATTTAGAAGAAAATACTGAGAATGATTTAAATACTACTGAGAAAAACGATACCAGTAAAGAAGTTATAGAATGGGAAAAAACATCTCAAAAAGGAGAGGTTAAGGAAACCAAACTAGATGGTAGCCACTATAATGAACTTAAATCAACAAAAGAAAATGACAACGGAGCAAATACTGCCACCTTTAAAAAGGAAGGACTTATGTCAGATCCTTCTGGGAATACCAATGTAAATATTGACTTTATTGACAAATCAAAGGAAAAGGAATCGAGATTTGGAGTATTCCTCTACCACAAAGATTATAAGAATAATATATTTGTAGGATATGACAGAGCCGGATGGTTTTGGGAATATAAATTTGATGGAAATGGGGACTATTATAAGGGAGCAAGAGTTCAAACTCCAAAAATAGGCGAGAAAAATTCCTTATCTATATCTATCAAAAAGGATGGGCAACTCAATGCGACAAACAATGGCAAGGCAGTATTTGATACGACAGTTATTCCTAAAAATGTATTCGATGCCTTGATTGAAAATAGGACTCTTCTTTTAAAATTAGGTTCTTTTAATGGAGAACTTACTAATGTCCTAGTCAAGACAGACAATCAAGAAAATGTAAAAGAAGAAGAAAAAATATTTGAAAAGGGAGCTAAGATAGATGATTCTAAGGCCATTTATGATAGCATAGAAGCAGATGATATAAAGGCTAGCATAGATACACTTTTTCCAAGAGTTAAAGAATATTCTTATAAAGGAAAGACCTTTAAGGCAAATCCTAACTTTGCAGATACCCTCACTATAAATGGTGTAGAAGTAAAACCAAATGTTAAGTATGAAAAAATTAGCAGAAATGAAGCAAAATATACCCTAAGTATTAAAAATGAGGAGTTTTTCATAGATACTATCTTAGATGTAAGGATGAAAGTTCTTAAAAATCAATTACACTTTAATATAGTAGATATTGTAAATAATAACAATATTAAGGCAGGAGAAACAATTGATAATCCTCAAAAACTAATCTCAACTATTGATTTTAAGGATAATTTTCTAGCATCTGTATCAAGTAAGGATGAAGGCGCCGCTTTTGATGGGGCTAGAATGAGTGTAAATACACATAAAAGGGGAGATGTCCATATAGATGTTGATAATCCTATGAATGATATAGAAGAGAAAGGTTACATGTATGGATTTGTAACCAATAAGAATCTTTCAGTAGCTGTGTGGTCAAATTCTCAATTTAACTATGGTGGTGGATCAGATGATTATACTAGGCTTACCATAGAAAAGAAAACTTATGGGGATGAAAATTTCTTAGGAATAAACTCATCTTCCTACATCTACCAACTTGCCTATAAAAATAAAGATGGTAGCTACAAAGTATTTGATGAAAGAACTTGGATAAAACCATCAGCAAAGATTGCTTTTGCAGATGACTTAAATGATGATGGTAAAATCGACTGGCAAGATGGAGCCATAGCCTATAGGGATATAATGAATAACCCAATGGGTCATGAATACGTAAAAGACTTAGTAGGTCAAAGAATAGCCATGAACTTTGGTTCTCAAGCCCAAAATCCATTCTTAACAAGTATTGATGGGATTAAGAAAGTTTACCTAAATACGGATGGACTTGGACAAATGGTTCTTTTAAAAGGATATGGATCAGAAGGTCATGACTCAGGTCATCTAAACTATGCTGATATAGGTAAGAGAATGGGTGGAGCAGAAGATTTTAATAAGCTTTTAGAATTAGGAAAAAAGTATGGAGCAAGAATTGGAATCCATGTAAATGCATCAGAAACCTATCCAGAAAGTAAATATTTCACACCAGATAGGCTAAGAAAAGATAGAAATGGAAATTTTGCCTATGGTTGGAATTGGCTTGACCAAGGCATAAATATAGATGCAGCTTATGATTTAGCTTATGGACGTTTTAATAGATTTGAAGATTTAAAGAAAATCGTTGGAGATAGGCTTGATTTTATATATGTAGATGTATGGGGTAATGGTCAATCAGGAAATAACAATGCATGGGCAAGTCATCAGCTTTCAAAAGAGCTTAATGATTTAGGCTGGAGAGCGGCTTTCGAATGGGGCTTTGCTGGAGAGTATGACTCTACTTTCCAACATTGGGCAGCAGATCTAACATACGGTGGTTATTCGCTTAAGGGAATCAACTCAAATATAGTTAGATTTTTAAGAAATCATCAAAAAGATTCATGGGTTGGAAATTACCCAGCCTATGGTGGAGCCGCAGTTAATCCACTTTTAGGTGGTTATGACATGATAGACTTTGAAGGCTGGCAAGGAAGAAATGATTGGGCAGGTTTTATAAGAAATATCTTTAAAACAAATCTTCCAACTAAATTCGTTCAACACTACAGGGTTTATGAATGGAAAAATGGAAAAGCAGTTGATATGAGTGATAATGGTGAATCTTACAAGTGGACACCAGAGATGGAAATAAAGCTTAGAAATGAAAAAGAAAATGGATTTGATGAGCTTATTATAAATAGAAAATCAAATGACCTAAATGATGAAGGATACATGCAAAGAACGATGAAGTTAAATGGCAAAGTAGTTTTTGATGAAGGAAAATATCTTCTTCCATGGGAGTTTGAAGGAATAGAAAAATTATACCACTTTAATCCAGAAGGCGGAAAGACTAGTTGGGATGTTCTTGATGGATGGAGTGGCAAAGTTTATTTATATGAGCTTACAGATTTAGGAAAGAAAAATGAAAAAGTAATAGAGATAAAAAATGGAAAAATAGAGTTAGATGCTAAGGCAAACACTGCCTATGTAATCTATAAAGAAAATGCAAAAAAAGAAGACATTAAATGGTCAGAAGCTATGGGAATAGAAGATGTTGGATTTAACTCCAAGTCTTTAGACCACTGGGATATAAAGGGAGATAAAGAAAAAGTCCAAGTTGTCTTATCTCAAGGTGCAAACCCTATGCTTAAGATAGCTGATAACGAAGATGAAGTATCTCTTACACAAAATATTAAAGGACTTAAGGCCAATACTCAATATGCAATCTATGTTGGAGTAGACAATAGGTCAGATGCAAAAGCCTTTATTGATATAAAATCAAATTCTAAAACTTACTCAAACTATACAGAAAAATCAATTGCTCTAAACTATGTAAAGGCCAATGCTCATAATACATGGGATAAGTCTGCAACAGTGGATAATAAATCTTACTTCCAAAATATGTATGTATACTTTACAACTGGAGATAATCCAGAAGATGTTACTCTTACTCTAAGAAGGGAAACTGGAAGAGGGGCAAGCTACTTTGATGATTTGAGAGTGTTTGAAAACAAGTCACAAATGTATGGAAATAATCATGATCTCAAAGAAGGAGACTTCTTCCAAGATTTTGAACAAGTTGGACAAGGTATCTTCCCATTTGTAATAGGAGGAGTTGAAGGGGTAGAAGACAATAGAACCCATCTTGCAGAAAAGAATGCTCCATACACCCAAAAAGGATGGAATGGAAAAGTTATAAATGATGTAATAGATGGAAATTGGTCACTTAAGACCAATGGTTTAACAGGAAGAAATAGATTGGTTTATCAAACAATTCCACAAAACTTTAGATTTGAAGAAGGATATATCTATCAAGTTGCCTTTGACTATGAGGCAGGAAGTGATGGAACTTATGCTTTTGTAATAGGAGATGGAGAATATACTAATCCACAAAACTTAAGAGTATATTCCCTAGGAAAAAGCTGGGAAGATGGTAAGGAAGAAAGCGGTAAGAGGGCTAAATTCTTGGTAGAAGGTGGTAAACAAAGGTGGATTGGAATACTTTCAACTACTGAACCTGCTGATACAAAAGCAAGTGGTGGAAATGAAGCAAACTTCCGATCTTACAAGGACTTTATGTTAGATAATCTTTTAATAAGAAAGGTAGAACTATCATCAAGTTTATTAAAAGAAAATTTCTTTGGAAACTTTTATACAGAAAAAGACCTTTCAATCTATGATGAAAAATCAGTAAAGACCTACCAAGACGCCCTAGCTAAGCTTGTAATAGCAAGTGAAGATATAAATCCAGAAGACTTACAAAAACTCATAGACGATGTCTACACGAAACAAAATGAACTTAAACTTACAAAAAAATATATAAACATTGAAGATATAGAAAACTTGTATGCAGTCGCACAAGGTGGAGAAGAACTTGAAAATGCTTTTGATGGAGATTCTAGCACGATTTGGCATTCACCTTGGCAAAATATTTCAATTGGAGAAAGTGCAACTGTTGAACTAATTAAGCCAATTCTAATCAAAAACTTCACCTATCTTCCAAGACAATCTGGAGCAAATGGTAGAATAAAAGCAGGAAAATTAGAAATAATTGATGATAAAAATAATTCACGAATATTAGAATTTAAAGACTACGCAAATGATGCAAGTGCTAAGACTTTAGAATTTGAAAAAGCAATTATTGCTAAGAAAATAATAATCACCCCAACAGAAACTTATGGTGATCAAGCCAACAAGTTCCTATCAGCAGCAGAATTTATCTTTGGACTTGAAAATACAAATGAAGGTCATAAGGCTATAGACTATGATAAGCTACTTCTAGTTATAAAAGATAGTAATAATAAGAGCTTTGACTTATTAAAGGAAAACTTCGATTACCTAAAAGAAAATGACCTAATAAGTCATGATTCTTTTGAAAAGATTTTAAAACAAATAGAAGAAGATAAAGAGAAAGAAAAAACAAACAAAAATAATGAAAAAAATCAAGAAAAACCTTCAGATGATAAAATAGTAGTAGACGAAAAAGCTACAGAAGATACTTTCAACTTGGATAAGGGATTTGATAAAAAATCAGATGCGATAAAACAGGCAGAAGCTATAATCAAAAATTCAAAGCTTAACAAGCTATATATTATAAGAAAGGGTAATGATGGTAAATACTATATAAGACTTTTAAAAGAAGAAAAACCAGAAAGAATTAAAATGAAAGTCAAATCTAAAAAGACAAAAACCGATTTTAAATATGTTGGAGAAAAGAAAAAATCTAATAACCCTAAAACAGGTATAAACTCACTTAAACTATCCCTAGCAAGTCTTTTTAGTGCAATGCTTGGACTATTTATAAGTAAAAAAAGAAAATAATAATAGTAATACTTTAATCCTCTTTAAAAAATAGCATCTAAAGACTCAATAAATTAAATAATTAAAGAAGTCTTAGACGCAAATTGAAAGGGGGCTGTTGCAAAATGAATTAATCGTTGTAATATCATTTCAAGTCCCTCTACGACAATTTGGCCTCCATGAGCCGGCAGGCTATTCTCAAATTGTCTAGGAGTAACTTGAAATGATGCAACGATAGAAATTCATAATTTTGCAACAGCCCCTTTTAATTTTATATGACTGTGTAAAATTTATGTATAAAAATCTCATAGTTAGGCTAAAAAGCTAATTAGGATAAAACTTATGTCAAGAAAAAATGCTAACAAAATAAGAAATAAAATGATGTACTATAGAAAAACATATTATACAGCTTCCTTATTTAATATTATTCTTTTTTAGGATTTTTATAAGATACTAAATTATTTATCACAGATTTAACTATAAATAATCCCAAGTAACAAGAAATTCCTCAAATTAAAAGTGATGATTTAATTGATAAGTTAATATTAGGCAACACTCCTATAGTCTTCTTAATCACTTTAACAAAATATCTAAAGCTGTTTTCTCCATTGGCTATTATGAATTACAGTTAATATTGCTTGCTCCTTAGTTCCATATTTAGTGTAGAAGAAATGCTCTAATAAATAATTAAAACCTAACTTCTCACTTACACGTTTTGATTGAGTATTTTTTTTAAAATATCCACAAAATACTGCATCTAGTTCTAGAGTATCAAAACAATATTCCAAGATTGCATGACCTGCTTCTGTCATATAGCCCTTACCCCAAAAATTCTTACTTAAGACATAGCCTATTTCTCTACATTTTAAATTTTTATATTTTTCTCCAACAAGTTCTTCCTTATATTTTTCTATGCCAAATGAACCTATAACTTTACCAGTCTCTTTTTTGATTATAGCAAAAGTCTTTTTTCCGTTAATAAACATATCTAAAATTTTTGATGACTCTTCTATAGATTCGTGATGAGTCCGACCAGCCATTTCCCCAACACCTGGAATTTTTGCATATTCATTAAAATCTTTAAGATCATCTTTTTTAAAAGGTCTTAGAATAAGCGAATTTGTTTCTAATCTTATACCAGTAATATTTATGTCTGGATTCATAATATCCCCCAATTTTTAAATTATATTAAAGCTTTTATGCTATTTATTTAAAAATTAATAGCACATTAAAAGTCCATAGATTATACTTATAGCTTTATACTTTTTCGAATAATTTTTTTAAAATCTAAATTAAGATTCAATAACTAGGCTCTTTTTTTACTTTTTATTATTTTAGCATTATCTTTGTGAACTCCCAAGAAAAGATAGTCAAAAATCTTTATCCTAAATTGGTAAAAAATTATGCTTATAAAAAATGAAATTATAGTAGCTGAAATATATAGGTTTAAATTAGAAAGATATAAAAGATTTTCTAAAAGAAATTTAATAAGTACAAAAAGATACAAAAGGGAATTTAAAAAGTACTTTTCAAAGCCTATCTCATATATATCAGCCTTTAAAATAAGATAGGTTAAGAGTAGAAAACCTATAGAAAATCCTATAAAAATCTTAGTCTTATCTATAATAAAAATTTCAATTATAAAGATAAGAAAAGCTATTATGTAAAGATAAGGGTTTATCTTTTTTGAAGGGTTAATTCTTGCAAAGATAAAGTATATAAAGCCAAAAAACATATATTTATTGAAAGGACTTAAACCTTTAAGATAAGATGTATTAAAGCATAGTAAATAAAGGATAAATAATATTATCCCACATATTTTTGTAAAGTAGGCTCCAAATACTTTTGTTAAAATCCTTTCTACTAGATATAATATAAATATATGCAATATTATTTTGTAATTAGATGCAATTATTTCAGATAAATTATTAAGTAAAATTCTAGGCTTAGTAGGGTCAAATCCTATTATATAAGCTCTTATAAAACTTAAAGATATAAGAGGAATGAAAAAGAATAGGACCTTTCTATCCTTAGTATTTGAAAAAATGGATGCAAAATAAGCCGTAATATATGAATAATATATCCAGGAAAAAGTTTCTTTATTTGTAAATAAGGGTAAATATATCATGATAAGGCTTAAAATAAGAGCCAATATATCTGCTATTATTAATTTTTGTTTTTTCATAGTATCACCACTTTAATTATATAATAATAGGGATTTAAAAGAAAATTATTTGTTAAAAGGATAAATCATGGCTAAGAAAAAAAGAAGTGAAATTTTCGCTGAAAAATCAAGAGAAAGAAAAACTTCTCCCTATCAAAAACATGATAGGAACAAAAGAAAAAATATAAGAAAAAAGAAAAATAAAAGAAATGGAATCATTAGGCTTTTAGTCATTGGAATACTTATTATATCTCCATTTTTCCTATATGAAAAATTCTATAATACTCCTCAAAGGTCTATTGATAAGGCCGTACTTAGTATAAAAGAACAAGATATAAAAGCTCAAGAGAAGTATTTTGATAAGGTTAGTAAAATCAACAAAGTCTTATCTGAATCATATTCTAGTGAATTGCCTGAACAAAAAGAATTCTTAAAGGCAAATTATGCAAATCTCAAAGTTTCAGTAAAAGATATAAAAAAGGTAAGTGATGGACTTGAAGTAGAAGTTGACGTCAAAAATGTTTGCTACATAGATGTATTTGACACCCTTAACCCAAAAGACAAAAATCTTCATAAAAGTTTTGTAAGAGAACTTTCAAATGAAAACCAAACTATAGAAGAGAATACAGCTAAACTTATCTTAGATAAGAAACTAAGCTACTATAAAATCTACGAATCAAGAGACTTCATTAATGCTATTTTAGGTGGTGCTTTGAAATATGCTGACAAAAATAAGTGATGGAGCTGTTGCAAAAATATGAATTTCTATTGTTATATCATTACAAGTTATTTATAGACAACTTATAATAGCCTGCCGCTTATGGAGGTCAAATAATAGTGGAGGAGTTTGTGATGATTTTTAAATGATTGATTCATTGTGCAACAGTCCTATTTTTATATATTTATTCTTATTTTGTGTTTAATTAATATAAAGATGAATTTTTCCTTTTATGCTTTTATTTACAAGAAAGTAAAAATAAGATCCATTTGTGGATTTTAATTAGGGATTAATTCCATTAAATTTAATCGGCATGAAGATATTAACCTTTATGCCGGTTTTTATATGTCGATTTTACCGATGAAGTTCCAATAAAACCAAATTGTTGTCTTTTAAGATTTGTTCCTTGAACTTTTTCTGATTGTTCTACATGAATTTCATCTACAAAAGTTCTAATTATTTCTGGATTAAGTTCTTTAATATCATGTACTTCCTTACAAATTTTAGGAATGATTTCACATTAATGTGAAAATTAGTTTGTACAAACTGGTATAATATTATAGAATAACTATACAAATTGTGCTAGTAAATTTTACACAATATTATGGACTTGACTGAAGATACTAATGACATTTTTAATTCTGTAGAAATTAAAGGGGGGATTTGCTATTTTATATCATCAAATAAACATATTGGTGAATTAGATTTTATAAAGCATACAAATGGCAATAGTATTCATAAAAAAAGAGAACTATTTATAAAAGGAATAGATGTAATACTTACAGACGAATATCAGTTTAGCATCCTAAAAAAAGTAAAAAAAGAAGAATTTCGTCCTTTAACTGAAATAACTAAAGGAAGAAATGCCTTCGGAATTATTGGGAAACAAAGTGTTGTGGAAAAAGTAGCATCAATTTATATGTTCAAAGGTGCTTGCGAACTCAGGTGTAAAGCTAATGAAATAAGGTATATCATAGAAGATAAAATAAAGAAGAATGTTGACATTTTTAACTCATATAAAGTTTTCATATCAAAATCTGCTGGAGCACCTCATACTGATAAAAAGGTGATTGGTCAACCATATATCGGCGAGAAAAAATCTGCCTGTACGGATTCATTAATACCAATTGGAAAGTTTGAAACAATCGAAGAAGCACAGAATCTTAAAAAATATTTAGAAAGTAAATTCTTGAGATTTATGGTTACTTTGGTTAAATCATCTCAAAACACTACTCAAATAGTATATAGATTTGTTCCACTTCAAGATTTTACTTCTGAGTCAGATATCGACTGGACAAAATCTATTAATGAAATTGATAAACAGCTTTTTGATAAATACAATCTTTCAAACGAAGAAAGAGAACATATAAAATCTTCTATAAAAGATATGTAATAATTCAAGGCTATGATTCGTTCATGGCCTTTTTCATTTATTTAAGAATTTATCTTTCCAAGTTCATAATCTTCTTTAAGCATTCTCTTTAAAGATCAAATTGGTATATCTAGAAAATCTTTTGCATCATTATTTTTTCTTTCAAGGTCTCCTCTTTCTTTAATTTCATATGAGTGTTCTTTAGCCATATCTAAAAGTACGTCTTTAATTTTTTGATTTTTCTTAGGTATATTCTATAAAGCTTTGTCTTTTTAATTCTTGATTTTTCATGTTTTTCTCCTTCACTTTTCTATACATATTCCTATACATTCCTCTATTAGTCAAGTAATTAGAAGATATTAATTATTATATAACTAAAGAAAAAAGCTATGAATCATAAACCCATAGCCTTTTATCATGCCACCTAAAGACTTCCTAATTTAGTTTTTATTTAATCTCTAATTCAAAGAGTCTTTGAGGTCTTATTTTTTTATTTAATATCCTGGTTTTCCTAAAAGTTTGAACATTTGGGTTTTATACTCTTCTACACCTGGTTGGTTAAATGGGTTAACTCCAAGCATATAGCCACTTACTCCAACAACTACTTCAAAGAAGTATAAAAGTTCTCCCAAACTTTCTTCAGATACATCATCTATAGTAAGAAGAATATTTGGAACATTTCCCTTGATATGGGCTAAGATTGTACCTTCCATGGCCTTTTCATTTACATAAGAAAGGTCTCTTCCTGCTAAATAATTTAGACCATCTAGGTTATCAGAATCCTCTTTAATTGTAATATCCTTATCTGGTTTTTGAACCTTAAGAACTGTTTCAAATATATTTCTTTTGCCATCTTGGATCATTTGACCTAGGGAGTGAAGATCTGTAGTGTTATTTACAGATACTGGGAAAAGTCCCTTGCCATCTTTTCCTTCGCTTTCTGCAAATAATTGTTTCCACCATTCTGAAATATACTTAAGTTTAGGTTCATAGTTTACTAAAACTTCTATATCCTTACCATTTTCGTAAAGCATATTTCTAATAGCTGCATATTTTATAGCATCATTTTCTTCGAATGAATTAATAGTATATTTTTTGCGACCATTTTTAAAACCATCAACAAATTTGTCTATATCAACTCCAGCTACACATAAAGGAAGAAGACCTACTGCCGAAATTACTGAAAATCTTCCGCCTATATCATCAGGTACAACAAAAGTTTCATAACCTTCTTTAGTAGCTAAATCCTTTAAAGCTCCTTTTTGTCTGTCGGTTGTAACAAAAATCCTATTTTTAGCTTCTTCCTTACCATATTTTTCTTCGGCCATTTCCTTTAAAAATCTAAAAGCGATAGCTGGTTCTGTCGTAGTACCAGACTTTGAAATGACATTTACAGAAAATTCTTTCTCTTTTAGAAAATCAAGTAGGTCATAGAGGTATTCGCCAGATAGTTGATGTCCTGCATATACTAATTGAGTACCATTTTCTCTTCTAAAATAGCCTGCCATAGCATAATCTATAGCTTTTGTTCCAAGGTAAGATCCTCCTATACCAATAGTTACAAGTACATCGGAATTAGTTTGGATTTTCTTGCTAGCTTTTTTTATTCTTTCATATTCTTGCATATCTAGGTCAACTGGCCTATCAATCCAACCTAAAAAGTCACTACCTTCTCCTGTTTTCTCGATTAAAGTTTTGAATGCATCGAGACTTTTGTCTTTGTAAGAGTCAAGACCTGTAAGGTCAACATTAGTAAAATCTATATTCATTACAAATCCTCCTTTTTTTATTTATACCCAAAATATGAGCAATTATAAAAAAAATAAAGGAAAAGGTTGTTGATAATGATAATAATTTTCATTATTTTAGAATGATTAAAACTTTAGAATCATTATTGACATTTTTAAAGAAAGGTATATAGTAATTAATGTAGAGATGACAAGAACATGTATTTGAGTAACGCAAGAGAAAGGAAGTACATATAATGACATCATTAAAAGGAACAAAGACAGCAAGTAACTTAATTACATCATTTGCTGGTGAATCACAAGCAACAATGAGATATACAATTGCTGCAAAAATCGCTAAAAAAGAAGGATATGTTCAAATTCAACAAATCTTTGAGGAAACAGCAAGAAACGAACAAGTTCATGCTAAACAATTTTATAAATATCTTAAAGAAGAATTTAAACTTGATGCAATCGAATTAAACCCAGATTATACAGCATTTCCAGTTGTATACCATGATACATTAACAAATCTTCAAGGTGCAATCGATGGAGAAAACGAAGAAGCTGAAGATATGTATCCATCATTTGCAAAAATTGCAAGAGAAGAAGGATTTGATGAAATAGCAAGAAGCTGGGAACATATTGCTAAAGTAGAAGCAGCTCATAGAGATAGATATCAAAAACTTCATGATAATATTGAAAATGGAACAGTATTTGAAAAAGAAGAAAAAGTAATTTGGAAATGTTGGAACTGTGGATACCTTTACGAAGGTAAAAAAGCACCTAAGATTTGTCCTGCTTGTAAACATCCACAAGATTTCTTTGAGGTTGCAAACTTTAATTATTAATTAATAAAGAATTTAAAGAATAAAAATTAGAATCTTTCATTAAAAAACCTGCCTATAGGCAGGTTTTTTTTTTAAGTTATTAATTTATTTATTGGGTATAATTATAATAAATAAATAAAGGAGGAGACTATGACAGAAAAAAGTATAAGATCTAGAGTCCAAAACTTTGGATCATTCCTTTCAAGCATGGTAATGCCAAATATAGCGGCACTTATTGCTTGGGGATTTATGGCGGCCTTATTCATACCAGCAGGATGGCTACCAAATGAAAATTTCAACAAGATAGTAGATCCACTTCTAAGATATGCTATACCAGCACTTATAGCCTATACAGGTGGAAACCTTATTAATCCTAAAATGGGTGGAGTAGTAGGGGTAGTAGCTTTAATGGGAGCAATAGCTGCAGCAGGAGAAGAAAAAATGCTGGTTGCTGCCATGCTTTTAGGACCTTTGGGAGGATGGCTACTTAAAAAGCTTCAAGATGCTTATGAAGGACATGTTCCAGAAGGCTTTGAGATGCTTGTAAACAATTTCTCTGCAGGATTTTTAGCCTTAGGCTTAGCCCTTTTATCATATGTAATTGTAGCACCTCTTATATCAGGTCTAACTGGCTTACTTGCAGCTGGAATAAATTTCTTATTAGAAAGATCACTTTTGCCTTTAGTTCACATCTTTATAGAACCAGCAAAAATCCTATTTTTAAATAACGCCATAAATCATGGTATTTTTACACCAATAGGATTAGAACAAGCTGCAGATACTGGAAAATCAATCCTATTTATGATTGAATCAAATCCAGGACCAGGACTAGGAGTTCTTCTTGCTTATTCTATCTTTGGTAATAAAAGAGAAAAATCATCAGCGGCAGGTGCAGCTATAATTCAAGTTTTCGGTGGAATCCATGAGATATATTTCCCATATATCCTTATGAATCCAAAACTAATCCTTGCAACAATAGTGGGAGGAGCTTCAGGTACCTTTACTCTTGAACTCCTTAATGGTGGACTTGTAGCAAGCCCATCACCAGGAAGTTTTCTAGCTTGGCTTGCTATGACTCCAAAAGGCTCCTACCTTGCAACAATCCTAGGATTTCTAGTTGCAACAGTCATTTCTTTTGCTATAGGTTCAGTAATATTAAGAACTTCTAAAAGCTCAAAAAGTTTAGATGAGGCAGAGGGAGATGTAAAAGCTAATAAATCTGGAAAAGAAACAGCAATAGTAAACGAAGAAAAGTCATTTGCTAACATTTCAAAGATAAGATTTGCTTGTGATGCAGGAATGGGTTCATCAGCCATGGGAGCAAGCATCTTAAAGAAAAAACTAAAAGAAGCAGGATTATTAGAAGGAATAGATATAACAAATGTAGCTATAGCCAATCTTCCAAAAGATGTAGACCTTGTAGTAACCCATAAAGATCTTACAGAGCGTGCAAAACAAATCGTTCCAAATGCAATACATGTTTCAGTAAATAACTTCATGCAAGCTCCAGAATATGATCAAGTTGTAGAAAGGCTTAAAGAAGCAAAAAGTACAGCAAAAGTTGAGAACAAAGAAGAAGTAAAAGAAGAAACTCAAAAAATAGCTGACTTGAAAGAAGAAAAGAAAAATACTATCTTATTAAAGGATAATATAATTTTAGATGAAACATTTGAAAATAAAGAAGAAGCCATTAAAAGAGTTCAAGAATTATTGGAAAAATCAGGCTATGTAGATAAGGGTTATGAAGCTGGTATGCTTCAAAGAGAAAAAGAAGCCCCTACCCACTTTGGCATAGGTCTTGCCATTCCACATGGAACAAATGAAACTAAAAAAGAGATAAAAAAATCAGGTCTTGTAGTAATAACAAGTAAAAATGGAGTAGACTGGGACGGAGAATTAGTAAAACTAATAGTAGGAATAGCTGGAAAAGGTGATGATCATATAGGAATTCTTGCTAATGTCGCAAATAATATCAACACAGAAGAGATAGTAAATTCCTTAGTAGAAAACTCCAATAAAGATGAGATATATGAAATCTTAACAAGAGAGGAAGAATAAATATGAAGACAGCAATTCAATTTGGAGCAGGGGCCATAGGTCGTGGGCTACTTGGAAAAATAATTCACGACTCAGGTTACAAACTCATATTTGTAGATGTATTTGACAAAATAGTAGACCAAATCAATGAAGATGGATATGTAGGTCTAGAACTAATGGATCATGAAAATAAAGCTATAAAACTTGAAAATGTATCAGCCCTATGCTCAAGTAAAGATGAAGATCTTGAAAAAATCTATGAAGCAATTACAAAAGCTGATATCATAACAACCTCAGTAAGAGTAGAAAACCTAGACTCAACATCAAAGATTATAGCAAAAGGCCTTGAAAAAAAAGACCCATCTACACCAAAAGTAGACATAATGGCCTTTGAAAATGCCTTCAGAGCAAGTGATATCTTAAAAGGACACCTACTACAAAACACAAGTCTAACAGAAGAAGAAGTAGATAGCCTTGCAACTTTCCCAAACACAGTAACAGACAGAATTGTACAAAATAAAACAGTAGATGGAAGGTCAGTAGTAGAAATTTCAGACGACTTCGAAGCAGTAATTGAACAAACAAAACTAAAAGATTCAACAACAAAACCAATAAAAGATGCTGAATACACCCAAAACATAGACGAAGAACTAGAAAGAAAACTCTTCCTAGTAAACGGAGTTCATGCAGCAACATCCTACTTTGGTTACTATAAAGGCTACACAATGATGGATGAGGCCTTCGGAGATGAAGAAATTCTTTCGGATGTTAAAAAACTAATGGAAGAATCATCAAAAGTACTAATCAAAAAATATGGATTTGATAAAGTAGAGTTAGATAAATTCAAAGAATCAAAATTAAATAGATTTCTAAAGACAGCAAGCCATGATGAAGTAGCTAGAGTTGCAAGAGATCCACAAAGAAAGCTAGGTAAAACAGATAGGCTAGTAAGTCCTGCAATATCAGCCTATGACAATAATCTAGAATATGATTATCTTGCTAAAGCCATAGCCTATGCATTCAAATATGACAACAAAGAAGATGAAAAAGCATTAGAAATACAAGATTATATCAAAGAAAATGGCATAGAAAAGGCCATTGAACACTTTGCAGAAATCAAAAAAGACGAAAGAAGTGGACTATTTGAAAAAATAGTTGAAGAATATGAAAAAATAGACTAAAAACATAAAAAATATCCAGGCCACTTGGTCTGGATATTTTAATTATTTATATTACCTTTTCAATAAATTTTCTATATTTTTTCTTAAACTTATCTTCCCAATTAGATGTTATAAGATAAGTTATATCCTTTAAGTTCGTATGCTTGTAATTGCTCACAGTTTCAAGCTTATCCTTTGTAACCATACATAAGACATCTGTAGAAATATCACTCATTTTCTTTTTTATGACAGACTCTTCAAAGGTATTTACACTTACACCATATTCGAGATTAATATTGTAAACTCCCATTATATAAATGTCTGGAACAAAGTAATCAAGTTCTTTTAGGGTCATTGGTCCGAAATTACTCATAGTTCTTTTGTCATAGTCTCCACCCAAGACTATACACTCTATATTCTTGTGGTTGTTAAGACTCACTGCTATAGGTATGGAATTTGTAATAATCTTACACTTAAAGTCTAGAGGAATTTGATTTATAAGGGTGTTGTTTGTAGTTCCACCATCTATAACTATAAGGGAGTTCTCCTTTATAAATGGAAGTGCTTTTTTAGCCATGATTTTTTTTTCTTCCTGACCAATCTTCGATCTATATTCAAAATTGGTAATCTTTGGTCCAATCTTTAAAGCTCCACTGTGAACCCTTTTAAGTTTTCCTAAATTATCTAATTCTTTTAAATCTCTTCTAATAGTGTCCTCTGAAACGTCAAACCTTTTACTTAGCTCGCTTGCTATAACCTTGTGTTCAACTTCGAGAATCTCAATAATCTTTTCTTGTCTTTCAGCTTTTAACATATATTCTCCTAATAAGAATTTACCTAGATTATCTAAAAAATCAAGCAAACATGCAAAAAAATACAGGAAAATGCTTGACAATGCGTGTTTACGATGGTAATATAAGATAAAACAGCATAAACACGCAAAAAAAAGGAGCACAAATGAAGACTTTACTATCACCATCCATAATGTGTGCTAACTTATTAAATCTTGAAAAAAGCATTGATGAGCTTAAAGAATCAGGCTTTGATAGGCTACACATAGATGTTATAGATGGAGCTTTTGCCCCATCTATGCCACTTGGACTTGAAACAATAAAAGAAATTAGAAAATATACTGATATGTATATTGATGTTCATATAATGAGTGTCAACAACGAATACTTTATAAAAGAGATGATTAACTTAAATGTTGATAGGATTAGCTTCCATGAAGAAACATCAGTTCATGTCCAAAGATATATAGATATAGTAAAAAATGCAGGCATAGAAGTAGGAGTTGCCCTTACACCTGCGAGGGATGAAAGTGTTCTAAAATACGTAATAGACCAACTAGACTCTGTCTTAATTATGATGATAAATCCAGGCTATGCAACAAACAAAAATGAAGGGCAAATAAAATATGGTCTAGAGAAGATTAAAAATATCAAAGAAATGATTGATAGATCAAACTCTAAGGCAAAAATACAACTAGATGGAAGGGTAAGTACTGATAAGTTTAATGACTATATATCATATGGTGCAAGAGACTTGGTTTTAGGTTCAAAAAGTTTGTATAAGAAAGGCTTAAATCTTAAGGAAAATAGGGAAAACATCATAAAAAGTATAAAGGAGGCAGAAAATGGACTTTAAAGAATCTTATGGAATTATTTTGGGTGAGTTATCCAACTTATTTGAAAAAATTGATGAAAAACAAGTTGATGAGTTAATAGAAAAAATTAATAAGTCTGAGAAGGTATTTTTTGTAGGTGTAGGAAGAGTTAAGCTTTCACTTGAGGCTATAGCCAAAAGGCTATCCCACCTTGGTGTAAGCTGTCATGTAGTTGGGGAGATAACAGAGCCTGCTATTTCTGAAAACGATTTGCTTATAGTAGGTTCAGGAAGTGGAGAAAGTCTCTATCCTTTAAGCATAGCAAAAAAGGCAAAAGAGATAGGAGCAATGGTTTGTTACATAGGTTCAAACCCTAATTCAAGCATGAAAGAATATACTGATATCATGCTTAGGATACCAACAAATACTAAATTAAATCTAAAAGATGAGCTTCTAAGCAAGCAACCTATGACAAGTTTGTTTGAACAAGCGTTATTAATACTAGGTGATTCTATAGCTTTGAAAATAGTTAATGACAAAAATATCGATATGGTCAAACTATGGCAATACCATGCAAATCTTGAGTGAGGAGTAAGAAATGTCAGAAAAAATATCAATTAGAGGAAGAGTTCAGTCATTTGGTGGATTTCTAACAAATATGGTCTTACCAAACATAGGCGCCTTTATAGCTTGGGGTCTTGTAACAGCCCTATTTATCGAATCAGGTTGGTTTCCAAATAAAAAATTGGCAGGCCTTGTTGCTCCATCAGTTAAATACCTCCTACCATTACTTTTAGCAAATACTGGCGGAACCATGGTAGGTGGAAAAAGGGGTGGAGTACTAGGTAGCATAGCAACAATGGGACTTATAATAGGAGCCGAAATACCAATGTTTCTAGGGGCCATGATAATGGGACCTCTTGGTGGCTATATCATGAAAAAAGTAGATTCATTACTTGGAAATAAGATTAGGTCTGGTTTTGAAATGGTAGTTAATAACTTTGCTATTGGTATTTTAGGCTTTATCCTAATGATTCTATCTTATTTATTTATAGGACCACTTATAGAATCGTTAAATATTCTAATAACAAAGGCAATCGAAGTATTAGTATCAACAGGATTTTTACCTTTACTTTCAGTGATAAATGAACCAGCTAAAGTGTTATTTCTCAATAACGTAATAGATCAAGGTATCTACTACCCATTAGGTATGCAAGAAACCCTTGCTACAGGAAAATCCATATACTTCATGGTGGCATCAAATCCAGGACCAGGTCTAGGACTTTTACTAGCATATACCCTTTTTGGCAATGAATCAGCTAGAAAATCAGCACCAGGAGCTATAGTAATCCACTTTATAGGTGGTATCCACGAGCTATACTTTCCATATGTATTGATGAAACCTATCACAATAATAGCAATGATTTTAGGTGGAATGTCAGGAACCTTTATCTTTAACATACTAGGAGTTGGATTAACAGCGGGACCATCACCAGGTTCAATCATCTCCTACCTTGCCCTAACCCCAAGAGGAAACTACTTTGGAGTTATATTAGGAGTTTTTGTAGCAACTCTTGTAAGTTTCTTAGTTACATCATTAATTCTTAAAGCTAGCAAGGAAAGCGAAGAAAATATAGGAAAATATGAAGCTCAAACTAAAGAAATGAAACAAAATAAGAAAATCACAGGAAAAATTAGTAAAGTTGCCTTTGCTTGTGATGCTGGAATGGGTTCATCTGCCATGGGAGCATCAAGATTTGCAAAAATGCTAAAAGATAACAACATAAACAGTATTCAAGTTAAAAACTTTACCATAGAAGAAGTTCCAAGTGATTATGATGTAGTTGTATTACACAAAAACCTGTATGACAGGGCAAAAAGAAAACTTGGAAATTATAATATTATAACAATAGAGAATTATCTTAATGATGTCAATTTAGATAGGTTATTATCCGAAATTAAAAATCAAGAAGGCAAGTATTATGAAAGCTTTGAAGAAAAGAAAATGAAAAATAAAACTTATAGGCAAATATTAAAAAAAGAAAATATAATCCTTGATGAAACATTTGTTAGTAAGGAAGAAGTTATAAAGAAAGTTCAAGAACTTATGGAAAAATCAGGTTATGTAGATAAGGAATATGAGGCTGGTATGCTTCAAAGAGAAAAGGAAGCTCCAACTCACTTTGGTATAGGTCTTGCCATACCTCATGGGACTAGTGAAACTAAAAAATCTATAAAAAAATCTGGAATAGTTGTTATAGTTAGTAAAAAAGGAGTAGATTGGGACGGAGAGCTTGTAAAACTAATAGTAGGAATAGCTGGAAAAGACGATGACCACATAGGAATACTAGCAAACGTAGCAAATAAAATCAATGCAGAAGAAGTAGTAAATAATCTTGTAGAAAATGCAAATAGAGACGAAATCTACGAAATCCTAACAAAAGAGAATAAATAAGAATTTGAAAAAAGACAAATTTTTATTGCAGAGAGTAAATTAATGAATAAAGCTAATAAGTTTTTCTTTACTATATAATTAATTTAGATATAAAGGGACTTTCCTTTACTATTTACTTAAGTTAAAGTAATGTTCTGTTCTTTAACTAGATGTAAGAAGTTTTGTGTATAATAAATTTCAAAGTACTTTGTCTACAGAAAAGCTGCCAAATGGCAGTTTTTTATTGTACACTTAAGTTAGTTGAGCAAATGGAATATAGTAAAGCAAAAAACATCTGCTATGCGGGTGGGGGAAAGCTTTAGATTCAAGTGCACCAAAACAAATTCTCTTTAATTATTATAGGCATATGCATAATTAAAATGAGATTTTTTAATAAGAATAGTTTATAACATGGGACAAAAGGGATGTTCATTTTGTCCCTTTAATAATGGGTCTAAAAAGCTTGTTTTAAATTTCACTTTATTATGCTAAAATAGTTCTAGTAGAAACTTTGGAAAAATAGGAGAATATTATGAAAGCAATTTTGACAGTGATTGGAAATGACAAACCGGGTATTGTATATAAGGTTTCTGAACTACTTTTTAAGTTCAATATCAACATCCTAGATTTTAGTCAAACTATTATGGATGATAAGTTTGTTGCTATTTTAAATGTTGACTTAAAAGAGTCTAATGATTCTTTTGAAAATGTAAATAAGGCTATAGGGAAGCTTTCTAAGGAGATTGGCCTTGATTTAAGGCTCCAAAACGAAGAACTTTTTGATAAGATGGCAAGGATTTAGTTATGGATACTAAGCAAATTATTGAAACAATAAAGATGCTTGACCAAGAGCATTTGGATATTAGAACTATTACTATGGGAATCAACCTTCTTGATTGTGCCGATAGTGACTATAAGAAATCAACCAAAAAAATCTATGAAAAGATGATGAAAGAATGTGAGAATTTCACTGAAACTACCAAAAAAGTATCAGAGATATATGGAGTTCCTATAATAAATAACAGAATTTCAGTAACACCTATTTCCTTAGTTGCAGCAAGCTCAGCTTTGGATGATTATACGATATATGCAGAAGTTCTTGATAAGGTGGCAAAAGATGTTGGAGTTGATTTTGTCGGTGGTTTTTCTGCCCTTGTTCAAAAATCTATGACAAAATCTGATGAAATTTTGATAAACTCTATTCCACACGCCCTTTCAACTACTGATTATGTTTGTTCATCTGTAAATGTAGGATCTACAAGAGCAGGTATTAATCTTGATGCAGTTAAGCTTATAGGAGAGAGAATTAAAGACTTAGCCAAACTTACCAAAGACCAAGATTCTCTAGGTTGTGCAAAGTTTGTAGCCTTTGCTAATGCAGTTGAGGACAATCCATTTATGGCAGGATCTTTTCTTGGGGTAGGAGAGGCTGATACTGTTATAAATGTTGGTGTATCAGGACCTGGAGTTGTCAAGGCTGCTATTGAAAAAGATAAGAAAAAACCAATAAATGAGGTCTATGAAACTATCAAAAAGACTGCTTTTAAGATTACAAGAATGGGAGATTTAATTGGTCGTGATGTAGCTAAAAGACTTGGCAAGGAATTTGGAATCCTTGACTTATCCTTAGCACCTACCCCAGCTATTGGAGATAGCGTAGGAAGAATACTTGAAGAGATAGGAATAGAGCATGTTGGGGGACATGGAACAACAGCAGCTCTTGCTATGCTAAATGATGCAGTAAAAAAGGGAGGTCTTATGGCATCATCATCTGTTGGAGGACTTTCAGGAGCTTTTATTCCTGTAAGTGAGGATGAAGCTATGATTAAGGCGGCAGATGCAGGACATTTGACCTTTGATAAACTTGAAGCTATGACAAGTGTATGTTCTGTGGGACTTGACATGATAGCAATCCCTGGAGATACTGAGGCTTCTACTATATCAGCTATGATTTTAGATGAGGCAGCAATTGGTGTTATTAATCAAAAAACAACAGCAGTAAGAGTAATTCCTGTCTATGGCAAAAAGTGTGGTGACTATGCCGAATTTGGTGGGTTATTAGGTTATGCTCCAATTATGGATATAAGACAGTCTTCTTCATCTGATTTTATAAATCGTGGTGGAAGAATACCAGCTCCAGTTCATTCATTTAAAAATTAGCATTTAAAAAAAAACAATAACCAGTAAAATATAAAAAGAAACAAATAAATAAAGAAAGGATTTTATATGAAAGTTATAGTAAGTGATTCATATGAAGAGATGAGCAAAAAGGCAGCAGACTTATTTAAAAGCCTTTTAGTAGAAAAGCCACAATCAAAATTAGGACTTGCAACAGGTTCAACACCAGTTGGACTTTATGAAAATTTAGTAAAAGCACAAAAAGATGGAGAAATATCTTTCCACTGGGCTAAGTCAGTAAACCTTGATGAATATGTAGGAATTGACCCAAAAAATGAACAATCTTATCAATATTTTATGGATGAAAACTTATTTAATAAGGTAAATATTAAAAAAGAAAATACCCACCTACCAAAGGCTGATACAAATGACGAAAAATATGCTAAAGAATATGACAAAGTTCTTGATGAAATGGGACCTAGAGATATTCAAATACTAGGACTTGGAAACAATGGACATATAGCCTTTAACGAACCAGCTGACAAACTTAACAAAAGAACATCTATAGTTAAGCTTACAGATGAAACTATAAAGGCAAATTCAAGATTTTTTAAATCAGAAGAAGATGTTCCAAAATACGCAATATCAATGGGAATGGCAGATGCTTTCAATGCAAAAACCATAATTGTACTTGCAAGTGGAAAAAATAAGTTTGATGCTGTAAAGAAAATTATAGAAGATGATAAAATTGACACAAATTTCCCAGCAAGCCTACTACACCTTCACCCAAATTGCTATTTATTTGTAGATAAAGAAGCATATGAAGGATAAATATTATCTAAGATTTCAGGCTCCCTTTTTGAGGGAGCCTGTTTTTTAAAAATCAAGTATATTAAGACTTTGATAAAGCTCAAGCCTTTTTTTAAAGTTAGTAGATTCTTTAGCTAAGGCCATGTACATCACCTTACTTGCATGGTTAAAATTATTTTTTAAGGACTTATCCTTATTAAGACTTGAAAGGGTAGACCCATTTTTGAGAAAAATAGTAGAATCTTTGATATTTTCAACATAAAAGGCATTTACAAAAGCTCTCCTAAGATTATCATGGTCAGTTTCATTTATCTTAAAGGGAAAAAATACATTGAAGGAATCAATAAAATAAGGTAAATTCCTTGAAACTTTCAAGATATCTTTCATTCTTTTGTGCATAAGTTTTACAGAAATAGCCCTTTTGGCACACAAATGTTTCAAAAAAAGTTCACATGATCTCTTATCTTTTACAATATGAGATGTATAATAGACCTCACAGCCAATACCAAAACCTTTGATTTCAATAGGTAAGATGGCGATAATATTGTCCATAAAGCCTCCTTTCCCCACAGAAGAAAGTCTTCTCTAGACATTAAGTGTACTATATTTCATCTTATTAGTCAATTATTGGCTTGTTTTATATCTTAATAAAAGAATTTCCGATGAAATTATTTTAATGAAATCAAAAAATTAATTATAAGCTTTAATTCCTCTATTTAGAACTTATGAAATTTTATAAAAAACTAAAAATTTTCTAAAATCTCTTCTTCACGTAAAATCCTTCTTAGCTTATATATAATATCACCATGAATATTAGTTACAGTTTTAGGGCTAATATTTAATAAACTTCCTATCTTCTTGTGGGAGAAATTTTTGTTGTATTTTAGATAGATTATATCTCTTTGTCTTTTGTTAAGCTTTTTTATTGCATCATTTAATACTTTTATTTCGACATTTTTAATCAAATCTTTCTCTATGTCTATATTATCTTTAAGATTTTCTATTAGTTCTATTCCCTTTTTATCTTTATCATTTAGGGATATTGCTTCTTTCTTTTTACTCATATCTAGAAAGTAATAATATAGTCTATATTTTATATAGCCTCCAAATTTTCCTCTTTTCTCATCATAGTCTTCCACTATATTAAGGATAAAGTCATAAGCTTTGATATAGGCTTCATTCCTATCATAGATTGGAAACTTGTTTATAGTGCTTATGATAAGTGGTTTGTACTTTCTTATAATCGCATCCAAGTTTTCTATACATATTTTCATAAAATTTCCTTACTGCGATCGCTATTTATTTGTCGACATACTTAGTCTATAGGAAATTTATATAAAAGTTTAATTTGCTAAAGTCCTTTTAGGACTTTATTATTTGCCTAAAAGAACTTTAAGGTTAAAATAATAGACCTTAAATTCCATTAAGACTGATAAGTTTTATTTAAATTTAGTATTTAAAAAGCTGGCCTAAGCCAGCTTTACTTAAATTATTTCATTTACATTGATTTCGTCTCTTGAAACTCTTTCTATATAGGCTTTGTCAACTTTACTTATCTTGCCATCTTTTGTTTCTATTACCTTGCTTTCTATAATCTTATCCATAGCAGTCCTTATTTCTTGATTGTTAAGGTCTACTTTTGGATAGTCAACTGATATGGTCTTTGACTTATTGAAGTCATCCTTAAATCCTAATTTTAATTTTCTATTTTCCATTTTTTACTCCTTCCTTATATTTCTTTACTTGTTATTTTTTCTACTGTATAAGCAGTAATGTCAGTAAGTGACATGTAGGCTTGGGCAAAGTTTTTAAGATTTTCATTACTTAATGCTTCATTTAAATTTGAAAAAGTTCTAGAAATCTTTTTTTCCTCTGCACCATCATTGATTTTAAATAATATTCTAATTTTCATATCTTATCTCCTTTCACTTATAGATAGAGCAAAAGAAGAAAATGTCCTGAAATTATATATTTACAAAAATTCTTTATTAAAATTATCAAGTAGTGTAAGATATAATAAACAAGGACTTTAAAATAGGTGATTTAATGAGTAAGAATAAAAAAAAGAAAAAAATTACATTAAAAGATATATTATGGAAGCTGATATTTCTAATAGGGATATTGGTTCTTCTTTATCCTATAATATCAAGATGGTACTATACCTTAGATTCAAAGGAACAAGTAGAAATATTTAACCAAGGTAAGTCAAAGATTGATAAGGAAGAAATAGATAGAAGAATTGGTCTTGCAAAAGCATACAATGATGCTCTATCAGGAGTTGTACCGGAAGATCCATTTGCTAAGGAAAAACAAGAAGCTGGCAAGAGGGAGTACGCAAGAATGCTCGAAGTAGAGGAAATGATAGGTCATATAGAAATACCAAAGATAAATCAAGACCTACCCATCTATGCAGGAACTAGTGAAGATGTATTACAAATTGGTGTAGGCCACCTTGAAGGAACCTCTCTTCCTATAGGTGGAAACAACACTCATACAGTCCTTACAGCCCATAGAGGTCTACCAGAAAAGACTCTATTTACAAATATTGACCAACTTAAAATAGGAGATAAGTTTTATATACATAATATTAAAGAAACCCTTGCCTATCAAGTTGATCAAATCAAAGTAATAGAGCCTACAAACTTTGAAGATCTTATGATTTTTCCAGGACATGATTATGCAACCTTACTTACTTGTACTCCTTTTATGATAAATTCACATAGACTTTTAGTAAGAGGTCACAGGGTAGAATATGTAGAAAGTGTAGATGAAGAATTGATTAAAGAAGCCAAAACCAACTGGATATTTAGGATTCTATTCTTTATAGCCCTTATTATTATAATAATTCTCCTATTTAGAATAAGAAAACTAAGGAAAGAAAATAATAAGACAAGTAAAAAAATTGATGAAATCAAAAACCAAATAGAAAATTTAGGTAAAGATGATGAAGTTAAGTAAAAAAGACATAAGAAGAAATCTACCTTTTTTACTCATATTCCTAGTGGGTTTTCTTATCTTCTCCTATCCTTTTATAAGCCAAAAATTCTACGAGATAGAGGCCAAAGATGAAATCATAGAATTTAAAAAGGCTAAGGATGATGTAAGCAAAGAAGACCTAGAAAAAAGGATGGAATTAGCGAGAGTTTACAACCAAACTTTAGATCCATCTATAATCTCTGACCCTTATGATGAAAAGGTAAAAGAAGCTAAGGCCGACTATGCAAGAATGCTTGAAGTCCATGAGATGTTAGGGCATATTGAAATACCAAAAATTGCAGTAGATATCCCAATATATGCAGGAACAAGCGATGATGTTCTTGAAAAGGGAGCAGGTCACCTTGAGGGAACTTCGCTTCCTATAGGGGGAGATTCCACCCATACGGTAATCACAGCTCACAGAGGTCTTCCTAACGCAGTCTTATTTAGGTATCTTAATCAACTTACAGAGGGAGATATTTTCTATATCCACAATATAAAAGAAACTTTAGCCTACAAGGTGGATAAAATTCAAGTAGTAGAGCCTACTAACTTTGATCCTATTTTAGTAGTTGATAAAAAAGATTATGCAACCCTTCTTACCTGTACACCATATATGATAAATTCACATAGGCTTTTAGTAAGAGGAGAAAGAATAGATTATGCTCAGGCAATAGATGATGGTAGTGCCAACACCCCAAAGATAAGACCAGACTTCTACCAACTATTTTTAGTTCTTATCCCTATACTTTTATTTACCATTCTAACCTATATTAGAGAAAAACATCGTCAAAAAAAGATGAACATGGAGGTAAAAGATATTGAAGAAAGACTCAAAGAAAAATAAGAAAATATTTGGCTATATAATAATACTTCTAGGTCTTATAATACTAGCCTTTCCTATTGCAAAAAGATTCTACTCCGACATAGAAAACAAAATGGTCTATGAAAAAGTATTGAAATCTCAAGCAGAGGAAGATAAAGAAATCCTAGACGAGGTAGAAAAAAGAGCTATAGCATACAATGAAACTATAAAAGATTCTGACATATCAATGACAGATCCATTTGAAGTAGGGGACTTCGGGTCTAAATCAATTCTTGATAATCCAGATGATATATTTGCTTATATAGAAATACCAAAACTTGGAAAAGTAATTCCAATTTATCTAGATGCAAGCTATGACCATATAGCCTGGGGATTGGGACAAGTATCAGGTTCATCAATCCCGGTAGGAGGAGAATCAACACGTTCAGTCCTTGCAGGCCATAGGGGATGGTGGGGAGATACCATGCTCTTATATGCAGATGATTTGGTAAATGGAGATTTAATTTATATAAAAAGAGCTGATAGGACTCTAACATACAAAGTATTTTCAAAAGAAGTAATTGGTCCTTTTGATTGGGAAAGCTTAAGAATAGAAAAGGGAGAAGATATAATAACCCTTCTTACCTGTCATCCATTTTTTTGGCCAAGGCCAAATAGGCTTTTGGTAAATGCAAGAAGAGTAGAAGATGAAAAAAATCCTACAGAAAATCAAAAGACAGAAAAAATTGAAGTAAGTGAGAATGTAAAGATAACAAATTATATTTATGTAGGATTTATGATTATAGATTTTATTCTTATTATTTTTGTGGTAAGTAGGATAATAAAACTTATAAAAAATCGAAAAATTAGCTGAAAATTTAAGTCAAGCTATATAAAAAGTAGATGAATTTAAAAAGTTCATCTACTTTTTATATTAAATACATATATTAATAATCTAGGAAATATATTACATAAAAATAATAGTAGCTAAATACCAATAATTGCTAGTTTATCGATAATTTTATAATGAATTAATCTTTAAAAACCATTACAAATACTTTATGATGATTTGGTATCAAATATCAATTAAACTTTTTTGAAATTTTCTAAGACTAGCTTACAATCATGAAAAGATAGAAATTCGCTATTTTTTTAAAAAGAACTTCAGTTTTTATTCTTAAGTTTATTTAGCCCAATTTCCATCTGTAAATATTTGATATTCTCTTCCATCTTTGTAGGCCTTTATATCTAGATCTTTTGCTCCCACCATGAAGTCTTCATGGATTAAAGAATCATTTAGACCTATGGTGTGCAGATCTTCGTCAGCTACTTCTGTACCACCCTTTATAGTAGTAGGATAGGCTTTACCTAGGGCGAAATGGCATGAGGCATTCTCATCAAAAAGTGTATTAAAGAATAAGACATTGGATTCATTTATTGGAGAATGGTATGGTACAAGGGCGATTTCTCCAAGTCTTTTAGCATTTGGGTCGGATTCTAGCATTTCCTTTAAAGTATCATATCCAACTTCTGCCTTAAAGTCTACTACAAGTCCATCCTTAAAGGTAAATTCAAACTTATCTATAATCACCCCATTATATACAAGTGGTTTTACTGCAACAAGTCTTCCATTTACTCCATCATATTGAGGAGAGGTGAAAACTTCTTCTGTTGGTATATTTGGCAAGAAAGTATCTCCCTTTTCATTTCTTGATGATGCTGACATCCATATATGATTTTTAGGAAGTTTTACCCTAAGGTCTGTTCCGTTAGAAGACTTGTAGCAAACTTCATCGAACTGATGAGCATTTAAAAAGCTTGCCTTCTCATTCAAAAGTTCTATATGGTCTTGCCAATTCTTTTTAGTATTATTCCAGTCTTCATCTATACGGCTTACGTCAAAAATTAATTCCCAAAGCTTATCTACTGCTTCATTTTCTTTTAGTTCGGGAAAGATTTTCTTAGCCCATTTCTTGGTAGGATAGGCTATAACAAGCCATGAAACCATATCGTTCATAGTATATTTTACAAAGTCTTTAAGCTTTAAAGAATTCTCCCTTACAGCCTCAGCTATCTTTTTTTGATCCAAATTTTTTAATAAATCTGGGTCATCTCCAATAATTGAAATCCTATTAGACCTATGTTTTTCTAGTTGATAGATATTTTTTTCTATTATATAGTCTGGAACTTCATTTAAAGTTTTTTGATTTTGGTATGTGTAGTCAAGCTTTATGATTTCTTCATCTTTCCAATTTATGCTAACCTTACGAGCCCCACTTTCATAAGCATATTTTGTGATAAATCTTGCAAGAGAGGGATCCTCTATAGAAGAATTTATCAAAACATCTTCACCATCTTGAACATTTACACCAAATTCTACTGCAAGTTTTGCATAATTTTCTAATTTTTTTAAATTTATAGTCATAATACCTCCGTTTTTTTCATTATACTCCTTTATAAGGGTATAATGGAATATAGATAGTTAGGAGGAAATTATGAAAAAAAGAAGTGAAGTTGATGTAAAAGAAACTTGGAAATTAGAAGATATATTTGAAAATGACAAAGCTTTCTATGATGAATTAGAAAACACCCTAAAATTAAGTGAAGATTTCAAAGAAGAATTTAAAGAGATAGACTCTAGTGAAAAATTAAAAAGGGCCTTAAAGAGTCTATCAGATATAGTGGCAAGACTTCATAGGTTAGGATCTTTTGCTGGAATCTCAACAGAAGTTGATGCAAACGACCCACATCCTCAAAAAAGATATGCCAAATTTGGTACTATATCTAGTGATATAGGATCAAATCTTACATTTTTTGATGGACTATTGACAAAAATTGATGAAGATATAGTAAATAAAACTAGAAAAGAAAATCCAGACTATGACTATTACCTTAAAAAAATCCTAGATAAAAAGGACCATATTCTAGATGATAGTGCAGAAGAAGTTTTATCAAAACTTGCCCCAACATTTGATGCACCTTATGGTGAATATTCTTCCATGCGTTATGGAGATATAAAAGTAGATCCAATTGAAGTTGATGGTAAGAAGATAAATCTTAATCACAACAACTTTGAAGAATACTTCGAGGCTGATAAAAACACAGAAGTAAGAAGAAAAGCTTTTAGAAACTACCACGATGCCCTTAGAAGATATGAAAGAGGAAATGGTGCTATCTATAATACTCAAGTGCAAAATGAGAAAATAGTATCGAAACTTAGAGGCTTTGATTCTGTAATTGATATGCTTTTATCCTACCAAGATATACCAAGAGAAATCTATGACAATCATATAGACACAATTATGGCAAAACTTCCAAAATATATGAGAAAGTATGCAAATATCATCAAAAAAGTCTATAAATTAGATGAAATGACTTATGCAGACCTTAAACTTTCCATTGATTCAGGATTTTCTAAAGAAATTGAAATAGAGGAAGCGAGAGATTATATAATTGATGGTCTAAAAGTTTTGGGAGATGATTATGTAGAAATGCTTAAGAGAGCATTTTCAGAAAGATGGATAGACTATGCAGAAAATGAAGGCAAAAGAACTGGAGCCTTCTGTGATACTCCTTACGGAGTTCACTCCTATATCATGACAACCTACAACAAGGACATGAGTCAAGTAATGACCCTTGCCCACGAGCTAGGACACGCTGGACACTTTGAAAATGCCAACAAAAATCAAGACGCTCTAAACACTAACGTATCAATGTATTTTGTAGAAAGTCCATCAACCGCCAATGAAATCACTATGGAAAGATATCTACTTAAAAACGCCAAAGATGATAGGCAAAAACTTTGGGTATTGGATACAATGATTTCAAAAACCTATTACCACAACTTTGTAACTCACTTTTTAGAGGCAGCTTTCCAAAGAGAAGTCTATGAAAGAGTAGATAAGGGAGAAAGTCTATCAAGCGATGACTTAAACCAAATCTTTAGAGAAAAACTAGAAGAGTTCTGGGGAAGTGATGTCAAACTTGTAGATGGATCTGAACTTACATGGATGAGACAACCTCATTATTATATGGGACTTTACCCATATACCTACTCAGCAGGACTTACCATAGGAACTCAAGTTTCAGAAAAGTTAATCCATGGAGATAAGGAAGATATAAAAAGATGGAGAGAAGTTCTAAACTTAGGCTCAACTCTAAGTCCAATGGATCTTGCTAAAAAAGCAGGAGTAGATATGACAAATACCAAAGCCCTAGAAGATACAATTGACTTTATAGGTGAAATAATAGACAAAATAGATGAGCTTTGCCAAAAAATTGGACTATATGAATAATTGCAAATAAAATAAGGTATTAAAATACTGTAAAGAGGGGATCTTCCCTTCTTTTTTTGTGCCTTGATATATATTATAGCAATATAGAAATGTAGATTTTATTATGATAAGAAATAAAGAAAAATAAGAATAGCATTAAATATATTGAACATACTTTGAAAGTGGTCTTATATATTATTAAATCCAAGTTTTAAGGTAAAATATAATGAGATAATTAAGGAAAATATTAAAGATATTAATAACAAAGACATAAAATCTTAATATGAAGAGATAATAGCTAGAAACTTAGAAAGAACTAAAAGTAATATATTAAAAAATAATAATTGTACGATAGAATTTAAGTATGAATATTTTTAGATTTTCTTTTCAAAATGTGTCAATTATCAAAAAAACATTAGTGAGTTTGATTATAATGATAAATACAAGAAAATATAAAAATAGCTAATCAATAAAATTTAGGGTAAATATCTAGTATTAACGAAAATGAAAGGGGTATTATGAAATATTTATCAAAAAGATTTATAGGAAAATATAGGATAATTGGACTTATTCTTTTAATTTTACTTATATTATTTGGCTCAACACCTGCTATAACTAGTATAATGATGGGAATGAGTAGAGATATAGTTTTTATTATAACAGTAGGATACGCTCTTTTTACCTTAATTTTCTATCTTATTTTTTATAGAAGACACCAAAACAAGATGGGGGTATTAAACACTTTAAAAGTTCTAGTGGTAGGCTTTGTATCAATTCTTACATTATCTTATTTATTAGGTATGATATTTGGATCAAATGCTTCTATATCACAAAACCAAGAAGCCATAGAAAATATGTTAGCCTTAAACTTTTCACCAGCTCTTATAGCCTACATGGTACTACTTGCTCCAGCTGTAGAAGAATACACATTTAGGGAGTATTTTCCTGGTATAATTAGAAAAATCTTTAAAAAAAACGACCAAAACCTAAGAGATATTATATCGCTTATACTTGCAAATATAGTATTTGCCCTAATGCATATTCCTACAGACCTTTACTCATTTTTAGTCTATTTTTCTCTAGGTTTTGTCCTAGTTATGGTTAGGTACCTTACAAATAGTCTAAGACTTTCAGCCTATCTTCATAGCCTATGGAACTTAATATCAGTAGTTATTTTATACTTTGCCTTATAAAAAAGAAGACCTTCCTCAAATTTTGGGGAAGATCTTCTTTTTGATTATGGTAATTAACGAATAATATAGAAATCATATAAGTCCTAAAATATATTCGATAATTTACACTATTATTATAGCAAAAATTTAGAATTTTTGCATATAAAATATTTACTTTAATTAATAAAGTTAGTTCACAAGAAAATCAAATGATAAATAAAAATATTGCAGTTTCATTTTAATAATATAGTCATATTGTTAAAAATATGATAAAATAAAATGATAGAGTCCGTATAATTGTGTAAAAAGAAAAAGGTCATTTAAAACCCAAACTAGTACAATGTTTTTAACCACAAAAACCAACTAGGAGGAACAAATGACCCAATTACATTTTACAATTAATCAAGAAGAAATACAAAATTTAATTAATGAATCTGTAGATAATAAAATTGCCAAATCTATCTTAACAAAAGTTTTTAATGAACTTATGGAAAAAGATGAATATTTAGAAAATACAGCCTATCAAAGAGATCCTAACAGAATCACCTACTGTAATGGATACTATGAACGTGACTATACAACCAAAATAGGAACATTAACTTTAAGAGTACCTAGGACAAGAGATGGTAAATTCTCAACAGAAGTATCTGAAAGATATCAAAGAAATGAAAAAACACTACTTTCAACCATGCTAGAAATGTATGTTCAAGGAGTATCAAGAAGAAAAGTATCCAAGGTGATAGAAAATATGTGTGGTAAAACATATTCTAAATCCTTTGTATCATCTTTAACTAAAGAGCTTGACGAAGAAGTAAAGCTATGGAGAAATAGTGACTTAAGCAAACTAAAAATTCCGTATCTAATTGTAGATGTGGTCTACATAAAAGTAAGGGAAAACAATCGTGTAGTATCAAAAGCTTGTCATATTGCAATAGGAACAACTGAAAAAGGAAATAGAGAAA
>NZ_VULQ01000029.1 GCF_009696575.1 Anaerococcus porci | reverse complement strand
AATGTTCATCTTTTTATCTGAAGAACGGTTTTAAATTCCTTTATCCAAATGAGCAGGAATAAAAGGACTTTTACAATCTACTTAATGATGATAAATTGCATACCAGAATGATGTATCTTGACTTAAAATAACCTTTATAGAATTAACACAATAACAAATAAAAACTATGATAAGTAATAGCTTAAAGCAGAAGATATGCGGAGCAATGGCGATTCTCGGGCTTCTCGGATTTATTACTATTTTGATAATAGAACTCGGCTACGATAAAGATGTCAACAACTGGTTATTTTATTGTGCTTTTAGTTTTATCTTTGTAGGAATAATGCAGTTCTTACGATATAAAAAACGTGACAGATGAGATAGGCATGTGCAGACGCAACATTGTGTCTGGAAATTTAATAAAAAAGTTTTAAGTACATGACAAAAATTTGAAAACATCGAATTTTGGGGTATAAGTCGGACGCATAAGTATGGTCGAAATCTCTTCCAATCCATATTTGACAAGCGACTTTGCCTTTCTTCCATGTTTCAGAATCCTTATCGGTTTAATATTTATATCTTTATGTTCACCAACGAGATACGCCCATACAAGAGCCATGCAGACCATCGCGACAAGTCTTGCGATGCGGTCCATATCACGCATATGGGTATCCTCGATGTTGAAGCCGGAAGATTTCATGGCTCTAAAGGCCGTTTCTATCTCCCATCGTTTTTTGTATGTCAAAATCGCCTCCTCGGGCCGATTGAAGCATATGAGAATCTGCAATTCCGGAACACCATCGGAGTTTTTGATCCGGCTGCCGGCAAGATAGACATACTCACCTTTGTGAAGAAAGAGCGTATGGAAGAATTTCTCCTGACCGACCTTCAAATCATTGAACAGCCACCAGGCTCGGATTCTCTCACCGGTGGAAGGCTTGACAATCCAGAAGTTCTGACGTATTCGGATGTAATACCGTATGCGACGGCTGTTGAGCCATCCTGTCCATTCCTTTCCGATGAACTCGCGGTCTGCCACAAGGCAGTCGATGCATTCCGCTCCGAAAAGACGGATAAAACGTTCCATAATTTTCTTGCGTTCTTCCCAGTTGGAGTTGCCACGTTTCGGAAGAAGGCTGAATATCAAAGGGAAGGCAATCCCTTTATAGGTTATGCCCAACATAAGGATGTTTATATTGAACTCCCCGAACTTCCAGTTGGTCCGGTCCATGCTCAGCACAAGACCGGTCTTGACAGGAAGCAGCGAGAAAA
The DNA here is from genome assembly GCF_009696575.1 of Anaerococcus porci. Classification (GTDB taxonomy): domain Bacteria; phylum Bacillota; class Clostridia; order Tissierellales; family Peptoniphilaceae; genus Anaerococcus; species Anaerococcus porci. Next base: position 997 of record NZ_VULQ01000029.1, on the reverse strand, counting down.
TCATACGGGCTATGATGTCAAGGTCAAGTACATACTTGGCAAAGAATCTTTGGAGCCGTCTGAGGTTGGAATCCTTGTCTACAGCCGTAGGCATCGCATCAGCCAGTTTGTGGAGGCTGACAGTCTGCACCACACAGAGTGCATGGAGCAGCAACGCCATGAGTTTTATGCGTGCCAAATTCATACTTTGACCAAAGTGCTCTTGCATAATCGGGAGGATTTGGTTAACTTTGACCGAGTCCTTGAAATTAGTAGTTTTCATGAGAAAAAGCGTCCAAACTTTTCCTTTAAATTACTAATTTTCAGGGACTTTTGCAAATTTAATCGACTAAAAATTAAGTGTTTAACAGCATAAATTTAATTTTTGTCATCTACTAAATTTTTCGAAATAAGTTTAGATTTCATTCCATAACAATGGATGCCAATTAGTTGTAAATTGAGAAATAATGCTTAAATTTGTTCGGTAAAGTCTTCCCGCAGGACCCCGATAAGGTTTCCGGAAAGCGAATCCGGCGAGCCGAAGGGTTTGGGGTGGGGTCTGCTGACATATTATAATAGAGCGTCTTTGTGCGCTTTGTTCTTGACTCTGAGAAACTTTCCACAAATTCTTTTCCAGTCAAAGACAAAGGCAACAAGGTCGCTCACGGCAAGGTTATAGTCCTTGGTGTACCTGTATGTATAGTGTACCTGAGGTTTATATATACCAACACGTGGGCTTCTACGTTGTTTGTCTCGACTGGGAGAAGGATACCAACGTCTCTCAGGGCAGGACGAGCAAAGAAAGAGAATCCTGCGTTTTCTATTTTTATATGCCAAGAATTACGTAAAATCCGATAAGGGATTCAATCGGAGCCAGCATCATCTATGGCTCGAAATCGAACTTCATTACCCCGACATTTTTATACGCCAAACGGAGCAATCAGCCTTTCATTCCAGTCATATCATTTCATTACTTTACGGAGATGTGGTTGATGTCTTCCATTTTATATGGGATATT
>NZ_VULQ01000028.1 GCF_009696575.1 Anaerococcus porci | reverse complement strand
TGTACATTAGTACCTGCACCCATTTTTTGAGTAGAACCTAATAAGACTCTTACTTCTCCTCTTCTTACTTTAGAGAACAATTCATCTTTTTGTTTGTCTGTATCTGCTTCGTGAATAAAGGCTATTTCTTCTTTAGGTATTCCCATATTCACTAGCTTATTTCTAATATCATCATAGATATTAAATTCTCCATCTCCTTTTGGTGTAGACATATCTGAAAATACTAATTGGGTCGATGATTTTTCTTTTGTCTTATCCCAGATACTAAAGACGTTTTTAACGCATACATTTACCTTTGAATTAGGATCATCTGGAAGTAGTGGATTTATTAATCTTTGGTCAAGGGCAAGTTTTTTACCATCATTTGTAATCTTTAGCATATTGTCTTCTGTTGGTTCGACTTGGTTATTTCTAACTGCATCAGCCCTTTCTGATAAGCTAGTTAATATTTCTTTTTGTTCCTCAGTAGGTTTTGTTTTAATAACTTCAAAATTTGCTTCAGGAACTGGTAAATTTAACATATCTGAAGTCTTTATATCTGCTACTTCTTTAAACATAGACATCAACTCTGGCAAGTTATAAAACTTTGAAAATCTTGTTTTTTGCCTATATCCAGTGCCTTCTGAAGATAATTCAAAGGTGTTTTCTGTTTCTCCAAAAGTAGAAGCCCAGGCGTCAAAATGTTCTAATCCTCTTGCCTTTAAATCATCATATTGAAGGTATCTTTGCATGGTATAAAGTTCTGTCATTGAATTTGATATTGGTGTACCAGTAGCAAATACAACTCCCTTTCCATCTGTCGTTTCATCCATATACCTACATTTCATATACATATCCGAAGACTTAAAGGCTTCACTTTGACCGATACCCGCAACATTTCTCATCTTTGTATGCAAAAATAAGTTTTTATAATTATGAGCTTCGTCTATAAATAACTTATCTACTCCTAGTTCTTCAAAGGTTATAACATCATCTTTTTTAAAATCATCATTTAGTTTTTCAAGCCTTACCAAGAGTTTCTTCTTTGTCTTTTCTAGTTGTTTGACTGTGAAATTTTCTCCTCTATTTCTTTTGTTCTCATCAATAAAGGAAACTATATCATCTATTTGATCTTGTATATGACTTACCTGGTATTCCTTGGACATTGGTATTTTTTCAAATTGAGAGTGTCCTATGATGACTGCATCATATTCTCCTGTTGCAATTCTACCAATAAATCTTTTCCTATTTTTAGGTTGAAAGTCTTTTTTATCGGCCACCATAATGTTCGCTGACGGATATAATTGCATAAACTCTCTACCAATTTGAGTGGTTAGATGGTTAGGAACTACAAATAATGATTTACTTGCAAGTCCTAACTTCTTAGATTCCATAGCAGAAGCTACCATTTCAAATGTCTTTCCTGCTCCTACTACATGGGCAAGTAGTGTATTTCCACCATATAGAGTCCTTGCTATGGCATTTTTCTGATGTTCTCGAAGTCTGATTTCAGTATTCATTCCATCAAAAGTTAAGTTAGAGCCATCAAATTCTCTATTTCTAATTGAATTGAATTTTTCATTATAAATCTTCTCTAGCTTATATCTTCTATCAGGATCTTCAAATATCCAATTCTTAAATTCTTCTTTAATCAGTTCTTGCTTTTGACTTGCAAGCATGGTTTCTTTTTTATTTAATACAGAAGTCTTAGAACCATCATCATTTATTACTTGGTCAAATACCTTCGTATCTTTTAGATTAAGAGCATTTTCAATTAGCTTATAGGCATTTACTCTACTTGTACCATAAGTCATGTTAGCAAGGTCATTAGTTGAGTCAACACTTTTACCTTCAATGTTCCATTCACTCGTGTGTGGCAAAAACCTAACATTTATATTCCACCTATGAAACCCGCGTGTTTTTAAAAGGTTAAAAGTAAAGTCTTCTATATCTTTTTGAGGTATCCATGTTGCTCCTAACCTTACATTTATATAAGAAGCAGTGAGTTCTTCAGGCATAACTTCTTGTAATTTTTCTCTCTGATATTTGAGTTTGCCTAACTCATTTAATAATGTGTCTTTCTTTTCAGAAGGTGCTAAATCTATTACATTTTCAATTTCTCCGATATATGAATTGAGGTAGCCAATTTTTTCTCTGATATTACCACTTAAATATTCATCAGCCGATACATATGAAAAATGAAATGGATCGTCATTGTCAAAGCTCTCAAAGGGCATTCTGTTATTTATTAGGTCTGTGTCCTTAATATCTAAAAATATCTCGCCCTCAAGTTCACCAATTAAGGTGTCCCTATCTTTATTAGTGATAGATTCCATATATTCAAAATCTACATATCCTTTTTGTGAAACAGATAAGACTAAGGCTTCAAGGGAAGTATCTACATGGTCTACTACTTTTGCCTTTGTTATTGTTCTTTTTGAAAATATATCACTCTTAGCTTTGAAATTATCCTCATCATCAAGTATTTCTATTGATGATACTAAAGGAAAGTTTGAGTCTTCCTTTAAGGCTCTGGTGTTTGATAGGGAGTTAATAAAGCCATGTTTCTTTGAAAAGTTATCATAGACTTCATTTAACTTTTCTTGTGACTCTTTTATTTCTTCATCAGAAAAATCGTCCTTTTGTTTTTCTATTACATCTTTCAAAGCATTCATTACATCAAGATAATCTTTAATCTTTTCTTTATTTTTATCTGATATATTCTGCTTAATTAAGACTGAGTTTTCTCTTAGGTAGACATCTTCGTCAATAATAGTGTAGGAAAAATTTTTAACATCGTCTGTTGCTGGAAGACTTAATTCTTCATCTTCCAATAGTTCAACCTCTTCATATTTTGAATTTGAAGATATTTCCTTACTTGCAAGATCCATTAAATCTTTTAGATTTTCGTCCTCTTTTTCATCACAAGT
>NZ_VULQ01000027.1 GCF_009696575.1 Anaerococcus porci | reverse complement strand
GAACCTAAACAATTAAATAGCTATAAATATTTCCAGTCAAGAAAGAAAGGGCACAAGGTGGATGCCTTGGCACATGAAGGCGAAGAAGGACGTAAGTGAACGAAAACTAGGGCAAGCTCACAAAAAGCAAAGACCCCTAGGTCTCCGAATGGGGCAACCCGGCTGTGGAAGACACAGTCATCACTAAGTGAATACATAGCTTAGTGAAGTAAGACCCTGCGAACTGAAACATCTAAGTAGCAGGAGGAAGAGAAAGAAAATTCGATTTTCTAAGTAGCGGCGAGCGAAAGGGAAAGAGCCTAACTCAGTAAGCTTAAATAAGTCTAGTTAAATTAGTTGAAAAACTAAACCAAAGAAAGTGAAAGTCTTGTAAACGAAAGGCTTAAGAAAGTTGAGGGAAAGTATCACCGGGCACGAGAAACCCGGTGTGAAGATAGGGGGCCCATCCCCTAAGGCTAAATACTAACATGTGACCGATAGTGAACAAGTACCGTGAGGGAAAGGTGAAAAGAACCCCGAAAGGGGAGTGAAATAGAACCTGAAACCTAGTGCCTACAAGCAGACAAAGCGTGTAAGAACGTGATGTCGTACCTTTTGTAGAATGGGCCAGCGAGTTATTCTAAAGTGCAAGGTTAATGATTTAAGATCAGTAGCCGTAGCGAAAGCGAGTCTTAATAGGGCGAAAGTAAATTGGAATAGACCCGAAACCGGGTGATCTATCCATGGTCAGAGTGAAGTTGAAGTAAAATTCAATGGAGGCTCGAACCGGGTGCGGTTTAAAACGCATCGGATGAACTGTGGATAGGGGCGAAAAACCAAACGAACCCGGAGATAGCTGGTTCTCCTCGAAATAGCTTTAGGGCTAGCCTCTGACCTAAGATTTTAGGAGGTAGAGCACTGAATGGTCTAGGGCGGATGACCGTACCGAAACCTATCAAACTCCGAATGCCAAAAAATCAAGTCAGGGAGTCAGACTTAGGGGGATAAGCTTCTAAGTCGAAAGGGAAACAGCCCAGACCGACAGCTAAGGTCCCAAAATTTGAATTAAGTGGAAAAGGATGTGAATCTACTAAGACAACCAGGACGTTGGCTTAGAAGCAGCCATGCATTTAAAGAATGCGTAATAGCTCACTGGTCAAGTGGGTTTGCGCCAAAAATGAACGGGGCTCAAATTCAATACCGAAGCTTCGGATTAATAGAGGGATTAAGTTTACAAATGAGATTGGAAATATTAACAAAACAATACAGAAGAGATTAAAAAAAAGAAATTCAAAAATTTCAGACGCAAAGACATAATGGATAAGAAATTATCAAAAAAAACACAAGTCTAAAGTCAAAGTAGGTAATAAGCAAAAAAGCTTAACTACAAAAAAGATCACTGGTTAACGAGTTAATAAAACGTAAAAAAAGACGTACCAACTCATAGCTAAACTTAATACCTCTATTAGTGGTAGAGGAGCATTGTATTAGGGAAGAAGCCAAGGCGAAAGCAAAAGTGGACTTAATACAAGAGAGAATGCTGGCATGAGTAGCGAGAAGGGATGTGAGAATCATCCCCGTCGAAACCCTAAGGTCTCCTGAGCAAGGCTCGTCCCCTCAGGGAAAGTCGGGACCTAAGCTAAGGCCGAAAGGCGTAGGCGATGGATAACAGGTTTATATTCCTGTACCGCTTGAAGTCGTTAAGAGAGATGTGATGACGCAAGAGGATAATCGAAGCCATCTGATGGAAATGATGGTCTAAGGTCGTAGGAAGAATGGTAGGCAAATCCGCCATTCATAAATTCTGAAAACTGATAGGAATCGAAAACATAAGTAGAGAAGTCGATGACTCCAAATTGCCAAGAAAAGTCACTATCCAGACAAAAGCGCCCGTACCAAAACCGACACAGGTAGGGAGGTAGAGAATACCAAGACGCGCGGAAGAACCTTTGTTAAGGAACTCGGCAAAATGTCCCCGTAACTTCGGGAGAAGGGGAGCCATAGCAATATGGCCACAGAAACCAGGCCCAAGCGACTGTTTACCAAAAACACAAGTTTCTGCAAAATCGCAAGATGAAGTATAGGAGCTGACACCTGCCCGGTGCTGGAAGGTTAAGGGGAAGGCTTAGAGCAATCGAAGGCTAGAACTTAAGCCCCAGTAAACGGCGGCCGTAACTATAACGGTCCTAAGGTAGCGAAATTCCTTGTCGGGTAAGTTCCGACCCGCACGAAAGGTGTAACGATTTGGGCACTGTCTCAACAAAGGATCCGGTGAAATTGTAGTAGTCGTGAAGATGCGACTTACCCACGCTAGGACGGAAAGACCCCGTGGAGCTTTACTGTAGGCTGATATTGGATTTTGAGATTAAATGTACAGGATAGTTGGGAGACAAAGAAACTTGGATGTCAATCTAGGCGGAGTCACTGGTGGGATACCAACCTTTTAATATCAAAGTTCTAACCATAGCCCTTGAATCAGGGCATGGGACATTGTCAGTTGGGCAGTTTGACTGGGGCGGTCGCCTCCTAAAAAGTAACGGAGGCGTTCAAAGGTTCGCTCAGAATGGACGGAAACCATTCGAAGAGTATAAAGGCAGAAGCGAGCTTAACTGCGAGAGCTACAACTCAAGCAGAGTCGAAAGACGGACTTAGTGATCCGGTGGTACCGAATGGAAGGGCCATCGCTCAACGGATAAAAGCTACCCCGGGGATAACAGGCTTATCTCCCCCAAGAGTCCACATCGACGGGGAGGTTTGGCACCTCGATGTCGGCTCGTCTCATCCTGGGGCTGGAGTAGGTCCCAAGGGTTGGGCTGTTCGCCCATTAAAGAGGCACGCGAGCTGGGTTCAGAACGTCGTGAGACAGTTCGGTCCCTATCCAGCGTGGGCGTAAGAAATTTGAGAGGAGCTGTCCTTAGTACGAGAGGACCGGGATGGACGCACCAATGGTGTACGAGTTGTCAGGCCACTGGCATAGCTCGGTAGCTACGTGCGGAATTGATAAGTACTGAAAGCATCTAAGTACGAAGCAACCCTCAAGATAAGATTTCTCAAAGTAGGTAAAGAAAATACCTTAGATAGGTCCAAGGTGTAAGTGCAGTAATGTATTAAGCTAATGGATACTAAACTTTAAAACTTGACTGGAAATATTTATAGCTATTTGAAAAAGGCTCAAAGAGCAAGTATTAGGTAAAGAAAATATGGTGACAAAAGCAGAAGGGATACACCTGTATCCATACCGAACACAGAAGTTAAGCCTTCTAACGCCGATGGTACTCGGAGGGAGACCTCCCGGGAGATTAGGAAGTTGCCAAAC
>NZ_VULQ01000026.1 GCF_009696575.1 Anaerococcus porci | reverse complement strand
TTTTAACTCCTTTTTTAAGGTCTTATTAAGATAAGCATTTAGTGCTGGGTGGAAAGCAATCAACTCTTTTTTATCAATTAGTTCTTTTGCTGAAATCTTCTCTCTTCCCTTTTTCTTGTCCCATACTGCGGGGGTGAAAATAAAATGCATATGTGGGGTTGTTTCGTCTAGGTGTACATAACTGGAAACTATATTTTTTTCGCCATATCTATTTTTCAAAAACTCGTATGTTTTTGAAAAAAAACTTGTAATGTAGGGGTTTTCATTTTCGGGGTTAAAAAAATTATCAAAATCAGCGAATTGAGCACCTTTATAATATTCATGTGGAATGGTCACAACCCACGAACAAGCAATGTTGACGTCTTTACGGTTGAGTGCTTTAAGCTCTTTACATCTATTTTTTATAAAATCATAGTCGCTTAAACCATCATGCCTAGAAGCTAAATTATAATTTAAATTTGTGATTTCTGTATTAATATTTTCGTTTCCAAATTTTATATAATTTCCTTGTTCGTCCTTTGATCGTGAGCAATGTTTTAGTATATGCCCAATTTGTACACGTGTATATTTTTTTAAATTTGCCATATTGTTAATTCCTTTCTAAAAAATGTCTTAACTTATATATGTATTTTTTTAATTTGGGAAATAAAAAAATGGTATATAATTCATGATTTGCTATATTATTAGTTCATTTTTTTAGAAAAAAATCTTAGCAGGTGTATGTATTTTTTAAAATTTGAAAATAAAAAAATGGTATATACTTTGAATCAAAACTTTTTGGTGTATAAATACCATATAAAGGCACTTTTTAATGGTGTAGCAAGCTATACCAAACCCAGAGGGTGTTGAAGCTTGCAAGGGGAGACCCCTTGACCCCCTTCTTAAGGCAAGCCTAATAATTTCAAAATACAAAAATGAAGACAAAAAAAGACTAGATTTATCTAGTCTTTTAGTTCACGAAAAGTGATAATCAATTGTATTAGAAATGTCTTCTAGTTTTTCATTTGCTTTTTGCAACTCGAGAATTTTATATAGTTCTAAGAAATCTTTAAAGCTAATATCTTCTGTGCAATACTCTATAAATTTTTCATATTTAGCTTTAAAAATATCTAAGTTTAATAACATATTTTGTAAATCATCATCGTTCATCATTGTTCTTCTCCTTGTTCTCTATCTTCTAGAATTCTTTTAAACCTTTCTTCTCTAGCTTTTTGGGAAAAAGATCCTTTAGATTTTTTATTTTTTATTTTGCTTATATTACGGTTTTTACTAGTCTTTTTTATATACTCATCATCAACAAATTCAGGTTTTTCAGGTACTTTTTCAGGATTCCAGGTGAATTTGTAGCCGATTACTGGAGTACCTTGTGTGTTTGCTTTTATTATTTTAACGTTGAATTTATTAAAATATTTAGGTAATTCTTTTTCTATAGGCTTTATAACTCTTTTTTTAATATCATTAGCTTTATAACTTACTGGAACATCAAGTAAATCTTTAAACTGGTCCAATTTAAACTCTTTGCTACCAGTCGTCCTCCATTGTTTTAAAATTCTGTACATGGTTTTAGAATAAACTGATTTTAAACTTGTAAATTCAGTCAATTCATAAACTGTAAAATTTTTAGTAAGCTTATTTACGATATACTCAAAATCATCAGAAACCTTAACATTTAACGTCTTATTTTCAATATCAATTATAAAGCGTTGAAACAGTGCAAAATTAGCTATTCTTTTACTAGTTCTTTCAACATAACGAAGACCTGCAATTTTATCTGTAATTTTATCTAGGGTTGCAACCCATCTATAATTTCTATCAGAATAATCAATCAAATCTTTGATTTCATCAGTATTTAAAGTCATTTCTTTAGTTCCTTGATTTCTAATTTTTGAAATGATACCAAAGAAAAAATTCATATCCTCAGCTGACCATTTCTTCATAGAAACCATATTTAAATCATTATGATATTTTACTAAATCATTCATTTAAAACGACCTCTCTTTATTATTGACTTTATTATATACCAAAAATATTATAAAGTCAATAATAAAATATTGTCGTTTTAGATGCACAAATTGTCGTTTTAGATGCACAAATTGTCGTTTTAGATGCACAAATTGTCGTTTTAGATGCACAAATTGTCGTTTTAAAAAAAAATAAATATGTAAATTTCAACGTTTGGGGACCCAAAATCCAACCTTAAAGTATATTAAAGTATATTAAAGTATTATTAAAAGCAAAAATTAAAAATTTTTGAAAAATTATGGTCAATTTGCTGACGCAAATTTCCGTTAGAAAAATATAGATAATTTTTCGCTATGCTCAAAATTTTCGTAGTAGAATTTTAGATTAAATGAATTTAAGATATTAAGGAGTTTAATTTTATATAATTTAATGCTCCGAATACGAACCCCCGTCGCTATGCTCCTCGCCCCTTTACGCAAGGGGCTATCTAATACAGCTAGGGTTAGGAATAGAAGATATCAAAATTAATCGAATTTTAAACTTTAATGCTCCTAAAATCATAAAAGCATAGGATTCCTTGCCATAGATGTTAATTTTTCTTAAATCGCAAATTAGAGCCTATAAAACAAAAATATAAATTATTATAAAAATAATATTTAAACTAAGCTTTAAAATACCTAAGAAAACGTTTTATTTTAACTTGTAAGAGCTTCATTTGATATTAATATATAATTCCCTATGTTAGTTAAAAAAAATTTCTTAAAACTAAAAATATAAAGCCTCGAGACTTTTTTAATATTAAATCTATCTAAGTATAGGGGATCTGATATAATAATTTTGTTGCTATCCCTACACTGGTGACAGAAAGGGGGCGTTCAATTTGGAAAAAATCTATTCTCTTCTAATTTCTATCATAGCGAATGTAACTAGTCACTACATTTGCAAATGGCTAGATAGAAATTTAAAAAATGAAGAACAGGAAAAATAGCAACTAGCATAAAAAAAGCAGGGGTATTTTTACCAACCTGCTTTTTTGCGTTCAATTTGAACTCTATTCTCTTAGTCAATATAATTATACCTCAAATTTATAATTTTAAAAAATCTTCTTCAATTTCATACTCATCTTTTTCTTTCTCTTTCTCATTAGATTTTTTAGCGTACGTGTTGTAAAAATCATCTAGCGTAGATATTTCTTTATTATTTTTTGTGATAGTTTTGTCTTTCAAATACTCCTTTAATTGGTTATTTTCTAATTTAAGCTCTTTATTTTCTATTTCCAAATCTTTGGCTGACTTAGTTTTTTGACAAGGATTTTTTATCATAACCCCAACATCTTGGATGTTTAATTTTTTTAACTCCTTTTTTAAGGTCTTATTAAGATAAGCATTTAGTGCTGGGTGGAAAGCAATCAACTCTTTTTTATCAATTAGTTCTTTTGCTGAAATCTTCTCTCTTCCCTTTTTCTTGTCCCATACT
>NZ_VULQ01000025.1 GCF_009696575.1 Anaerococcus porci | reverse complement strand
AGTTCGTATAAAATTAAGATAAGCTCCATTCCTATAGGAATGGACAGATATTGATACATAAAAAATTGTATCAACCCTTACCCATTGATCAGGATTTAGGTTGATACACAAAACTATTTACAGACCCTTTTTTTATATGTTTTTGTTTACGTAAAGTATTTGTTTTAGCTTAAAAAGTTATCTATTTTTTCTTGTATATTACTGTATTCTTTTTTCTTATCTTTTTTAACTAAATCCGTTAAATAATCTGCTACGCTAACGTTATTTATAATAGCTTTAGCCCTTATTAAGGTATAATTTTTTACACTACATTTAAAGCTTATTGTTTTACTTTTTATTTGTTTTTTGTTTTGCTTTAAGCTATCTAAAAACTTTTCTGCCTTATCTTTTTTGCTTATAAAATCTCCCGTTTGTCTTGGTGTATTGTTATTGTAATTTTCCATATTATGTCCTTTCTTTTTTTGTTATTTATCTTTACATTACCTATATGTATTTTTTTGTTTACGTTTGTAAAAAAAAAGTAAAAAGTAAGTTTTTTTACTTATCTTTACTTTTTATGCTTGTTTTTTATTGTATTTTTTTTATGTCTGTTTTGTTCCAATTTTTTTGTATGTTTAATTTTTAAATTATGTTAGTTATATCTTTTTATACGCTCCATTTATGGACGTATAAAAAGATAGCAGGCGAGAAATGTGCGTATCTAAAAAATCAGTTCATTTAACATCCCCCGATTTTAATCATTTTTTCTGTTTTTGATAGGGTGTTTTTTTATAATTTTTAAAAAGATACATATAAACATTGTAAGAAAATAGAAAAAATGGAGAGCTGAAAATGAGGAAAATTTTAAAACTTTGAAAAAATGTAATGCACAATAAAACAATAAAAATATATTTTTAGAAAATTAAATTAAAAAGATAAGAAATAAGGATAGTTTTAAAGTAACAATGTAAATATTAGAAGATAAGCAAATGTAAAGATATAAAAATATAAAAATATAAAAATATAAAAATATAAAAATATAAAAATATAAACATTTAAAAAATACGTAAGATTAAAAATTTAAATTTTTTTATATTAAACATGCCAAGTTTAGCTCTCCGTTTTTTAATATATTATAAAAAAAGAGCAAAAAAATGTTGCGATAAGCAAGCCAAGCTTATTTAAATAAACAATGTGCATAGCCACAGGAAGTGCATCTTGTGTGCCGTCTGCGGGGATAAATCCCCTAAGCCTTAAATTAATTAACAATTTTAAAGAAAGGAGACCTTCCTTATGGGAAGATGGGATAGAAAGAAAAAGAAATATACCTTAAAAAAAGATATACAACACAGGTTAAACACGTACCTACAAAACGGACAAGGAAGTAGTAGAAATGAAGACAAAAATAACAAAAAAGATTTAACACAAAATAAAATTTATAGTTTTGTAACATATAAAAATTATAAAAGATCTTGTTATAAGCTTGTAGATTATTTATTTAAGAACAACAAAGAAGTAAGACAGTTAAAAGATTTAAAAATAAATCATGTAAATAACTATCTACAACACCTTATAGACAAGGGGTATTCTGCCCCTACTATTAACTCTAGCAAGGCTGCTATAGCAAAACTTATGCAAATAAGCAGTAAAGAATTTATAGCTACACCTAAAGTATACAGAGCAAACATAACAAGAAGCAGAAAGCCTGTAATCAGAGATAAACATATAAGTAAAGAAACTGAAAGTTTTTACGCAAAATTTACTACAGCAATAGGGGGTAGAAGGTCGGAAATGGAAAATATAAGAGGAACAGATTTAATTTTTAGAGATGTTAAAATTACATTTAAAAACAAAACATATGTACTCGCAAAAAATTATCCTTGCATACACATAAAAAACGGAAAAGGAGGCAAGGAAAGATTTGCTCCAATAATAGGCAAAAACACACAAGAAACAAAGGAAATAACAAACTATATAAAAAAAGCGGGCGAAAATAAAGTTTTTGGTAAACTTCCAAGCCATTTTGACAACCATTTTTATAGGGGACAATATGCAAAAAGGGTTTATAAAAAGCTTGCTAGGAATACTGCAACAATAAAGGATAAAACAGAAGTTTATTTTTGCAGAAAAGATAAAGCTGGTACAGCCTGGGATAAAAGAGCAATGATTATATCTAGTAAATGGCTTGGACATAACAGGATAGATGTAATAGCTAGACACTATTTGTATTAATTAATCATACTATATTGTTAAGTTAGCTTATCAGATACGAATTATAATTTAATAAAAAGGCTGGTCTTCAGCTTTTTTATTTTACTTCAAAAAAGAAAACGTTTTATTTTGTGTTTTAAGAGACTTTAATTTATTAGGCATACAGTTATATATCTGAACCAAAACTTTTAAATTTAGCTATACATATTATTACATTAACGGTATCTTCCTACTATTAAATATATAATAATTAATATTTTTAAGTTTTGGAACAAATCTTAAAAATTTCATCTTTTTTATAAACATTTTTTTAATTTTATTTATAAATTTTAAAAAACACCTTTACTTGTAAAGATAAGAGAATAGGAATATAATATTACCACGTAATATAATTTAGAGAGGTGAAAAAAATGACTACTTTAACAATCAGGTTGAGTGAAGAAGACAAAGAACTTTTTAAAAGGGTTTCTGAAGATAAAAAAAAGGTCTTATCAGATTGGGCTAGAGAAACTTTATTAGAAAGTATAGAAGAAGAGTACGATAAACAAATCATAGATGATTACCTCTTAAACAAAAATAATATGAAATTTTACACTAGCGAAGAAGTAAAAGAAGAATTAGGTCTATGAACATACAGTATTCAGAAAAGGCTCTTAAATCTTTAAAAAAACTAGATAAACCTATACAAAAGCTAATTATTAACTATATGGATAACATAAAAAAATTAGAAGAACCAAGAGCTAGAGGAAAGGCTTTATCAGCAAATTTAAAAGGTTTTTGGAGGTATAGAGTATCAGATTATAGAATAATTTGTGAAATTAAGGAAAATGAGTTGATAATTTGTATTGTAGATATAGATCATAGAAAAAGAATTTATGAAAAAATAAGTAAAAATTAGATAAAAGTATGAAAAGCCTAAAATATGTAAAATTTTCGCAAAAAAAATACATATGTATTATAGGCGAGTCTGATTTTATGATTGGACTATAAAAATATAAGAAAAAGCAAAGAAAAAAGCACACTCGCCAAAATGTGCTTCAAATTGGATAAGACTTCCCGGTCAAAAATCCAAAATTCTTTAAATTCAAATTTCTATATTCAGTATACTATATAGAAATTTAGTTTTCAAGCTTGAAAATTAGGAATTTATAAGAAAATTTTAGGAAATTTAAGATAAAAAGTCTTATCTTATCACAAGTTCTTTGCTAGTGAAAGGTAGGACATTTTTTATGTTATCAAATAGTATAAAACAAAAAAAATTAAATACAACAAAAGAAATAGAAGATTTTTATAACTTCTTTTATTGTTTTAAATTCCCTATTTATTTACATAAGCAATATTGGGATAACAACAAAAAAAGATATAAAACTACAAATTATTATATAAACAAAACTAAAGATCTTATTAGGGAAATAAATAGCTTACATTCCAATATTTATATAAGTATTTGGAACAAAATACCAATGTATACAAAGCTAAAAAAAGCTAAAAATACACAAGAAAACTCCCGAGCAACAAATTATTTTGTAATAGATATAGACAGTGAATATATAATAGATAAAAACTTAATAAACAAAATTTGCTTTTATTTATATAACAATAACATAGTTATGCCCCTACCCACAGCAATAATAAGTTCTGGCGGAGGAATACACCTATATTATAAATTTAAAGAAATATATATATATAATTGCAAAGAAAAAGACTACCTTTTAAAACTGTATAAAACAGCTATAGAAACAACAAAACAAGCTATAAATAATGAGTTAGAAAATATTAAAAAACTAAAACCAGGTTATTTTACAGAAAAAGAACTATTTAAAATAAAAACGTTAGCTATAGATAATGCTTTAGCAGGAAGTACCACACAACTCATAAGATTAATAGGTAGTTACAACAAAGATGCAGAAAAATATTGCAATATAGTAGATTTTAATAAAAATAACACCTATACACTAGGACAATTAATAGAAGAATTTAATCCAAAATACACAATTAAAAATCCTATTAAAAGAAAAAACTTCAAAATACTATCCGAAAAAGAATTTAAAGAAAAAAACAAAATAATAAAATTAAATCCAAATGGATTTAATAAAAAAGATATAATTGAACTTAATAACGGCAGACTTGAAGATATTAAAAAACTTATAAATTTAAGAAAACAAGAAGGAACTCTTGTAGGGACAAGGCAAAAAATTATGTGCCAAGTTGCTTGGTGCCTTATCAATAATTCATACAACGGAGCAAAAATAAACATATTACAAGAATTATTAGATTACGGAAAATTAATAGGAGAAGAATTTGCTAAAGAAAAATACTGTAGAGAAAAATTAAACCATATAAAAGAATACCATAAAAAAAGAAACAAATTAACTAACAATACAATAAGTAAATGGTTAGAATTAACAGAAGAAGAAAAATTTAAACTTCCTAACTTATGGGTAACAGAAAGATCTAAAAGAAAAATAAAAAAAATTTTAAAACAACAAAGAATTAATAAAATAAGAACAGATTTTAAAAATGGTAAAACTGTAACTGAATTAGCTAAGAAATATAAAATATCAAGAACTACAATATATAAATATATATCCTCTGATAGAAACACAGCAAAAAAAGAAAGAGGTAGTACCCTTTATAGGTACAAAAATTGGACACTTTTTAAAGATAAAAAAGGACAAAAAAAATTACTAAAAGCAAAAAAAGATACCGACAAAATCAAAAAAGAAGTATTTGAAATGTTGGTAAATGGACAAACAATGCAAGAAATAGCTACAGAACTAGAAGTAAATAGAAGCACTATTTACAGATGGTTAAAGGAAAAAAACGTTAAAAAAAAGGAGTAAAAATGCAACACTTTTGTTAATTCCTTAACAATATGGATAAGTTTAGACTTTGCAAAAAATATATACTTGTAAGGTTTATTTCCTATGCTTATTTTTAATATTTTAAGCTTATTATCTTTAAAAATTGCAAACACGTATATTTATATACCTACTATTATAAAACGTCTTAAAACGCAAAATAGGACCTTATTTTTTATTAATCCCCCATATACTTAGATATATTAATTATTTAAGTTAGTATATTAGTTATTCTTGTTTTCTCCTATAAAAAATACTTTTATTCTTTTTAGCAAATTTTGTTTTGGCTTGCTTTCTTCAATCTGCAAAATCCTATCTGCTTCCATTAAGCTTATTAGTTTTGTGTTGAAATTTTTGTAATCTTCTAAAGCTTTTATTCTTTCTTTTCTTTCTTCCTCTAATTCTTTTTGTACTTTTTTATAGTTTTTATATAATTCTTCATTTTTTTCCAAAAGATCAGAGTATTTTTCAGGACTTACAAAATTTTCTTCCCTTAATCCTTTTTCTAATAGAAAAACACAAGATTTTGTCAAATTCAAATCTTTCTTTTCACCAAATTTCCTTATTTCTTCTTCTAGTTTATCTTGTATGTTCAGACTTATTTTTCCCATAATTTCCTCCTTTTTTCAATATTCTTTTGTATTCTATTTATATTTTTTTATATTCTAGATATATTTTCTTATATTCTTGCCTTATTTGTTTAAACTATACCATATTTTAATATATTCTAATATACTGCTATTAAATGATTTTTAAATTATTTTAGAATATTTATTTTTAAACATAAAAAAAACCAGGACTAAGCCTGGTTTTTACGATTTTTATTGTATCTTCTCAAAGTCTCATGATTAATTCCAGTCTTTTTACTTGCTTGTCTGATACTTTCGCCTTGATCTATAAGACTAAAAGCGTGTAAAAGCTGTGGGTTATCTTTCCTGTACATCTTTTTCCTACCTGTATAAACTCCCCTCTCTTGAGCGGCTTTTATACCTTGCATTTGTCTTTCTTTGACTACTTGTCTTTCAGCTTCAGCTTGGTACTTGAAGATTTCAAGTATAAGGCTATTGATTAAATTCTTAAGATTTTTATTTTCTATACCCTGGGTAGATGGTAGGCTTAAAACCTCTAATGTGGCCCCTTTTTGCCTTATAATATCTATTATTTTAGTTATATCATCAGCTTTACGGCTTAGCCTATCTAACTCACTTATAACTACAACATCATCAACTCTTATAAAATCAAGCATTTCTTGTAACTTAGGGCGGTTATCAATTTCTGCTCCTGATTCTTTTTCAGTATAAATATAATCAGCACCATAGTCTTTTAGTTTTTCTATCTGTCTAGCTAAATTTTGGCTCTTAGATGAAACTCTGGCATATCCTACTTTGCTCATGACATCCTCCTGGTATAAATATATATCTTTGTATCTAAAATCTCTTAAATCGCAAAATGTGACGTTTTTTTATATTATACCTTTTATGTCAGTCTTTTGTGTCAATTTTTATCTTGAAAACAATAAAAAGCACAAAATAATAAAAGGTATACTCTAATGTGTCAAAATATAGAAAAATGGAACCTGAACTTGATTAAGGTGCTATTTTCTCAATCCATTAAATTAATTCATTGTCTAATATTCCATTCACAATTAATTGTAATTATTGTTGATGGCATTCCTACAATTTGAACATCAAATTTTAAACTTGGCTCAACTTTACTTGAAGCATTGTGAATCCTAAAACTAAATTGCCAGCCACCATCTAAGTACAATTCAAGTGTATTTGTACTATTTGGCTTAAAATCAAAATTTACAATTCTTGTTGGCAAATATGTTATAGGTATTTCTATACTTCTTTTGGTATATTCTCCGTTTTGATTCAATGTTCCCCTTAAATTGAAACTTTGCACCTGGGTCACAAACTTATTATCAATTCCTATAACTTTATAAAAATCAAACTTCCCTAGTAAATACTCTACAATTCGTTGTGGCATATCTTGGTTTTTTTGGGTATTTTGACGCTCTATTTCGTTTTTAAAAGCTTTTAATATAGGAACATACACTTCTGTATCCTTGTCTAACATATCACACCAATACAAGCCTTTAACCTTCTCCTCATCTAATCTATTGAATATAGGTTTAACATCTTCCCAATATTGATTTGAACATTCAATCCCATACCATTTCTTACCAAAATCTAAGTGTTTGGACAGTCTGCTATGCTTGACAGCAAAATGATTGTGTTTTACACTTAAACCTATTTCCCATTGAACGCCTTTTCTTATAATCAAGATATCCCTCACATCGCCCTCTACACCGTGACTATCTGTTTGTATTTTTAACTCTAATACATCATTTGTATCTTCTAATATCAAAGGCTCTAGATCAAAAATGGTTTTAACACAAGCTAAAGAACTATATAAATAAGTATTTTTTTGCTCATCTGTCAAAGTATTAAATGCATTACTAGCTGAAATATAGCTTGAATTTTCAATAACTTTTGCTGGTCTTATCTTGTTTATTTCTTCATGTAAAGTTATTAAACAAGCAAATTCATATGCTCTTCCTTGATTGTTGCTTTTTTTACTCATAAACAAACTCCAATTCTTGTTGTTGTAGTGTAACATTTGTTTTATTTTCCAATGAATCTTTTATTGCCTTCGCCATTACATAAGCTAAATTTACAGGTACTGCGTTTCCTATCATCTTATATCCATCATTTAAATTTGTATAATAGAATTTAAAATCATCTGGAAAACCTTGAACTCTCGCACATTCCCTTACAGTTAGTCTTCTATATAATTCTTCTTTTCCCTTTTCAAAAACGTGTTTATTTTTATCCACCTTCTGCATTTTAGGTGCTTGCGGGTGTAATTGACACTGTCTTCCTGAAGCTTGAACTGTAAAAGCTGGTTCGTCCCAAGATCTAACTCTGTTTCTACTCATAAAAATGGGAGAATAAGAACCTATAAAATATTCGTGATTCAAAACTTTACAATTATCGCCATTAGTTTTATTCTTATCTAAAGCTGGTATAGCTGTGTCTTTCAGATCATATATAGCGTCTTTCAAAGTTAATTTATTGTCGTATTTTTTAGGCGCCTTTTCAAAATTAATGTTTAAGTCTTTTCTAAAACCTACATAAAATACTCTCTTTCTATCTTGTGGAACCCCATAATCACTAGCATTTAAAAGATGAATAAAAACATCATATCCCGATTCTTCAAATTGTGATATTATATTTTGCACGGCTTGATTATGTCTTTTAGCCATCATTCCTTTTACATTTTCAGCTAAAAAGAACTTAGGTTTCTTATCTTTTAAAATTCTTATATACTCATAAAAAAGCTGTCCTCGAGGATCTTCAATACCTTTTAAAGAACCTGCTTCACTCCATGACTGACAAGGAGGTCCACCTATAATTCCATCACACTCTGGCAATTCTTCTGATTTTACATCTGCTATATCACCTTTAATTAGTTTGGCTGAATGATTTTTTTCATAAGTTTCCCAAATATTCTTATCAAACTCATTTGCCACTACTACATCATAACCTGCTTTAATAAAGCCTAAATCAAGTCCACCTGCTCCAGCAAAAAGACTTATTAATTTCATAATTTTATTTCATCTCCTATAATTATAACTTTTACCATTAATCTATTTTATAATTAACTATTTTCTTATTTTTTACTGTATATATCATTTTACCACATTAAATAATCATATCCTTCCCACCAAACGTCACAATAGTATTCTGTAATTTCTAAATACATTTAGAAATATAATTATATGAAACTAATGAACGAAAATATATTTAAATCAAAAAAAGCAATTTTCAGTTAAAGCAGTATTGTGATTATATATGCATAATACTATTTTAACTAAAAGTCGAATTTTAAAAGGGAAATATAAGTAACATGAAAGATAAGTACAATTTGAGCAAAAAAGAGAATGTATTCTTAGCAAAAAGAAATATTGTCGATTATATTTGGAAAAGTGCTAAATTAGAGGGAATTAATATAACTTTGCCTGAAACACAGGCTATATTTGACAAATTAAAATTGCAAAACGTGGATATTTCAGATGTTAATACAGTTTTAAATTTAAAGCACGCTTGGCAATTTATTCTGAAGAATTTAGATGATGAGCTAAACTTAGACTATATTTGTAAAATCAACTATGAGGTTTCAAAAGATGAATCCCTTGATTGGGGTGTGCTTAGATATGGCAAAGTTGGAATAAGTGGAACTGATTATATTCCTCCAATACCAACAGAACAAAGTTTTTACGAAATTATCGATAGCGTGAGTAGATATGAAACAATAACAGAAAAATTTATTACTCTAATGCTAAAATTAATGAAGGCTCAATTGTTCTGGGACGGAAATAAGCGTACATCCATGTTAGTAGCTAACAAGATTATGATTAGTAATGGTAAAGGTGTAATTAGTATACCAAATGAGCATATAACTGAATTTAATACGCTTCTAAACCATTATTACAGTGTCGATGAAATAGACCCTGTTAAAAGTTTCATATATGAAAAAGCTATTTCAGGTATGACAATCGAAAGAAAAAGTAATCTTTAGAGGAAAATATGAAAAATAATAAAGAAGAATATATAAGCAAAAAAAGAGCGATACAATTATGGGATACAGGCGATATAGATAGAATAGAAGTTGGAACTACTAAAGGATTACAAGAAATCCACGAATACTTATTTCACGATCTAAAAGGATATAATGCGGGTGAAATTAGAACGGTAAATATAAGCAAAGGTAATTTCAGATTTGCAAACGTAATGTTTTTAGAATCTAACTTAGAAATCATTGAAAGAATGAAAGAAAACAACTTTGATAAAGTCATAGAAAAATATGTTGAAATGAACATAGCTCATCCTTTCATAGAAGGAAATGGGAGAGCGACAAGAATATGGCTTGATTTGATGCTTAAAAAAAATCTAAAAAAGTGTATAGACTGGTCTAAAGTTGATAAGCTAGAATACCTAGATTTCATGAAAATAAGCCCTGTTAGGGACAAATATATAAAATCACTGTTAAAAGAAGCCTTAACTGATAAGATTGATAATAGGGAAGTATTCATGAAAGGGATTGAAAAATCATATATTTACGAAGATTTAAACGATTTTTCAATAGAAGAAATCGACAAGGATATCAAAGGTGAAAACAACAATGTGCAATAAAAACGAACGTTTATATGAGTTAATGATCAAAATTGCAAAAGAAACAAAATATAATGCTGGTCATTGGTACAGATATCTAAGAAAGTTCATCAAAAGAGATAAGATTCTGATAGACAAGAGTACAGAAGAAAAACTTTTAGAATCCTCTGAATTGACAAATTTTCAAAAAGTTAGTTTAAAACTAGCCTTAGATGAAACGACAAAAGTGCATGAGTATATAATTAACCTAAACGAAAAGACTAAAAAGAAAAATTTCAACAAGTTAATGGAAAAAATTAGAGAAAACGAAATTAAATAGAGTAAATAATTTGACAAATTATAAAAAATATCAAGAATAAATGATTATGTTAATAAAAATATTGAATTTTTACAGAGACTGTGTAAAGTTTTGTGGCTGGGATCAAATCCTATCCCAATTATCAATATTTTTTGAAGGGAGGTTTTAAAAACAGGTAAAAAAACTATAAAATCAGCTGCAAATTTTCATGAAAATTTGACAGTTTATTAAGTTCGTATAAAATTAAGATAAGCTCCA
>NZ_VULQ01000024.1 GCF_009696575.1 Anaerococcus porci | reverse complement strand
GTTCGTATAAAATTAAGATAAGCTCCATTCCTATAGGAATGGACAGATATTGATACATAAAAAATTGTATCAACCCTTACCCATTGATCAGGATTTAGGTTGATACACAAAACTATTTACAGACCCTCTTTAGAAGCCTTACCTAAACTTAAAATAGCTTTTTTTACTCTATCTACAAGTCTTGTTTCGTGCTTTTTAGCTATCATGCTTTTCATTTGCTTTCTTTGGTAAAACTTCTTAAATCTATTTTTCTTTATATAGGCATCTGACTTTTGTAAATCTTCCAAGCCACTTTTAAACTCCAGCTTGCTTTTTCTCTTTCTTATTTTTTTATCAAGTTTAGATAGCTTTTTTAAGGACTTTTTCTTTTTATCTAACTTATACTTCCTTATTCCATGCTGGAGTTTAGAGCTTACATTAGCGGCCTTTTCTCCAGATTCTACACCAGTATTGTCAGATCCTGAACTTAAATAATCTCTCACTAACTCTGAAGACTTA
Organism: Anaerococcus porci; assembly: GCF_009696575.1. Classification (GTDB taxonomy): domain Bacteria; phylum Bacillota; class Clostridia; order Tissierellales; family Peptoniphilaceae; genus Anaerococcus; species Anaerococcus porci. The sequence continues at coordinate 10,423 of NZ_VULQ01000024.1, read as the reverse complement.
GCTCCAGATAATAAAACCCCAGAAGATAGACTTCCTTTAGTTTTATTCTTTAAGATATTATCTTTTAGCTTGCTTTTAGACTTTTCAAGCTCTCCAATCTTTTTATCTGAGATAAAGTCTTTAACATCTTGTGCTTTCTTAGAATCTTTCGTTGTAACTTTCTTAGATTCATTTTTTAAGTCATCGATTTTCTTGCGAGTAAATTTATCACTTTCATAATTTTTTCTCTTGTAGTAGGTCTTCTTTTTATTAACTTTCTTTTGTTCTAAAGGTTTAAGGTTTGTTTCTTTTTCATCCTTTATAAATTCTTGATTATTGTCTTTAAGCTCAGAATTATCAAAAGTCTTATCTGTATCAACTTGGCTTAGCTTACTTTCTTTATCTATTTCATTAGAAATTTTTTCCTTATCTCTAAACTTCTTTTCTTGATAAAGTTTCTGCTTTTGCTTTTTATCGATATTAGCATTACTTTCGCTCTTACTTACTTCATCTCTAACAAGCTTATCTTTTCTATATATTCTCTTGCTTTTCTTTGCTTCGATAGGTTTATCTTCGATTGTTTGGATTCGCTTAGACTCTCTCTCGTTAATTTTGTCTTGGAATTTATCCTTACTATGGATAAGTTTATCCTCGTAATTTTTGAGAACTTGTCTTTTACTTGATGCCTTCTTATTGCTTATTGGTTGAGCCTTAGCTGAAATATCATCTGTTGTTTTTTTATTAAAATTAATATTTCTACTATTTTCACTATCAAAATTCACCTTTTTGAAGTCTACATCTAAGTCTTCATCAAGTTTAAAGCTTTCATCTGTCCTTATTTCAAGATTAGTCTGTTTAACTTCGTTAGCCTTATCCTTATTATCTAAAACTTCTTTTCTAATTCTTTCCTTGTTTTTAGCCTTCTGAAAATCTTTTAGTTTATCTTGTTTTTGATCTTTGGATAATACATTCTCATGAATTAGTTTAGATTCTTTTTCTGAAATTTTATCTCCGAACCTATCCTTATTCTTAATAATCTTATTGGTATAATCATCTGAATGAACAAGTTTACTATCTACATTCTTTTCAGGAGCGTCCCTATTTCGTATAATTTTCTTTTGAAAATCTTTTTTTAGTTTTTTAACCATATCACACCTACTTAGCTTCTTCTGGTTTTGTTGTCATTAGCTTATATAGCATGGTATCTTTAGGGAATTTATCAATAAATGGAACAATAGTATTTCCAAAGAATAATAGTCCCTCACCTGCGTTTGAATTAGTAATATAGTTTAACTGATAAGGCGATATTTTTAATTTCTTAGCAAGAATATCTCTATCCCCAGATGCTTGATTTAACATTAGAACAAAGTCTGTATTATCAAAGATATTTTCAATTTCCTGACTTGTTAAAAGGTCTTTTACGTTTTGAGTTATACCTGTTGGAATACCACCCCATTTTCTAAATCTTTTCCAGATTTCTACTGAATATGAAGCAGTTTGTGGGTCTTTTAATAAAAGGTGGAACTCATCTATATAGTATCTTGTAGACTTGCTTCCTCTATTAAGGGAAACCTTGTTCCAAACTTGGTCTTGAATTACAAGCATACCTATTTTTTTAAGTTGTGTTCCTAGCTCTTTTATATCAAAGCAGAGCAATTGCCTATTTAGATCAACATTTGACCTATTATTAAATACATTAAGACTTCCCTTAACATAAATTTCCATTTCTGTTGCGAGTTTCCTACCAACACCCTCTTCTTGAGATAGGAGCATATCGTATAAATCTCCTAATATAGGCATATTTTCTGGTTTTGGATCTTCAAAATATTTTTGATATATCTTTGGTAAGCACCTATCTATAACAGATTTTTCTGCAGCAGTAAGACCAGATCCTCCTACTACAAGTTCAAGCATAGACATTATGAAGTTTGCCTTATCTTTTAAAGGTGCGTCCCCATCTCCATAGTTCATATTAATATCTAATGGATTTAGGTAGTCCTTTGATTTTGCCGAAACTTTAATAACTTCTCCATTAAATTGTTTTACAAGGTTTGAATACTCGCCTTCAGGATCACAAATAATTACATCATCATCTGTGACAAGAATTGCATTTGCCATCTCTCTCTTTGCTGAGAAAGATTTACCAGAACCTGGTGTTCCTAATATTAGTCCGTTAGGGTTCTTTAGTTTCTTCCTATCTGCCATAATCAAGTTTTGGCTAAGGGCATTTAATCCATAGTACAAAGAATTTGCTGAATCAATAAATAGCTCTTCGGTTGTAAAAGGCATAAATACTGCCGTTGATGATGAAGTTAAAAATCTTTTTATCTCGACTTGATTAACTCCCAAAGGTAAGACAGAAACAAGTCCTTGCTCTTGTTGGTGAGATAATCTTTTTACCTGACAATTATGTCTGTTAGCAATTGATGAGATTTGAGCAATAGTGTTTTCTAATTTTTGATTAGTTCTAGCAAAATTCATCATTACAATGGTAACTACAAAGAGCCTTTCATCTCTATTTTGTAAGTCAGATAACATGGACTTAACATCCGCACCAAAGGTATTTATATCTGATGGAATAATATCCATATCATATCCAGCACGAACTGCTTTTTTTTGTTCTTCAATTTTCATTCTGTCTAGGTCTGTGTTTTTTCTTTTAATGAGTTTAATAGCTTCTGCTTGTTCAACTACATCTATATGAAAAGCTACATAAATATTATCATCAATATCTAAAAACTCAGATAACATTCTGTCTGATAACTCACTTGCAAGTATTTGAAAATGACTTACTGCTCCAATGAATTTCCCAAATTTAAAATTATTTGCCGGTGCAAAATTAAAGATATTGGGAGTTATATGTGATTTTGTAGACTCTTTCTTCTTCAAATCTTTATATGAAAAATTAAAGTTCTTGTCTGGATTTAACATATCATGAACAAGTCTTAGTCTTTCTTCGCCATCAAGACTCTCTGCTCTTACTCCCATAGATTTAAAGTTGGATAAAATATCTACTTCAAGTCTATTTAGCTTTGCTCTTGCTTGCTCTAGGTTATCAGCTTCTGTCGTAAAGGTTATATACTTCATCTTTTTAAGTCCGTTATTGCCCTTTGCAAGTTGAAGCTTTAACATCTCCCTAAACTCTTTTCTTACATCGTCATAGAAGTCTCCCTTATCAGCAATTTTAATTGCATCTTGTAGGTCTTTATTTCTTCCTAATTGATTTACATATGAAAGTTCAATGTGGACACTTGGATCAAAAGAATTTAAAAAGTTGGCAAATTGGTTAAAGATTAAATCTCTATCTTCTTCCAATGCCAACTGGTAATTTATATCTTGAAATGAAATTGTCTTTGAATAATTTTTTTCATCTAACTGGCATATGCCCTCTGGTAACATTCTTATATATGGAATAGTATCCTCAACAGTAAATCTCTTCTTCTCTTTCTTTAAAAGTACACTTAGAAGACTATTTGTTGAATCTTTCTTTGTTTTTAGCCTTCTTACTTCCTTTCGGTCTTTTTTTAATTGTTGTTCCCTTAGATTTAAGTCGCTGATTTGCTTTTTTCTTTGCTTCAAGGTATGCCTCCTTTCTTATTCTCTTAGTTGGTTGATAAAACTTATGAAGATAGAAAAATCTAAAATATTTTTCAAAAGTTAAGGTGTCTTTTTCATATAAGGTTATAAAAAAGATTGGCAGGGTTACTATTAGCATTACAATAATTGAAACATCATTAGGTAGATATTTCTTCATAAATAAATAGGTTGGTATGCCAATTAGTCCTGCCACAGAAAAACCTATAAGTTGTCTTTTAGTTAAGTTAAAGGCAACCTTTGTTTTAATCTTGTCCAAATCTTTTGGTATTGGTACATACGCCATTTTAATCTCCCTCTACTTCTTCTTTGGAAAGTTCAAGTATATGGTCATAATTAGATGTTGTTTCCTCTTCTAGGTAGCTAATTCTTTCTTCTAATTCTTCTTGTTTTTCTTCATTTCTGTCATTGTATTCTCCTTGATACATAACAAATTCATTATGACATCTTCCAAGTCTATTTATTCTTTTCTTTAAGTTTCTAATCTCTTCATTTCTTTTTTTCTCTTTTAAGATCTCATAAGTTCCTCCCAATAAAATTCCAAGTCCCAATAAAGCACAATTTTTCTTTTTTAACATTTATTCCTCCTAGTGCGTATTCATAATACTTTTCGCAACTGTTCCACTCTTAAACATCATAAGTCCAAGTAGTAGAGCATATCCTAATATACTAAACAAGCTTGCGTGAATATCTGTAACCTGTACCGTTCTTATTAAAACGGTGTAGATACCTAAACATATCATCAAAAACAAACCTTGTAGTCCCAAGGCAAAAAGTCCCTTGATATAATTTGTTCCAATCTGACCCCATTCTTTATTTCCCATAGTAGCAAATGGTATGGATGATACTGATGAGTAGACATATATTTCAAACATACGCCCATATACTATTAAGGTAATAGTTAAAGATATACATTGAATTGCAATCCTCACTAGGCTTGTTTCAACTAATATCATTAAAAGCTCACCTATTTCTTTTTCTTTTAATGTATCAACCATTGCAACTATCTGATCTCCTGAAACAGTGGCAGAAGTAGTGATTACCCCTGCCGCTTTGTTTACAAGATTTTGTGCCACATCAAAGACTGCCATTGAAAATTCAAAGGCATGGCTTGCAAGGTAGACTGCTATAAACATCTTTATAATATATTTAAAAAACTCAAAAGTATCTGTATCGTGCATATTATTCTTTTGCATAACCATATTTATGAGTTCAATACATAAAACTGCTGTTATGATAAGACCTGCTATTGGAACAATTACATTATCATTAATGTTTTTTATAAAGTTATATACTTCTCCATTCCAACCCATTGGTGTCTTGCCAACATCAGTTGCAATAACTCCAACCTTGTCATTTATATCTAAGAACATGGACTCAAGATTTGCTTTGATACCTCCGAGTAGCATATCCTTAAAAAATTCAGTTAGCTTGTCAAAGATACCAAACATAGACTTTCTCCTAATTTAAAACATTTGCAAGTAGTGGAATTAATTTAATACCGATTAGTACAATTCCCCCACCAGCCATAAGCTGCTTAATACCTTGAGATTTAGCACCAGGGTTATCATTACCGTAACCTTCCATTAAGTTAATAACTCCCCATGCTCCTAAACCTGCACCAATTGCAGTTACAAGTGTCTTTAAAACTCCAACTCCAGCTGTAAAAAATTCCATATTATTCCTCCTCGTTTACTTTCTTATTTTCTATTTTGTTTAGTGATTTAACTATAAAATTCTTGTAGACCTTATCTCCTTTTTTATTTTCTTTGAAATATCCAAAGACATGGATTAGATCTCCTTTTTCAAAATCTTTTACAATTTCTACCTTTTCTCCATATACTGAGCAATTTGTATATTCTTTGCCCTTTCCATATTTTTTCACAAGAGCAAAATTTGCTACTTGAACATTTTCTCCATCCTTTTCAAATTCTGAAAATTCAGCTTCCTTAACTAAATTTGCATTAATATTTATCATTTCTCTATCCATTGATTTCTTCTCCTTAATCTAAAATTTCAATTAAAAAAGCGACTGAACTTATATTTCAATCGCTAAATGTCTTATATATTAAATTGCTTTAAGTGGGACTTCTTATCCTTATCAACTTAACCTCCTAATTTTGAGTATAAAAAAAGACGATAGAGTTTTTTTAATTTCTATCGCCCGAACATAGTTATCTCTTCAATTCTATTTTTCCTTTGTAGTAGGGATATACGAACTGTTATCTTGACTATATCCCAAAGAATCATTGATCATATAAAATCCAAATCTAAATTCCTGCTGATAAGTGTTACCTATTAAATCCTCATATTTAATTCTAAAATTTAAAAAATCGCTCATTTCTTTACCTTTAGGTAAATTTAATACAATCTTAAATGTAACTTCTTCTGTTGCCATCGCATAATATTGACTTAAATATTCATAAATATGATATTGCTTACCGGGATATGCTTTACCTATAAAATAACCCTCCAATTTTTTCTCAGGATATAATGGATCTAATTGAATATTTGTTGCACTTTCTTTACCAATGTTAATAAGACCGACTTCTAGTATTAAACTATCTTTGTCTCTTTTAATTCTGTTATCATTTAATACAATATTGAAATACGGAACGATTGAAGCTCTAGTTCTTATTTCTGTTAATAACTTAGTATTGATCATATCTTTTTGTCTAATTTCTTCTTTATAAATTTCAAAATCTTTTTTCCACTGTTCATTTAATTTATTCGATTCTTCATTTTTTTTAGTTCTCTTATTTAGTTTATTATTGTTTAAAATTGTATATATAAGAGTTATCAAAGATATCAATATAGGCAACCATATTTCTAAATTTATCTGTTTTGATTCTAATAATATAGTATTCATATTACGATTACACCTTTATCCTTTCCTTATCTTAGTTATAAATGACTCAAATATAATTCTGTATTTGCATCAATAAATTTATATACTTATCAAGTGGCTGTTTTGCTAACTCATCTGATCAGTTTATCATCTGAGGTTTAAATAGCTTTTTGTATACTATTTCATATATTATATATAATTTATGTTATTAGTTCTTTTAGTCTCTCTAGCGTCTTATAAGAATAGGCATCTGTAAATAATTGATAATCTCTAGCTAGTTCCACTTAAATTATCTGATTATATGTTTAATTCTATTCTATTTTCTCAACTTATTCTACTTTTTAATATAACTTTTATTTCGATATGGGAAACTAATTGGATTCTTTCACGCAAACACATAACATATTATTATATATCGTTCTTTAATAAAACTTTATTTCTTTAATTTAGAATAGCTAGTAACTATTAACGCTTTAATATAGGTATTATATATTACAACTTATTTTCATAAATTCTTATAATACATTTCTTCCCCCGATTAAGTAATATTTCAATTTATAGTAAGACGATTTTCTATAATCATAATTTATCATAAGTAGACATTTAATTCTGCTAACTTTTGTGAATTTTTTCTTTGTATTTCTTTAATATTTAAACGATATAATTTTTTAATCATATATACTTATTAGATCTTTTTAATAAAACAAATTTTCTTCTAAATCTTCCAACAACTTATAATTCTTATGCTTTGTAATATCAAATTTATAAGACAAGAAAGGCCTTACTCCTCTTAATTGTAATATACATTTTCCACCATCCATTACTGTTTTTTCATCTTGACTCATCAAGTCTTTGCCTGACTTTTGATAGTTTAAACGATAGGAGTTTTGATTGGATCTTGTTTCTGATGTGTTGTATAGGTCTATGGTTTCTTTTCCCCTTAGAAAGAGTGTGGAATCACAGTTACCAACTATTGTATCTACATGGTCTTTATAGATTGCTTTTAATTAAGATTGTGCTTGCTGATATTTACCTTGAGAATTTTTAATTTCTATCGCCTATTAATACCTTATTTCTAGTGTTCTAAAATAGATACTTCAAGGTCTATCGCTTTAAATGTAACAGTTATTCCTACTTCGTCCTTTACAGTTTTTTCAAATAGCTCAGCTATATCATATGGGGACATATCGTATATATCTTCATACCATTCATTACTTACATCGTACATTGTCTCACATATTGCTTCAATATAATTTTTCTCATCAATTGTGAGTTCTGTATCACTTTCTAAAATAAACTGCTCACCATTTATATTTAATATAATTAAAAATGATTTTCTATTTTCACACATTTTGCTTTCTCCATAAACTCAAATATTTAACCTATTTATTTTATAACTTGATTTTAACTTTACCTTATCTCTATTTGTTAAATACTCTTCTACATCAAACAAGTTTTTCTTATCATAATCTTCCAATAACTTGTAATTCTTATGCTTTGTAATGTCAAACTTATCTGATAAGAAAGGTCTTACTCCCCTTAGCTGGTATATACACTTACCACCATCCATTACAGTTATTTCATCTTGACTCATAAGTTCCTTACCAGTCTTTTGGTAATTTAGACCAAAAGATTTTTGATTTGATCTTGTTTCTGACGTGTTATATAGGTCTATGGTTTCTTTTCCTAAGGTTTCTGATAACTCTTTTACTGTTGTTTTTTCTTTTCCTCCTAGAAAGAGTGTTGAGTCACAGTTACCAACTATTGTATCTGCATGGTCTTTGTAAATTGCTTTTAATTGAGATTGTGCTTGCAGAATTATGCTTGCTGATATTTCTCTTGAACGAATTGTCGCTATTAGTTTCTCAAATTTAGGAATTAATCCAATATTTGCAAACTCATCAAGTAGACACCTAACATGAACTGGAAGTCTTCCACCATACACATCATCTGCCTTATCACATAGTAGATTAAATAATTGGGAATACATTATTGAAACTACAAAATTAAATGTATCGTCAGTATCTGATATTATTACGAATAGAGCAGTTTTCCTATCTCCAATTTTATCGAGTTCTAATTCATCTTCACTCATTAGTTCTCTAAGCTCTCTTATATCAAAAGGTGCAAGTCTTGCTCCACAAGATATTAAAATTGACTTTGCAGTTTTTCCTGCTGCCAACTTGTATTTCTTATATTGCTTAACTGCAAAATGACTTGGGTCTTTCTTTTCAAGAGCCTCAAAAAGCCTATCAATTGGATTCATATAGGTTTCATCATCTTCTCTGACTTCACTTGCGTCAATCATATCCAAAAGTGTCTTAAAGTTCTTTTCTTCTTCTGGTGCTTCATAATATATATAACCGATAAGGGCAGTGTAATATAACTTTTCAGCCTTTACCCAGAAATCTTCTCCCGCCTTTTCCCCATCTCCCTTGGTGTTGGCAATTATAGTTTGGACAAGCTTTAAAATATCTTTTTCACTTCTCAAATATGCAAAGGGATTGTATTTCATAGATTTTTTAAAGTTTATTGTGTTTAAAATCTTTATGTCATATCCATTTTCATAAAGCATTTTTCCACACTCTAACACAAGCGTGCCTTTAGGGTCTGTTACTACATAGGAAGAGTGCATTTGCATTAGGTTTGGCTTTACATAAAATCTTGTTTTACCTGATCCAGAACCACCTATTACTAATACATTTTTATTTCTGGCATATTTAGGATTTTTAGGTCTTGAATTCATTGTTAGTCTTTCGGTATTAGTTATGAGAACATTGTTTTCAAACTTAGGGTCTATATATGGAGCAATATCCTTGCTTTCTCCCCATCTTGCAGATCCATATTCTTTACCTTGCCTATATTTCTTTTTATTTTTACCTTTACTATAAACAATTAGCTTAACAAGACCAACAACTGAAATACCTACTAACAAGTCCCTTGGATTAAGGCTTGGTATATAGGATAAAGTTCCTATATCAGAAATTCCCACCATTATTCTATCAATAATATCTCCTCCAACATAAGAGTTTATGTGCTTAGAAAAAATATTTCCAATGTAAAAAAAGGATATATAAGGAATGTTTGCTAATATAAATTTCTTTGGGTTGTCTATTTTAATTAAGTTTTTAATATCAGAAAGAATAGATTCTAATATCTTATTCATCGTAGAAACCTTCACTATCTAATAAAATTATTAGGTAGTGTCTTCCCTTTGGTGTTATAAATGTTTGTATTCCTACAAGTGTACCTAGTTGATCAACCCATTCTTTTACTTCAAAATATCCCTTATTCTTATCTGCATAAGGTAAGAGTTTCTTTTTCTTATCTCTATAAATTAATCCCTTATCCATTAAAAAGCTTATAAACTGATTTTGTGGTATTCCTAACTCTTTGGCAGTATTTCTAAAATTTGTAAGTAGGTTATAATCTACTAATTTGTCATAATAGTCTGCCTTTGGTCTTAATACTTCAATCTCTTCTTCTCTTTCGGCAATAATTCTATTGGCTACTAAAATTGCATCTGCAAGTAGCTCTTCATTAGTTTTCTTTTCTTGCCCTACTATATATCCTCCGTTTTTTCTAATACTTGGTAAAACTTCTCTAGTTACCCAAGCTTTGAATATTTTTGCTTGTGGTAGTTTTGATGAGAGGATAAGTGAATACAATCCTGATTCGTTAATTATTGAAATATTCTGTATTCCTCCAGGGGTGTTCCATTTCGTTACACCCTTATCCTCCTCATCCACATGGTCATAAATAGCTTTTCTTGGATTGACATATCCTAGCATAGTTGCTACTTCATTTGCTATAAAGAAAAACTCACCGTCTTTTTCTATAACAGTGAGTTTCCCAAAATTCTTATTTTCAAATGTGAGACTGTGTAAAGTTTTGTGTATAGAAACCTCCTGATTAGGGTAAAGAAAAACTAACCAGGAGGAATTTTTATGCCAAGAAAAAGACCGGAAACAAGAAGAAGTAAAATAGCAAAAATGTTAATTG
>NZ_VULQ01000023.1 GCF_009696575.1 Anaerococcus porci | reverse complement strand
CAATTAACATTTTTGCTATTTTACTTCTTCTTGTTTCCGGTCTTTTTCTTGGCATAAAAATTCCTCCTGGTTAGTTTTTCTTTACCCTAATCAGGAGGTTTCTATACACAAAACTTTACACAGTCTCTCTAAAGAGATAATAGTTAGAAAAAGCAAGATGGTTTTATTTCTAGTAATAGGACTAGGTCTTATGATATCAATCATGATTGGTGGTGGAAGTGTTGGTATGAGTGGACTAAGTAACTCAGTAAACTCAGTAATGACAACAACATACCTATCACAAGATACAATTCTAAGTGAAGTTAATCAAGAATTTTCATCAATGGAATATGACCTACAATCACAAATCGAAAGTGTAAAAACAAGTCACCCTGGATATGACGAATATATCATAAACAAAGAAGGAGAAATTGGTCATAATACACATGAACTTTTGTCCTATATAACTTCAAGATATGGAGAAGTAAAATCAGCATCTGAAGTAAAAGGAATTTTAAAAGAACTTTTCGATAAGATATATAAGCTTGATTTTAAGGAAGAAATTGAAATTAGAACAAGAACAGTAGCAAGAACTAGATATGATAGTCGTGGCAATCCTTATACTAGCTATGAAAAAGAAGAGTACGAATATAAAAAGTTAATTGTAACTTTAAAGAAAAAAGAAATGGATGAAGTTGTTAGGGAAATATTTAAAGATTATCCAGATAATGTAGTTCATTATGAAGCTCTTCTTGAAGCTAAGGGAAATATGGGAGATGTTTTTGGATCAGGTAATGGGGACTTAGGAGAAATAGTAGACAATCCAAACTTTGGAAATCCTGGTCTTGCTTTTGATTCAGCTACTGCCAAGGCTCTTTTTAATGAAGCAGAAAAACATATAGGCAAAAGATATGTGTTTGGAGCAAGTGGACCATCTAACTTTGACTGCTCAGGTTTTGTATGTTGGTCATTTACTAAGTCTGGTGTAAAGAGAATGCCAAGAACAACTGCATGGAGAATATACAAAGACTATTGTAATCCAGTAAGTCCAAGTGAAGCTCAACCTGGAGATATTATATTTTTCCACTCAACATATAACAGTGGAACACCAATATCTCATGTAGGAATATATGCAGGTAACGGAATGATGATTCACGCAGGAGATCCAATTCAATACACATCAATAAATTCAAAATATTGGAAATCACACTTTTATGGTTTTGGAAGACCAAGATAGAAGGGAGATATTATGTGAACAGGAAGCTTATAAGTATTAGAAACAAAAAGAAAAAAATAGAAGAGAAGTTAAAAGATTTAAATGCAAAATACAAGGAAATTTGTGATGAAGAAATACAAGTTGAAAATGAAGAAATAATTGTAACTCTTAGGAGAAACAATATTAGCTTGGAAGAATTAATAGAGAAAATTAATGACAGAAAAAGAGAAGAAAAATTAAAAGAAAAGGAGAACATTCATAATGAAGAAATTTAATTCGAACAGACTAAGAGCCTTTTTTATGGCTCTTTTATTAGTTTTAACATCAACTTCAACTACTAATGTACTAGCTAAAGCAGATGATACAGATGGTAGTAAAAAAGTGATAGAAAGTTCTATAAGTAATATTAATGATTTAGAAAATCAAATCAAAGACTTAAATGATAAGAAACAAGAAGACCAATCAAAGATAGATGAATTAAAGGAAAAGTTAGAATCTTGCAAAGATAATGGAGAGAAACTAAAACAAGAAAAAGCTAAGCTTGAAGAAGAGATTAGAGATAAAGACAATAAGATTGCTCAATTGAATAAAGAAATTGAGGATCTTAAAAATTCTAATAATGATGAACTAATAGCAGAAATTACTCAGCTTAAAGATGAATTAAAAAGATTACAAGATGAAAATGCAAAACTAAAAGAAGATTATTCATCTACAAAATGGGAGTTAGAAGCTGAGAAAGAAAAGGCTGATAAAAACGAAAATAAAATCACAGAAATGCAAGAAAAGTTTGAGTCTTTAGAAGAAGAACTTGCAAAGAAAAATAAAGAAATTGAGGATAAAGACAATAGAATTAAAGACTTAGAAAAAGCTATTGATGAAAAAGATACTAAGATAAAAGACCTCGAGTCTAAAAAGAAAGAGACAGAAAATTCTAAGTCAGAATGCTGTAAGAAAATTGAAGAGCTTCAAAAGACTATTGATAGTTTAAAAGAATCTTCTGAAAATACTAAAAAAGAATTAGAGGAGAAAATTAAAAGGCTAGAAGAAAAACAAAAAGCTTCTGAAGAAGAAATTAAAAAGCTAAAAGAAGAATTAGATAAGAAAATTGAAGAAGCAAAGAAGTTAATCGAGGAAGCAAATAAAAAAGCAAAAGAAGAACTTGAAAAACAAGCTAAAGATGAAAAAGATAAAAATCTAAATCAAGACTTATCTAAGAAATTAGATGAACTTCTAAAACTTCAAAAAGAAAATAAAGAGAAGAAAGAAGATAAGAAATCTCAAGATAAGAAGTGGGACGAAATTTTGAAAGCTGATGACAAGAATATCCTAAATCAATTTGATCTTAACAAGATGAAAAAACAAGCTGAACAACAATCCAAAAAACAAGTTAAAGATGAAAAAGAATTTGCAGTTTTCCAAGTAGATAAAAACTTTTATAACATTATCAATAAAGATGGTAAGACAACAGTATACATGGATGTAAAAACTTATGTGGATCAAGGAAGAACTATGATCCCAGTAAGATATATTGCTTATACTCTAGGTTTTAATGTTGAGTATGACAACTCTACTCGTGAAGCTATTTTCTCAAATAAAGAGAATAATATCCTAGCTAAAAAGACGTTAAGACTAAATATTGATACTGGTGTTATGAAAGATTCGGATGGAAAGGTCTACAATTCAGATGTTAAGCCAGTGATTATAAATGGAAGAATTCATGCTTCAATTTCAAATATTGCTAAAGCTTTTGGAGCAAGTCATGGAGATATTAAAGATGGCAAAAACCAAACAATAGAATGGGACAATGCTAGAAAAGCAGTCTATGTATTTAAAAATGTAAAATAAGAAAGGATAGAAAAATGAATAAGAGTATTAAACGAGGAGTAGCCATAGCGTTACTCCTTTTTACATTTACAGTACCAGCAACTACATTTGCTATGACAAATGAAGGGCAAATAGAAAGTCAAAACGAATCAATCTATGAACCACAAAAAGAAGAATTTGAAAAAATGTTTAAAGATGATGTTTTTACACCATCAAAAGAAGAAATTCCTTATCAAGATGTTCCAAGAATACCAGGAAATACAAGTGAAGCAAATAAGCCTTCAAATAATCCTCCAAAGAAAACACCACTTGTAAAAGGTGGTAATACAAAGGCAGTAAATAGTCTTGCGACACAAGAAAATAAGGCAAGAGGTTCAGTAATTGAAAATGTAGATAGGAATGGAAAAGATATTATACCAAGTGGAGATACAGAAAAAGATAAAGAAAATCCAGTAGATGTAAGACAATTTTTAACATTTCAAACTAAAAGTGGAAAAACTATGCACCTAATAGTGGATCACTCATCAAATCAAGATAATGTAAGGCTATTGACAGAAGTAGGAGAGCAAGACCTACTTAATATGATTGAATCAGAAGATAAAAATACTATAAAGGTTGAAGAGCCTAAGAAAGAAGAAGTAAAAAAAGAAGAACCTAAGACTGTTCCAGTAAAAGAAGAAAAGAAAAGTGGAATAGGTTCATTTCTAATTGTTGCAATTGTAATTGGAGGAGTAATAGGAGCAGGATACTATTTTAAGGTAGTTAAAGCAAAAGAAGATAGAATGTTGGAAGACTTTGAAGAAGATGATGAGGATTATATTAGTGAGTCAGAAGATGAGTCTGACAATGAAGAAAGTCATGAAGAATCTCTAGATGAAGATGATGAACTATTATAAGAATATTAAATTTAAGTACAATTGAACTTTTGTCCCAGATATGATATGATATTTGGGACAAAGGAGGATTGTAATGAGTTCATATACAGAAAAAATATCAGATAAAATAAATGATTTTGACTCACATAAAGTATTTTTTGCTAATGACTTTTTAGATATTGCTTCTTATGAAACTGCTAGAAAGACATTGAATAGAATGGTTAATGAAAGAAAAATTAAGCGTGTCATTGATGGCTTTTATTACAATCCAAGATATAGTGAATTAATTGGAGAGTACGAAGCAGTATCAATTCACGAGTTGGCACTTGCTATAGCAAGAAAATACAATTGGAATATTGCACCATATAATAGCACAGCCTTAAACTTATTAGGACTTTCAACACAAGTTCCAACTCACTATAAATATATATCTAGTGGAAGATATAAAGAATATAAAATTGGAGATACAATTTTAGAATTTAAAAAAGTAAATTCAGGAGAGATTGCTAATATGTCCTTAAAGACAGCAACAGTTATTCAAGCAATTAAGTCTTTAGGGAAAGAAAATATCAATGCCCAAGTTATGCAAAAGATAAGAGAAAATTTAACTCAAGAAGAAAGAACAGATTTAATGAACGAATCAAAATCAGTTCCTGCATGGATATATGAAGTAATAAGGGAAATTTGTGAGGGCAAAAATGAATAAGTTTTATATAGAAAACAAAGAAGACTTAAGAGTTTTAATGGTAAATACAGCTAGAAAGAGAAATATATCTGAAGCAGTCATTGAAAAAGACTATTGGGTTACTTTTATCTTAGACTATCTATTTAATGAAAATAAATGGAAAGAATATTTTACCTTTAAGGGTGGCACATCACTGTCAAAGTGTTTTGGACTTATAGAAAGATTTTCAGAAGATATAGATCTAATCTTAGACTGGCGAGTATTAGGATATGAAGAAAAAGAACCATGGTTAGAAAGATCAAATACCAAGCAAGATAAATTCAACAAAGAAGTTAATGAAAAGACAGAAGCATTTTTAAGAGATGAATTTATAAAAGTTTTAGAAGAAGATTTAAAGGACATGGACTTTGAATTTATGATTGATACTCTTGATCCACAAACGATTCTATGTAAATATCCTAAAATCTTTGAATCTAATTATTTAACACAAAATATAAGGCTTGAAATAGGAAGCCTTGCAGCATGGACACCTGCAATTGATGTTGAAGTTTTACCGATAATTAGCGAAGCCTACCCAAATGTATTTAAAGAAAAAACTAATATAAGAACAGTCTCAGCAGAGAGAACTTTTTGGGAAAAAGCAACAATTTTACATCACGAAGCGAATAGACCAGAATCTTCTTCTATGCCACGTAGGTATGCAAGACACTTTTATGACCTATATAAAATAGCAAAATCAGATTATAAAAACAAAGCCTTAGAGGATAAAGAGTTATTAAAAAAAGTGACTGAATTTAAAGTGAAATTTTATCCTAGAAAGTGGGCAAAGTATGAAGAAGCATTAAATGGTAGACTAAGGTTAGTCCCAAGAGAGTACCGATTTTCTGAAATAGAAAAAGATTATAAGGCTATGGCAGAAATGATTTATGGAGACTATCCAAACTTTGAAGAGATTATAAAAGTTCTTAAAGAACTAGAAAAAGAAATTAATAAGTAAGTAGAATTCTCCCGAAAATAATATGATATTCAGGAGAAATACTTTGAGCGAGAGAGAAATCTTTCGCTCTTTTTTTATTTATGGAGGTATTAATGAAGTTAGTAATAGCAGAAAAACCAAGTGTAGCAGTTATGATTGCAAAAGTAATTGGAGCAAGAACAAGAAAAAACGGATATTATGAGGGGAATGGATACATTGTTTCTTGGTGTGTCGGTCATTTAATTCAAATGGCAAGTCCAGAAAGACACGACGAAAAATGGAAGAAATGGACAATAGAAAATCTTCCTATAATTCCAGAAGAATATATTTATGAAGTATCTAAAAGCACTAAGAAACAATATGGAGTATTAAAGAAACTTTTAAACGATAAGAACATCGACACAGTTATAAATGCTTGTGATGCTGGAAGAGAGGGAGAACTTATTTTTAGGCTTGTATATAATCAAGCTAAATGTAAGAAGAAAATTCAAAGACTTTGGATATCTTCAATGGAAAACAAAGCTATTGAAGATGGCTTTAGAAATCTTAAAGACGGAGAAAATTTTGAAGACTTATATAGATCAGCAAGTGCAAGAGCAATTGCGGATTGGCTGGTAGGAATGAATTTAAGTAGGCTTTATTCTTGCATTTACAAGGAAACATATTCAGTTGGTAGAGTACAAACACCAACTCTATATTTAATAGCTAAAAGGGATAGCGAAATAAACCTATTTAAGAAGCAAAAATATTATACAGTTGACCTATCTTATAAAGGATTGAAACTTGTATCAGATAGGATTGATAAAATTGAAGTTGCTGAACAACTATTAAATCTACTAGAAGATGAAATAGTTATTACAGAGGTAGAAGATAAAGAAATAAGCACAAAACCAGATAAGCCTTATGATCTCACTACCTTACAAAGAGAAGCAAATAAATATTTTGGATATTCAGCAAATGATACTTTAAATCTGGCACAAGGTTTGTATGAAAAAAAGCTAATCACATATCCAAGAACAGATAGCAGGTATTTAACCGATGATATGGTTAATACTATAAAAGAATTATTAGAAGGACTTGAAGAAGATTTAAAAATCAACGAATCAAACTTTAAGTCTATTTTTAATTCATCTAAGGTTACAGACCACTATGCAATTATTCCTACTATATCAGGTATTGGAAAAGCCAAAGATTTATCAGACAAAGAAAGCAAAGTCTATAATCTAATTAAGGATAAACTACTTGCTTCATGTTCGGATAACTTAAAGGAATCTAGTAGAAAAATCAGATATGAATATGATAAATTTAACTTTAATGCAAGTGGCAAAACTGTAATAGATGAAGGTTATACAAAATATCTAAAGACCTATGGAAAGGAAAAACAAGAAAATGAATTACCAGATGTAAAGACTGGAGATAAAATTAATCTAACTTCTAAAAATATATCGGAAAAATTTACAAAAGCTCCAAGTCATTATAATGAAGATACACTTTTAAAGGCTATGGAGAATGCAGGAGTGGAGTCTTTGGATAAAGACATAGAAGTAGAGAGAAAAGGCTTAGGAACACCAGCTACAAGAGCAGGAATTATTGAAAATCTTATCCATAAGGACCTTATGAGAAGAGATAAGAAAAATCTACTTGTAACAGAAAAAGGCAATAGACTTGTATCGATTGTAGAGGATAAGTTTAAATCAGCAGAAACAACATCTAAATGGGAAATGAAACTTGCAAAGATTAGCTCTGGCGAAGTAGATAAAGAAGACTTTTTAAGAGAAATAGAAGATAGTATAAGGGAGCTTGTAGATAGGTACAAGAATAATCTAAATGAATAAGGTGAAAATATTAGAGCTTTTCGGTGGCATAGGTGCTATTAGAAAGGCTTTTATTAATTTAAAGATACCTTATGAAGTTGTTGATTATGTAGAAATAGATAAGGCTTGTGTTAAATCATACAACGCACTTTATGGAGAGAGTTATAAGCCAAAATCAGTAGTAGGATATAAAGCTCCTAATGAGAAGATAGACTTAATAATGCATGGAAGTCCTTGCCAAGACTTTTCAAGAATAGGAAAAAAGCAAGGAGGAGTAAAGAATTCAGGCACTAGATCAAGCTTACTATTTGAAACAATTAGAATAATTAAAGAAATGAAAGAAAAGCCTAAATGGATAATTTGGGAGAATGTAAAGGGAGTCCTTGATAGAAATATGAGGGACTCCTTTTTTATTTATCTAAAAGATTTAGAGATCCTAGGATATGAAAGCAAGTATGAAATCTTAAATGCAATGGACTTTGGGATACCTCAAAAAAGAGAAAGGATATTTGTTGTTTCATGTCTTGGAGCAAATAACTTTTCTTTTAATAAATTGGAGAGGAAAAAAACAAGACCACTAAGTGAATTTTTAGAAAAGGATGTAAGTGAACTTTATACAATGACCCAACCTTATATGCTGAAATTTTTAAATAAAGGCATAGATAATAGTTTTAGAGGGCGACTCAAAGTGATTAAAGATTTTTCTTATACTATTTCTACAAAACAAATGAGAGTACCAAATTCTGGAATAATAGATATTGGAAATGGTCAGTATAGGTATTTAACAGAAAGAGAATGCCTAAGACTCATGGGTTTTGATGACAGTGATATTAACAAACTAGAAGAAGCACATCCAAGAAGAAAAAATTGTACTTCAAGCAAGCTATATAAACAGGCCGGCAATTCTATTGTGATTGATGTTTTAATAGCTATTATAAAAGAAATTCATAGAATGGAGGTAGGAAATGCAAGTAAATGATTTTAAGAATATACAAGAAGCAATAAAGTATGAAGTGTTACAAGATGAAAAAGAATATTTAAAACTCTTAAAAGTTATAGGCAATAATCAGAAATATGATTTTTCTAGCCAATTGAGTATATACAACAAAGAACCTGAAGCTAGAGCTTGTGCGACTTTTGATATGTGGAAAAAATATTTTGGTCGAGTTGTTATGAGAGGTCAAAAGGGTATTCCAATTTTAGTTGGAAGTGATATAAATCAAAGAATTTCATACATCTTTGATATTAGTCAGACCACATCAATAGATAGGAATATTAATGAGGTTAGCTTATGGCAGTTTGATCACGAAAATCATAAGGAGGCTTTAAAAGAAATAATAAATGCTTCTTCATTTGAAGCCAGTGATTCACTTAATGAAAATATATTTTCTTTAAGTCGAATTTATGGAGATGAATACATTAACTTGGCTCTTGCTGATTTGAGAATAGATATAGAGGATAGACTGAGTTTTGAAAAGTTTATGAGGGACTCAATATCCTATGCGGTAGCTAATAGGTTTAATACAGTCTACCCTATAGATATGGAAAATTTAAAAAACAATTTTTCTAGGATTAATACAATTTCTTTAGAACAGATAGGTCTTGTAATATCAAGGGTTAGCGAAGATATTATAGATAGCACAATAGAAAAATCTAAGGAAATGGATCGTGCTAGGCTGCTGACAGAAAGGGACGCTGCCGACTATAATAGAGATATAGAAAATATAAATGAAGATAGAGGAGGTCAAGATGATTTATATAGACGAGATGATAGGTCAAGAAGTAGAGATGGACGAGTTTTCACAGATGGAAGCGACAGAAGAAATAGCGATGAAGATCGAAGAGAAAACCTTGGACATGATGGAGAAGGATCTGAAATTTATGGAGAGATTTCCGAATCCAACATACGCAGTTCTAAGACTGTCTTACCTGGTAGGGAGCGAGGACATGGAGAACTGGAAGAAACTTCAGGAAATGTACGAGGAGAAAACACTATTGAACCATCTGAAGGAAATTCAGAATCAGGCAGTGGACTTTATCAAGAGAGAAAAAGTCAAGATGATGAAATCACAAGGATTGACAGAGAAGATGATGAGAGAGAATCCAGAACAATACCAAGGACAGATGAACAACTTGATGGCAACAGTGAAGAAGATGGCAATCAAGGAATACGTGGAAGCTTAGAAAATGAAATAAGCCAAGAAAAGGAAGCTGATGAAGCTTCTTTTTTTGATGAGAAAAACGTTGAAAAAAGAAAAGACTATTGGATTGTAGAATTTAATGAAAACCACGAATTAGTTCCCGATTATAGTGGGCAGATAGTAACTAAAGACTTAATCAATATCCTAAGACAAAAAGATATAGATGTTAAAGATCATAATCAAACTCTTGGAGAAAATGAATTTGGAGAAATGACTGATGATTATATCGGATATTTCAAATTCTATTTTGACCACTATGTAGACGGCGAAGTTGTCGAACATTATAGGATTGACCTTGGTGATGGAGAAGAAGTAAATGAGCGTGAATTTTCATATTTAGAAGAACAAGTTGCACTAAGTGAGGAAAAATCATTACAAGAAGAAGTTAAGGAAAAGATAGAACCTAAATTTAAGATAGGTGATCAAGTTAGATATAAAGATAAGGACTTTACAATTACAGATTTTGATGAACTAAGTGGAGGACTTAAAACTGTCACTATCAGAGACAATATGGAATATATGGGAGGTATGATTAGGGGTTCGGAAGTAATTCCATATAGAAACGATTCATACCTTGAAGAAATCTTTGAAAATCTAAGTCAAACATCAGAAAAACTAGCAGTAAAAGTTGGAAAGGAATTTATTTTAGAAGATGAGAATGTCTTTGATGGAATTAACTTAATTGAAACAGAAACTAAAGTAGAAATTAATGGGGAAGAATTTCCTTTATATAAGGGTGAAACATTTGAAGAGAGTAGAAAAATTGATGACCTTTTAGATAGTGGAAATTATGAGATATACAAATTACCTGAGCATGAAAAACAAATTGAAAGACAAGTAGAGCAAGAAAGCTTTATTGATAACCACAATCCCGAAATTGACCAAATGATGGATAGATACAATGTGCCTAGGGAAGCAGCCGAAAACTTATTGAGGGGTAAAGAAGATTTAAAGAATTTAGGCTATGAACCTAATAAGGAAAGGCTAAGCTTTGCTAGAAATTATGATTTGAAAAATCATATTTACTCTGAATACCTAACACCATCAGAAAAGCTAGATAAAAATATCAAAGCTATTAAAATGCTCAAAAGACTTGAAAATGAAAATAGGAGTCCAAGAGAGTATGAACAAGCCTATCTTGCTGATTATCTGGGCTGGGGAGGTCTTGCCGATGTCTTTGATGAAGAAAAAGGAGGGCAATGGCTAGAAGCAAGAAATATTTTAAAAGAAAATTTAACAAATGATGAATATTTGAATGCTAAAGAGTCTACTTTAACATCGTTTTATACACCTAGAGAGGTAATGGATGGAATATATAAGACTCTAACAGATATGGGATTTAAGACTGGAAATATCCTTGAACCGTCTGCAGGGGTCGGTAATTTTATTGGTAATATGCCAAGTGAAATACAAGGCTCTAAAGTATATGGAGTAGAAAAAGATAGTCTAAGCGGAAGAATAGCAAGAGAGCTTTATACTGAAGCTAATATTCAAATTAAAGGCTTTGAAGAAACAAACTTCTCAAATAACTTTTTCGATTTAGTTATAGGAAATGTTCCCTTTGGAGATTTTAAAGTTAACGATCGTGAATATAACAGAAATAACTTTCTGATTCACGATTATTTTTTTGCAAAGTCAATAGATAAGGTTAGGAATGGAGGAATTATTGCCTTCATAACATCATCTGGAACTATGGATAAAAAAGATGAATCTGTTAGAAAATATATTAATGCAAGATGTGAGTTTTTAGGAGCTATGAGGCTTCCTAATACAACATTTAAAGGACTTGCTGGTACTGAAGTTACTTCAGATATTATTTTCTTAAAAAAGAGAGATTCAGTTATTGAAAGAGATGACGATTGGATACACCTAGCAACTGATAAAAAGGGTTTGACTTATAATAAATATTTTGTAGATAATCCTCAAATGGTATTAGGTGATATGAAAGAAGTGTCTGGAAGATTTGGAAATACAATTACTTGTGATGAAAAAGAGGACGAAAATCTAAAAGATTTAATGGATCTTGCAAGTAAGGAAATATCTTCAAATTCAAAATATGAAGAGGTTGAACTATTGGAAGATGAAGAATTAAGTCTTCCAGCAA
>NZ_VULQ01000022.1 GCF_009696575.1 Anaerococcus porci | reverse complement strand
CAATTAACATTTTTGCTATTTTACTTCTTCTTGTTTCCGGTCTTTTTCTTGGCATAAAAATTCCTCCTGGTTAGTTTTTCTTTACCCTAATCAGGAGGTTTCTATACACAAAACTTTACACAGTCTCACAAAAACTTTTATAACATTATAAAAGATGGTAAGACAACAGTCTATATGGATGTAAAAACTTATGTGGATCAAGGAAGAACTATGATTCCAGTAAGATATATTGCATATACTCTAGGTTTTAATGTTGAGTATGACAACTCTACTCGTGAAGCTATTTTCTCAAATAAAGAGAATAATATCCTAGCTAAAAAGACGTTAAGACTAAATATTGATACTGGTGTTATGAAAGATTCGGATGGAAAGGTCTACAATTCAGATGTTAAGCCAGTGATTATAAATGGAAGAATTCATGCTTCAATTTCAAATATTGCTAAAGCTTTTGGAGCAAGTCATGGAGATATTAAAGATGGCAAAAACCAAACAATAGAATGGGACAATGCTAGAAAAGCAGTCTATGTATTTAAAAATGTAAAATAAGAAAGGATAGAAAAATGAATAAGAGTATTAAACGAGGAGTAGCCATAGCGTTACTCCTTTTTACATTTACAGTACCAGCAACTACATTTGCTATGACAAATGAAGGGCAAATAGAAAGTCAAAACGAATCAATCTATGAACCACAAAAAGAAGAATTTGAAAAAATGTTTAAAGATGATGTTTTTACACCATCAAAAGAAGAAATTCCTTATCAAGATGTTCCAAGAATACCAGGAAATACAAGTGAAGCAAATAAGCCTTCAAATAATCCTCCAAAGAAAACACCACTTGTAAAAGGTGGTAATACAAAGGCAGTAAATAGTCTTGCGACACAAGAAAATAAGGCAAGAGGTTCAGTAATTGAAAATGTAGATAGGAATGGAAAAGATATTATACCAAGTGGAGATACAGAAAAAGATAAAGAAAATCCAGTAGATGTAAGACAATTTTTAACATTTCAAACTAAAAGTGGAAAAACTATGCACCTAATAGTGGATCACTCATCAAACCAAGATAATGTAAGGCTATTGACAGAAGTAGGAGAGCAAGACCTACTTAATATGATTGAAGGAGAAAGTGAAGTAAAGCCAAAAGAAGAAGTAGTAAAAAAAGAAGAACTGGTGGAGGAAAAACCGAAGAAAGAGGAGAAAGAAGAAAAGAAATCTGGGATAGGACTCTATTTATTTATGGGTTTAATCATTGTCGGTGTAATGGGTGCAGGATATTACTTCAAAATCTATAAGAAAAATGAAGAGGCAAGTTTTGAAGATGAGCAAGATTATAATGAATTAGAAGATGATTATGAATCTGAAAGGGAGGATTATGATCTTGAAGATAAGGAAGATACAGAAATTATTCCAGATGAAGATGAATTTTAATCTTTTCAATGATTTAAGCAGGAGCTTAAGGACAACAATAAACTCAATTATCGTATAAATTTATAAACATACGATAGAAAATTACAATTATAATTCTGGAATTTTAATAAAAAGAGGATGAACAAAACGACAGCCTAAACTTAATATATAAGGAAAGCTAAGTAGAAATGATGGATTATATAATTAAGAATTCGATGATAAGAAATTTTGATAAAACTAAATAATATTATGTATAGAACTATAGGAATTGGCGATATGAAATTTCTTGATAATTTTTGAAATACATTGGGATAGGAATTCAAAGCTTTGTTGCAAACACACCTATAAAAGCATATAATATAAGTGTAAACACAACAAGGAGATGAATATAATGAATTATAGAAAGCAAATTGAAATACATCTAAAAAAATCAGGTGGCATTATAACATCTGCTTATTGCAGAGAGAATAACATACCTACAGTATATTTAAGTAGACTAGCAAAAGAAGGAAAATTGTTTAGAGTTCAAAAAGGAATATATATTACTAAAGATGGTGATTACGATGAGTACTATTTTTTTCAATATCAGTATAGAAAGGCGATATTTTCCTATGAGACAGCTTTGTTTTTACTTGGAGTAACGGACAAAATTCCATGGAGAATAGATGTTACAGTATACAATGGATATAAATTTAATGAGAAGCAAGATAAACTTAATATCAATTATGTAAAAAAATCTATTTATAATCTAGGAATTATACAGAAAAAGACAATGTTTGGAAATATTGTGAATGTTTACTCCTACGAAAGAATACTTTGTGATTTTATTTCTAACAAAGAAAAAATGGATACTGAAGTTTATGTAAAACTCATTCGTTCCTATTCTAAATATAAGGATAAGGATATACATTCTCTATATGAAATAGCAAGAAAAATGGGAATAGAAGATAAAGTAAGGGAAGTCATGGAGGTGGTGTATGAATAAAGCAAAGTTAACCGCCATTTGTCATAATATAAGTAAAGAATCAGGACTCCCATTTAATTCAGTAATGTTATATTATTTTTTGGAAAGCATATTAAAAAAATTAGCACAGAGTAAGTATCATGAAAAATTTATTTTTAAAGGAGGTTTTCTTTTATCTAATGTAGTAGGCATAGATTCAAGAAGCACGGTAGATATAGATCTTCTTTTAAGAAATATGCATTTATCAGAAGAAAATATATTAAAAACAATACAAGAATTACTAGAAGCAAGTCATTCAGATGATATATCCTATAAAGTACATGGAATAAGTACAATCAAGGAAGATGACCAGTATGGAGGGTTTCGTGTAAGTATACTTTGTAGGATGGAGAATATAAGACAAATTGTACCTCTTGATATTGCAACAGGTGATGTTATCACACCACATCCCATAGATTATAAATATATAAGTGCTTTTGGGCAAGAAGATATTTTAATTAAAGCCTATCCTATTGAAACAATTGTGGCAGAAAAAATTCAAACAATATACTCTAGGGGGTTTTTAAATAGCAGAAGTAAGGATTACTATGATCTTTATATAATTTATAAATTAAAAGATAAAGAGGTTGATACCAAGATATTAAAAGAAGCATGTATTAGAACCTTTGATTATAGAAAAACGGAATTTAATGTAGATAAAATCATCAGTTTAATGAGAATGTTAAAAACAGATCAAGCTTTTTTAGATAGATGGAATTCTTATTCGAAGAAAAATCTTTATGCTAGAGACATAAAGTTTGAAGATGTAATAGATAATGGAATAAATATTATAGAAAAAATAAAAAATCAGTAGAGCTATAAAAAGATGAGGGATTGAAAATTTAATCTCTCATTTTTTTATTAAAAAACTAAAGGAGGAAAAATGAAATTAGTAATCGCAGAAAAACCAAGTGTTGCAGCATCAATAGCAAAAGTTATAGGAGCAAAAAATAGAAATAATGGATATTATGAGGGGAATGGATACATTGTTTCATGGTGTGTTGGGCATTTAGTACAAATGGCAAATCCTGATGTGTATGATGAAAGATATAAGAAGTGGAGAATTGAAGATTTACCTATTATCCCAAAAGAATACAAGTATGAGGTAACGAAGACAACTAAAAAACAGTTTAATATTCTTAAAAGACTAATGAATAGTAATGAAGTTGACACCATTATTAATGCTTGTGATGCTGGTAGAGAAGGAGAAGCTATCTTTAGACTTGTATATATGATGGCAAATTGTAAGAAGAAAATGAAACGTCTTTGGATTTCCTCAATGGAAGATTCTTCCATAAAAGAAGGATTTATCAACTTAAAAGATGGAAGCAACTATGATAATCTTTTTGATTCAGCTAAGGCTCGTGCCATAGCTGATTGGCTTGTTGGAATGAACATAAGTAGACTTTACTCCTGTCTATATAATGAAAATTATAGTGTAGGCAGAGTACAAACACCAACTTTATCAATGATTGTGAATAGAGATGATGAGATAAATAGTTTTAAAAAAGAAAAATATTATACAGTGGAGATTTCCATGAATGGATTTACACTGTCGACAGATAGAATTGATGACGAGATAGTGGCAGAGCAGCTAAAAAACTTAATCGGAGAAAGAATTGAAATAACCGATGTAATTAAAAAAGAAAAGATTACAAAGCCTAATCTGCCCTTTGACCTAACAACACTTCAAAGAGAATGTAATAAGTATTTTGGATACAGTGCAAAACAAACCCTAGATTATGCCCAAAGTCTGTATGAAAAGAAGTATATTACCTATCCACGAACAGATTCAAGATATTTGACAGTAGACATGATAGAAAGCACTGTAAATAATATTATAGGAAAAAATGATTTTGACACAGAAAGAATTAAGGTAGTTTTTAATTCTGAAAAAGTTACAGATCATCATGCAATAATTCCAACGATAAGTTCATTAAATAAGGATATTTCAAATATTCCGGAAAGTGAAGCCAAAGTATATAGACTTATAACAAATAAACTCTATGCAAGTTTTGGATATCCACTTGTAGAAAATACAACAAAGATAGTGGCTGAATTTGACGGGTTTGAATTTATAAACACTTATAAAATAATTGCAGAAGAAGGATTTACAAAATATTTAGAAGAATATAAATCAAAGAAGAGAGAAGATATACAACTTCTCGATGTAAAAATAGGAGATTTTTTATATATTGAAAATAAAGATATAAAAGAGAAGTATACCAAACCACCTAAACACTTCACTGAGGATACACTCTTAAAAGCTATGGAAATAGCTGGAAATGATGAATTAGTTAAGGATGTTGAAGTTGAAAGAAAAGGACTTGGTACTCCTGCTACAAGAGCGGGAATAATAGAAAATTTGATATACAAAGGTTATATAAAAAGAGAAAAGAAAAACCTAATATCAACTAGAAAGGGATTAAACCTAGTGACTATAGTTATAGATGAGTTTAAATCTCCAAAGACAACAGCAAAATGGGAAATGAGATTAAGTGATATAGCAAAGGGTAAGGAAGATAAAGAGAATTTTTTAAAAGAAATTGAAGAAGAAATAAAAAACACCATAGGTAAATATTATAAGTAAATTGATTATAAAAAATTTGAATAAAATTATAGGAATGCAGAAAGGAGTGAATTTTGAAAGAAATAGGGTATAATGTAAATGATAAAAGAGTAGCAATTAGGAAATTTACTGATTTGACATTACTATAAATATATGTTATACTCTTGTCAGATAAAGATGGTGTCCCGCTACCTTTAAAGGTGGAGCATTAAAGAAGGTGTCTCACTACCTATACCCAAAGGTGAAACATTAAAGCAAACAGAGAGGAAAAAACCTCTCTGTTTTTTTAGGAGAAAACAATGGTAGAAGTTATAAAATATGGATTTTATACTGTAAACTCCGATTACCTTGAATATCTAAATAAAGTAGATTCAGAAGTTTATTACAACCCATCGTATAGAAACAGTATAAAACCATTTGTTGGAATTATTATTGGTATAGAAAATTATAATTATTTTATTCCAATTTCTTCTGCAAAGGAAAAACACAAAAAATGGAAGAATGTTTCTGATGAGCATTTTTTAATTTATGAAGTGATCGATAATAGTATTACTATAGATGGAGATATTTACAAATATTATTCTGATAAAGAAAAAATGCACATATTATCTATATTGGATATTAAGAAAATGATTCCTGTACCGGATGATTGTTATGAAAGAATTGAATTTAATGAGCTTGAGGATATCAGATATAAAGACTTATTTCAAAAAGAATACGCTTTTTGTTTAAAGATAAAAACAAAGGTCTTGATAAAGGTAGAAAAAATATACCAAAAGCAAAAGAAAACAGGAATTATAAGAAGAGCAAATTGCAATTTTTCAAAGTTAGAAAAAGCAATGTTGGATTGGAAACAATAGAATAAAGGAAGTTAAAGCGATTAGAAAAGTAAAAAATCTAATCGTATTTTTATTGCAATAAAAAGATAGCGTAAATGACATTTAAAGTTATCTTTTGCTTACAGAAATTAAAAAAATAGAAAGAAATAAAGTTTAACAAATAAAGGTATAAAAATATAGTTCATTTTTATCACTATAATGAGGAGGGATAAAATGCCAAGATATGATATAGTAGATTTAAGCAGATCAATCTATCTTGCAAAAGAAGAATTTAAGAAAGATATAAAAAAATATGAGGAATATTTAAAGGTATCAGGCAATAACTATAAGTATCCATATATACATCAAATATCTATATACAATATGGATCCAAAAGCAACAGCTTGTGCAGAATTTGATTATTGGAAAAGTATAGGTAGAAGCGTTAAAAGAGGCGAAAAAGGAATACCACTTTTAGATATAGATAGTGGAAGGATAAAATATATCTTCGACATAAGGCAAACAGTAAGTATTAATCATAGCATTTCTGAGGTAAAGTTATGGAAATATGATAGCAAAAAGCATTTAGACTTACTAGATGAACTGATAGATAAGTTTAAAGAAAAAGATAGTCAGCTTCTATTAAGCCAAGAAGATAAAATTGATGCCTTAGTAGAAAGTAATGTTAGAGGAGAATTCAATAAAATTTTAGAAAGTCTATCTGACGAAAGTTTAAAAAGCATTCAAAGGGTAGACCTTTTTAATTTGTTAAAAGAATCCGTAAAAATTTCCATAAGTGAGAGAATGGAGGTCTCATATCAGCTAAAAGAAGAAAACTTATCTTTACTGTCTAAAATATCAAGTTTGGACATAGACAAAGTATTAAGTATAAGCTCTAATATAAGCAAAAATATCTTACTTGATTTGGGAAAGGAAATAAAAAGATTAGAAATTTTAGAGAAAATTCAAGAAAGAAAAGATTTGGAGCAGACAAAAGAGCTTAAGGAGCGTTATAATAAATTAAGTTCTGATATAAACGGTGAAATAAATTTAAAAAAAGGAGGCTTGGAAGATGAAAGAGAAATTAACATTGGCAGGCAAGGAATACCTTATGGAGGAGGGAATTTACACACCAATCGTCAAGGAGAATTCCTTCGAGAGACAGGGAGGGACATACAAGATGGAAGAATTGGAGGAAGGAATGGAAGTCCTAGTACCCAATATGGAAATTCCCGAGGAAATAGATTTAAAGAAACTCAACAGATGGGGAAGGATGAGATTGAACTTTCTCAAGGAGAACAAAGAAGAGGATTATCAGATAATGTATTTGCAAGGGACATTGATGGATCATCTTCTGTCCAAGGAAAAAGAGATAGAGGACTTTATCACAAGGGAAGAAGTCAAGATGATGGAAACTTGGGGGCTGACAGAAGAACTGAAAGAAGAGGACTATCTGAAATATCTGAGACTAAAGAAGAACATGGATATGACCCTACAAGAAATAGGGGAAAAGGAGATAATCCTAATCTAAAAAGTGAGGAAGTAGAGTCTACTTCCTTTTTTTCTGCTAAAAATCAGGGAGAGCAAATATCCTTTTCAAATCCAATAAGTCAAAGAGAAATAGATACATTTTTAATTCATGGAGGAAATCATGAAGATGGAAGATTAGCAGTAATAGCAGAATTTTCTAAGGGTAAATCTTTAGAAGATAAGGCAAACTTTTTGAAAGAAATATATAAGGGAGCCAATGGTCTTGAAATTGAGGGAAGAAAGATATCTGCATGGTTTGGAAAGGAAGGAGCAATTTTTAAAGATGGAGATGAGGCAAGATATAGAGAAGGGCAAATAGTTTCTTGGAAAGATTTAGCTAATAATCTTAATAATTTATTAGATAGAGGAGAATTTGCTAGCAATGTTGAGATTGTAGAAAGTGCCGCATATGAAAGAGAAAAAATAGCAGAAAAATTATTGTATTTAAAAAGAGATCTTACTGATGAAACTAAGGACAGATATCTAGCTAGTCTTAATGATATAAAAGGAAGAGGCTTCCCAGATGAAAAAGAAAATCTCGGGAAAAAACTTGAAGATAAAAATTTTATAAATAAACTCAGAAAAGAATACGAGGTATTTTTAGAAGAATATAAGATTAATCCTGATATTTTAAGATTTCATCATTATAAATTATCTAGAATCTATAATGATATCAATGATTTAGAAATAGAAAGAAAATTATATAGGTCAAATTTAAAGGATATTGCACCTATTCAGAGTTTTATAACACAAGATGAAATAGATGAAAGCCTAAAAAGAGGAAGCGGGTTTTCTGATGGAAAGAAAAGAATATATGAATTTTTTACTGAAAAGCATGATTTAAAAGAACAAGCAGATTTCTTGAAAAATGAATATGGCGTAGGTGGAAGTTCTCATGCACTATCTGCTGCAAGAGAAAGTGGTGAGTGGCACGATGCGAAGGGAATAAAATATAATAAAGGTAATGCAAAAGAAATACTACTATCTTGGTCTAATGTTGCAAGAAGAATTAATGACCTTATTAAAAAGAATAGATATATAGATGAAGAAAGTTATGAAGAAAATAGGGAGAAAAAAACAGATCAGGAAATAAATAAAACAGAAAAAGAAAGCCAGGAGTATATAAATTATCAAGATGATTTGCCTCCAACTGATAATGATGTATATATAGAAAGAACAAATAATAGTTCTATATATTATTATCAAGGACAGTCTGTAGCAAGTATAGGTGATGATGGAAAACTTATCATTTATGATGAATTTATACCAAACTTTTTAAAAGAAGAAATATATTCCATAGCCTTTGAAAAACAATTAGATATACCATTAGACCAGTTAGACGATGGAATTATTCTTGAGGGAATACATGACACTTTTTATATTAAAGAAAAGGAAGAAATAGAAGGAAGAGAATATTACCTTTTAGAAAGTCAAAGTCGATATGATGATATTCCAAATATTGTAGTTAATTCTAACAAAGAAGTTATAGATGATGATATAGTAAATGGGTTTGAAGAATTTAAGGAATTTTATACTAATAAAAATAAAGAGAATATAGGTTTTGATTTAGATAGCCATATAAAAGATGATTATTGGATAATTGAGTTTAATGAGGGTTCAAGTCTAATAGAAAAAGATTATGCAGGACAAAGGCTGACTAAAGAATTATTAGATGAAATAAGGGAAATAGATGAAAAGATAAGACTTCATAATAAGACCTTAGGAGAAGATGAGTATAGTCAGATGACTGATGAGTGGGAGGGGTATTCCAAATTCTATTTTAACCATATAGTAGATGGAAAAATAGTTGATCACTATAAGATAGACATAGGTGATGGAAATGAGATCAACCAAAGAGACTTTGAATTTTTTTATGAACAAATAGGAAAAAGTCAGATAGAACTTAATCAAACTATAGAAGAAAATAAGATAGATGAAAAAATAATTTCAATAAATCAAATTGAAGATAGAATTTTTGATGTATTAGTTAAGGATAAAGTTTTAGAAAATGAAATTATAAAGGCAAGAGAAAACTTAGGAAATAATACCTTAGCAAGTTTTAACTCTGTATTCCAAAGAGAATATGCAAAAATCATGAGAGAAGTTGCCGATAAGCAGAGAAATCTTCCAGATGATATGAAGTCAATAGATAAGGTTAAAGAATTAGGCATTAGAGTAGAACATAGATATAGAGAATATTTAAATAATTCACTTGAAAACAATATAGAAGATGATAAGGAGATACTCTCTATAAAAGTGGGAGATATAGTTAGAACAGAGGATAATAAATATTTAAAAATAAAAGATATTTCCAGTGGATATGATAATAACCATAATCCAATAACATATTATTCATATGATGCCTATTTTGATAAGGACTTAAAACTATTTTCACATTCCTTTAAAGGAAGCAATTTAAAAGCTTTAGAAGTATTAAGAAATGAAGTAGAAGAAAAATTAATAAAAGAGATTGTAGAAGATAAATTAGCCGTAAAAGTAGGATATTATTATGCTTTAGTAGATAAAGAGAAAACAAAGGATATAGAACTAGAAGAAACAGGAATTAGAGTTTATCCAAGAAAGGAAAACTCACAAGGAAAGATCTACAATTTATATAAAGGGAAATCTTTTGAGGATAGCAGAAAAATAGACAGTTTGTTTGATGAAATTACTGTCAAAATGAAAGAAGTAAACCTTACAAATTTAAATGATGTATTAGAATTGGAAAGAGAAGGATTATTTGAAATTGCTGATGATAAAGTTACAAAATTTGAGAAAGGCTATGATATAGATGTTCAAAGTTTTAATCAGCAATTTCCGGATTATTATAATGATATATATGTTTTTAATAAAAATCTTGAAATCAGTGGTGCATATCAAAATTTAGCACATATAAATGAAGAAAATAAAATTACTTTTAATATAAATTTATCGCAAGAAGAAAAATCAAAAATTGAAGAAATAAGAGATAAAAAAGAAGTTCTTTCCAAGTTAATAGATAAGGATATCAAAGAAAAAAGAGAATACTATTTTGATCCTCAAAATGAAGAATACTTACTACTATCAAAGAAAATAGAAGAAGGACTATTAAAAATCCCAGATAGTATTAAGGAGACAATCGATGGAAAAGAAGGCTTTGATGTAGAGCTAATCTTAGATATAAAAGAAAAAACTCTAAGACAAAATTTACGATACAATGGGTATATTTTAAATTCTAATCAAGCCATAAAATATAAAAGTTATAAAGACTTACTAAACAATTTACCTTATTTAATTGACGATAGACACAGAGAAGTTCTTTTAAATGGATATTTAAATCAGCAAATAGAAAAGAATATAAAGTTAGAAGAAAATCATTTCAAAGAAGGAATGAGTGTTAGATACAAAGGAAAAGAATACACTATAACCACCATTAACGATACTACAAGTCCTAAA
Source organism: Anaerococcus porci (assembly GCF_009696575.1). Taxonomy (GTDB): domain Bacteria; phylum Bacillota; class Clostridia; order Tissierellales; family Peptoniphilaceae; genus Anaerococcus; species Anaerococcus porci. The sequence continues at coordinate 7,260 of NZ_VULQ01000022.1, read as the reverse complement.
ACTATAGAATTAGAGGATAATACGGGATTAATGAATGGCTTTATTACCGGAAGCGAAACAATTCTTTTTAATGACTACAAAGATCTTGATTTAGAAGTATATAAATCTAGTGAAAAAGAAAAACAATCTATTGATAAAGAGGAACTAGTAGAACAAATTAGCTTTGAAGATATTGACAATAATAACGAAGAAAAAGTTAAAAAAGACAATTCAGGGCTCTTATATAAAAGTTTTGATGTAATAAATAATAAATCTTCTCTTGTTGCTAATCAGTTTATAGTAAAAGTTGATAATGAAAAGGAAGAATTTTTAGTATATAGTTCGTCTAATCCAAAAAATTATAGGGAATTTACTCTACCTTTTTCTTATTTTGAAGGAATTGGAAAGATAGATGGAGATGGTAACACCTTAAAATTGACCACTCATAGAAAAGAAACTATTGATAAGAAGTTAGAAGAATACAAGGCATGGAAAGAAAACAATGATTTAATAAGGACTGATGGAGAAAATATAGAAGGGGTTTCTGAAGTTTCTTTAGAAAACTATAAAATTATTGAGGAAGAGGAAAATTTACCACCTTCGCAGAGATTAAAAAATAATATCGAAGCTATAAGTATCCTAAAGATTTTAGAAAAAGAAAATAGATCAGCAAGAAAAGATGAACAGGAGATTCTTGCAAAATATCTTGGTTGGGGAGGACTTTCTGATGTATTTGATGAAGAAAAGGGCGGACAATGGTTAGAAGCAAGGAACTTTTTAAAAGAGAATTTAACTGACGAGGAATATAATAGGGCAAGACAATCTACATTGACAGCTTTTTATACACCTAAACCAGTTATAGACTCTATATATGAAACACTTTCTAAACTTGGTTTTAGAAAAGGAAATATTCTAGAGCCAAGTGCCGGAACAGGTAGATTTATAGGAAGTCTTCCTGAAGAAATGAAAGAGTCAAACTTTTATGGAGTTGAATTAGATAGGATTAGTGGGGAAATTGCCAAAGAACTTTACCCTAATGCCAATATACAAATAAAAGGATTTGAAGAAACCAATTTTTCTAATAACCTATTTGATGTGGCCATAGGAAATATTCCTTTTGGAGAATTTAAAGTAGCAGATCGTGAGTATGAAAGAAATAACTTTCTAATTCACGATTATTTTTTTGCTAAAACTTTAGATAAGGTTAGAGATGGCGGCATCATTGCATTTATAACTTCATCTGGGACTATGGATAAAAAAAGTGAAGATGTTAGAAGATATATATCGGAAAGAGCAGAGTTCTTAGGAGCAATAAGACTACCAAATACTACATTTAAAGGGATAGCTGGAACAGAAGTAACTTCAGATATAATCTTTTTAAAAAAGAGAGATAGGCTATTAAAGATAGATGAAGACTGGATAAAGCTAGACAAAGACGAAAAAGGACTAATATATAATAAATATTTTGTTGATAATCCTCAGATGGTAATAGGGACTATGGAAGAAATACCGTCAAGGTTTGGGACAAGCCTTGCATGTATTGAAAATGAAGACATTTCTTTAGAAGAAGGACTAAAAAAAGCCATTAAAAATATTCAAGGGGAATACGAGGAAGCACAAATAGATGAGCAACTTGGAGAAGAAACAATACCAGCTGATGATAGTGTTAAAAACTATTCTTTTGCTTTAGTGGATGATGAAATATATTTTAGAGAAAATTCAATTATGCAAAAAATATCCTTAAACGAAAAGGATAAAGATAAGGTAAAAGAATATTTAAGATTAAATGAAAGTCTAAGGAAAGTTATTACCTATCAAAGAGAAAACTTTTCAGATGAGAAGATAAAAAAAGAACAAGAAAATCTAAATAATCTATATGATAATTTTTCAACGAAATACGGAAGAATAAATTCAAAAGCAAATAAAAAGTTATTTAGAGAAGATGCTAATTTTTCTTTGATTTCAACTTTGGAAAAATTAGACAAAGAAGGCAACTTTATAGGTAAATCAGATATTTTTATTAAGAGAACCATAAAGAAAGCTATTGTTATAGACCATGTAGATAAGCCAATAGATGCTCTTGTACTTTCTATTAGTCAAAAAGGTAAAATTAATTTTGATTACATGGAAGAGTTAACAGGGAAATCAAGAGATAAATTAATAGAAGAATTAAAAGGAGAAATATTTTTAAATTTAGATTTCTTTGAACCTAATGATATAAAACCATTTAAGTCTGCTAAAGATTTAGGAGATTTTTCAAGACCTTACGTAAGTGCTGATGAATACTTGTCAGGAAATATAAGAGATAAAATAGAAGTTGTAGATTCTTACATTAAAAATATTGAAAGAGAATTAGAAAAGGAAGAAAATTCAGCAGATAGAGAGATGTTAGAAGAAGAGTTAAAGGAGTTACATTTTCAAAAAGCAAAACTAATGGAAGTTATGCCTAAAGCACTAGATGCAAGTGAAATTACAGTTAGAATGGGGGCAACATGGATACCGGAACAAGATTACAAAAATTTTATGTTTAACTTATTGAAAACATCAGCATCAGCAAGGTGGAATATAGATATTAAATATTCTGACTTCACAGGAGAGTATAGAGTTGAAGGAAAAAGCTCTGATAGGGACAATGATCTTGCTTCTTTTACCTATGGCACAAATAGGGTAAATGCCTATAAATTAATAGAAGATACTTTAAATTTAAGAGATACTAAGGTATTTGATCAATTAGAAGATAGTGACGGAAAGAAAAAATCTGTGCTTAATCAAAAAGAAACAATGCTTGCAAGAAGTAAGCAAGAGATGATAAAAGAAGAATTTAAAAACTGGATATTTGATGACGTAGAAAGAAGAAACAGATTAGTAGAAGATTATAACGAAAGATTCAATTCCGTAAGACAAAGGGAATATAATGGGTCTAATCTTACTTTTGAAGGAATGAATCCTGAAATAGAACTAAGAGCACATCAAAAAGATGCCATAGCAAGAGGTTTGTTTGGTGGAAATACTTTACTTGCCCATGAAGTAGGAGCAGGAAAAACCTTTGAAATGATAGGTATAGCCATGGAATCAAAAAGACTTGGTATGAGTAATAAGACAATGTTTGTTGTTCCTAACCACATCGTAGAGCAATTTGGAAGAGAATTTAATGAACTTTATCCAGGAGCTAATGTATTATGTGCTACAGAAAAAGATTTTACACCAGATAGAAGAAAAAGATTTTGTAGTCGTATTGCTACAGGAGATTATGATGCTGTTATTATAGGACATAGTCAATTTGAAAAAATTTCCATATCAAAAGAAAGACAAGAATATGAATTACAAAGTCAAATTGATGAAATCATTGACTATATAGATGAATATAAAAGAGAAAGGGATCAAAGATTTACTGTAAAGCAATTAGAAAAGACAAAGAAAAAATTAGAGACAAAGTTAGAAAAACTAAATGCTGATTATAAGAAAGATGACGTTGTAACCTTTGAAGAACTGGGAGTAGACAAGTTATTTGTAGATGAAGCCCACGCCTACAAAAACCTCTACCTATTTTCTAAAATGAGGAATGTGGCAGGAATTACTTCTACAGATTCACAAAAATCATCAGATATGCTTATGAAATGTCGCTATATGGATGAAATAACCAATAACAAAGGATTAGTATTTGCCACAGGCACACCGGTAAGCAACAGTATGGCTGAGCTTTATACCATGCAGAGATATTTACAGTATGATGAATTAAAAAAGATGAAATTGCAACATTTCGATTCTTGGGCATCTACTTTTGGAGAAACAATAACTGCCATAGAATTAAATCCTGAGGGTAATGGTTATAGGAGTAAAACCAGATTTGCAAAATTCTATAATCTCCCTGAACTTATGAATACTGTAAAAGGATTTATGGATATTAAAACAGCTGATGTTTTAAATCTTCCTACACCTGAAGCTCATTATGAAACTATAAAAACAAAGCCTACCGAAGAACAAAAAGAAATTCTTGAAACTTTTTCAGAGAGAGCAGATAAGGTTCGTGATAAGCAGGTAGATGCAAGTGTTGATAATATGCTATTAATAACTAATGATGGAAAGAAGATGGCATTAGACCAAAGATTAATCAATCCTTTACTTCCTGATGATCCTAATAGCAAAGTAAATACTTGTATAAAGAATGTATTTAGTATTTGGGATAAATATAAAGATAAAAAGTCGGCTCAATTAATCTTTTGCGATATGTCTATACCAAGTAGTGATTTTAATATCTATGATGATATTAAAACAAAACTTATTGATATGGGAGTGCCAAAAGAGGAAATAGAATATATTCATAAAGCAAAAAACAATATGGAAAAAGACGCTATCTTTGATAAGGTAAGAAAGGGGGAAATACGAGTATTAATTGGTTCAACACAGAAGATGGGAGCAGGTACTAATGCTCAAGATAAATTAATCGCTATTCATGATCTTGATATACCATGGAGACCTGCCGACCTTGCTCAAAGGGCAGGAAGGATTGTCAGGCAGGGAAATGAGAATAAAGATGTGTACATTTTTAGATATGTAACAGAAAATACTTTTGATGCCTATCTTTTTCAAACCTTAGAGAATAAACAAAAATATATTTCCCAAATTATGACATCAAAGACACCAGTAAGAGTAGCAGAAGATGTAGACGAAGCCACATTAAATTATGCTGAAATTAAAGCTCTTGCTACAGGAAACCCATTAATAAAGGAGAAGATGGATCTTGATGTTGAAGTATCTAAACTTAAAATGCTAGAGGCCAACTTTAAATCAAATCTTTACAAGATGGAAGATAAAGTAGTGAAATTTTATCCGAAAGAAATAGAAAGATTAAAAGAGAGGATAAACGAATTAAGAAATGATATTGAAAGTGTTGAGCCTTATAGGGTTATAGATAAAAATACAAAAGAAGATAATAAATTTACTTCACTAACCATTGATGGTAAGAAATATACAGATAAGAAAATGGCTGGAGAGTTTTTGTTGAATAAGATTAAGGGAGTTAAATTTTATGGCGAAATGGAAAAAGATGGAGAAAAAATAGGTGAGTATAGAAATTTTGATTTATCCATAAAATATGATTCTTTTTTCAATAAATATAACTTTATATTAAAAGGTAAGGGAGAATATAGAGGAGAGTTTGGAACAGATGAAATAGGTAATATAACAAGAATGGATAATGTTTTAGATAAATTACCTGAACGATTGGAAGATACAGTTTCCAAACTAAAAGATACAGAAGAACAGTTTCAAACAGCCAAAATTGAAATACAAAAAACTTTTCCTCAGGCTGAACTTTTAAAGGATAAGAGCCTTAGACTTGCAGAAGTAAATAATTTACTAGATATGGGGAAAAGTGAAGATATAAGCCAAGACAATCCATTACTTGAAGAAGTAAAGGAAGAATTGATAGACTTCCTTAACAGAGAATATGATGAAGAAAATAGGCTAGAGGACTTTGATACTATGTTTCCTGACTTAACAGATATAGGAATAGCCTATACAACTACGCCAGATGAAAAGCATGAGATACAAATCAGTCTAGATTTAATAAATTACAAGATGAACACTTATGTAGATAAGACCCTAATTGACAGCTTTCAATACACCTATGATCCTTTAGATGCAAGTGACTTAAGAGAGTTAGTACAAATAAAGACATCTATTGGCTTTTGGGACTTTAGTGAGCTTGTATCAGTAGATGAAGAAAAACTAAGAGAAGTAATGGGATTTGAGATAGATGATGATGGCAACTTCTATGATCCACTATCTAAAGATATGGACTTAGATGGAGTAATAGATAGAAATGACGCTGATTTTAGAGATAATAAAGTGCAAGAAATAGGAGATTTTGAAAAGAAAGAAAAAACATCTATTATGGATAAATTGCAGGGTTATAAGGAAAATTTAGTAATAAATAACAACATCAAAGAAATAAATAATAGTGAACCATGTGGTAGATAAAACTTTAAATGAGATTATTAGGGGAATAAAAATATGAAATTTGATAGAGATAAATTTAATGAATTTATTCGAGAAAATTTTTCTTTTGATGGGGCGACTCAAAGAATAATTAACAATATAGTTGATTATGGAATTAAAAATTTTGCCACTTCAGAAGATAAATTAGTAAAATTCATTCAGACTACAATTGATGATCCCACAGTTGAAGAAATAAAACAATTTATTATTAGTGATGAAAAGGAAGAAGAAATAAAAGATTTAGCAGATAAGAAAGATAAAAATAGAAATGGAGGAATAAAAATGAATATAAAAAAGGGAAATGTAATTGAAACTGAATTTGGAGACACTATGGTATTGGATGTGAAAGATAATCAAGCTACCTTATTTGACGGGAAGCAATTTATTTTAGCCACAGGAGTAGAGTTTAACAAAGAAAGTGGAAAGTATGAATGGGATTCTGTTAGATACGCAAGTGATATAAAAACAATAGCAAATATGGAAAATACAAATTTTGAAAGCATGAAAAATACAATAGATTTTTTAGCAGAATATAATCATAAAGAATTTGTAAAAGGTATTATATCTCTTGAAACAGGAGTAGATAATGAAAATGTTCTTAATAATGCCTATGATAATTATATGAACGATTCAGTTATGGGTCTTATTGATGAAAAGTTTATTGAATATATAGACGAAGAAGAGTTAAAAGAAAACTTAGAAGCTAATCAAGAACAAGGAGATAAAGAGATGAAAGATATAGATAATAAAGAAAAGGATACATTAAATATAGATGGAAATATAGCAACTGATATAGAAATTAAAGATTTAAAATCAAAAGATGGGAGGGACTTTAAAGTAGCCTCCTTTTCTATTGCTGAAAATGACAAGAAAGGAAATGCAAAATTCATCAGCTGCTACGCCTATAATGACAAAATCAATCAAGTAAAAAATTTGAAAAAAGGAGATTTTGTACACCTATTTGGCAAAGAAAAGAAAAGTATAGGAAAGGATAATAAGGAATACACAAGTCTAAAAGTATACTCTGCCAAGTTATTAAAAGCTAAAGAGCATACTAAAGCAAAAACATCAACAATAGGGAAATTAAAGGAATTTAAGACTAAAGGGGATATGAAAGTGGATGAAAAGAAGAAAAAGGATAATAGCATAGAAAGGGGTCTGTAAATAGTTTTGTGTATCAACCTAAATCCTGATCAATGGGTAAGGGTTGATACAATTTTTTATGTATCAATATCTGTCCATTCCTATAGGAATGGAGCTTATCTTAATTTTATACGAACT